>CALUGI010000004.1 GCA_944320135.1 uncultured Phocaeicola sp. | reverse complement strand
AATAGCTCAGTTGGTAGAGCATCGGTCTCCAAAACCGAGTGTCGGGAGTTCGAGCCTCTCTTCCCGTGCTAAAATTAGAAGAATATGTTTGGAAAGGTAACGAAGTATTGTAAAGAATCATATGACGAACTGGTCCATAAGGTTTCATGGCCCACACGTTCGCAGCTTTCAAGCAGTGCAGTGGTTGTTCTGACAGCTTCCCTTCTCATTGCACTGGTCGTTTTTATCATGGATTCCGCCTTCCGTTTTATCATGGAGGACGTTATCTATCCGCACTATTAATACAATAATCGGGATATGTCTGGTATTGAGAAGAAATGGTACGTGTTGCGTGCCGTAAGTGGAAAGGAGAGCAAGGTAAAAGAATATCTTGACGCGGACATCAGACACGGAAACTTGGGCGATTATGTATCGCAGGTGTTGATTCCCACAGAAAAGACTTATCAGGTACGTAACGGAAAGCGCATAGTGAAAGAACGGACTTATCTGCCGGGATATGTGCTGGTAGAAGCGGCTCTGGTAGGCGAAGTGGCGCATCATTTGCGGAACGCGCCGAATGTGATAGGCTTCCTTGGAGGAACGGACAATCCGGTGCCGTTGAGGGAGTCGGAAGTAGCTCGAATATTGGGTGCGGCAGATACGTTGGCGGAAAACGGCGGAGGCGCAGAAGTGCCTTACGCTGTAGGCGAAACAGTGAAAGTCTGCGTGGGGCCGTTCGGAGGGTTTACGGGACTTATCGAAGAAGTGAACGCTGAAAAACGCAAGCTGAAAGTGATGGTCCGGATTTTCGGAAGAAAAACTCCGCTTGAATTGGGCTTTATGGATGTGGAAAAAGAATAAAGCATTTTGTTACGTGTGAAATTCTTTTCGTCGGATAATCAATAAAAAATAGAAGAAAATGGCTAAAGAAGTTGCCGGACAGATCAAATTACAGATCAAGGGTGGCGCAGCGAATCCGTCGCCTCCCGTAGGTCCTGCGCTGGGCTCGAAAGGCATAAACATCATGGAGTTTTGCAAGCAGTTCAACGCGAGGACGCAGGACAAAGCGGGCAAAGTATTGCCTGTAATTATCACCTACTACACGGACAAGTCGTTCGACTTTGTAATCAAGACTCCGCCCGCAGCTATACAGTTGTTGGAGGCAGCAAAGATAAAAGGCGGATCGGCTGAACCGAACCGTAAGAAGGTGGCTGAACTGACTTGGGACCAAATCCGTGCGATTGCCCAAGACAAGATGGCGGACTTGAATTGCTTTACCATCGAGGCTGCCATGTCAATGGTGGCGGGTACGGCCAGAAGTATGGGTATCACAGTGAAAGGTGAATTCCCAGGTAATAACTAATTAACTTCGATTGACAATGGGTAAACTGACAAAAAATCAAAAGTCGGTCGCGGAGAAGGTTGAAGCAGGAAAAGCATACTCGCTCAAGGAAGCTGCTGAATTGGTGAAAGAAATTACTTATACCAAGTTTGACGCTTCTGTAGACATTGACGTTCGTCTTGGAGTGGACCCTCGTAAGGCAAACCAGATGGTGAGAGGTGTCGTTTCCCTTCCGCATGGGACGGGAAAGCAGGTGCGTGTGCTTGTGCTTTGTTCGCCGGAGGCCGAAGCTGCAGCAAAAGAAGCGGGAGCCGACTATGTAGGTCTTGATGAGTATATCGAAAAGATCAAAGGCGGTTGGACTGACATCGATGTGATTATCACTATGCCGTCTATCATGGGCAAAATCGGTGCGTTGGGACGTATTCTGGGTCCTCGCGGACTGATGCCGAATCCGAAGAGCGGGACTGTGACGATGGACGTAGCCAAGGCTGTAAAGGAAGTGAAGCAGGGTAAGATAGATTTTAAGGTTGACAAGAGCGGAATCGTTCATACGTCAATCGGAAAGGTATCGTTCACTGCTGACCAAATCCGGGACAATGCCAAGGAATTCGTTTCTACAATCATAAAATTGAAACCTGCCGCAGCTAAGGGTACTTATATTAAGAGCATTTATCTTTCGAGTACGATGAGTAAGGGAATCAAGATTGACCCGAAATCCGTAGAAGAAAACTAATTTAATAGGAGGAAATCATGAGAAAGGAAGATAAAGGTATAATTATCGGTCAGTTGGCTGATACGGTAAAACAATACGGTCACTTCTACTTGGTGGATACAACAGCTATGGATGCAGCTGCAACGAGCGAGCTCCGCAGAAAATGCTTCAAGGCTGGCATCAAGTTGGTCGTGGTAAAGAACACGTTACTCCACAAGGCTCTGACAAGTCTGGATGTAGACTTTTCGCCGCTGTTTGCTTCGCTGAAAGGCACCACTTCAGTGATGTTCTGTGAGACAGCAAATGCTCCGGCGAAGTTGCTGAAAGAATACAAGGACGGAGTTCCTTCATTGAAAGCCGCCTATGCAGAAGAAGGTTTCTATGTAGGTGCAGATCAGCTGGAGGCGCTTGCAACTATCAAGAGCAAGAACGAGGTTATCGCAGAAATTGTCGCTTTGTTGCAATCTCCGGCGAAGAATGTCGTGTCTGCTTTGCAGTCGGGTGGAAACACTATTCATGGAGTTCTTCAAACTTTGGCAGAACGCGGAGAGTAATCTTCCGTTGTGCATGAAATAAAGAAGAAACCGAAAAAACAATTAATCAAACCAAAGTAAATAAACAATTAAATTCATACGAAAATGGCAGATTTGAAAGCTTTTGCAGAACAACTGGTGAACTTGACAGTGAAAGAAGTCAACGAACTTGCAACTATCTTGAAGGAAGATTACGGTATCGAACCCGCCGCAGCCGCAGTAGCAGTGGCAGCAGGTCCCGCAGCAGCAGGTGCGGCAGCCGTTGAAGAAAAAACATCTTTCGACGTAGTGTTGAAGAGCGCAGGTGCAGCTAAACTTCAGGTAGTGAAGGCAGTGAAAGAAGCATGCGGCCTTGGCTTGAAGGAAGCTAAAGATTTGGTTGACGGTGCGCCGAGCACTTTGAAAGAAGGTTTGGCAAAAGATGAAGCTGAATCTTTGAAGAAAACTCTGGAAGAAGCCGGAGCTGAAATTGAGCTTAAATAAGAACTGCCTGTAAATCAGGTATCTCGGTTAGGAATCCCTGTAGAATGGGATTCTTAACCTTTTTGCGTCTATATTAAGTTCGCCGGATTCTGGTAATCTTTCCGGCTCGAATGTTAAAAGGACGGGCGTTCGAGTCCGTCAAAAATAAAATTCATACAGATGTCTTCAGAAACCCAAAAACAACGAATCAATTTCGCTTCCGTTAAAAATCCGATGAACTATCCGGATTTCTTGGAAGTGCAGTTGAAGTCTTTCCACGACTTCTTACAGTTAGACACTCCGCCTGAAAAGCGTAAGAATGACGGCTTGTATAAGGTGTTTGCAGAGAATTTCCCTATCGCCGACACGCGCAACAATTTCGTGCTCGAATTTCTTGACTATTATATTGATCCGCCTCATTATTCTATTGACGATTGTCTGGAGCGAGGGCTTACGTACAGTGTGCCGTTGAAGGCCAAACTGAAACTTTATTGTACGGACCCTGACCATGAAGATTTTGATACGGTGATTCAGGACGTGTATTTGGGACCCATTCCCTATATGACTCCTAAGGGGACATTCGTGATTAACGGGGCTGAGCGCGTTGTCGTTTCGCAGTTGCATCGTTCGCCGGGAGTGTTCTTCGGGCAGAGCATTCATGCGAACGGGTCAAAACTGTACTCGGCGCGTATCATTCCTTTCAAAGGTTCTTGGATAGAGTTCGCTACGGATATCAACAATGTGATGTACGCATACATTGACCGTAAGAAGAAATTGCCTGTGACTACATTGCTGCGTGCCGTGGGATTCGAGAACGACAAGGACATTCTTGAAATCTTCAACTTGGCTGAAGAAGTAAAGGTGAATCGGACAAATCTGAAAAAGATTGTGGGCCGCAAGCTGGCTGCACGTGTGCTGAAAACATGGACGGAAGACTTCGTGGATGAAGATACGGGTGAGGTGGTATCTATCGAGCGCAATGAGGTGGTGATAGACCGCGAAACGGTAATCGAGCCGGAACATCTTGACTTGATTATCGAGGCAGGCGTGCAGAATATCCTTTTGCACAACGAAGAAGCCAATGCTTCGGACTATTCGATTATCTTCAACACGTTGCAGAAGGACCCCAGCAACTCTGAAAAAGAGGCTGTGCTTTATATTTATCGTCAGTTGCGCAATGCGGACCCTGCCGACGACGCGAGCGCGCGTGAAGTCATCAATAATCTTTTCTTCTCGGAGAAGCGTTATGATTTGGGTGATGTGGGCCGTTACCGTATCAACAAGAAATTGAGTCTTGACACGCCGATGGACGTGAGGGTGCTGACCAAACAGGACATCATAGAAATCATCAAATATTTGATCGAACTGATCAATTCGAAAGCGGACGTGGACGATATCGACCATTTGAGCAACCGCCGTGTGCGCACGGTAGGAGAGCAGCTCTCCAATCAGTTTGCGATTGGTTTGGCGCGTATGTCGCGCACTATCCGTGAGCGCATGAACGTGCGTGACAACGAAGTGTTCACTCCGATTGACCTTATCAATGCGAAAACCATTTCGTCGGTTATCAATTCCTTCTTCGGAACGAATGCGTTGTCGCAGTTTATGGACCAGACAAACCCGCTGGCGGAAATCACTCACAAACGCCGTCTTTCCGCATTGGGCCCCGGCGGTTTGTCGCGTGACCGCGCCGGATTTGAGGTGCGCGACGTGCATTATACGCATTATGGCCGTCTTTGTCCGATTGAAACGCCTGAAGGTCCGAACATCGGATTGATTTCTTCATTGTGCGTATATGCGAAAATTAACGATTTGGGCTTTATCGTTACCCCTTATCGCAAAGTGAAAGACGGAGTGGTGGATTTGTCTTCTGAAGGCATTGAATACTTGTCTGCGGAAGAAGAAGAAGACAAAATTATCGCTCAGGGCAACGCTCCGTTGAATGACGACGGTTCCTTTGTACGCACGAAGGTGAAGGCGCGCCGTGATGCGGATTATCCGGTAGTGGCTCCGGGCGAGGTGGACTTGATGGACGTTTCGCCGCAGCAGATTGCCTCTATCGCAGCTTCGTTGATTCCTTTCTTGGAGCATGATGACGCGAACCGCGCTTTGATGGGTTCAAACATGATGCGCCAGGCCGTTCCTTTGCTCCGTACAGAAGCGCCGATTGTGGGTACGGGCATCGAGCGCCAGCTGTGTGAGGATTCTCGCACGCAGATTGCGGCAGAAGGAGACGGAGTGGTTGAATTTGTGGATGCAACGACTATACGTATCCTTTATGACCGCACGGAAGATGAAGAGTTCGTCAGCTTTGAGCCGGCTCTGAAGGAATACCGTATTCCGAAATTCCGCAAAACGAACCAGAGCATGACTATCGACTTGCGCCCCATCTGCAGCAAGGGACAGCGCGTGAAGAAAGGCGACATTCTGACCGAAGGATATTCTACAGCCGACGGCGAACTGGCGTTGGGAAAGAACCTGCTGGTTGCCTATATGCCTTGGAAAGGATACAATTATGAGGATGCCATTGTGCTCAACGAACGCATGGTGCGGGAAGACATCCTTACGTCCGTGCATGTAGACGAATATATATTGGAAGTCCGCGAAACGAAGCGCGGTATGGAAGAACTGACTTCTGATATTCCGAACGTGAGCGAGGAAGCCACGAAAGATTTGGACGAGAACGGCATCATCCGTATCGGAGCGCGAGTGGAGCCGGGCGATATCCTTATCGGAAAGATTACTCCGAAGGGCGAGTCGGACCCTTCTCCTGAAGAGAAGTTGCTCCGTGCCATCTTCGGTGACAAGGCTGGCGACGTGAAGGACGCTTCGTTGAAGGCGTCTCCGTCATTGCGCGGAGTGGTCATTGACAAGAAACTGTATTCTCGCGTAATCAAGACCCGCAGCGAGAAAAATGCAGACAAAGCCATTCTGCCGAAACTGAACGAAGAATTTGAGACGAAAGCCGCTGCTCTGAAAGAAATCATGATTGACAAGTTGCTGGTGCTGACTGCCGACAAGGTTTCTCAGGGCGTGAAAGATTATTTGGGCGCAGAAGTTATTGCCAAAGGCGCGAAGTTCACCAAGCATGACTTGTCATCGCTTGACTATACGGTAGTTCAGTTGAGCCGTTGGACGAACGATGCTCACAAGAACGATATGATTCGCGATTTGATAATGAACTATCTGAAGAAATATAAGGAGCTTGATGCCGAACTGAAGCGCAAGAAGTTTGCTTTGACTATTGGCGACGAGCTTCCTTCAGGTATCATTCAAATGGCTAAAGTTTATATTGCCAAGAAACGTAAGATTGGTGTGGGTGACAAGATGGCCGGTCGCCACGGAAACAAGGGTATCGTTTCGCGTGTAGTGCGTCAGGAGGATATGCCGTTCTTGGCGGACGGGACTCCGGTGGATATTGTGCTTAACCCGTTGGGCGTGCCGTCGCGTATGAATATCGGTCAGATATTCGAGGCTGTATTGGGGCGTGCCGGTAAGGAGTTGGGCGTGAAGTTCGCCACCCCGATTTTCGACGGCGCTACATTGGACGATTTGGACAAGTGGACTGACAAGGCCGGTCTGCCGCGTTACTGCAAGACTTATCTCTATGACGGAGGAACCGGCGAGCAGTTTGACCAGGCGGCTACGGTGGGAGTGACCTACATGCTGAAGCTCGGACATATGGTGGAAGACAAGATGCACGCGCGTTCTATCGGTCCTTACTCGCTTATTACCCAACAGCCGTTGGGCGGTAAGGCTCAGTTTGGCGGTCAGCGTTTCGGAGAAATGGAGGTTTGGGCTATTGAAGCGTTTGGCGCAGCTCACATTCTGCAAGAAATCCTGACAATCAAGTCGGATGACGTGACAGGACGTTCCAAGGCTTACGAAGCTATTGTGAAAGGAGAGCCGATGCCGGCTCCGGGCATACCAGAGTCACTCAACGTGCTTTTGCATGAACTGCGCGGACTCTGCCTGAGCATTACGCTGGAATAAACCTGCAAGGCAGACGGGGCTGATTTTCCCGCCTGCCTGACAAAATTCTTTATATCAATATAAAACATAAAGTATGGCTTTTAGAAAAGATACCAAGATAAAGAGTAATTTCTCAAAGATTACCATCGGCCTTGCCTCTCCGGAAGAGATTTTGGAAAACTCCTATGGCGAGGTGCTGAAACCCGAAACGATCAACTACCGTACTTACAAGCCTGAGCGTGACGGTCTGTTCTGTGAGCGAATCTTTGGCCCGGTAAAAGACTACGAGTGCCATTGCGGAAAGTACAAGCGTATCCGTTACAAAGGCATTGTTTGCGACCGGTGCGGCGTGGAGGTGACGGAAAAGAAAGTGCGGCGCGAACGCAGCGGACATATCCAGCTGGTTGTGCCGGTTGCACATATCTGGTATTTCCGTTCGTTGCCTAACAAGATAGGCTATCTGTTGGGACTGCCCACGAAGAAGCTCGATGCAATCATTTATTATGAACGCTATGTGGTTATACAGCCGGGAGTGAAGGCTGAAGACGGAATAAGCAGATACGATTTGCTTTCTGAAGAGGAATATCTTGACATAGTCGAAACTCTTCCTAAAGAAAACCAGTATTTGGACGATACTGACCCCAACAAGTTCATAGCTAAGATGGGGGCCGAAGCGATTTACGACTTGCTCGTAGGGCTTGACCTTGACGCCCTTTCTTACGAGTTGCGGCACAAGGCCAACAACGATTCCTCACAGCAGCGCAAGAACGAGGCTTTGAAACGTTTGCAGGTAGTAGAATCGTTCCGTGCGTCTCGTGGCCGCAACAAACCCGAATGGATGATTGTTCGAATCGTGCCGGTGATTCCGCCCGAACTCCGCCCTCTTGTACCGTTGGACGGCGGGCGTTTTGCCACTTCCGATTTGAACGACCTTTATCGTCGCGTCATCATCCGCAACAATCGTCTGAAAAGACTTATTGAGATAAAGGCGCCCGAAGTGATTCTGCGCAACGAGAAGCGTATGCTTCAGGAAGCCGTAGATTCGCTTTTCGACAATTCCCGCAAATCGAGTGCGGTGAAAACGGATGCCAACCGTCCGCTGAAATCCCTTTCAGACAGCTTGAAAGGAAAGCAGGGCCGCTTCCGCCAGAATTTGCTCGGTAAGCGTGTCGACTATTCTGCCCGTTCGGTTATTGTGGTCGGCCCGGAATTGAAGATGGGCGAATGCGGTATTCCTAAACTGATGGCTGCCGAACTTTACAAGCCTTTCATTATCCGCAAACTTATCGAGCGAGGAATCGTCAAGACCGTGAAATCGGCAAAGAAGATTGTAGACCGTAAGGAACCCGTCATTTGGGATATTCTTGAGCATGTGATGAAGGGCCATCCCGTGTTGCTCAACCGCGCCCCGACGCTTCACCGTCTCGGCATCCAGGCGTTCCAGCCCAAGATGATCGAGGGAAAGGCTATCCAGCTTCATCCGCTGGCTTGTACCGCCTTCAATGCGGACTTCGACGGCGACCAGATGGCTGTTCACTTGCCGCTTAGCAATGAGGCCGTGTTGGAAGCCCAATTGCTGATGCTGCAATCGCACAATATCTTGAACCCGGCCAACGGTGCGCCTATCACGGTGCCTGCACAGGATATGGTGCTCGGCCTTTACTATATTACCAAGCTCCGCAAAGGTGCCAAGGGTGAAGGCTTGATATTCTACGGTCCTGAAGAAGCGATGATTGCCTACAATGAAGGCAAGGTGGATATTCATGCGATAGTCAGCGTAGTAGCCAACGACATCGATGAAGAAGGGCATGTGGTGAAGAAACTTATCAAAGAGACTTCTGTGGGTCGCGTGATTGTAAATGAATTGGTTCCCGACGAGTGCGGTTATCTTAACACTGTCATCTCCAAAAAGTCATTGCGTGATATTATCGGCGATGTCATTAAGAAGGTGGGCGTGGCTCGTGCTTGCGAGTTCCTCGACGGTATCAAGAATCTCGGTTATCGGAAAGCCTTTGAAGGAGGTCTGTCGTTCAACTTGGGCGATATCATCATTCCGAAAGAAAAGGAAGATCTGGTGCGTCGAGGCAATGAGGAAATCGAACAGATTATGGCGAACTACAACATGGGTTTCATCACTGACAACGAACGTTACAATCAGGTTATCGATACGTGGACTCACGTCAACAGTGACCTTTCCGATATTCTTTACAAAACTATCAGGGACGATGACCAAGGATTCAATTCTGTTTTCATGATGCTTGATTCCGGTGCTCGTGGTTCTAAAGAGCAGATACGCCAGCTTTCCGGAATGCGCGGATTGATGGCCAAACCCCAGAAGGCAGGCGCTGAAGGCGCACAAATCATTGAGAACCCTATCCTCTCCAACTTCAAGGAAGGCTTGTCCGTGCTTGAGTACTTTATCTCTACTCACGGTGCGCGTAAGGGTTTGGCCGATACGGCGTTGAAGACAGCCGATGCGGGATACCTTACTCGTCGTCTCGTTGACGTTTCGCATGATGTCATCATCAATGAAGAAGATTGCGGAACATTGCGCGGTTTGGTATGCACGGCTTTAAAAAATAATGATGAGGTAATCGCTACGCTTTACGAGCGTATCTTGGGCCGTGTTTCTGTCCATGACATTATCCATCCTACAACAGGAGAGTTGATTGTGGCAGCCGGTGAAGAAATTACGGAAGCGATAGCTGAAGAAATAGAGAAGTCTCCTATTGAAAGCGTTGAAATCCGTTCCGTGCTCACTTGCGAGTCAAAACGCGGAGTTTGTGCTAAGTGTTACGGACGCAACTTGGCTACGAGCCGTATGGTTCAGAAAGGCGAGGCGGTGGGTGTCATTGCCGCTCAGTCAATCGGCGAGCCGGGTACACAGCTTACTCTGCGTACATTCCATGCCGGAGGTATTGCGGGAAATATGGCGGCCAATGCTACGGTGACGGCCAAGAATGCAGCCCGTCTGGAATTTGAAGAGCTGCGCACGGTAGACGCAGTGGAAGAGACAGGCGAACCGGTACGAGTTGTAGTCGGCCGTTTGGCTGAGGTGCGCTTTGTGGATGTCAACACAGGGATTATCCTTTCTACGCATAACGTGCCTTACGGTTCTCGCCTTTACGCTTCTGACGGGGAGGTCGTTGAAGCAGGCCGTTTGATTGCTAAATGGGACCCGTTCAATGCGGTCATTGTGACAGAGGCATCCGGACGTGTTGAGTTTGAATCCGTAATCGAAAACGTCACTTACAAGGTTGAGTCTGATGAAGCGACGGGCTTGCGTGAGATTATCATAACCGAATCGAAAGACAAGTCGAAGATACCTTCTCTCCACATCTTGGATGCGGAAGGCCGCGTTGTGCGCACATACAATCTTCCTGTGGGCGGTCACGTGGTGGTAGACGACGGCCGAATGGTAAAAGCCGGCGACATTCTTGTCAAAATACCGCGTGCTGTCGGCAAAGCGGGTGACATCACAGGTGGTCTGCCGCGTGTTACGGAATTGTTCGAGGCCCGTAATCCGTCCAATCCTGCTGTGGTTTCCGAGATTGACGGTGAGGTGACGATGGGTAAAATCAAGCGCGGTAACCGTGAGATCGTAGTAACTTCGAAGACTGGTGATGTGAAGAAATATCTTGTAGCTTTGTCCAAACAGATATTGGTGCAGGAGAACGATTATGTGCGTGCCGGTACTCCGTTGTCAGACGGTGCAATTACTCCGGCGGATATCCTTGCTATCAAAGGGCCTACGGCAGTTCAAGAATATATCGTCAACGAGATTCAAGACGTTTATCGTCTGCAAGGTGTGAAGATTAACGACAAACACTTCGAAATCATTGTGCGTCAGATGATGCGTAAGGTGCAGATTGATGAACCGGGCGATACGCGATTCCTTGAGCAACAGGTGGTTGACCGCATCGAGTTCAACGAAGAAAACGATCGTATCTGGGGAAAGAAGGTTGTTGTCGATGCCGGTGATTCTCAAAACCTGCAGCCCGGACAGATAGTGACGGCTCGCAAGTTGCGCGACGAGAACAGTATGCTGAAACGCCGCGACCTGCGCCCGGTAGAAGTACGCGATGCTGTGCCCGCTACGTCTACCCAGATTCTTCAGGGTATCACGCGCGCCGCACTTCAAACTTCCAGCTTCATGTCTGCGGCTTCGTTCCAAGAGACAACCAAGGTGCTCAACGAAGCTGCTATCAACGGACGCAGCGACCGTTTGGAAGGAATGAAGGAGAACGTAATCTGCGGTCATCTGATTCCTGCCGGTACGGGCCAGCGTGAATTTGACAAGATTGTGGTCGGTTCGCGCGAAGAGTATGATCGCATTATGGCCAACAAAAAGAACATTCTTGACTATAGTGAAGTTGAATAACGTGTCGGAAAGATACGATGGGACATAGAGGAAGAAGCCCGGCCATTGGCCGGGCTTCTTGTTTTGACGAAGGTTGCGTTTGTCATAAAAACAATTATCTTTGTGCAGTCATAAATCATCGGCCAAATGCAAAGAAACATGAATACTTCGTTGTCAGCTTTAGTTTTGTCTTCATCCTTTTTGCGGTCGGACGGCGCAAGAGGGAGAAACGTTCCCAATGGGAGAAACGTACTGTCGTTAATCGTTTGTTTGATAATGTTTCTGCCTGCATTTGCGCGCGAATCCGTCCAATACTGTTTCAGGTCGCTGGATGTAGATGACGGCCTGTCTCAAAACACCGTTTACCAGATACTGCAAGACAGGAAAGGCTTTATGTGGTTCGGCACCAAAGAGGGTTTGAACCGTTACGACGGTTCTTCTTTTTTTGTGTATAAAAAGGAAAACTCCGGATTGGGAAAAAATTTCATTACAGCATTGTTTGAGGATGATGAAGGGTTTATTTGGATAGGGACTGACGGGGGAGTCTTCGTGTATGACCCGATGTCGGATGTCTTTACGCCTTTTGAGATTGCCAGCAACCGGAACAGCTGTATAACGGAGTACGTAACTTATATTGCAGGAGACGGACAAGACGTTTGGATTGCCGCAGAAAAGCAGGGATTGTTCCGATATAACCGGAAAAGCAAAAGATTGATTCATTGTCTTTACGATTCTTCTTTGCCTAATGTCTCTCATTTCTGGATTTCGGGAGACACTTGCTGGGTCGGCTTGTATGCCGACAATCTGTATTGCGTGCCGAAGGATTTCAGCGTTCCTATGCGTCCGTTCAAAGATGCCGGAGGAAATGAAACATTCAAGGGGGATGTCATAAACCAGGAGGTTGCCGGAACGTATAATTGCATATATGTGGCTTCTAATGCGGGATTGACCGAAATCAATCTTGCTACTCGCAAGACACGTCGTGTGCTGGATGCTTATGTGCGTGCGTTGCAATTGAGGTCGGATGACGAACTTTGGGCAGGGACGGAGACGGGGCTGTATATTTGCCGCTTGTCGGACGGACAGAAAGTGCATCTGACCGCACCCGAACAGGACGATTCTTATGCTTTGTCCGACAACGCCATTTATTCGCTTTGCCGCGACGAGGAAGGCGGCATGTGGATAGGCTCTTATTTCGGCGGAGTGAACTATTATCCTTACCAGTGGACTTATTTTGAGAAGATATATCCTAAAGAGAATCTCCGTGCCTTCGGCAGGCGAGTGCGTGAAATTTGTGACGGGAACAGCGGCGACTTATGGATTGGAACGGAAGATAAAGGATTGTTCAATCTCGATTTGCAGAGCGGGACCGTTGCGCCTTTCCGACATCCTTCTATATACCGCAATGTGCATGGCCTTTGTTTGGACGGAGACTGGTTATGGGTGGGCACTTTCTCCGGAGGGCTGAACCGGATTGATTTGCAGACTCGCCAGGTGAGTCACTACGGCAAAGGAGATGCGGAGAGCCAGCTTCCTGCTGATGACGTGTTCAGCGTATGCCGTACTGCCCTCGGTGACATCTGGATAGGGACGACTTCCGGTTTGGTGAAGTATAATCGGGATGCCGACAGCTTTATTCGTATTCCTCAGCTGAAGAACATGTTCGTGTATGACATTCAAGAAGACTCAAAAGGCAACTTGTGGCTTGCCACTTATGCCAACGGGGTGTTCTGTTACGAGCAGAGCGAATGGAAGTGGAAGAACTATCTGTCAGATGAAGGCTGCAAGTCCTCCTTGCCTTCCAACCGCATTGTCAGCATCTTCGAAGACAGCCGGAAGCAGTTGTGGTTCATGACATTGGGAGACGGCTTTTGCCGATATAATCCTCAGACGGACGATTTTGTCCGTTACGGCATGGAGGACGGATTTCCGAATACCGTATATAGAATGGTGGAAGACAAGCACGGCGATTTGTGGCTGACTTCCAACAACGGGCTGTTGCGCTTCAACCCGGAGGAAGGCATCAAAAACATTTATACCAAGGCGAACGGACTGCTGAGCAACCAGTTTAATTTCCAGTCGGGACATCTCGCCCCGGACGGACGAATCTATTTAGGCACTATCAACGGGCTTATTGCTTTCAATCCTGACACTTTTGTTCCTAATGACTATCTTCCTCCGGTGGTTATTACAGATTTCTATTTGTCCAACAAGCGTCTCACGACAAAGGCTTCCGACGCTTCTTCTCCCTTGGAAGAAAATATTGTCTATTCAGAACGGATTGCCTTGGATGCCGACCAAAACTCTTTTTCCTTGCACGTGGCGGCTTTGAGCTATCAGGCTCCTGAGATGAACCGTTTGGAGTGTATGCTTGAAGGCTTCGACCGCGACTGGTATCCTGTCGGACATCAGTCGAGAATCAGTTATTCCAACCTGAGATACGGGAACTATACGTTGCGCATACGCGGCTCCAACAGCGACGGGGTGTGGAATCCGGAAGAAAGGACGCTCGGCATCCGCATTCGTCCGCCTTTTTATTTGTCGGTTTGGGCGTATGCTTTATATGCTGTTCTGGCTTTGGGGATGGCGGTCGCGTCCGTGCTGTATTTCAGAAAGAAAACTTTGCGCAAGCAGCGTCTGGCGATGGAGGAGTTTGAGCGGAAGAAAGAACGTGAACTGTATACGGCAAAAATAGATTTCTTTACCAATGTGGCTCATGAGATACGCACTCCGCTTACTCTTATCAAGAGCCCTTTGGAGAGCGTGTTGTCGTCCGGGCATGTGTCCGATGAAATCAGGGACGATTTGGAGATTATGGATTTGAACGCCAACCGTCTGCTTGACCTTGTAAACCAGTTGCTTGATTTCCGAAAGACGGAGACGCAGGGCTTTAAGCTGAATTTCGTGGAGTGCGACGTGGCCGAGATATTGCGCAATACCTACAAACGCTTCCAGCCTTTGGCGCGCCAGAAAAATTTGAGTTTCGTGATAGACTCTCCCGAAAGGCTTTTGGCTTCGGTAGACAAGGAGGGGTTTACGAAGATAGTCAGCAATTTGTTTACCAACGCCATCAAATATTCCGCTTCCCGCATACAGGTGAGTTTGTCGGTTGCGCCGGAGCGTATCCGGCTCTCCGTTTGCAATGACGGGCCGGTTGTTCCGCTTGCTATGCGTGAGGAGATATTCAAGCCGTTCGTGCAATATAAGGAAGGAACGTTGTGCCCGGTGCAAGGTACGGGTATCGGACTTCCGCTGGCGCGCTCGCTTGCCGAACTGCATGGCGGGACATTGAAGATGACCGATTCTTTGGACTGCAATTGTTTCGTGCTCGATGTGCCTCTCAGCCATGTAGAGACTTTGAAGATGGCGCCGAAAGAAACGGAAGCAGTCGGGCCGGAAATGAAAGACGGACATACGGAGGCGGGGCCGGAGCGTCGTTATACGGTGCTTGTGGTGGAGGACAGCGCGGAGATGCGCGATTTTGTGGCCAGACAGTTGCGCGCTGACTTTCATGTCCTGACAGCTTGCAACGGAGCCGACGCTTTGGAAGTGCTGGAGAAGAATATGGTCAACATCGTGGTGTCAGACATCATGATGCCCGAAATGGACGGCTTGGAGCTGTGCGAGCGTCTGAAGTCGGATGTGAACTACAGCCACATCCCGGTTATTCTGCTGACGGCCAAAACGACGCTTCAGGCCAGAATAGAAGGCATGAAGCAGGGAGCGGACGCTTATATCGAGAAGCCGTTTTCGGTGGAATATCTGAAGGTTTGCGTGTCCAGCCTGTTGAGCAATCGGGAGAAGCTGCGCAAATCGTTCGCCCATTCTCCGTTTGTGGAGGCCAACAGCATGGCTATGAGCAAGGCCGACGAGCAGTTTCTGAAGTCGTTGAACGATGTGGCGGCCGCCAACATGCAGAACCCCGATTTCGGCTTGGACGAAATGGCCCGGATGCTGTGCATGAGCCGTTCCAGCCTGAACCGCAAGATAAAGGGCCTGCTCGACATGACGCCGAACGACTATATACGTTTGGAGCGTTTGAAGAGAGCCGCCCAGCTGCTGCAAAGCGGAGAGCATAAAATCAATGAAGTTTGCTATATGACGGGATTTAACACTCCTTCTTATTTCACGAAATGCTTCTTGAAGCAGTTCGGAAAGCTGCCCAAGGATTTCGTGAAATGAATCCCGGAGTTTCAGGCAAAGCGCCGTCATGTTTTGCCTGAAACGCTTGCCCGTTTCTTTTGGAATGCCGGGGCGTTTTTTTTCTTTGCCGGGAGCGAGGAAGATATCGGCCGTAAAATAGAAGAATCCGTTCATGCCCCTTCAATTTCCTGTGCAAAAGCTGTTTTGCTTCGATTGTCGTAGAAAATGGCAGTATTGTTGCATGCGTTTAATCCTTGCCGTCATAACTTTGCGTCATGAAAACGAGTGGAAACCTAATGTGTGATGTCTTAAAAATCTATGCCTATGGTAACATGACGACCGGATTTCTTGCCGCGCGAAGAAAAGGCGCCGCTTTGTGCGGAATGATAAATGTAGAACGGCTCTGCAAGCCGTAACTTAGTGTATAACCTAATTATCTATTCAGAAAAATGATTAAGAAAATATTGTTTTTATCTCTGCTTGCCGTTCTGGGCGTTGCTGCGAAAGCGCAAAACGTGCCGGTTACGGGGACGGTGACGGATGCGGACGGAGAGCCTCTCATTGGCGTGAGCGTGCTCGTGAAAGGCACCTCTGTCGGCGCGATTACCGATCTTGACGGCAAGTTCTCGTTGGAGGGAAAAGCGGGCGACGTGCTCGTGTTCTCCTATATCGGGATGGAGAGTTTGGAGAAGCCTTTTGCAGGCGAACCTATGAACGTAGTCATGCACGACGACACGCGGATGCTTGAGGAAGTGGTTGTGGTGGGCTACGGCTCGCAGAAGAAAGTCAACCTGACGGGGTCGGTAGCTTCCGTCGATTTTACTGACAAAACGCTTTCGCGCCCTGTGACAACCGTGTCGTCTGCCTTGTCCGGTATGGTGGCAGGCTTGAATATCATGCAGAGCAGCAGCCAGCCCAACTCGGAGAGCGCCACGGTGCTTATTCGCGGAAACGGCACGCTCAACGACTCAAGTCCGCTGGTATTGGTGGACGGAATGGAGATGGGACTGAGCCAGATCAATCCTAACGACATCGCTACGATTTCCGTCTTGAAGGATGCCGCTTCTTGTGCCATCTATGGAAACCGGGGCGCCAACGGCGTGATTCTTGTGACTACCAAGAAGGGAAGCGAAGGCAAGATAAACGTTTCTTATTCCGGCAAGTTTTCCTACAACACTCCGGCCAAGCTGATACGGCAAGTGTCAAATTATGCCGACTACATGGAGTTTATGAATGAAGCGGCTGCAAACAGCGGGCAGGCTGCGCTGTTCGGAGACGCTACCATAAAGCAATGGCGGGCGGCTCTGGCCGATCCGAACGGAATTTCCGAATCGGGCTATCCGAACAGCGTGGCGTATCCCAATACAGACTGGTATGATGAGGTGTATAATCCTAAGTGGATGCAAGAGCATAGCGTGACCGTATCCGGAGCGGAAAAGCGGACAACGTATAGTCTGAGCGCCACTTTTCTGGACAATCCGGGACTTACCAGCAATTCGGGGGCGAAGAAATATTACATGCGTTCCAACGTCGAGGCGAAAGTGACGGACTTCCTTTCCGTGGGAATGCGCGCATGGGGATACCATACAGACCAGGACCGCAATAACGTGAGCGACCTGAACGGCACCATGATGCAGAAAGCTACTCCGGGGACGTATCCTTATTACGACGGCAAGTTCGGAGTTCCGGCTGCTACGGAGGAAGACCCTACGTCTACCAACCCTACTTATTTCATCGACCGCCAAAGCGGATTCTACAAGCAGACGAAGTTTTATGTGAATCCCTATGTGAAGGTGGATTTCTTGAAGCATTTTTCTGTGGCTTACAACTTCTATTACGACCATTTCCGTGACGAACGTTTCCTGCACGAAGCGGAATATCGCGAGCAGATGAACTTCCGTACCGGTACGGTGGTAAGCGCATCTCCAAGTTCCGAGACTCTTTCTGAAGATGAGACTTACTATTGGATAGACGGCGATCAGAGCTGGAAGAGCAACGTAGTGCTCAACTATGGGCAAGTGTTCGGGAAAAAGCATGACGTGGCGGCTATGGTAGGGTATGAAGAATACCGCAAGTGGCGCCGCACGACGGATGTCAGCATGAAGGGGATGGTGGATGCCGGGCTGACCGATTTTGATGCCATGACCGAACCTAATTATGTGTCGGGGAACACGACGGAGTTCTCGTCCCGCTCTTTGTTCGGTCGTGTGACGTATGCTTACGACTCTCGTTATCTGTTGGAGGCGAACGTGCGCTATGACGGTTCTTCACGCTTTTCTTCGGAAAACCGTTGGGGAGTTTTCCCGTCGTTCTCTGCCGGATGGCGCATATCAGAAGAAAAGTTCATGCGCAACTTGGGCTGGTTCGACAATCTGAAACTTCGCGCTTCATGGGGGCAACTGGGCAATAACTCCATCAACAACTATGAGTGGCAGTCGCTGTATGATGTAAGGCGTTACGTGTTCGGAAATTCATTGGCAAGCGGTATAGGCATGACTTCATTCTCCAATTACGATTTGGAGTGGGAAACGACTACAGTAACCAATGTCGGTTTGGATTTCGGCGTGCTGAGGAATCGTCTGACAGGTACCGTTGAGTGGTATAACAAGCTGACCGACGGCATCCTTTACAATCCTACGTTGTCTCCTACCTTGTCTTATTTCTCGTCGCCCAGAGAGAACATTGCAGAAGTGCGCAATCGTGGTGTCGAGCTTACGCTGAGCTGGCAAGACCATGTGAACGGATTCTCGTATAACGTATCCGGAAACTTCTCGTTCAACAAGAACGAAGTGACCAAATACAAAGGCGGCTTGGAGCGCGGTTGGGTCGACGGAGTATGGACAACCAACTTGGGCGACGTGTCCACCGGCGGCGACGCACGTGTGGTGGAGGGACATACGATGAACGAGTATTACATGTTGAAACTCTATCATGGCGACGGAACCGCGTTTTATGCAGATGGCGGGGTGAATCCGCATGGCGGCCCTAAAGACGGTATGATACGGACGGAAAAGGATATGCAATGGCTGCAGGCGATGGTGAAAGCCGGTTATGAGTTCTATCCTTCGCAAGGAATCGGAAAAGGCAAGATTTGGTATGGTGACATCATCTATGCCGACTTGAACGGAGACGGCATCTATGGCAGCGACAACGATCGTGACTTTATAGGTTGCTCCGCTACGCCGAAGTTTTATTATGGCTTGCAGGCCGGTCTGTCGTGGAGAGGCTTTGACTTTTCGATGAATTGGGCAGGAGCGGCCGGATTCAAGATTCAATGGTACACCCAATCGCAGAACAGCACGGTGCTGACCAGAGGATGGGGTATCGGCAAGGATGTGGCTTATGACCATTATTTCTATGACCCGGAAAATCCGGATGATCCGCGCACGAATCTTACGTCTAAGAATACCCGCCTGACTATGAGCGGAACCAATCAGACAAGCGCGGTGAGCGAATGGCATCTGCACAAAGGCGACTATATGAAGTTGAAGAATCTTACCGTCGGTTACACTTTCCCTAAGAGGTGGATGGAAAAACTTTATGTGCAGAACTTGCGCGTTTATGCGTCGGGAGAGAACTTGCTTACCATCACAGGATTTGAAGGGATGGACCCGGAAATGGCATCCGGTGCGGGCTATGCTCCGATGAGGCAATATGCGTTCGGCGTTAATATTACGTTCTAAAAGAAAAGAAGATATGAGAATCATGACAAAAGAATATTGCAAAAGGCTGGCGTGGATTCTGGGATTCGGCTGCTGTGTCGGTTGTGTGGATATGGACCTTACTCCGTCGAATTCTGCCAGTGAGAGTGACGTGTGGACGAACCCGACTTTGGCGGAACAAACGGTGACGGGAGTATATAACGTGCTGTATGAAGGGTACAATGACGGATGGGTCGGTTGGTTTGACGTTTGGTCGTCAATGATGGACCTTGACCGCAACTGGATAGGCGGATTGGACTTCTTGTTCGGCACCAACTCGTCGAACAGCGACCGGGGAAGCGAGCGTTGGTGGAAGACCTACTATGGAGGCATTTTGCGGGCCAACGATGTGATAGCCAACTTGCCTGCCGTTCCTGGCATGGATGAGGCCAAGGCATCCCGTTTGGTCTCGGAATGTCGTTTCTTGCGTTCGTGGTGGTATTACAGGCTGAACATCCTGTATGGCGGAGTCCCTTACTATACAGAACCCGTCAAGGAGACTGACAAGGCGCAGCTGGCCCGTTCTACGCAGGATGAGATATGGGATTACTTGATAGAAGACTTGACTTCGTGTATCAACGACTCCAACCTTCCGGACAAGTATGGCGCGGAAGATGCAGACTACGGACACGTCACGAAGGGAGCCGCATACGCTTTGCGCGGCAAGGTGTATCTGTGGAAAAAAGAATGGAAAAAGGCTGCCGATGACTTTGAGGCGGTGAAGAAATGCGGCTACAGCCTGTACACCGCTTCCGGGGCCGAATCATACAAGCAATTGTTCAAGGAAGAGAACGAGCGGTGCGACGAGATGATATTCTCCCTGCAGTGCTCAAGCGAGAACGACGGCGAATGCGCCTCCGTGAAGAACGGGAGCTACGGCACGCGAAGCATGCCTGACGACGGCACGGGCACGGGCATCGGCTGGACGAACTACATCGTCAATCCTTGCTTCGTGGACACTTATGAGAATGCGGACGGCAGCAAGTTTGACTGGAACGACTATATCCCCGGATATAACGAGATGAGCCCTGAGGCGCGCAGCGTGTATTTCCTCCGCGATGACGCGACGGAAGACGAGAAGGAACTTTACAGAGGCAGGGGAGCGGACATGTCGAAGTACGTCACTCCGGGGAACGAAGCCAGGGTCAAGGCGGCTTACGCAAACCGTGACCCTCGTCTGGCCATGTCTGTCATTACGCCTTACAGCACTTATCTGGGCGGACGCTCCGGCACTCCCGCCGAATATACCATGCGCGTTCCGTACCGCGAGGTGATGGCTCCTGTGTATGATTTGCAGACGGATGTCGCGTCTATGGCATATTACGTGAACCGGAAGTTCGTGGGAGAGGGAATGGAGGCCATGACTTTTTATTCTTCCCTCGACCTGCCGTTTATCCGCTATGCGGAAGTGTTGCTCAACTGGGCGGAAGCCTTGAACGAGCTGGGAGATACGCCGGAGGCCATAAACAAGGTGAACGAGGTGCGCAACCGTGCGGGCGCGCAGCCGCTGGACTCCAATGCGGCGACTGCGGTAAGCGGAAAAGACGACATGCGCCGGCGCATCATGAACGAGTGCCATTGGGAGCTGCTTGGCGAAGACGTGGTGTTTTTCGACGAGATACGTTGGAAAACATGGAAAGACCTGAAGTTCTACAAGCCGGACGGTGGCACCAACGGCATGTGCCAGGTGTGGGGCGAGAACACTTACTCGTACACGTGGGGAGGAGACAACTATTGGGTGCTGCCCGTTCCGGCGCGCGAGATGGAGATGAATCCGAACATGGTGCAAAATGAAGGATACCAATAAAAACAATGATTTTTAAAGCTATGACGTTTATGAATATCAAAACATTCTTATGCGGCGTTTCCGCTTTCACGATGTTGAGCTGCGAATCTGCGAGCCAGAGCGTGCAGCGGCAGAATATTGTATATGCCGACCCTACCGTTGTGCTGGACGGCGACACCTATTATATGACGGGCACCGGCTCGCAGGTTGTGCCGGGGTTTACCGTGCTGATGTCGAAAGACTTGCATGAGTGGACGACAGGCACTCCCGACGTGAACCGCTTCATCCTGAACAAAGGCAACACTTATGGAGACGCCGGATTCTGGGCGCCCCAATGGTTTCAGGACGGCGGAGCGTGGTATCTTGCTTATACGGCCGACGAGCAGACGGCTCTTGCCAAAGGGAGCGGGGTGACCGGACCGTTCCGGCAATATCCTTTCAGGGCAATAGACAGTTCGGAAAAGAACATAGACCCGTTCCTGTTCAAGGACAATGACGGGAAGTATTATCTCTATTACGTCCGTTTCAACGGCGGAAACTACATCTGGGCAGCGGAATTCGACATGGAAACGGGCACCGTCAAGGCCGACACCCGGCGGCAGTGCCTGTGGATCACTGAGGCGTGGGAGAACACGCAGAGCTATCCTTCCGACCCGGTCATGGAAGGCCCGACGGTGGTCAAGCTGGACGGCGTGTATTATCTGTTCTATTCGGCCAACCATTACATGAGCGCCGACTATGCAGTGGGGTATGCCACCGCCAGTTCTCCTATGGGGCCGTGGACCAAGTATAAGGGAAACCCCGTCATCAGCCGCGAAACGGTGGGCGAGAACGGGTCCGGGCACGGCGATTTCTTCCGGGGAAAGGACGGGCTGTATTATTACGTGTACCATGTCCACAACTCGGAGACCGTCGTCAATCCCCGCTACACCCGCATCGTGCCCTTGCACATGTCGAAGGCTGCGAACGGCATTTACAACATAGCGGTAAGCAAGGAGGAAGTCATTGTCCCTTACCAGACCTATCAAAGTTATTGATACGGCTCGGACGGCGATTGCCCGGCGGTTTTTTTCAAAACGCCCCGGCGTTTCGGCCGGAATGCGGCGGCGTTTTCCGTCAGGCCGCTTCGGGCAAGGCCGGATGTCCGTAATAGTGGAAAAATCATTTACAAACGTTATTTGTTGCGAGTATGAAGATAAAAAGAATATTGTCGTGGGTTTGCGCCCTGCTGCCTTTTGCGTGGGCGGAAACGGGTGCGGCGGAAGTTTCCGTGCAGGACGTGTCGGCCGTGCTTTCTCTGAAAGTTCCGGGCAATGCGGCGCGGGAATATCCGCTTGAGTTCCGCAAGCTGCAGGAAGGGGTGTACGTCGGCGTTCCGGCAGAACGCATACCGGTAATGGTCGGCAGGCAGACGGTTGCCACTGAAACTGGGCTGCGTGTCACCGTAACCCTTGCTGCCGAAGAAAACGTGTATTTTAATTATGGAGAACGGGTGAAGACCGGATTCCGGCATGACGACTGTCTGTTTTACATGCCCGGCTTCTGGTATCGCCGCAATCTGCGCTCTCCCGAAGAGGCTCCCTCGTTTTATTCGTCAGACAGCTGGATAGTTCGTGAAGACCGTCTCAGCGCTCCGCTCACTGCGGCCTTCGACGAGAAGAACGGCCGCTCCGTGTCGGTTGTCCGGATTGACAGTTTCGAGTCTGACGCGCTGGCCGCCCGTCAGGAGGGTGAGGTGATTCTCTCCGGAAAGACCTCCATCGGCTATACCGGCTTCCTGAACGAGGACGGCGAGACGTCGCTGGCTTACGGCTTTCCCTACCGGGAGGCTCCGAAGAGCTACGTCCGGAAGCTGACTTTGGCTCCGGCTGTGGAGGCATATCAGCTCTTGCGGAAGGGCGAAAGCGTGTCGCTCGTTTGGAAATTGTCTGAAAGGGACGCCGCCGATTTCTCGGAATGCGTGCGTCGCACGTGGGAGTACAGCTTCGACATGTTCCGCCCGAAGCCTGTGGATACGGCCTATACTCCGGAATACGTGAAGAAGGTCTTGAGCGGCTACTTCTCCGGCTCCTACGTTTCCGGAACGTTGAACTATTATGCCAGTCCGGATATGCGCGTGTCCGCCTGCGACAGTCCGGAGAAAGCGGAAGTAGGCTTCGTGGGCCGCACGCTGCTCAACGCGTTCAATGCCTTGGAGTATGCGGAGCAGCAGAACCTGCCCGATATGGCAACGCAGGCGAACAGCGTGTTCGATTCCTACCTGAAGAACGGCTTTTCACAAGCGGGCTTTTTCAATGAAGTGGTGATGTGCAGGAGCGGCGTTGTGGAGCCTGTCCATAGCATACGCCGCCAGTCGGAAGGAGCGTATGCCGTCCTCTATTATTTGGACTACGAGAAGCGGCAGGGCCGCAGGCATCCCGAATGGGAAAAGCGCGTGCGCGCCATGCTCGACATGTTCCTGAAGCTGCAAGGCGCGGACGGCAGTTTCCCGCGCAAGTTCCGTGACGATTTTTCCGTGGTGGACTCTACGGGCGGCAGCACGCCTTCCGCCACTCTCCCCTTGGTGATGGGCTACAAATACTTCAAGGACAAGCGTTATCTGAAGGGTGCCGAACGGACGGTAGACTATCTGGACAGGGAAATCATCTCGAAGGCGGATTTCTTTTCGTCTACCCTCGACGCCAATTGCGAGGACAAGGAAGCCTCGCTTTATGCGGCCACGGCAGTCTATTACCTGGCTTTGGTGTCTGAGGGCGGGAAGGCGGCCCGCTATGTGTCGCTGGCCCGCGATGCGGCCTACTTCGCCTTGTCGTGGTATTATGTGTGGGACGTTCCTTTCGCTCCCGGACAGATGTTGGGCGACATAGGGCTGAAAACGCGCGGCTGGGGCAACGTTTCGGTAGAGAACAACCATATCGATGTGTTCGTTTTCGACTTTGCGGATGTCTTGCGCTGGCTTGCAAAGTCTTGCGGCGAATCGCGTTTCGCTGATTTTGCGGAGGTCATCTCCACATCTATGCGGCAGCTGCTCCCCCGTGAGGGCTTCCTTTGCGGCGTAGGCAAGGCGGGATATTATCCCGAAGTGGTGCAGCATACGCATTGGGACTACGGCAAGGGCGGCAAGGGCTATTACAATGATATTTTTGCTCCCGGATGGACGGTGGCATCGCTTTGGGAGTTGTTTTCTCCGGGGCGCGCCGAGCGTTTCTTGCGGAAGTAGAGTTTTGAGTGTCCGGAATGTCTTTCCGGCTTGCGGAGTCGTCGGATGATTTTGGAGGCTTTTACTGTCGGTCGGGATTGCGGACATTTTTTAATGGTTAACTTTTTAATAATCTTCAACGGTATGAATATAAGAAGGAGATGGCTGCATGTTCTTGCTGCGGCCGTGATGACATTATGTATATGCGCTTGTTCTGACGACGACGGCATAGATTCGTCTGCAGCGAAGCCGGAAATTCCTATTCTGACCAATGTCGGTTCATATACCTTCGACGGTCTTGACGAGACAATGGCGACGGGAACCTATGAAGGCGGCCGTGAACCGGAATTTGTATGGGACGAAGACTTTGCAAGCAATGTCCTGCATCTTGACGGGGGCTACGTTTCGACGGCCAATCCCCTTGCCGGCAGACCGCTTGTGGAGGGCTTCTCTTTCACGGCATGGGTGAAGTTTCCCGGAGCGCATGGGGACGCGCAAACCGATGCGCATTCGAGGGCGGCAGACGGAAGCGGAGCGCTGGTGTCGTTTGCAGACGATGCTCAAGGCCGGAAACTGGTTGTTACGGAAAGGATGGGACTTGTTTTTGACGGGCAGACATTGAGCGAAGGACTTTCCGGATTGAACGATGGGGAATGGCATTATTTTGCCGTCAAGATGGCGGACGGCGTTTATACTCTGTACAAAGACGGGGCAGAAGCCGGAACGACGGAGATTGACGGAGCGCTGTGCGGGCAAATGTTCGAGTTCCTTTCCGCTTCCGCTACGGCTATGTATATCGGCTATGGGGCAGAGAACCGCCCGGAAGAGTTCTGGATGGAGAACCTGAACGTGTATAAAGACGGAATCGGAGAGGACGAGACCGAGGTGCCGGAAAGGGGCATTGTGACAATCGGCAAGACGGATTACACTTCTGCGATGTGGGAAGAACTGTCGGATGTGGAGACGATAGACGGCGACGGCGAGTTTGAATACAAGTTTACCAACCACAGCGACGGCGCAGCCTATCCGCATAACTACGTGTTTGTGGTGTCCAACGGCAAGCGTCCCGGCGATGAGGGCTATGCAGAGTATGCGGTGATGCGTGCCGACTGGTACGGATGGACGAACGGACAGGAAGGGCCGGGACACACCATCAGCTTTGAGTATGACTTCAACATCGGCGATTTCAATCTTTTTATGCAGGATGCGGAGGTGGACTTGAGGTTCGTCCGCCGGGGAACCGGAGGGACGATGACGGCACACTACACCACTGCCCAGGGAAAGACGTATTATTATACCTGCACATTGACGAACCTTCCGGCCGACGGCACGATAGGCACCTTCTTCACCGTGGAGAAGTCTTACATCGAGCTGAGGACTTCGGCAACATACGTGGGTGCCATTCGGGGCGAGGATGCGGAAGAAGAGGTCATCGTGACGGTCGGCAAGACGGACTATACCTCCGCGATGTGGGAAGAACTGTCGGATGTGGAGACGATAGACGGCGACGGCGAGTTTGAATACCGGTTCGCCAATCATAGCGACGGCGCAGCCTATCCGCACAACTACGTGTTTGTGGTGTCCAACGGCAAGCGTCGCGGCGATGAGGGCTATGTGGAATATGCGGTGATGCGTGCGGACTGGTATGGATGGACGGACGCTCAAGAGGGAGAGGGCCACACCATCAGCTTTGATTTTGACTTCAACATCGACGATTTCAACACCTTTATGCGGAATGTGGAGGTGGACTTGAAGTTTGTCCGCCAAGGAAATGTCGGAGTGATGACGGCATATTACACCACGGCCGAAGGCGAAACGTATTATTACACCTGCACGGTGACGAACCTTCCGGCCGACGGCACGATAGGCACCTTCTTCACCGTGGAAAAGGCTTATATCGAGTTGGATACGTCGAAGACGTATGTCGGCCCGGTTCGCTGACGGGCTTGCGGCAAACGTGCGGACGTTCCGACCGGAACGCCCGCACGTTTCGCTTTAAAAGCGGAGGCGTTTTTATGCCAAGTCCTGCAGCATCCGTTTCAGCACCACCGTGGCGGAAATCTCGCGGTTGGCGGCTTCCGGAATAACCAGCGAAGTGGGCGCTTCGATTACGTCGTCCGTTACAATCATGTTGCGGCGGACGGGAAGGCAGTGCATGAAGAACGCGTCGTTCGTCACGGCCATGTGCGCCTCGTCCACCGTCCATCCCATGTCTTTGCTGAGCACTTTCCCGTAGTCTTCCGGACAGGTCACTCCCGGACAGGCCCAGTTTTTCGCATAGATGAAGTCCGCCCCTTCAAACGCCTTCATCTGGTCGTATTCCACTTTCGCCCCGCGCACGAACTTCGGGTCGAGCTCGTATCCCTGCGGATGAGTGATGACGAAATCCACGTCGGCCTCGTTCATGAAGTCGGCGAAAGAGTTGGGGACGGCCTGCGGGAGCGCGCGCGGATGGGGCGCCCATGTCAGCACCACTTTCGGGCGTTCTTTCCTTTTATATTCTTCGATGGTAATCAAGTCGGCGAACGCCTGCAGGGGATGTCCCGTGGCCGCTTCCATAGAGAACACCGGCTTTCCGGAATACTGGATGAATTGGTTCAGAATCTTTTCCGTGTAGTCGTCTTCGCGGCTCTCGAAGCGGGCGAACGAGCGCACTCCTATGATGTCGCAATAGGAGGCCATCACCGGAATCGCCTCCAGAAGATGCTCGCTTTTGTCGCCGTCCATCACCACTCCGCGCTCGGTTTCCAGCTTCCATGCGCCCTGGTTCACGTCGAGCACGATTACGTCCATGCCCAAATTGCGCGCCGCCTTCTGCGTGCTCAGGCGGGTGCGCAGGCTGTTGTTGAAGAAAATCAGCAGGCAAGTCCTGCGCTTGCCCAGCGTTTCGTACTTGTAGCGGTCTTTCTTTATCTCAAACGCTTCCGCCAGTGCGGTTTTCAAGTCTCCCAAGTCGAAGACGTTCGTGTATGTTCTCATGATTGAAAATATAATTGGTTCGTTTTTTCAGGATGAACGGGTGCTGTTTCACGGGCGCGTCTGCCCGTTTCCCTCGATGAGCCACTTGTAGGTGGTCATTTCGCGCAGTCCCATCGGCCCCCGCGCGTGGAGCTTCTGCGTGCTGATGCCTATTTCCGCTCCCAGGCCGAACTGCGCCCCGTCGGTGAAGGACGTGGGCGCATTCGCGTACACGCAGGCCGCGTCCACCGTGCGCAGGAAAAAGTCGGCTGTCTCCTTGTTTTCCGTCACAATGCTTTCGCTGTGTTTCGAGCCGTGGGCGTAGATGTGCGATACGGCCTCGCTTGCGTCCTCTACTGTCTTGACGGCCATTTTATAGTCTTGGAATTCGGTGCCGAAGCTGCGCTCGTCCGCATGTTCCAGCAGCTCGGCGGGATAGCTTCCGTGCAGCGATTTCCAGGCGGGTTCGTCGGCATAAATCACCACGCGGCTCCGGGAGAGCGGGGCGCACAGCGCGGGCAGGTCGGCCAGCCGGGCCTTGTGAACCAGCAGACAGTCGAGCGCGTTGCATACGCTCACCCGCCGTGTCTTGGCATTGTTTACGATGGCGGCCCCTTTCGCCGTATCCCCGTCCTTGTCGAAGTAGGCATGGCAGATTCCGGCCCCCGTTTCTATGACGGGCACGGTCGCCTCCCGGCGGACGAAGCGTATCAGCTCTCCGCTTCCGCGCGGAATGATCAGGTCGACGTAGCCCTCGGCATGGAGCAGGGCGGAGGCGGCCTCGCGGGTAGAGGAAAGCAGCGCCGCTGCGTAAGGGTCGGTATGGAAGCGTTCCAGCACGCGGCGTATCAGCGTAACGATGGCGCGGTTGGAGCTGTCGGCGTCGCTTCCGCCTTTCAGTATGCAGGCATTCCCGCTCTTGAAGCAGAGGGAGAACACGTCGAAGCTGACGTTCGGGCGGGCTTCGTAGATGACTCCGATGACGCCGAAGGGCACGCTGACCTTCCGGAGCCGGAGCCCGTTGGGGCGCACCCGCTCTTCGAGCACGATGCCCGCCGGCGAAGGCAGCTCCGCCACGTCGCGCATGTTGGAGGCGATTTCGAGCAGGCGCGCTTCCGTCAGCTTCAGACGGTCGTATTTGGGGCTTGCCGCGTCCATCCGCTCCAGGTCGAGGCGGTTGGCCGCCAAGAGTTCCGCAATCGAGCCTTCGATTTCATCCGCAACGGCCCGCAGTATGCGGTTCACTTCGTCCGCCTCCATCATTCCTAATTTGCGGGAGGCGAGTTGTACAGCTTGAAAGATTTCGTTCAGTTCCATATTATCTCGTTTTGTTCGTCTTGTCGCAAAAATACGACAATCGGAATCAATTTTTATATTTTTGGGCGAAAAATATTACAAAGAAGCGCGAATCTTTGTTTTCGGGGGAGTGTTGTAAAAACGTCCGCCCGTTTCATTGAAAATCCGGGCGCGTTTCCCGGAAAGCCTCGCGGCATTCTTTCGCCAGTTTCTTCACCCCTTGCTGGAAAGCTATAAACCCGCCGCCGATAACCCGGTTGCGGTTGTAGAATACAGCCGACTGCCCCGGAGTGACGGACGAAGCCGCTTCCATGAATTTTACGAGCAGATGCGTATCGTCCACTTTGGCGATGCGGCAGGGTATGGGGCGGCTTCGGTAGCGGATACGTACCGACAGGCTTTCGCACGAGAGCAGTTCTTCCGGATTGACGGCATGTACGTCTTCTACAAGCATATACTCGGTCTTCAGCATATCGGCGTCGCCCAGCATGACCGTGTTCTTCTGCGGGTTGATTTTCAGCACGTACATCGGTCTTCCCAATGCGATTTCCAATCCTTTCCGTTGGCCGACAGTATAATAGGCGAACCCTTTGTGTTGTCCTAACTTGAGCCCTTTGCTGTCTACGAACCATCCCGGCCCTATCCTCTCGTCGATGTCCGGGCAATGCTCCCTCAGAAAATCCCGGTAGTCCCTGTCGATAAAGCAGATTTCCATGCTTTCCCCTCCCTTTGCTTTCGCCTCGAAGCCCTTCGAAGCAAGGTATTGGCGCACGTCTGCCTTGGTCATTCCTCCCAACGGGAACAGCATCCGTTTCAGAATCTCTTGGGGGAGTTTCCAAAGGAAGTACGATTGGTCTTTGGCGGGGTCATCGCCTGTCACGATATAGCGGTATCCGCCGATGTCTTCTAAGCGGCAATAATGGCCGGTTGCAATCCATGCGCATCCGGTGCGGTCGGCCCACTCGCAGAGGATGCGCTCCTTGAAAAGCGGATTGCACATGACGCACGGGTTGGGAGTCCGTCCGCGCATGTATTCGTCGATGAAATAGCGGACAATCACGTCTTTGAACTCCTTTCTCATGTCGGCCACATGGTGCTCGATGCCTAACCGTGCCGCCAAAGCCTGCGCTTCCAGCACCTCGTCCGGCTGCTCCTGGTCGGGCGATGAGAAATGAGAAGGCACGTCCCACGTCCGCATGGTGACTCCTACCACTTCGTATCCTTGTTCTTGGAGCATGATGCAGACGGAAGAACTGTCTATCCCTCCGCTCATGCCCACCAATACTCTCTTTCTGTCCATGATTCCTTTGGTTTGTCTGTAAACGTCAGAAGAACAGTTCGGGTTCGCGCCGCGAGCTGAATTTCTCGTGAAGCATGGCGGCAAACGGACTGTAGAAGGTGCGGGCGCGGTGGGGGCATACCTTCACGCAGGCGCAGCATTTGATACACCGCGAGGCGTCCGTTTCTATCCGGCTTCCGTCGTCCGACAGGCGGACGGCATGGGTGGGACATACTTCGATGCATTCGCCGCAGGCGAAACAGTTTTCGTTGCACGCGGGGCTTGTCGGCTGTCCGTGGACGATTGTCTTGTAAGGGACGTTCCCTTTTACGTAGAGCGGCTCGGAGATGTCCGCACAAGTCCATTTCTTTAAGCTGTCAAGTCCGAAAAGACGAGCGGTTTGCAGGTCGGACTTGTCGGGTCGTCCTGCCGCGATGGGGAGTTCGGGCGTGCTGTAGCTGTGCTCTCCCACGAATGCTCCTGCGGAAAGGGGGACAAATCCCAAGCCGATTGCCGTGTCGCGCAGCTCTATCAGCGCGTCTTCGTAGTCCCGGTTTCCGTAGACCACGGCAAGTATGGCGGGTGACCGGTTCCCCCTCAGCCGCTTCATGCGTTCCAAAGCGACGGGAGCCACCCTCCCTCCGTAGACGGGAGCGGCCAGCACGGTCAGTTCGTTGTCAATCTCAATGGGCGAGGAATCCTCGTCGAGGGTGAGGTCTGTTTCTATCCTCCGTGCCATGCCGATGCCTTCGGCGATGGCGCGGGCTATTTTCTCGGACGTATGCGTGGGCGAGAAATAGACGATTCGGGTTGTGGTCAATGTCTTCATAAAGTCAGTCGTTAGCAGGTGGTTGAGCATCCGGTCGGCTTTTGGAGAAGCCTGCCCGTCTTCCGCTTGAAGCGTCGGCGCGTTTCTGCCGGAATCCGCCGGCGTTTCTTCGTTTGCTCAAGTTCAAAAAACAAATATACGACATTCCTTCTTTTTTCTTCGCGGATATTTTTAATTTTGCATAGTTTATTACAGAATGGATGGAAGAACAGTTTGACATACGCGACTACAAACCGATGGGAAAGGAGCGGGATTTCGAGAATGCCTTGCGTCCGCTCCAGTTCGAGGACTTCAGCGGGCAGGACAAGGTGGTCGACAATCTGCGCATTTTCGTGAAAGCCGCCCGTTTGCGTGCGGAGGCTTTAGACCATGTGCTGCTTCACGGGCCTCCCGGATTGGGAAAGACCACGTTGAGCAACATCATCGCCAACGAACTGGGGGTGGGATTCAAAGTCACTTCAGGCCCTGTGCTCGACAAGCCCGGCGATTTGGCGGGCGTGCTGACCAGCCTGGAGCCGAACGACGTGCTTTTCATCGATGAAATACATCGTCTGAGTCCGGTAGTTGAAGAATATCTTTATTCTGCAATGGAGGACTACCACATCGACATCATGATTGACAAAGGCCCTTCCGCCCGCAGCATACAAATCGACTTGAACCCTTTCACATTAGTGGGGGCCACCACGCGCAGCGGTCTGCTGACAGCTCCGCTCCGCGCCCGTTTCGGCATCAACCTTCATTTGGAGTATTACGACGATTCGGTGCTGGCGCGCATCATTCTGCGCTCTGCCGGGATTTTAGGAGTGCCTTGCGATACGGACGCGGCCGGGGAAATCGCTTCAAGAAGCCGGGGTACGCCACGTATCGCCAACGCCTTGTTAAGGCGCGTGCGCGACTTTGCCCAAGTGAAAGGGTCGGGGCGCATCGATGTGGAGATAGCCCGGTATGCGTTGGAGGCGCTCAACATCGACCGCTACGGACTGGACGAAATCGACAACAAGATTCTGTGTACGATTATCGACAAGTTCAAGGGCGGGCCGGTGGGTTTGACCACCATCGCCACGGCTTTGGGCGAAGACCCCGGCACGCTGGAAGAAGTGTACGAGCCTTTCCTGATAAAGGAAGGCTTCTTGAAGCGCACTCCGCGAGGACGGGAAGTGACCGACTTGGCCTACAGGCATTTAGGCAAGAACAAATATACGATAGAACGGACTTTATTTGATTGAGTGAGCGTATGGCCGGAATGAAATCATTGGTGAAAGATACTGCCATCTATGGGGTGAGCAGCATTCTGGGGAGGTTCCTGAACTATCTGCTCGTGCCCCTTTATACGGCGGTGCTTCCTGCGGCTTCGGGAGGATACGGCGTGGTGTCGAACGTGTATGCTTATACGGCATTGATTCTGGTGCTGCTGACGTTCGGGATGGAGACGGGCTTTTTCCGCTTCGCCAACAAGAAGGGCGAACGGCCGGAAAAGGTGTATGCCAACTCGCTCCTGTTCGTGGGCGGCTTGTCGCTTCTGTTCGTGGCGGCGTGTATGGCGTTTCTGCATCCTATATCGGCGTTGCTCGAATATCCCGACCATCCCGATTACGTGGGGATGATGGTGGTTGTGGTGGCGCTCGATGCGTTTCAGTGCATTCCTTTCGCCTATCTCCGCTACAAGAAGCGTCCGATGAAGTTTGCGGCAATCAAGCTGCTGAACATCATCGGAAACATCCTGCTGAACATCTTCTTCCTGCTGCTGTGCCCTTGGCTGAACGAACATGCTCCCGAAACGGTGTCGTGGTTCTACGATCCTCAGTATTTGGTAGGATACATCTTCGTGTCGAACCTGATTATGTCGTGCCTTCAGATGTTTTTCTTCATACCCGAACTGAGAGGCTTCTCTTATCGGCCCGACAAGGCGTTGATGAAGCGGATGGTCGGCTATTCGTTCCCCATCTTGGTGTTCGGCGTTGTCGGCATTCTGAACCAGACCGTCGACAAGATGATTTATCCTTTCCTTTTTGACGACCGTCAGGAAGGGCTGGTGCAATTGGGCATTTACAGCGCCGCAAGCAAAGTCGCTTTGATAATGGCCGTGTTTACCCAGGCATTCCGCTACGCATACGAGCCTTTTGTGTTCGGGAAGAACAAGGAAGGAGACAACCGTGCGATGTATGCTTCGGCGATGAAATATTTCTTCATCTTTTCATTGCTCGCCTTTCTTGCCGTAATGGGCTATATGGACATTCTGAAGTATATGGTTGCCCGCGACTATTGGGAAGGGTTGAGCGTGGTGGCGGTCGTGATGGTGGCGGAGATATTCAAAGGCATCTACTTCAACCTTTCTTTCTGGTACAAGCTGACCGACGAGACCCGATGGGGCGCTTATTTCTCGTTGATAGGTTGTGCGGTGATATTGGCGTTGAACGTGTGGCTCGTGCCGAAGTATGGTTATGTAGCTTCGGCTTGGGCCTCTGTAGCAGGCTATGGCGTGATTACGTTGTTGTCGTTTGTCATCGGCCAGAAGAAATATCCGGTCAGTTATCCGCTGAAGGATATGGCGGTCTATCTGGTCTTGGCTGCGGTCTTGTTCGTGCTTTTGTCAGTGCCTGTGTCAGGATTCTGGTGGCGTTTGGCTTTCCATACGTTGGTGGTTCTGGCGTTCGTGGCTTTCATCGTCAAGAGAGACCTGCCTTTGCGTGCAATTCCTTTCATCAATCGTTTCTTCAAGTAAAATGAAAATAAATTTGCGTGATTATGAGACTGGACAACAAACGGAACTTTTTGTTTCGCAAATTCCTGAAAGAGTATCTTGACCTGCATCGGAGCAAGGAAGACGAGCAAGTGACCGTGGAGTATATCCGTAACGGAGTTGAGTTTAAAGGCACGAATCTGTGGATTCTGATATTTGCTACGGTCATTGCTTCGTTGGGATTGAACGTCAATTCGACGGCGGTAATCATCGGTGCGATGCTGATTTCTCCCCTTATGGGCCCGACTATGGGTATCGGCCTCTCTATCGGTTTGAACGACTTTGAACTGATGAAGCGTTCGTTGAAGAGTTATGCTGTAGCCACATTGTTCAGTGTGGTGACGGCTACGCTTTATTTCTTGTTTACTCCGCTCGATGAGGTTCAGTCGGAACTGCTTGCCCGCACTTCGCCCACTATTTATGACGTGTTCATCGCTTTGATGGGCGGTCTGGCGGGTATAGTGGCTCTGGCTACTAAGGAAAAGGGGAACGTGATTCCGGGTGTGGCTATCGCTACGGCATTGATGCCTCCCCTATGTACGGCCGGATTCGGATTGGCTACGGGCAATCTGCTGTATTTCTTGGGAGCTTTCTATTTGTACTTTATCAATTCGGTGTTTATCAGCCTTGCTACCTATATAGGGGTGCGGGTGATGCGTTTCGAACGCAAGCAGTTTGTTGACAAGGAGCGCGAAAGGATGGTCAAGCGTTACATCGTATGGATAACTATTGCTACCATGTGTCCGGCAGTGTATCTTACGTATAATATTGTCCGGGAGACTCTTTACCAGACCTCTGCCAACCGTTTTATCACTCAAGAACTGCAATTTCCGGATTCTCAGATTCTGAACAGGGAGATTTCGTATGACAAGCATGAGATACGGGTAGTGCTTGTAGGCAAGGAAATCCCGGAGAATCAGATTGCAGAAGCCCGAAACCGTTTGGAAGAGTACAATCTTGACAATACGAAATTAGTGGTTTTCCAAGGAATAGGCAATGACCATGCGTTGGATATCAGCAATATCAAGTCGATGGTGATGGAGGATTTTTACCGCAACAGCGAAAAGCAGTTGTCTGACCAGCGTGCCGAATTGGATTCCTTGCGGAGGGCTTTGGATTCTTTCAGCGGCTCTCAAGTGGATATGAGGATGGGTAAGGAGATGAAGGTGCTTTTCCCTATGGTGAGGACTATCTCTATTTCCAAGAGCCTGCAGCTTGCAGTGGACAGCACACGGATGGATACGGTTACGTTTGCCATCATCGGTTGTGGACATGCTCCTTCCAAGCAGGAGAGGGACAAGATGTTCAGTTGGCTGAAGGCCCGCACAGGAGCGGAGAAGGTGCATCTGATTGTTGAATGACGGATTAAATAAAGAGGGCACATCGTTCATTACGATACACCCTCTTTATTGTTATGTTTGAACTTATTCTTTTATATACACGATAGTGTTTTCGTCAGTTGAAAGGTATAATTTCCCATTTCTAAACATGTATTTTATTGTCTCACTTCCTCTTTCTTCTATTATGATTATAATTTCATTCTCTGTGGAACTCCATACAAAGTTTATCTTACTGTCTTTGTCTACCATTCCGAGATTTTCCACCCATTGTGCGCCAGTACCATCGGCCTTCAGTTCAATATGAGAAGTTTTGGTTAATCTATTCCCATATTCTTTCCATACGCCTATAAGTTCTGTTTTGATTGATGAATCATCATCTTTTTTCGAGCAGGAAGTAAAGGTGATTATTGACAATATTATAGCCAGAATAAATACGAACCTTTTCATCTCGTCACTTTATCACTTATTGTTTATTTCTTCTTCTTTTTCTTGCTTGGTTTTTCCCACCATTCGCTGCCGTTGTCAGACAGGTTTTCGTGGTCGAAGAATTGCATCCAGTCGTCTTTTTTCATTTTGTGGGACGAAGCGGGTTCGGCCGACTTCGACTTTTTGGAACCTTCGCTTCTCTTGCTTCCTCTTTCTGCGCGTTCGCGTTTCTTTCCGCTCTTGTCGCTGTTCCCTTCGTTGTCGCTGGCCACTTCCAATACGACCTTGCGTCCGTTCTTCAGGGTGACTTTGTTCAAAGCCTTCAGAAGGAGTGAGGCTTGAGAGTTGATAACCTCTACAAACGAGAAGTTCTGCATCAAGTCGATTCGTCCTATCTGGATGCGTTCGTTCTTGACGTTGTGGTTGATCAGGTCGATAATCTGGTTGGCATAGAATCCGTCGGTTTTTCCGAGGTTCAGGAAGCAGCGAGTGTATCCTTTTTCGGCTTTCCGGCTTCTTTCTCCGCGCTCTTTGCGCGATTTGCCGCGTTCTTTCTTTTCTTTTTCCGCTTTTTCGGAAGCGCTTGGCTGGTCGATTTCAGGCGCGTTCTTGTAATAGTCCAAGAAACGGTTGAATTCCATCGAAACCACGCGCTTGATGAGGTCTTCCTTGCTCAGCCATTCGAACTTGCGGTAAATGCTCGGCAGGAACGTTTCGATTTCTTCTTCGTCTACTTTTACCTTTTCGATTTCATCAATAACTTTGACTAACTGCTGTTCGCAGATTTCCTTTCCTGTAGGCAGCGCACTGACTTCGAACTTCTTGTTGATGATGCGTTCAATCTGGCGCATCTTTCCTTTTTCGCGCAGGTTGATAATGGCGATGGAGATACCCGTCTTTCCGGCGCGTCCGGTACGTCCGCTTCGGTGAGTGTAGCTTTCAGTATCTTCAGGAAGGCCGTAATTGATGACATGTGTCAGGTCGTTTACGTCGAGTCCGCGTGCGGCCACGTCAGTGGCTACCAGCAGCTGGAGATGGCGCTGGCGGAATTTCTGCATCACCAGGTCGCGTTGAGCCTGGCTCAGGTCGCCGTGCAGCGAGTCGGCGTTGTATCCGTCTTGCATCAGCTTGTCGGCTATTTCCTGCGTTTCCTTTCGTGTGCGGCAGAAAATGATTCCGTAAATCTGCGGATAGAAGTCAACCACACGCTTGAGGGCAAGATATTTGTCTTTGGCGTGTACGATGTATGCGATATGATGCACGTTTTTCGTGCTTTCGTTCTTCACGCCGATTGTAATTTCTTTTGCGTCGTGAAGATAAGTCTTTGCGATTTTTGAGATTTCGGGACTCATGGTGGCCGAGAACATCAGTGTGTTCCGGTCTTGCGGCACATGTTCCAAGATGGCGTTGATGCTGTCGGTGAATCCCATGTTCAGCATTTCGTCCGCTTCGTCCATGACTACATCCTTGATTGTTTTAAGTTTGGCCACTTTGCGTTCCATCAAATCGATCAGGCGGCCCGGAGTGGCCACAATGATATGCACGCCTTTCTTGAGGCTGCGGATTTGGCTTTCGATTGACGAACCTCCGTAAACGGGCAGAATCTTCAAGTCGGTTATATACTTTGAATAGTCGGTCAGGTCGCCGGCTATTTGCAGACAGAGTTCGCGGGTCGGACAAAGTATCAGCGCTTGCGGCTCGCGACGCTTCACGTCCATTTTTTGAATCAGCGGCAGACCAAATGCGGCTGTTTTTCCAGTTCCGGTTTGTGCCAGAGCTACTACGTCATTACCGTTTCCCAACAGGTAAGGAATCACTTCTTCTTGTACGGGCATGGGACTTACATACCCCATTTCTTCGATGGCTTTGCGAATTTCAGGTGAAACGCCAAGTTCTTCAAATGTCTTCATTCAGTTTCTAAATATCAAATTCGCGGCAAAGTTACGTATAATTCTTGAATTGTCAGGCATTTTGCTCTTAATTTATTGTCGGCAATTCTTGATTTCGGTCTTTTGCATGACAATTTATTGCTTGAACCTGCCGGGGTTTTAGGAAAACGCCGGCGGATTCTGCCGATGACGTGCGGGAGCTTTTCTCCAAACAGGCGCGTGTTTCGGTCAAAATGCGGGGGATTTATTGAGGCCGGTCGGCGAGAAGCCTTTCTACGGCGGCCTTGTCTTTTTCCAATTGTGCTGTCAGTTCTTCCAGAGAGCCGAATTTCATTTCCGGGCGCAGGCGATGCACGAACTCTATTTTCATGTCTTTGTAATAGATGTTTCCGTTGAAGCCGAGGATGTGCGCTTCGATGCTTGTTTCCGTGCCGTTGCCCAGCGTGGGGCGGCATCCGATGTTCAGCATTCCTTTGCGGCACGTTTCGCCCAGATATACATGCACTGCATATACGCCGGCTTCCGGAATCAGTTTTTCCGGGCATGAAGGTTTGAGGTTGGCCGTGGGGAATCCTAATTTTCTGCCCACTTTGTATCCGTCGACAACCGTCCCGCTGATGTAATACGGATAGCCGAGACAATGGTTCGCCTGTTCTATTTCCCCTCTTTTCAGCAGGTTGCGGATATGCGTCGAGCTGATGCTGGTTCCGTTTTCCGTCAGAGCCTTTGCCCGAACCACTTTCATGCCTAATTCTTTCCCGTAGCGGCAATAATCGTCGAAACTCTCGCTTCGGTTGTGTCCGAAGCGGTGGTCGTATCCGACAAGCAACGTTTGCACGTGGTATTGTTCGTGGAGCAGGCGCATGAAGTCGCGGGCTGTCAGCCGTGAAAGCTCTTTCGTGAACGGAAGCAGTATGCAGTAGTCGGCTCCTGAACGGGCCAGCAAGTCTTCTCTTTGTTTCAGGCACGACAGCAGTTGAGGCTGATAGCTGTCCTGCATCACCTGCCGGGGGTGTACGGGGAACGTAATCAGCATCGAATGCAGTCCTTCCTCTTTCGCCGTCTCGCAAACCTGTCGGATCAGGAACTGATGCCCGCAATGAACTCCGTCAAAACATCCGATGGTAGCGGCGCAAGGAGGAAGTTTGTGGTATGTGCTGTCTGTCAGTATCATGTGTTGCTGGCGCGCTTTTAAAGAAATGCTTTGCCGAGGTCATCGCCCGGCACATAATGGCAGACATGAAGCCCGACCGATGAGGCAGCCCGGCAATTTGCCGGAGCATCGTCAATGAAGAGGGTCTCGCCAGCCTTGAGCCCGGCTTCCCGAAGTGCGGTCACGAATATCTGCGGATTCGGTTTGGCAAGGTGCATACGGCAAGAAAGGAATATTTGTTTGAAATAGTCCTCGACTTTGTGTCCTTTGTAGTCGAACGCCTTTGCGCCGCAGAGCCAGTGAAGCTCGTTGGTGTTGCTTAACAAATAAAGGTTATAGCGCGGTTTCAAGCTCAAAAGGAGTTCCAGTTTCTCGGAAGGAATGGATTTCAATTGGGTGTTCCATGCTTTGTCTATCTCTTCATCCGAGACCTCTTTGCCGATAATCCGACGGATTTCCTGACGGAAACCGGCAGTATCCAGCGCACCTGATTCGTATGCGCTGAATATGCCTAACTCGTTGGTGCCTGTGAGCAGGGCCTTTACATCGGCTCCCAGCCGTCTGAAGGCCTCGATGCAGCCTTCCGTATCGAGGTCGATCAGCACGCCTCCCCAGTCGAAGATAATGTTGCGTATTTGCGGGCTCATGGTGCGGTCAGTTTTTCTTCAGTCGTTTGACGCCCCGCCATATCTCACCGATCCATAGCACGAACGATGTGCCTCCGATGATGTACAGCCATTCGGTCAGAGATAAAGGCTCAGTCCGGAAGACTTTTCCGCCAAAAGTGACGATGATGAGCTGTCCGACCAGAATGATTAACGCCACGCTGAGCATGCCCAGGGCGTGGCTTGCATCGCGGAATATGGAATGGTTCGTGCCGAATACGCTTGCGTTGAACAGGTTCCAGAACTGCAGCATCACGAAGATGGTGAAGAAGATGGTCAGGTAATGCACGTCCATCTCTCCGGTCGAAAGGTCTATGCTTCCCGGCATCGTTTTGAAGTAGTAGAGAAGTCCCATCAGGATAACGAGGAATCCGAGCCCCACTCCGAGAATGTTGTTTCGCATGGCAGGAGTGATGATGAAGTCTGTCCGTTTGCGCGGCTTCTCGTTCATTACGTCCATGCTCGGCGAGATGGATGCCAGCGCCATAGCCGCAAACGTATCCATAATCAGGTTCACCCAAAGCATTTGCGTTACGGTGAGCGGAAGCGATGTGCCGAAGAATGCGCCGAAAAGCACGCTCAGCAGAGCCACTACATTGATGGTGAGCTGGAACACGATGAAGCGCTGGATGTTTTTGTAGAGCGAACGCCCCCACATTACCGCCGTGGCAATGCTGTTGAACGAGTCGTCGAGCAGTGTGATGTCGCTGGCTTCCTTGGCAACCGAAGTTCCCGTTCCCATTGACAAGCCCACTTGTGCATGATTCAGTGCAGGAGCGTCGTTCGTGCCGTCTCCGGTAACGGCTACCACGGCTCCTTTCTTCTGGAGAAGCTGTACCAGACGTTGCTTGTCCATCGGACGGGCACGGCTCATTACCTTTATGTCGAGCACCCGGTCGAGTGCCTCTTCATCGCTCAACGCTTCGAACTCTACGCCTGTGATTCGGTTGCGTTCCGTATCTTCCGGTTTCCACAGGCCGATTTGACGCGCTATTTCCGTTGCTGTTCCCGGAGTGTCGCCCGTCACAATCTTGATGCCGATTCCGGCCGACTGGCAACGTTTCACTGCATCGGGGACATCCGGGCGTATCGGGTCGCTGATGGCAAAGATTCCCAAGAATGTCATTCCGCCTTGATTTACCAGTTCGGCGCAATCGGCCGTCTCGCTTTCGCTTACATATTTATAGGCAAGTCCCAGTGTACGCATGGCCTTGTTCTGGTAGGCGAGCAGTTGCTCGTTGTTTTTTGCAACATCTTCCTTGCCGAGGTTGCATTTGCCCATTACGATTTCGGGCGCGCCTTTTATATATAATATCCGTTTCTTTTGGATTGGAGAGTCGACTAATGTAGCCATATATTTCCGTTCGGTGGAGAAGGTGAGCTGGTTGACGACTTTTGCATTTTCGCGCAGTTCAACATAGTTCTTTCCTTTTCCGTTCAACCAAAGCAGCAAGGCTACTTCTGTGGGGTTCCCTACACCCGACGGCTTTTCTCCTTCACCTTTTTCTTCAAGGAATGCAGTAGAGTTGGCCGCGATGCCTTCCGCTATCAGGTCGGGGTTGCTCTCGTCAAGTTTCGCTTCGTACACCTGCATCAGGTTCTGGGTCAGCGTGCCGGTTTTGTCCGTACAGATAACCGTGATGGCGCCCATTGTTTCGCAAGCGTGCATTTTGCGCACAAGGTTGTTCGTCTTCAGCATACGGCGCATGTTCAGTGCCAAGCTCAGCGTGACGCTCATCGGAAGTCCTTCCGGTACGGCTACCACAATCAGCGTGACGGCCATCATGAAATATTTGAGGACGATGCGCGCAATATCGATCCATTGGTGCCAGTCGCTTACAACATTGGCACTAAGGTAAGCGTACAAGTCTTTTCCTGTAAATATAATAAAGGTAAGGGCGGCGATAGTGAATCCGGCTTTCCCGATCAGACTTGCCAGTTTGCTGAGCTGGATGTTCAGTGGGGTCTGTTCCTGGCTCTGTTCGGTGGCCTGACGTGCTACTTTGCCAATCTCTGTTGCGTCACCCACACGGTCAACCCGCATGATTCCGTGCCCGTCGGTTATGGTTGTTCCCCGCATTACGGTATTGGAGGGATAGGTGGCTTCTTCATCGAAGTGCGCTTTGTCAACCGTTTTGTTTACCATTAGTTCTCCGGTCAGGCTCGATTCGTTGACTTGAAGCGAGACCGCCTCTACCAGTGTGCCGTCAGCGGGCACCTCTTCGCCCGTATTCAGAATAACGATGTCGCCGACTACCACATCCTTGCGCGGGATTTCGCGAACTTTTCCGTTGCGAATAACCGTTACAGGAGTTTCTTCGTTTACCGCATTCAGCAGATCGAACTTTTTGTTCGCATCATATTCAAAATAGAATCCGATGCCTGTGGCGAGGAAAATAGCGAAGAATATGCCGATAGTTTCAGCGTATTCGTTTTCGATGACAGAGATAATCAGAGAAAAAACAGCGGCAACAAGCAGTACTCTTATGACAGGGTCTTGAAATTTTTCAAGGTAGAGTTTCCAGATAGAAGGGCGCTTGGGGGGAGTAAGCAGGTTTACTCCGTGCTGTTCGCGGCTTTTGAGGACCTCCTGGTCAGTAAGCCCTGCAAGATGCGGTTCGTTGGGTTTTGATGACATATATCTGAAAATTAAACATTAGCGGTGCAAATTTACAATATATATTGGAAGAAAAGCTGCGGATATGCTTTTTTTTATTATTTTTGGAAAATCAACCGGCGTGTTTCCGGCGTCTCGCCCTTTCGTTTTTCCAGATAAATTCGTACCTTTGCTCACGGGTTAAGTGCTTGTACATAGACAATACAAAAGTAGTTAATCTTTGGGAGACGGCGGTCTCCCTTTTTCATTTTGTATTGCCGGATGCTCCGTCGCCGGGTTGCTCTCAACAATTTTATTGCCAATTCTTTGTCGGCTATCGTTGTATATAGTTCTTTGCAAAGGAACCTGCCATTGGTGTGAATTTTGTCAATGACGGGCAACTTGCATGTCTCTTTTTTATGTCACGCTTACGTTACTTGCAGAATATCCCTATGATAAAGAAGGCTGCCTCAATCTTCATGTGTTGAGACAGCCTTTATTAGAACCGCAGAAGATACTGTTATTCCGCCATTATTGATTGGGCGATTCCCATTTCAAGTCCTCTTAGTTCTGCCAGTCCTCTCATCCGGCCTAAGCAAGAGTAGCCGGGATTCGTCTTTTTGTGCAAATCGTCAATCATCTGGTGTCCGTGGTCGGGACGCATTGGAATAGATATTTTGCGTCGTTGCTGCATCAAAAGGAAGTTCTTCATTACGTGATACATGTCCACATCGCCTTCCAAATGGTTAGCCTCATAAAAGTTTCCTTCCGCATCCCGTTGGGTACTGCGCAGATGTACGAAATTGATACGGTCTCCCCAGCGTTCCATCATGCCAGGCAAATCATTTGCTGCACTTACGCCTAACGAACCTGTACACAGGCATAGGCCGTTCGATTCGTTGGGTACGGCTTCTACCAGTTTACGGAAATCTTCTTCCGTGCTCATGATACGCGGCAGTCCTAATATCGGTTGAGGCGGGTCGTCAGGATGGATTACCAGTTTTACACCCACTTCGTCTGCCACCGGACAAATCTGTTTCAGGAAGAAAATCAGGTTCTCACGCAGCTTTTCTGCATCAATGTCCTTATATCGGTCAAGTTCATGCTGGAACTGTTCGAGGGTAAAACTTTCTTCCGAACCCGGAAGTCCGGCTATCATATTGCGTGTGAGACGGTGAATTTCCGCTTCGTCCATCTGTTCGTAACGCGCTTTAGCCTTGGCAATTTCTTCGTTCGTATAATCTTTCTCAGCATTCGGACGTTTCAGTATGAACAAGTCGAAAGCAATGAAAGCCGCACGTTCGAAGCGAAGGGCCTTGGAGCCGTCAGGAAGCGTATAAGCTAAGTCGGTGCGTGTCCAGTCGAGCACGGGCATGAAGTTGTATGTTACGATTGTGATGCCGCACTGGGCCAGATTGCGGAGCGACTGCTTGTAGTTTTCGATGTAGTGCATGAAGTTGCCCGTCTGCGTTTTGATGTGTTCATGCACCGGCACGCTTTCTACCACGCTCCATTTCAGCCCTGCTTCTTCAATCGTCTGCTTGCGCTTCATGATTTCTTCTACGGTCCATACTTCACCGTTTGGAATATGGTGCAAGGCATTCACAATGCCGGTTGCTCCGGCTTGTTTGATATCCCATAAAGTCACCGGATCGTTCGGGCCGTACCAGCGCCATGTCTGTTCACATAGGTATATCATAGCTTGGCAATGGATTAGATGCAGAAAGAATCGAATCCTCCGTCAACGACAACAACCGAACCGGTCACGAAACTGGAAGCGTCGCTGATGAGGTAGTGAATGGTTCCGTACAGTTCCTCCGGAGTGCCGAAGCGGCCGTAAGGAGTATGCGCGATGACGGATTTCATGCGTGCTGTCGGCGTGCCGTCGGGATTGGTCATCAGCGTGCGGTTCTGTTCGGTAAGGAAGAAACCCGGAGCGATGGCATTGACTCGGATGCCTTCCCCAAACTTTGTCGCCATTTCGATGGCCATGTATTTCGTATAGTTGGCGATGGCTGCTTTGGCGGCGCTGTATCCTACTACGCGGGTCAACGGACGGAATGCCGACTCGGAGCAGAAGTTCACGATTACACCTTTCTTCTGTTCCACCATCGCCGAGGCAAATACGGTTGTCGGGAGCACGGTGCCGAAAAGGTTCAGGTCGACCACCTTTCTGAACGCATCGATATCAAGATCGAAGAATGTCTTGTCGGGGGGGATAATCGCTCCGGCCATATTTCCGCCCGCTCCGTTCAGCAGCACGTCAATGCGTCCGTATTTGTCTATGATTGTTTTTTTGTCGGCTTCCAGGGCTTCTCTGTCCATTACATCCGTTTTCAGGAACAGAGCTTCTCCGCCTTGCGCTTTGATTTCTTCCACTAAAGCATTTCCCACTTCTTCTTTGCGTCCGAGGGCGATGATGACAGCGCCTTGTTCGGCAAGGTATTTGGATATTCCTCTGCAAAGTACGCCGGTTGCCCCGGTTATCACTACCACTTTGTCTTTTACGTTAAAAAGTTCGTTTGCCATAATAATTAGATATTAATTGTATAGATGTTTGATACAAAAAAGCGATTTTATCAGTTAAAAAGCAAATTCCTTTTGCTGTTTAACGGAATTTTATGGTTCTTGAAGTTGGATTCTGAAAGGAGAGTGTAAAGCGATTGTGTATGCTCTCCGCAGAGAAGTCACAAACAAGAATGACATGTATAAACGGAAGTCCCTTCATACATGTCATTTGGCAGTTTGATACTTGATATATTTCCTTTGTTATTTCTTTGTTAGAGTTACGTTGTCGATAATCATCTTTGAGTTTTTCTTCTGAAGCTGGATGCCTACAATCAGGTTATTCAATGTTTCGTCGGAAGTGTCCGCAACGGTGATTGTGCCTCCTTTGGATTCTACGCCTTTCACGCTGGAGAAATTATCTACTGTTTTGGACAAGTCGAACTTCGCCGTCACTTTCATCCATTTTCCCGGTTTGTTGATGACGCGGCTGAATGCAGTGGCCGACTGGCTTTTTGTACTTTCGTCCGTAATGTCGAATCCTTCTCTCATGATGAAAATGTTCTTCTTCGCATCGCGGAGGAAGAAGCGCACCTGAGCGCCTTCGGTAAGTGCTTTGGCTTCGAACGACAGAGTGTACACGCCTTTTTCAGCTCCTTCCACACGCTGCGCAAGGAAAGCCTGATACCAGGTGTTGTTGCTCGTGTTTTCTATTTGAACGGCGTTTCCGTGCTTCTCGTCGTCCGTTACAGCGGTGATGGTCGTTGCGCCTCCTGTCTTGTCGAGTATAAACCAATCTGTCGTTGCGGGAATCGATTCATACGTTTTGCTGTCTACCGGAGTGTCGAAATTGCCGTTCTTGATCAGGCTTTGGGCATTCATCCCCATTGCGAGGAAAGCCAATGCAGTTAATACCAATGTCTTTTTCATATTTGTTCATTATTTTCTTATATGTCACAAATATAGTAAAAAAAGTATGGGAACAATGGCTTGTTATGAATTTTTAGAGTAAATAACGATTGGTATAATTAAACGGAATCAGCGTTGCCGCATTTGAACCAGCATGGCCAAGGCTTTATCTTCTGCCGCTTCCATAATTTCGCGTTCTCCCGGCCCTTTGTCGTTGATGCCGCAGAGGTGGAGGATGCCGTGGATGATGACGCGATGGAGTTCCGTGTCGTAGGGGGCGTTGAACTGTTCGGCATTGGTGCGCACCGTATCGAGGCTGATGAACAGGTCGCCCGAAATGCGGTTGCCCTCCGTATAGTCGAACGTGATGATGTCCGTGTAATAGTCGTGCTGCAGGTATTGGCGGTTCACTTCCAATATCTTCTCGTCCGAGCAGAAGATGTAGGCTACGTCTCCCGTGCGTTTTCCGTAAGTTTCGGCGACGGCCTTTATCCATGCCGTGGTCTCCGTTTTCCTGATGTTGGGCATTTCTACCCCTTCGGTCTGATAAGTAATCATGGTGTCACGTGTATTTTAAAAGAATAAATAGCAGATGAATATCGAGGCGATGACTCCTGCCAAGTCTGCCAGCAGGCCGCAGGGGATGGAGTGGCGCATACGCGAGATGCCGACGCTTCCGAAGTACACCGCAAGGATGTAGAACGTGGTGTCGGTGGAGCCTTGGAAAACGCATGACAGACGGCCCACGAACGAGTCGGCCCCGTAGGTGCTCATGGCATCCACCATCAGTCCCCTCGCCCCGCTTCCGCTCAACGGCTTCATGAGGGCGGTCGGAAGCGCCCCTACAAATTCGCTGTCTATTCCGCACAGTTCCACCAATCGGGCGATTCCCTGAATCAGATAGTCCATGCACCCCGAAGCGCGGAACACGCCGATGGCGACCAGTATCGCCACCAAATAAGGGATGATGCGGACGGCGGTGGCGAACCCTTCCTTCGCCCCTTCCACAAATGCGTCATACACGTTGACTTTCTTCCGCGCTCCCGCCCAGATGAAGCTGATGATGATGCCGAAGAGAAGCACGTTGGCGATGGTGGTCGACCAGATGTCTATCTGCTCTCTCGACAGAGTGCTGAAAAAGAATATCAGGCAGGCGATGAACAAGCTGGCTCCGCCGAGGAAAAGCAGGACGGTACGGTTGAGCAGATTGATTCTCTGATAGACGCTGACCGCGATGATGCCGGCGAGAGTGGAAAAGAAGGTCGCAAGCAGAATCGGCACGAACACGTCGGTCGGTTGGGCGGCTCCGAGTTGGGCGCGGTAGACCATGATGCTGATAGGTATCAGTGTCAGTCCCGATGTGTTGAGCACGAGGAACATGATCATCGGATTGCTTGCCGTGTCTTTTTTCGGGTTCAGCTCCTGCAGCCCCTCCATTGCTTTCAGTCCGAGCGGAGTGGCCGCATTGTCAAGTCCCAGCATGTTGGCCGCAAGATTCATGAAAATGCTCCCGGTCACGGGATGTCCTTTGGGAATGTCGGGGAAGAGCTTGCAGAACAACGGACTCAAGGCGCGAGAGAGCATGTTGACTACCCCTCCCTTTTCTCCTATCTTCATGATGCCTAACCAGAGCGAGAGCACGCCCGTCAGACCGATGGAGATTTCGAAGGCCGTTTTCGACGAGTCGAATGTCGAATTGATGACGGCGGGAAAAATCTCCGTGTCGCCGAAAAAGAGCAGGCGTACCGCCGCCACAATGAAAGCCAAGGCGAAGAAGGCAATCCAGATGTAGTTCAATACCATGTCCGTGTCGTTTTGATTCGGATGCCAAAGGTAGTGAAAAAAGTCGGAAAACAAACGTTTTCGCAGGCGGCGTGCCGGAAAACTTTCGTAACTTCGGGGCATGAAAACGAAAAGATTAAGATATACCCGCTGGACCGTCGAGGGAGTTTTGGCGGTCTTCATATTGGTGTGCCGCTTCTCTCCGGATTGCGGCGAGTGGTACGCGCGCGAAGTGTATCCGCTTGTTTCCTCGTTGCTCTCGGCTTGCGTGAGCCGGATTCCTTTCTCGCTCGAAGAATGGATAGTCGTGATTTTCTTGATTGCGCTTGCGCTTGTCCCTTTGTCCGGGCGGAAAAAGGGAGTTTCCTGGCGGAGAATCTTGCGGCGAGAGGCCGAACTCCTGCTGATTGTCTGGTGCTGGTTTTATGCGGGTTGGGGCATCAATTATTTCCGTCACGACTTCTTTGTCCGTTCCGGCACGGAACGTGCCGAATATCGGGCGGAGACGTTCGGCCGTTTTCTTCATGCCTACGCCGATAGTTTGAACAAGACTTACACCGAACGTCCTCTGCCTTCGCAGGATACACTTGAGAAGGAACTGAAGGCCGTGTTCGCTTCGGTCAGTCCGCGCTTCGGGCTTGCCCGTCCCCGTCCGTACCAGCACCCCAAGCAGGTCGTTTTCAACGGACTTTATTCGGGCGTGGGCGTGTTGGGCTTCATGGGGCCTTTCTTTTCTGAGTCGCAGCTGAACGAAAAGCTGTTGCCCGTAGAATATCCGTTCACATGCGCGCATGAATATTCCCACCTGTTGGGAGTGAGCAGCGAGGCCGAAGCCAATTTCTGGGCTTATCAAGTCTGCATCCGTTCGCGTCATCCTGCGGTCCGCTATTCGGGCTATTTCGGCCTGCTTCCCTACGTGTTGTCGAATGCCCGTTCTTTGCTCGATGAAACGGCATACGCCAAGCTGGTCGCTTCCGTCCGTCCGGAAGCACTGGACGGCCTGCGGATGAAATATGCCCATTGGGATGCGCTTTACAGCCCCTTTATCGGGAGCATACAGGAGACCCTCTATTCATGGTATCTCAAAGGAAACCGTATCCCTTCCGCCCAAAAGAACTATGCAGAAGTGATAGGGATGATTCTCGCCTTGCCGGAGGGATACGACCTGTTTGAACGGATGCCCGGAAAACGCGCGGAGGTTTTGCATGAAACTCCGCCGGCTTTTTAGAAAGTGCCGGCGGCGTTTCCGTCGTTCCCGAACGTCTGCTCGATGCGGTCGAGAATGCCGTTCAGCTCGGCCAGCGTCTCGGCACGCAGCATGGCGATGCGCGTTTCCCTGAAGTTGGGGATTCCCTTGAAGAGCGGCGATGCGGCCAGGTGGCGGCGCACGTGGAGGATGCCCCGGCGTTCGTCGAGCAGGTTTACGCTGTCCTGCACCTCGCGGCGCAGCACGTCCATCCGCCATTTGAAGGAGAGGGGAGGGAGTTCTTCGCCCGTTTCCAAGTAATGCTTCACTTCCTTGAATATCCACGGGCGGCCGAAGCTGGCGCGGCCTATCATCACGGCATCCACTCCGTATCGGTCAAAACATTCCTTGGCGCGCTGGGGCGTGGTGATGTCGCCGTTCCCGATGACGGGGATGCGCATCCGGGGATTCTTCTTCACTTCGCCGATGAGCGTCCAGTCGGCCTCGCCCGTGTACATCTGCGCCCGCGTGCGTCCGTGGACGGTGAGCGCCTCGATGCCGCAATCCTGCAACTGTTCGGCGAGACTGACAATGATTTTGTGTTCCGCATCCCAGCCCAAACGGGTTTTTACCGTGACCGGAATCTTTACGGCATCCACCACCGCACGGGTGATTTCCAGCATCTTCGGCACGTTCTGGAGCATTCCGGCTCCGGCGCCCTTCCCGGCCACGCGCTTCACCGGGCATCCGAAGTTGAGATCGAGGATGTCCGGACGGGCTTCCTCCACGATGCGTGCGGCTTCCACCATCGTGTCTGTATCTTTTCCGTAAATCTGTATGGCCACGGGCCGCTCTTTGTCGCTGATGTTCAGCTTGAGCATGGTTTTCCCTACCGAGCGGATCAGCGCGTCGCTCGATACGAACTCCGTATAGACCAAGTCGGACCCGAACTCCTTGCAGAGCAGGCGGAAGGCCGGGTCGGTCACGTCCTCCATCGGGGCAAGCACCACGGGCTTGTCTCCCAAGTCGATGTCTCTTATTTTCATTCCGTTGATATTGAGCCGCAAAGGTAGCGAAATTTTATTATATCCCGAAAAATAACTACCTTTGCGGCCCAACCAATTGAAAAGGAAATGAATCATTCAATCAAGGATTTTGAGATAATGGCTCCGGTGGGTTCGCGCGAATCGCTGGCAGCCGCCCTTCATGCGGGAGCCGATTCCGTCTATTTCGGCATCGAGAGCCTGAACATGCGCGCGCGATCGGCAAACACTTTTACCATTGACGACCTGCGTGAAATCGCCAAGGTATGCGACGAGCACGGGGTAAAGAGCTACTTGACCGTCAACACCATCATCTACGACGAGGACCTCGAACTGATGCGCAGGATTGTGGACGCGGCGAAGGAGGCGGGCATCAGTGCGGTGATTGCGGCAGACGTGGCGGTGATGGACTACTGCAACCGGATAGGGCAGGAGGTGCATCTTTCCACTCAGCTGAACATCAGCAACGTAGAGGCATTGAAGTTTTATGCCCGCTTCGCCGACGTGGTGGTGCTGGCGCGCGAACTGAACCTGAAGCAGGTGCGCAAGATATACGATGCCATCCAGGAGCAGCGGATAACGGGGCCGATGGGCGAGCCGGTGCGCATCGAGATGTTTTGCCACGGGGCGTTGTGCATGGCCGTATCGGGCAAGTGCTATCTGAGCTTGAACGAGCTGAACGCTTCGGCCAACCGGGGCGCCTGTATGCAGGTGTGCCGCCGCTCGTACATCGTGAAGGACAAGGAAAGTGACATCGAGCTGGAGGTGGACAACAAATACATCATGTCGCCGAAGGACCTGAAAACTATCCATTTCATGGACGAGATGATTGAGGCGGGCGTGCGCGTGTTCAAAATCGAGGGACGCGCTCGCGGCCCTGAGTACGTAAAGACGGTGGTAGAGTGCTACAAGGAAGCCATCCGGTCGTACATCGACGGCACGTTCACCGAAGAAAAGGTGAAAGACTGGGACGAACGCTTGAAGACGGTGTTCAACCGGGGATTCTGGAATGGGTATTACCTCGGCCAGCGTCTGGGCGAATGGAGCAAGAACTATGGTTCGGAAGCGACGGAAAAGAAAATCTATGCCGGGAAGGGCATCAAGTATTTCTCGAACATCGGCGTGGCGGAGTTCCTTATCGAAGCCGCCGAAATCAAGGTCGGCGACAAGCTGCTGATTACAGGCCCCACCACAGGGGCGATGTACGTAACGCTCGAAGAAGCCCGTGTCGACCTGAAGCCGGTAGACGTGGTGAAGAAAGGAGCGCACGTCTCCTTCAAAGTCCCCGACCGCATCCGCCCCAGCGACAAGCTCTATCGCATGGTTCCTTCGGAAGAACTGAAGAAAGGCAAACAATAATTGACAGAAGAATGCGAGGCTTTTGTCTCGCGTTCTTTTGTTTTTATACCGTTCGGGTGCGAAAGCTGACGGGGCAAGTCCCGCGTTTTGAGCGGTCAAGTCACGGGACATGACGGCTTGTCTTTCTTCTTTTCGTGTTATTTGTAGAATGCAACAACGTAGAAAGCAGGCACCTTGTAAAGACATTGAAATTGCTTATAATCTGACTACTGATAAAGACTTAGAAAACACATTGCAAAAGATGTGGAATGATTGTGGATGTTATTGACAGAACCATAATCCCGGCTCGCCCCAAACGTCATAACGACTGTTCGGAGCGAGCCGGTTCTTTATTTCGCTTATTGCTTCGCCAGATTGTCGACAAACACGTTGAGCGTGACGTAATCGCTTGGAATCAGTCTGGAGGCGTCTTCGGCGAAGTCCTCACATGCGTTTTTGAGCGTTTCGAACTCTTCTTTTTCTTTGGTCTTTACGTAGACGAAGAAGATGTTCGCCTCTTTCTCTTTCAGGTCGGTGAAGACGATGTTGCTGAACCTTTCGTTGTACATCTGCACCAATGCGTCCAGTCTTGCCCAGAACTGGATGATGTAAGCGTCCTGGACGCTTGCGGCTAAGAATAATGTTTTTTCCATAATCCGGTATCTTTTTTACGAAGATAAGCATAAAAACAAGACCATTCTCTGCTCTTTAATGATTTGTAATGCTTTTAGGATTGTTTAGTCATTGGCGGGATGCGAATCTTGCGGCGGAAAGTTTGGAGCGGAAACTTATTTGTCTTTTCTTTGCGCCGCATTTATTAACTCAATTTATTCACAAATGAAAAAAGAAAGCATTCAGAGACGCAGCAGCGCTGTACGCTTCAAGCACTTCACCCGCCGTCCCTACGCTGTTTTCATGAGCTTGAAAGTGGAGGTGACAATCGGCGTGTTGCCGGTGGCCATGCTGACATTCGCCAATGTCGACTCCGTTTCGGCCCAGACGGAAAACCATGCGAAGGAGATGCGGTATGAGCTGGAAGAGGTGGAAGTGACCGGCACGCGCGTTCCGATGGCCGTCGGACAGGCGGCGCGGATGGTAACTGTGCTCGACCGCGACGACATTGCTGCGGCGCCTGCGCAAAGTGTAAACGACTTGTTGAAGTATGCCGTTGGAGTGGATGTCCGCCAGCGGGGAGACATGGGAGTACAAACGGACATCAGCATCAGAGGGGGGACGTTCGACCAAATCACTGTCCTGCTGAACGGAATCAATATCTGTGACCCCCAGACCGGCCACAATACGGCTGATTTTCCTGTAGACATTAGTGAGATAGAACGGATTGAAGTGCTTGAAGGGCCTGCCGGACGCGTGTACGGCACATCGTCGTTAGTCGGAGCCATCAATGTGGTGACCCGTCCGGATGCGGAGAGCGGCGCGGAGGTGCGTGCCGAAGGCGGTTCGTATGGCTTCTTCGACGGAGGCGGCCATGTAAACCTGACGAAGGGCGCGTTCAGCAACCAGATTTCCGGAAGTTTCAGCCGGAGCGACGGATTCAGCCGGAATGCCGCAGGGCGTCTGAACGGCGACTTCAGGCAAGCCAAGGCTTTTTATCAGGGAAGATACGCCCACGAGGGGGCAGACGTGCGGTGGCATGTCGGGTTCTCGCAGAAAGATTACGGGGCGAACACCTTCTATAGCGCAAAATATGACGACCAGTTCGAGCACGTGCGCAAGTATTTCACCGCCGTCCAAGCGGAAACGAAAGGGGAGTCCTACCGTTTCAAGCCGTCGGCTTATTGGAACCGCACGGAAGACCGCTTCGAATTGGTGCGAGGCCGTCCGGAGTCTGTGCCGTTCAACTATCATCGGACGGACGTGTTCGGCCTGAATCTGAACAATACATTGGAAACTTTCTTGGGGAAGACCGCTTTCGGCGCGGAGTTCCGCAACGAAGGGGTGGTCAGCACTACATTGGGCGAGCCGCTCCGTTTCCCGAAACCTGCCCCGGAGGGGGGAGAATATACGGTGGGGCTGAACCGGACGAACTTGAGTTTTCACGTGGAACACAACATTCTGCTGAGAAGGTTCACGCTTTCGGCGGGAGTGATAGCCGTAAAGAACACCGGAAACGAGATGGACTTCCGCTTTTATCCCGGCGTGGACGCAAGTTGGCGGTTTGCCGACAACTGGAAACTTTACGCCTCGTTCAACACTTCGCTGAGGATGCCCACGTTTACAGAGCTTTATTATTCGGTGGAAGGCTACAAGGCCGACAAGTATCTGAGGCCGGAAGAAATGAAGGCATACGAGGCGGGCGTGAAATACCTTGCTCCGGGCCTTCAGGGGAGCGTATGCCTGTACCGCTATCACGGCACGGACCTGATAGACTGGATAAAGGACTTGTCGGAAGGGGCCGACGCGCCTTGGAAGTCGGTCAACCATGCCGAAGTGAACACTGCCGGGGTGGAGGCTTCGCTGCACATAGACTTTGACGAACTCCTGCACCGCCGTTCGTGGTTCCGGCGGTTGAGGCTGGCATACGGCTATATCAGCCAGGACAAGAAGACGGAGCCTGACGTGCAGTCGAGGTATGCGCTGGAGTATCTTCGCCACAAGGCGGTGGGGCAAGCCGATTTGCGCTTGTGGCGCAATCTGAACCTGCACCTGTCTTACCGCTGGCAGGACCGTGCGGGCAATTACGAGCAAAACGGGGCGATGAGTCCGTACCGGCCCTATTCGCTGCTCGACGCGCGCCTCTCGTGGGACGCTTCTTCTTGTCGGCTTTATGCGGAAGCCAACAATTTGCTGAACGTTTCTTATTACGATTACGGCAACATCCCCCAGCCCGGCATCTGGGTGCGTGCGGGAGCCGTGTGGAGGCTGAAGTGGTAAGCTCTCCGGATTTTTAAGAAAAGCCCCGGCGTTTCGTCTGAAAGTCCGGGGCGTTTTTATGAAACGTCAGCGCGCTTTTTCGATGATTCCGCCGCCCAGCACCGTGTCTCCGCGATAGAAAACGGCGGCCTGCCCCAAAGCTACGGATGCCAGCGGCTCGTGAAGTTCCACCCGGAGCAGTCCGTTGTCTGCAAGACAGACCGTGCATCGGTTGGCTTGTTTCCGGTAGCGGATTTTTACGATAACGTCTTCTTTCCCGAACAAGGCTTCCGGATTGGGGGCATTCCAGCCTTTCAGATACATTTCATGCTTTTCCAGACTTTGAATCCGGTCGCTGAGCACGATGCGGTTCGAGGCCGGGTCGATGTCTTTCACGAACAAAGCCTTGTTCAGATGCACTCCGAGCTTCCTCCGCTGGCCTATGGTGTAGAACGGATACCCCTCGTGCCGGCCGATTTCCGTCCCGTCTTCGTCGTAGAAACGTCCCGGTTCGATGACGTTCGGGGCCGCGTGCCGTTTCAGGAAGCTCCGGTAGTCTCCTGGACAGAAGCACACCCCTAAGCTGTCCCTCTTTCCTGCCGCTTTGGTGAACCCCCGTTCCGCCGCAATCTCGCGCACCTGCGCTTTGGTCAGTCCGCCCATCGGGAGCAGCATCCGCTCCAAGATGTCTTGCGGAAGCCCCCACAGGAAAAACGACTGGTCTTTGTCGGCATCCGTCCCGCAGACGATATGCCAATGCCCGTCGGCGAACCGTTTCCGCACGTAGTGTCCGGTGGCGAGGCGGGAGATGCCGAGTTCGTCTGCCACCTTCCTCAGCAACGGCCATTTCAGGTTGTTGTTGCATAGCGTGCAGGGGACGGGGGTGCGCCCTTCCATGTATTCGAAGATGAAATAGCGGACAATCTTTTCCTGAAACGCCTCTCTCGCGTCATATACGATGTGGGGGATGCCCAGTCGTTCGCACAAATCGCGTGCGTCGTCTATGTATTCCCTGTCATTGTCCTTCTCGTAGAATCGGAACGTGATTCCGGTCACTTCATACCCTGCATCTTGAAGCAGCAGTGCGGAGACAGAGCTGTCCGTTCCTCCGCTCATTCCGAGCAATGCCTTTTTGTCGTTCATTGGAAGCCTTTCTGATTTAGTGTGCAAACTTACCGGTTTTGCGCCGTTTTCGCCCGCTTTTTGCCGTATTCTTTTGTCTTTTTACATTTTTGTCTCTGGAAGTGTAAGGCTGCGCGATTGGCGTGTCGGCTAAGAAAGAGACGTTCGGACGCACTCGGATTTGGTATTCGCTCCGGGAGGCCGGTTGCACGGCAGTTCATTAAAGAAAGATAAACTTTTCATCCCGGCGTTTCCGGAATTTGCAAACTTGGATATATTTGCGTAAACCATTTATGCGTAAATCTATGAGAAAACTGAAATCAATGGCAATGGCCGCATTGCTTTTTCCGTTGGCAGGATGCGGCGGAGGCGGCCAACAGGCCCGGACAATTGCGGAGACTGAACAAGAGAGTGCGGATAACCAAGTGATTGAAACGATTATGACTCGCCGGAGCATCCGCCAGTACAAACCGCAGGCGGTTGACCGCGATACGATGCAGATTATCTTGAACTGCGGAATCAATGCGCCGAACGGACAGAACAAGCAGTCGTGGGCAATTCGTGTGGTAGACAATCCGGAGTATATCAACGGCATTACGGAAGTCTATAAGAAAAAGAATCCGAAAGCGGCCGAAGACCCTTCGTTCAAGAATATGTTCCGCAATGCGCCTACAGTGGTGTTTATAGCGAGCGACAAGTCGTATGACTTCTCGCAAGTGGACTGCGGACTGTTAGGTGAAAATATGGTGCTTTCCGCTTGGTCGATGGGCATCGGTTCCTGTTGCTTGGGCTCTCCAACCCGTTTCATGCAGACAGAGCCTGAAGCTGCCGATTATCTGAAGCGCCTGAACATCCCCGAAGGTTACGAACTGCTTTATTGCATCGCTTTCGGCTATCCGGATGAGGCTCCCGCAGCCAAACCGCGCGATGCGGCCAAGATTATGTTTGTAGAATAACGTTTTTGGGGAAAAGACGTTCGGCTTCTATAAAAAACGTCCCGGCATTTCAATCGAAGTGCCGGGACGTTTTTTCAATTCCGGAGGGATTTTCCGGAGCAGTGAAACTCCGTCAAGCCTGTTTTTGCATGTATTCTTCGAGGGATACGGTTTCTTCCGCCTCAGAGACGATGCTTTCGCTTTCCGTTTCGTCACTGTGATTTTCTTCCTTCGCCCTTTCGCGTTCAAATTTTGCCGCGAATATGGCATCGATGAATTGCGGGTTGTTCTTGATTTTTGCCAGCGTTTCATGGGCTGCTTCCTGCTGCGATTCTTTTTTCGAATAGCCCTCCCCATATCCGGCTGTAATGTTTTCAATGGTAACTTCCGTTCTGAAGAACGGGTTTTGCTGGCTGTCCAGCGACTCGTCGAGCAGGTGGAACGTGATTATAAACTTGTTTTTTTGTCCCCATTCAATCAGTTTCGATTTGAAGTTCACTTCCTTGCGCGACACTTTGTCGAGATTCAGATAATTGGCGATGATGCGTTGTTCCATAAACTTCTTGCAGGCGCGGTATCCCCGGTCGAGATAGATAGCTCCGATGAGCGCCTCGAAAGCGTTTCCGCCCATATAGTTGTTGTGCGGAGCTTGCCGGACGGCGTATTTGACCAATTTGGCCAATCCTATTTCTTCCGCAACGCGGTTCAGCGTTTCCCGTTGCACGATCTTTGAGCGCATGTTGGTCAGGAACCCCTCTCGCTTTCCGTCAAACTGTTTGTACACGATGTCGGCCACAACTGCGTCTAAGATGGCGTCGCCCAGAAATTCCAGTCGTTCATTGTTCAGTAGTTTTCCTTGTGACTTTATTGAGGAAGACTTGTGCAGGAGCGCCTGTTTGTAGATTTCGATATTTCTCGGATAGAATCCGAGGATTTTGTAAAAACAAAGATAAGACTCCTTGTCCTTGCGGAAAAGAAGCCTTATCTTATCTGTTATATTGCTAAACACAGTTGTTACGCTTATTCAGTAGATTATTCAGTGTATTTCTTGACAATGATGCAAGCATTGTGTCCGCCGAAACCGAATGTGTTGCTCAATGCGGCGCGAACGACACGTTTCTGTGCCTTGTTGAACGTGAAATTGAGGTTGTAGTCGATGTTTTCATCGTTGTCTCCTTCTTCGTGGTTGATGGTCGGAGGAACGATGTCGTTCTTTACGGCCAATACGCTGGCAATCGCTTCCACGCCTCCGGCAGCGCCCAACATGTGGCCTGTCATAGATTTGGTGGAACTGATGTTCAGCTTGTAGGCATGTTCGCCGAAAAGTCCTTTAATCGCTTTCACTTCCGACACGTCGCCTACCGGAGTGGAGGTTCCGTGTACGTTGATATAGTCGATATCTTCCGGTTTCATGTCTGCGTCTTCCAAGGCGTTCTGCATTACCAGCTTCGCTCCCAATCCGTCCGGATGGGAAGCCGTCAGGTGGTAAGCGTCGGCAGATGCGCCGGTACCGGCTATTTCGGCGTAGATTTTCGCTCCGCGCGCTTTGGCATGTTCCAATTCCTCCAGAATCAAGCATCCGGCTCCTTCACCCATTACGAAACCGTCGCGGCTTGCGCTGAACGGACGTGATGCCCGTGCCGGGTCGTCGTTTCGGGTCGACAGGGCGTGCATGGCGTTGAAGCCTCCCACTCCTGCCGGGAAGATGGCAGCCTCTGCACCTCCCGTCACGATGATGTTCGCCTTGCCCAAGCGGATGTAGTTGAACGCATCGGCCACGGCATTCGATGAAGATGCGCAGGCGGAAGTGGTGGTGAAGTTGGGGCCGTGGAAGCCGTACATGATAGAAATTTGTCCGGAAGCGATGTCGGCAATCATTTTCGGGATGAAGAACGGGTTGAACTTCGGACCTATGGTGTCTTTGGTCTTCTCGTATCCCCCTACTTCTTCTTCGAAAGTGTGGATTCCGCCGATTCCGACTCCGAGGATGACACCGATTCGGGTCAAGTCTTCCTTTTCTACGTCTATGGCGGCATCGGTCACCGCTTCTTTTGCGGCCGCTACAGCATATTGTGTATAGAGGTCCATTTTGCGCGCTTCCTTGCGGTCGATGAAGTCGGTCGCGTTGAAGTTCTTCACTTCGCACGCAAATTGGGTCTTGAATTTGGACGCATCAAAATGAGTAATAGGTCCTGCTCCGCTGACTCCGTTGACCAAGTTGTTCCAGAAGTCGGGAACGTTGTTGCCTACCGGGGTCAATGCACCAAGACCTGTTACCACTACTCGTTTTAATTCCATAAAGTAGAATTAGTTATTTTGCGTTAGCTTCGATATAAGCGATAGCGTCACCTACTGTCTGGATTTTTTCTGCCTGATCGTCAGGAATTGAGATGCCGAATTCTTTTTCAAATTCCATAATCAATTCTACAGTATCCAAAGAGTCTGCACCCAGGTCGTTCGTGAAGCTCGCAGTAGCTACAACTTCAGATTCTTCTACGCCCAATTTATCGACGATAATCTTCTGTACTTTTGATGCAATTTCAGACATAATTCTAATTTTTTAGGTTTGTAAATAAGATAATTTATTGATTTTTCGGTGCAAAGGAATAAATATTTCTTGTCTTAAACAAATATTCTTGCAAATAAATGTTGTTTCTTTGCACAATTTTATATATGTTGTGCATGAAAAAGGAGGCTGTTATGGAGAAAATTGCGATTTTGGCGTCGGGAGAAGGCACGAATGCCGAGCGGATAATCCGTTATTTCAGAGAGAGGGGGACGGCGGAGGTGGCTTTGGTGGTCGCTTCGCGGGCGGAAGCCGGAGTGGTGGCGCGTGCAGAGCGTCTGCATGTGCCGTGCAAGGTGGTTCCTCCCGCCGGATTCATGTCGGGAGAGGCACTTGCCTTGCTCAGGGAATGCGGCATTGGATTTGTCGTGCTGGCCGGGTTTCTGTCGCGGATTCCGGACGATATTCTGCACGCTTATCCCCGCAAGGTGGTGAATATCCATCCGTCGCTTCTGCCCAAGTTCGGGGGGAAGGGGATGTATGGGATGCGCGTGCATAAGGCTGTTCTCGAAGCGGGAGAGAAAGAAAGCGGAATCACCCTGCAGTATGTCAACGAGAATTATGATGAAGGCGACTATATATTTCAGGCAAGGTGTCCGGTGGTTCCCGGCGACTCGCCCGAAACGCTTGCGGAGCGCGTGCATCAGCTGGAATACCGGCATTATCCGGAAGTCGTTGAAAAACTTTTGTCGGAAGGAGGCCCGACTTTGGCGTAAAAGCGCCGCCGCATCAGAGGGAAAACCCGCCCGCTTGAGCCGTAAAGTTCCGCCGTTTGTGTGGCAAAGTCCGGGCGTTTTTTAGTCGGAGCAGATTGTGAGTTCTGAAAACTTTCTTTATTTTTGCTCTATGTTATAAACCTAATTAATAGAAACGATATGACTTTTACAGAATTGAGCAACCCTATCTTCGTGCAGGCTATCGACGATTACCATAAGTCCGACTGTGTGGATACCCCGATTGCGAACCCTTATCCGCTGAAGAGCGTCGAGTACTACCTGTATCTGAAGTGCTGGATTGACACGGTGCAGTGGCACTTGGAGGATTTGATCCGCAATCCGGAGATTGACCCGGCGGAGGCCCTCGCGCTGAAACGCCGCATCGACAAGTCGAACCAGGACCGCACGGACTTGGTGGAGCTGATCGACAGCTATTTCCTCGACAAGTATAAAGACGTGAAGGCGTGTCCCGACGCCGCCATCAACACGGAAAGCCCCGCATGGGCGGTCGACCGCCTGTCTATCCTGGCGCTGAAGATTTACCACATGCGCAAGGAAGCGGAACGTGCGGACACCGACGAAACGCACAAGTCGCAGTGCGAGGCCAAGCTGGACGTGCTGCTTGAGCAGCAGAAAGACCTGTCGGCCGCTATCGACCGTCTGATTGCCGACATCGAGGCGGGACGGAAATACATGAAGGTGTACAAGCAGATGAAAATGTACAACGACCCGGCATTGAACCCCGTCCTTTACGGCAAGAAGTGATTTGCGGCGTTGGGTTGCCGGGCGGATGAAGTTTCAACCGAGCGACTGCATGTCATGCAGTCGCTTGTAGTAGCCTTGTTTTTGAATCAGTTCGTCGTGTGTGCCCCGTTCCACGATTTCCCCATTGTACAGCACGCAGATTTCGTCCGCATTCTTGATGGTGGAGAGTCGGTGGGCGATGGCGATTGTGGTGCGTGTTTTCATCAGCCTTTCCAAGGCTTCTTGCACCAGTCGCTCCGATTCGGTGTCGAGCGCCGAGGTCGCTTCGTCCAGAATCAGGATGGGAGGATTCTTGAGTATGGCCCGCGCGATACTGATGCGTTGGCGTTGGCCTCCAGAGAGCTTGCTTCCCCGGTCGCCGATGTTCGTGTCGTATCCTTCCGGCTTTTCCATGATGAAATCGTGGGCGTTTGCTATTTTGGCGGCGGCCACCACTTGCTCCATCGTGGCGTTCTCCACTCCGAAAGCGATGTTGTTGAAGAATGTGTCGTTGAAGAGTATCGCTTCCTGGTTCACGTTCCCTATCAGGCTTCGCAAATCGTGGATTTTCACGTCTTTGATGTTTGTGCCGTCAATGGTGATTTCGCCTTTCTGCACGTCGTGATAACGCGGAAGCAGGTCGACTAATGTAGACTTTCCTGAACCGGATTGTCCGACAAGGGCGATAGTTTTCCCTTTCGGGATTGTCAGGTTGATGTCTTTCAGCACCTCTTTCTTTTCGTCGTAGCTGAAAGAGATGTGTTTGAACTCTATCTTTTCTTTCAGGTCGTCCAACGGTTTCGGTTGGGTCGTTTCTTTGATTGGGTTCTCCGCTTTCAGGATTTTGTCGATACGTTCCATTGAAGCCAAACCGCGCGGGATGTTGTAGCTGGCTTTCGAGAACTCTTTCAGCGGATTGATAATGCTGTAAAGAATTACCATATAGAAGATAAAGGTCGAGGCGTCGATAGGAGCGTTGTTCGACAGGATGAGGGAACCTCCGAACCACAGGACTGCCACGATAAGCAGTGTGCCCAGAAACTCGCTCATCGGATGGGCGGACGATTGGCGGATGGCTACCTTGTTGACTGCATCGCGATAGTCGTTGCAGCATTTCTCGAAGCGGTTTGTCATTTTTCTTTCAGCGATGAACGCTTTGATGATGCGCAATCCTCCGAGCGTCTCTTCTAATTGTGACATGGTGTCGCTCCAACGGTTTTGTGCGTCGAGCGACTGGCGTTTCAGCGCGCGTCCCACTTTCCCCATCACCCATCCCATTGAAGGAAGCACAAGTATGGTGAACAGGGTCAGCTGCCAGCTTGTGATTATCAGCGTGGTGAAATAAGAAACAATCAGAATCGGATTTTTGAGCAGCATGTCCAACGAGCTTGTTACGGAAGTTTCCACTTCATTCACGTCTCCGCTCATGCGTGCGATGATGTCGCCTTTCCTCTCTTCCGAAAAGAATCCTAAAGGAAGCTCTACTACCTTTCTATATACCATCAGCCTGATGTCTCGCACCACTCCCGTGCGCAGCGGAATCATGATGGCCGAAGAACCGAAGTAGCAGGCTGTTTTCAGCATGGTCATGAAGCCGAGGAAAAGGCCAAGGAAGAGCAGGGTGGTGGCAGGGCCGAACGTGTCAATCAGCCGGGTCGTGTAGTAATAAAAGTTGTTCATTGCTACGTCTTTCGTGCTTGCGCTCCCCCATTCCATGAATTGGTATACTTTGTCGCTGTTCCCTGTTTTGAACAGGATGTTCAGGATAGGGATAAGCAGTGAAAAAGAGAAGATGTTGAATACGGCCGACAATATGTTCAGCAATATTGACCAGCCTAAATATTTCTTGTAAGGCGACACGAACCGCCGCATCAGTTGGAAAAATTCTTTCATGTCGGTAGCACGGAATGTTTAATAAGTTGCAAAGGTAATGGATTTTTTTGTAGTTTTGCTACGGAAACGGAAATTAAGCATTCTATATGAAGTTATTATACTATATTGTTTTTTGCGGCTGGTATCTTCTTTCATTGCTCCCTTTGCGGTTGCTGTATGCGGTGTCCGATATATTGTATTTCCCGCTTTATTATGCAGTGCGTTACCGCAGACGGATTGTGCGCAAGAATCTGGAAGGTTCGTTCCCGGAAAAAAGTCTTGCAGAGATTGTGCGCATAGAGAAGAAATTTTATCGCTTCTTTTGCGATTGTGCGGTAGAGAATATCAAACTGTTTTCCATGTCGGAAAAGCAGATAATGAGGCGTATGACGTTTTCCGGCGCTGAAGATATGGCATCCGACCTGGAACAAACCGGAAAGAACTTCGGGTTCATCTATCTGGGCCATTATTGCAATTGGGAATGGATTGCATCGCTGGCTTGCTGGTATCCGTCGCATATCCATAGCGGACAGATTTACCATCCTTTATACAACAAGACGTTCGACAGGCTCTTTTTGCGCATGAGGAATCGTTTCGGAGGAGAAAATATTCCGATGAAGGATACGTTGAGGCGTATTGTTGCATTGAAGCGTCAGAAACAGCCTACAATGATTGGGTTTATTGCTGACCAAGTGCCTAAATGGAACAGCGTGCATCATTGGGTGCCTTTCTTGCATCGCGACACTTCGTTCTTTATCGGTGCGGAACAGATAGGGAAGCAAGTGGGGGCAGTCATTTATTTTGCCGATGTGAAGCGGGTGAAAAGGGGACATTACCATTGCGATTTGAAGCGCATGACCGTTTCACCCGAACAGTATCCGGATTATGCCCTTACTGACCGTTATGCAGCTTTGCTTGAAGAAATGATTCGCCGCGAACCCGCTTATTGGCTTTGGAGCCATAATCGCTGGAAACGCACAAAAGAGGAATGGGAGCTCAGGAACAAAAAAGGTTGAAATCTTCATCCCTATCTTGCGCCCAGGTCATCGTATGACTTTTGGAGTATTGCTTTCCCTCGGAGAATGCGGTTTTCATTGGAGTTTGGGTGTGCCAGTATCGGGCGGTCGGCATTCACGTCAAACAGCGTGACACCTGTGCTGTCGGCAAAGGCGAACCCTCCTCCGAATGTCCAGTAGGCGAACGGATAGGTGTATTCTTCGCCCAGTACGTTGCGGCTGAAGTTGAATTCTTCGTGACTGATACCCATCTGCGCCAGCAGAGTGGCTGCCATATCAGACTGGTTCATGATTTTATCGACAACCATCGGTTGCTTTATGGCACCGCCCAGCCAGAGCATCGGGATATGATGGATGCGCGCATCCTGCGGATGCCCCTCTTCCGGATAGTAGAAGCCATGATCGGGCAGACAGACTATCAACAGATTGTCCCATACCGGAGTCTTGCGGATACGGTCGACGAAACGGCCCAGACAGTCGTCGGTGAAGGCGAAAGCATTCGGACGCACCTCTTTCAGCTTGTGAAAAGGCACTTCAAACGGTTCATGGCTGCTCAGAGTCAGGAACGCAGTGTGCCAGGGAGACTCTTTTCCGGCTGTCAGTTCATCATACAGATAATCGAACGTGATGTCATCGTTCACTCCCCATGCATTCTGCCGTTGGTTGACCGGAAAGTCCACATCAGCAGTAAGACGCTGGTAACCGCTTCCCAGAAGATAGCTTTTCATGTTGGTGAAGTTGATGTCGCCTCCATACAGAAAGTCCGTCTGGTATCCCTCCTCTACCAGTTTTCCGGCGATGGAAGGAAGCGTGCGGCTTTTGGCAGGAATCTTCATGACCGAAAGGTCGGGAAAACTTTGATAGCCGCTGAAAGTGCATATCGTGCCCCGGTCCGTGCGGAAACTGTTCGCGTAGCACCGGCTGAACCAGATTCCTTCCTTTGAAAGCCGGTCAATATTCGGGCTGGCCCCTTTCACTCCGCCCAGCGATTCGACCATCGACCCCCCAAAACCTTCCATCAGAATAATCAGCACATTGGGACGTTTGGTGTTGAGCAGTTCCACAGTGTTTTTCCCTTTTGCCGGATAAAGCCCGCTGAAGAGTGAATCGCATTCTTCCTTTTGAAAGTAGTCGAACTGTGCCGCATAGTCTTTCGTCTTGCTGACTGATGCCAGCAGGCTGAAGGCCGGATTGACGGCAGAATGGTTCAGAAACTCGTCGTTGCAGAAATATACCTGACCGATGTTTGAAGTCGATTCGGTCACTCCACCACGGATAACGATAAAAATAAGTCCGCCCGTGAGGATTAATCCCAAGCTGCCCAACAGTTTCTTTGTGGCAGGAGGAAGCACCCTGGGAGTAATCCGAAAGAGTATCCAGGTACCCAGTCCGGAAAGCAGCAGGATACAGCACAGTCTCAAAATGACGAATCCGACTGAAACGCTGGCCATCGCATTCTTCGGCGAATCGAGATAAAAGAACACCGAAGCGTCCAGCTTGAAATTCCAGAAAGGATATAAGGCCATGTCTCCCACAAAGATAAGCGATGCCGTCAGAGCAATCAGCGCATAATATCCGACCAGAATCTTCCGCAACGGAAATTTCCTGAACCACACGCTGACCAATATGACAAGCCACGGAAGGGCGGTCAGATAGCCCGCCACAGCCGCATCGAGACTTGCCCCGTGCCACATGACCCGGAAGTAGTCGGCCCAATCCGCTCCCCGATCTATGCTCCCGTTGTAAAGCATGAAAAGGGGCTTCTGAAAAATGAACAACAGAAGAACCGTCACAAAAAACAATCCGATGTAAAGAAATCTTTTTTTCATATATGAATGTGATTTAAAGCCTCCTTTCGGGGGAGGTTTGGAGAGGCTTCCGTTATTTCCTTCCGAAATCAGCCGGAATCTCCCCCCATCTGTCTGTTTCCCATTTCAGTACGGGAGTGCTGTACGAATTTTCTCTGAGCCATTTCTCGGCCCGTTCGATGAGCTGGAACAATGCCTCGGTTTTGGGCGTCCGCTCCAGTTTGGTCTTACATTTTTTCTGCTTTACCCAAAGCAGTGCATTACGGCTGTCGGAATAGACAGGCATCTGCAGGTTCTTCTGCTTCAGCAGGGCAAGTCCATGTACAATGGCCAGAAATTCGCCGATATTGTTTGTTCCGTACACGGGGCCATAATGGAAAATCTGCTGCCCGTTACCCAAGTAAACCCCACGATATTCCATCTTTCCCGGATTGCCGCTGCATGCGGCATCCACAGCAAGACAGTTGGTGTCAAACCCCTCCGGGAGTTTGCAGACGGATGTCTCCGTTTCAACTTTTTTTCCCCGATGCAGATATGCAGGCTCATTAAAAGCCCTCTCGGCTTCTTCTTTCGTGTCAAAAGACTTATACAAAGCGCCCTTGAAGCCTTTAATCTGGAGTTGGCATTCCTGCCACGAGGAATATACCCCCGGGCAGGCGCCTTTCCATACAGTATAGAATTTCGCTTTTGCCATGTTTCTGGCTTACATACGTTCGGGAACTTCAATTCCCAGCAGTCCCATAGACAGTTTGATTACCTTGCTGACATTCTTGCTCAGTACAAGACGGAAAACCTTACGGGCCTCGTCTTCTTCACGGAGAATGCTGAAATCGTGATAGAACTGGTTGTATTCTTTCACCAGGTCGTATGCGTAATTGGCCAATATGGAAGGATTGTAATCCGTTCCGGCCTGCTTCACCATCACGCGGAAATCCGCCAGCTTCTGAATCAGGTCTTCTTCCTTCGTGTTCAGTTCGATGTCAGCCGGAAGATTTGCAGGCAGTCCGATTCCGGCTTCGCTTGCCTTGCGAAGGATGGAGCGGATACGTGCGTAAGTGTACTGGATGAACGGACCGGTATTCCCGTTGAAGTCGATGGACTCCTTTGGATTGAAGGTCATGTTCTTGCGCGCATCCACCTTCAGAATGAAATATTTCAGTGCGCCCAGACCCACGATGCGAGCCACATTTTCAGCCTCTTCCTTACTCAGTCCATCCAGTTTCCCCAGTTCCGCACTGGTTTCGCGTGCCGTGTCAATCATCGTTGCCATCAGGTCGTCCGCATCTACCACCGTACCTTCACGGCTCTTCATCTTGCCTTCCGGCAGTTCCACCATTCCATAAGAGAAATGAATCAAGTCTTTTCCCCATTTGAAGCCCAGCTTGTCGAGCAGGATGGAAAGCACCTGGAAATGATAGTTCTGCTCGTTGCCTACCACATAAATCATCTTGTCGATGGGATAGTCTTCAAAACGCATCTTGGCGGTACCGATGTCCTGAGTCATGTAGACCGACGTACCGTCACTGCGCAGAAGCAGTTTCTGGTCGAGTCCTTCCGGAGTGAGGTCAGCCCATACGGAACCATCCTCCTTGCGGTAGAACAGCCCTTTCTCAAGTCCTTCGAGCACCTTCTCCTTTCCCTCCAGATAAGTCTGTGATTCGTAGTAAATCTTGTCGAATCCCACGCCCATCATCCTGTAGGTCTCGTCGAATCCGGCATACACCCAGTTGTTCATCTTTTCCCACAAGGCACGCACTTCCGGGTCGTTCGCCTCCCATTTGCGGAGCATTTCGCGCGCTTCCTGCATCAGCGGAGCCTCTTCTTCCGCTTTGGCCTTCGCCTTTTCCGCATCCATGCCGTCCGCCTCATATTTAGCCTGAAGTTCCTTCACTTCCGCCTTGTAATGCTTGTCGAAAGCCACATAATAGTCACCAATAAGATGGTCGCCTTTCTTTCCCGACGATTCAGGAGTCTCTCCGTTTCCATATTTCAGCCATGCCAGCATCGACTTGCAGATATGGATTCCCCTGTCGTTCACGATATTGGTCTTGACCACCTTGTTTCCGTTCGCTGCCATCACGTTTGCCAGCGCATTGCCCAGCAGGTTGTTCCTCATGTGTCCCAGATGCAACGGCTTGTTGGTGTTCGGCGACGAATATTCAATCATCACCAGCGGCGCGTCTTCCTTCGCTTCGGTCAGTCCCCATTCAGGATCGGCGTCGATATGGTTCAGCATTTCAATCCACACCTGCGAAGCGACAGTAATGTTCAGGAAACCTTTGATCACATTGTATGCAGCCACTGCAGGTTCGTGCAGTTTCAGATATTCGCCGATTTCCTGTGCCGTCTGTTCAGGACCTTTCTTCGACATTTTCAGGAAAGGGAAAACCACAAGTGTAAGATGCCCCTCGAACTCTTTTTTCGTTTTTTGCAGCTGTATCATTCCCGAAGCGACTTCACACCCGTAAAGGTTTTTTACGGCTTCCGCTACGGAGAAAGTCAGTTTGTCTTCTATTTTCATCGTAGATATAAATTTTGTCCGTTTATCTTTGAATGGACAAAGATAGCGATTTTCTTGTGCGGAAGTGTGGATTTGGCTTAATAATTAACAAAGGAAGCGGTTTTGCAAGTGCTTGCAAGTACGTTAGTGCCGTGTCGGTTTCAGGCAGAGAGATTTTTCCGTGTCAATGAATGCGTCGTTTTCAGGGAGTTCTTCTCCACTCGGACGGGGAAACCCCTTCTTTCAGTTTGAACTGCTTGCTGAAATGCGCCAGGTCGGTGAAGCCCACCTGTTCCGCTATTTCTGTCAGGTTCCTTCGGTTGGTGAGAGTCATTTTAATTTTCGCTTCTTCTATTCGCAGGTGGTTGATCCATGTGTTGAAGCTCAATCCGTATGAGTCGTTGATGAAGTTGGATACGTATGTGCGGTTGATGCCTATCATTTTGCTGAGGTCCAAGATGGTAAGTCTGGGGCGGAGGTAATGCTTCTGTTTTTTCCATTCCGTCAGCTTGTCTTCTATTTTCTTTTTTGTAGTTGTATTTTGTATCATAACCTTCTCTCTAAAATTTTTCCTAAAATACAGACTTTTCAAAGAATGTGAAAAGAGGAAAATCCATAGGGAAAAGATATGATGTTTGTATAGCGTACTAAGCGGCAAAAAAATGTGCTTATTTGGTTTAATTTTCTTGCTCATAAGGCATTCGCATTCCGTTTGCAAAGACATATCTGCCGATACGTTCATGCTTCAATGGTAGACGAGCGTCGACAGATTGTCGTCGGAAAACGTTTTTTCCGCTGTTTCGCGCAAGCATTCGGGAGTCAGTGCTTCTATCCTTTCAAACACTTCTTCTTTTTCCTCGTATTTCTTGTAATGGAGGAAGCACTTTCCCATGTCGAGCGCATGGCTTTCGAAGTTGTCTCCGGCCACGCCGATTTGTCCGATAATCTGCTTTTTCGCAGAGTTCAGCCGATAAGCGGTCAGCGGCTTCTCGTACATCCTCTGCAATTCCCTGCGCACCAATTTGATGCACTTTTCTTCATCTTCCCTGTCGCATCCGAAGTAGATGCAGAATGCTCCGGTGTCGGTATATGACGTCAGGTTGGATTCTACATTGTACACCAACCCTCGCTGTTCTCTTAAGGCGATGTTCAGCCTGCTGTTCATGCCGGGGCCTCCTATAATGTTGTTCAGCAGATAAAGTCCTGTGCGCCGGTCGTCGTATGCGCTGTATCCCCGTGCGCCGATCATCACATGCGACTGGTGGGTGTCTTTATTTAATATAAGGTGTCGGGGTATATACGGAAGGGGAGGAGTCCTTTCGATTCTTTCTCCCGTGGCGGGTGCGATGTCCGTGCGCGCCAGAATGCTTTCCATTGTCCGGACCGTTTTTTCAAACGGAATGTTTCCGAATACGAAGAAAACCATGTTGTCAGGCCGATAGTAGCGGCGCACGAAGTCGAGCGCGTCTTCGCTTCTGAACTTGCGGAGCAAGTCCGGTCTGCCGAGAATGTTTCTGCCCAACGGATGGTTAGGGAAAATCAGTTCCTCAAAATCGTCGAAGATGAGTTCCGACGGGCTGTCTTCGTAGCTTTGGATTTCATCGATGATAACCTCCACTTCCTTTTCGATTTCCTGTTGGGGAAAGGTGCTGTTGAAAACGATGTCGGCAAGCAGTTCGGCGGCCCTCGCGAAATGTTCCTTCAGGAAGGCGCTGTATACGACGGTTTCCTCTTTGTTGGTGTATGCGTTCAGATCGCCCCCTACGTTTTCCATCCGGTTGAGTATGTGCCAGGCATGACGCTTGCGCGTACCTTTGAAGATAAGGTGTTCCACGAAGTGAGCCATGCCCTGCTCGTGGGGGAGTTCGTCGCGCGTGCCCGCATCTGTTGCGAAGCCGCAATAAGCTACGTCGGTGGGGCTGGTTGCATGAATCATCCGCAGCCCGTTGGGAAATGTGAATGTGGAATATGGCATCGTTTTCGTTCGTATAATCGGTTTGACGGGGCAAAATTACAACAATACTTATTGTCTTTCCTCAAAAAAATACAGATATTTGCAGCGCATAGACAAATAAACTGACGGAGAATGACGATGGACAAGATAGGTATATTCTGTTCGGCTTCCGACCGGATTCCTTCTTTTTATAAAGAAAAAGCCGAGGAATTGGGCAAATGGTTGGGGCAGCATCATAAAAGGGTGGTTTACGGAGGGTCGGACTCCGGACTGATGGACGCGGTGGCCCGTGCTGCGAAAGAAAACGGCTCGATGCTGATGGGAGTGGTGCCCACTAAGTTGGAAGAGGCCGGGAGGGTGAGCGACTTGCTGGACGTGGACTTCCACGCCGTGAACCTGAGCGATCGCAAAGACTTGATGCTTCAGGAGGCGGACGTGATGGTGGCTTTGCCCGGAGGGATAGGGACGCTGGACGAAATTTTTCATGTGGCGGCTTCTGCCTCAATCGGGTACCACGGCAAAAAGGTGATTCTCTATAATATAGGCGGATTCTGGAACGATATGCTCCGTTTCTTCGACAAACTTGAAGAACTGCATTTCGCCCATCGCCCGATAAGGAACTATATTCTGGCGGCCGATACTTTTGAAGAACTGGCCGCAATGCTTGACGAATAAACCATTAAAACCCGAAAAATATGATTGTAGACAATATCAAGGAGCTGTTGCAGCGCGAAGCGCAAGCCGTGCTGGATATTCCGGTGACGGATGCGTATGAAAAAGCGGTGTCGCTGATTGTGGAGCAGGTGCATGGAAAAGGCGGAAAGCTGGTGACGAGCGGCATGGGAAAAGCCGGACAGATAGCTATGAATATCGCCACCACATTCTGCTCTACAGGCATACCTTCCGTGTTCCTGCATCCGAGCGAAGCCCAGCACGGCGACTTGGGAATCTTGCAGAAGAACGATTTGCTGCTGCTGATTTCTAATTCCGGAAAGACTCGCGAGATAGTGGAGCTTACCGAACTGGCCGCGCATCTGGATTCGTCGCTGAAGAAGATAGTCATCACCGGCAATCCTGAAAGCCCGCTGGCCCGTGTAGCCGACATTTGTCTGGCAACCGGACATCCTGACGAGGTTTGTCTGTTGGGCATGACTCCCACCACTTCAACCACGGTAATGACCGTTATCGGAGACATTCTGGTGGTGGAAACGATGCGTCGCACCGGCTTTACCATTGAGGAATACAGCAAACGGCATCATGGCGGTTACTTGGGCGAGCGTTCCCGCGAACTGAGCAAGTAAGCCTTTGTCGAGGTTTTTTGAAAACGCTCCGGCGTTTCGATCGAATTGTCCGCATGTTTCGATTGAAACGCCGGGGCGTTTTGTTTTTATCCCCCGGCGTTTTGGGCAAAACGTTGCGCGGTTCTTTTCCCGTTTGCAGGACGGATTTTGTCGATATGGTAAAAAATGTAAATGAAGTGCGGGTGTTTTGTAAGGTTTGTTTAGCTTTTTTGTCGGAATATTCGTTGCATCTTGCCTTTTTGTCAGTTCTCTTCTGATGTGAATTTCTGCTTTAATATTGTTTTATTGGCATTGTTTCTTTTATTTCATCGCGATTTTGCATGATATTGTTGGAAACTGCAATCTGGATGTTTAGACAGGCATTCTGAAAAATTTCTTTTACGAAACGACATGTTTTTTATCTTTTTCTTGTTTTTATAAAACTTTGTCTTTACATTAGCGGCCGATTCAAAATAATTTTATGAGTTTATGAAGAGAAGGTGTTTAATGTTTTATTTCTATCTGCTGATAGGAATAGGCTGGGCGGTGGCTCAGTCCTCAAAGATTTCGGGAGTGGTGTTGTCCGTAGAAGACAACGAACCCGTGGTAGGTGCCTCAATCTTAGTAGACGGCACGACGACCGGTACCATTACGGACATTGACGGGCGGTTTACGCTGAACGTGCCCGACGGTGCCAAACTGCAAGTAAGTTATATCGGAATGCAGACCCAGACCGTGCGGGCGAAAAAAGATATGGTAATCCGCATGGAAGCAGATTCCGAAGTGCTGGGTGAAGTGGTTGTAACGGGTATGCAGCGAGTAGACAAGCGACTGTTCAGCGGTGCGGCCGTACAGCTTTCGGGAGATGACGTGAAGATGGACGGTTTGGCGGATATCAGCCGTGGTTTGGAAGGAAAGGCTGCCGGCGTGTCCGTGCAAAACGTATCCGGTACGTTCGGTACCGCTCCGAAAATCCGCGTGCGTGGAGCTACCTCTATCTACGGCAGTTCCAAGCCGTTGTGGGTGGTAGACGGAGTGATAATGGAAGATGCGATAGAAGTCAGCGCCGACCAGCTTTCTTCGGGTGATGCTGAAACTTTGATTAGCTCCGCCATTGCAGGGCTGAACGCAGACGACATTGAAAGTTTCCAGATTCTGAAAGACGGTTCCGCTACCTCTATATACGGTGCGCGCGCTATGGCCGGTGTGATTGTCGTTACCACCAAGAAAGGCAAGGCCGGTGTGAGCCGCGTCAACTATACGGGCGAATTTACCACACGCTTAGTGCCGAGCTACAATGACTTCAACATCATGAACTCGCAGGAGCAGATGGGCATTTATAAACAGATGGAAGAAAAAGGTTGGCTGAACTTCTCAGAAACCGTTCGTGCTGCGGAAAGCGGCGTGTACGGCAAAATGTATCAATTGATGAATACGTTTGATCCGAATACAGGTCTGCCCATGTTGGCGAATACGGAGGCCAGCAGAAACGCTTATCTGCGTCAGGCGGAAATGAGAAATACAGACTGGTTTGACGTGCTGTTCTCGCCGAGCTTGAGCCAGAACCATTCGGTAAGCATCAGCAGCGGTACGGAAAAGGCTTCGTTCTATGCTTCGTTGAGTGCGATGTACGATCCGGGATGGTACAAGAGAAGCAAGGTAGAGCGTTATACGGCCAACTTGAATACCACTTACAACATCTCAAAGCATTTGAGCTTGAATATGATTGCCAACGCTTCTTACCGCAAGCAGGAAGCTCCGGGAACGTTGAGTCAAGACGTGGATGTGGTAGGCGGCGAAGTGAAGCGTGACTTCGACATCAACCCTTACTCATACGCGCTGAACACTTCCAGAACGCTCGATCCGAACGAATATTATACCAGCAACTATGCGCCGTTCAACATCCTGAACGAGTTGGAGAACAACTATATGGATTTGAATATCGCTGATGTGAAGTTTCAGGCGGAGTTGAGGTGGAAACCGATTGCAGGATTGGAATTTGCTGCGTTGGGTGCAGTGAAATATCAGGGAACCTCGCAGGAACATAACATCAAGGACAATTCTAACCAAGCGGAAGCCTATCGTGCCGGTCTGAACGACAAAACCATTATGGACAAGAATCCGCTCTTGTACACCAATCCGGATGATCCTTATGCATTGCCTATATCTATTCTTCCGGAAGGCGGTATTTATAGAAGAACGGATTATAAGATGATGAGCTATGATTTCCGTGGAACGGTGAACTGGAACAAGATGTTCAATGACATCCATCTTGTGAACGCTTTCGGAGGTATGGAAGTGAATTCTATTGACCGTACTAAATCGAACTTCCAGGGATGGGGTATGCAGTACGCCAATGGAGAAACTCCTTATTATATATATCAATATTTCAAGAAAGGGATTGAAGAAGGCAACCAGTATTTCAGTTTGAACAATACGGATGTGCGCAGCGTCGCTTTCTTTGCAAATGCCAACTATTCTTATAAAGGAAGATATTCGGTGAACGGAACAATCCGTTATGAAGGGACAAACCGCATGGGAAAGAGCCGCAATGCTCGTTGGCTGCCTACGTGGAACGTTTCCGGCGCATGGAATGTGCATGAAGAAAACTTCTTTAAGTCGCTCGAACCGGCATTGTCTCATTTGACGGTCAAGGCTTCTTATTCATTGACTGCTGACCGTGGCCCTGCCGATGTGACGAACTCTAATGTAATCATCAACAGCTACATTCCTTACCGTCCGTTTGCTGATATTCAGGAGCCGGGATTGCAGATTGTGGATTTGGAAAATAGCGAACTGACGTATGAAAAGAAACATGAGTTGAACATCGGGGTGGATGTCGGTTTCCTGAATAACCGGATTAATCTGGCGATGGATTGGTACAAGCGTAACAACTATGACTTGATAGGTGTCGTGAATACGCAGGGAGTCGGCGGACAGATATTGAAGTATGCTAATGTGGCAAGTATGAAGTCGCATGGTCTTGAGTTTACTTTATCTACTCATAATATTAAGACGGAAGACTTCAATTGGCGTACAAACTTCATCTTCTCGAATGCTAAGAATGAGGTGACCGAGTTGGAGCAGAACTCCAATGTGATGGAATTGGTTTATGGAACAGGATTTGCTCGTGAGGGTTATCCGGTACGCGGTCTGTTCTCTATTCCTTTCAAAGGTTTGGACAAGAACGGTATTCCTTTGATTGAGAATGAAGATGGAGAGATTACAAGCACAAGCATTGATTTCCAAGAGCGCGACAATGTGGATTTCTTGATTTATGAAGGACCTACAGACCCGACAATTACTGGTAGCTTCGGCAACGAATTTACTTATAAAGGCTTCCGTTTGAACGTGTTTATGACCTATTCGTTTGGCAATGTGGTTCGTTTGAACCCGGTTTTCAGTGCGCAGTATTCAGATATGAGTGCAATGACTCGTGAGTTCAAGAACCGTTGGACTTTGCCGGGTGATGAAGCCAGAACCAATATTCCTGCAATCATTTCATCGCGTATGTATGAAGAAAATCCGGATTACCGTTATGCGTATAATGCTTACAACTATTCAGATGCGCGTGTAGCGAAAGGTGATTTCATCCGTATGAAAGAGATTTCTTTGTCGTATGATTTCCCGAAGCAGTGGATTGCGCCGCTTAAAGTCTCCAGCCTGTCACTGAAAGTGCAGGCAACGAATCTGTTCTTGATTTATGCAGACAAGAAATTGAACGGACAAGACCCGGAATTCTTCAATGCCGGTGGTGTGGCTTCGCCTGTTCCGCGTCAGTTTACGTTTACATTGAGATTAGGGTTGTAATTAGAAATGAAAAACTATGAAGATGAAAAGTAAGAAATTTTTAATGATAAGTTTGGCCAGTGCTTCGATTGGGTTGGTTTCGTGCAGTGACTTCTTGGACGAAATGCCGGACTCGCGGACGGAACTGACAGAGGATAACGCAGAGTATTTGTTGGTTGCTGCCTATCCGGAAACTGTGCCATGTGAAATATATGAATTGTATAGCGACAACTCGGACGCTTATCCTAACCGTTTTGCCTCATTCAACCGTTTGCAGGACGATTTGTATAAGTGGGAAGACACGTCTCAGGGCGAACAGGACTCGCCTGCTGATCTGTGGGAGAGTTGTTACAAGTCGATAGCGTCGGCGAATCAGGTGCTGAACGTGATAGCCGGTTTGGAAGACCCTTCTTCTATGGATGCGCAGAAAGGTGAAGCGTTGGTATGCCGTGCTTATAATCATTTCTTGCTGGCTACTACGTTCTGTATGCCTTATACGTCTGCTGCTTCTACCGAATTGGGAATCCCGTACATGAAGGAGTTGGAAACTTCGGTTTCTCCGTCTTACGAGAGAGGCACATTGGAAGAGACGTACAAGAACATTGAAAAGGATTTGCTGGAGGGAATACCTTTGATAGATGACAGCAAATATGCTGTGCCTAAATATCGCTTCACGAAGAATGCGGCTTATGCTTTTGCGGCACGCTTCTATCTGAACTATGTGCAGGCGGATTTGTCCAACTATGACAAGGTGATAGAGTATGCGACGATGGCGCTTGGAACGAATCCTTCCAGCAATCTGCGCGATTGGGAGTATTTGGGTACGCTTTCGATGAACGGAGAAGTGCAGCCGAACGAGTATGTGAATGCAGACAATACGGCTAATTTGCTGCTGATTAGCGCGAAGTCTTATTGGGGATATACTGTGTCTCCTTACTCTACGGGAGAACGTTATTCGCATGGCCCGGTGGTTTCTTACGAGACGAACCGCTCTACCGGACCGTGGGGAAGTTACAGTGCGAATGAGGACGATAATGTCTATTATACCGGCATCTGGAGCAACTCGTCTGCACTTCCTACCAAGGTGCTTTCGATGAAAATATGGCCGTATATGCAAGTTATCGATGCAGTGGCCGGGACGGGATACGGATACATTGTCAACGCTGCATTCACGATGGACGATCTTCTGCTTAACCGTGCGGAGGCTTATATAATGAAGAAGGATTATGTGAACGCTTTGGCTGATTTGAATTATTGGCAAGGGGCTTATACGAAGGCTGCCGCTCCGCTGACTGAAACCAGCGTAAACGATTTCTATAATGCTCTTGCCTATTATACTCCTACGGTGCCTACGGTGAAGAAAGAGCTGCATCCGGACTTTGCCGTTGAAGCGGGCACTCAGGAAAACCTGATTCATTGTGTGTTGCAGGCACGCCGCATCATGACCTTGCACGAGGGGCTGCGGTGGTTAGACATCAAGCGTTTCGGCATTACCGTGTATCGCCGTTTGATGAGGGATGACGGAGGCATTGAGGTGACGGATCAGATGGATGCTTCCGACCCGCGCCGCGCCGTTCAGATTCCGAGCGATGTAATCAGTGCGGGAATGCAACCTAATCCCAGAAACAATTAACTAAGCAAGAAGTAAGTTATGAAAAAACATTTGATATATCTGTGTATGTTTTTGTTGCCTGCGGCGTTGATGTCGTGCAGCAACGAAGATAACGAGGTGGATACAGCGAACAGCATTTTTGAGGACTCTGCGGATGATGCGGAGATGAACGAGTTCGACCAATGGCTGCTGGAGAACTATATTTATCCGTACAATGTGCAAGTGAAGTACCGCTTGGACGACAAAGAGACGGATGTCGAATATGATTTGGTGCCGGCCGATTATGACAAAGCCTTTGCGTTGGCGAGGATTGTGAAGTATGTCTGGATGGAAGCATACGACGAAGTGTGGGGCATCGAAACCACGCGCACTTATGTGCCGAAAACGATTCAGATGGTTGGTAACGTGGCATACACCGAATCCGGCATGATTCTCGGTCAGGCGGAAGAGGGCATGAAGGTGATGCTGTTCATGGTGAACAGTTTAGACGTGAACAATCTGGATATGGCCATGCTCAACGAATATTACTTCAAGACTATGCACCATGAGTTCACGCACATCCTGAACCAGACGAAGGCATACGATCCGGCTTACGACCGGATTACGGAAGGCGACTATATAGGTTCCGACTGGTATATGATTATGGATGCCGAGGCATTGCAGAAAGGCTTTATCTCGCCGTATGCGATGGATCGCGGTTCGGAGGACTTTGCCGAGATGGTTTCCATCTATGTGACGAATACGGCTGCCACGTGGGAGAGCTTCTTGCAGGCGGCCGAGCCTGTAGACCCGGATGCGGAAGTGAACGGACGTGCCATTCTGGAACAGAAGTTCGACATCGTGTACAAGTACATGCAGGATTCGTGGGGAATCGACCTGAACGAACTGCGCGAGGTGGTGCAGCGTCGGCAGAGTGAAATCAATTTGTTGTTTAATTAAGTTTTTAGGTTGACATGAAAAGAATATTCTTATATAGTTTGTTGGCGTGTCTCAGTTGGACGATGCAGTCGTGCCTTTTCAGTGAAGAGGACGTGTTCGAGCAGTCGTCGGCAGAAAGAGACAACGCTTCTGTAGCAGGAATAAAGGCTTTGCTGATGAGCGCCGAGAATGGCTGGAACTTGGAGTATCGTTACGGTGAGGACGGCAAATGGGGAGTGTCCAATATTTTCCTGAGGTTTGACGAAACCGATGTGACGATGGCTTCAGACTATGCCACGGGCAATTATGCGCCGGGAGCGGAGTGCAAATCGCTTTACAAGGTGCAGGCATATCAGGGCACAGAGCTGAGTTTCGATTCTTACAACGAAATCCTCCATTCCTTTTGCGAGCCCGAAGGGTATAACGAGCCGGGACTGATTGGCGACTATGAGTTTATCGTGCGCGACACTACGTCGAATACCATTACGCTGACTGGAAAGAAGCACGGGGTGGAGATGGTGATGACACGCCTTGCCGACGATGTGGATTGGACGGCTTATTTGCAGAACACATCACGGATTGCCGACGAGTCAGACCTGCCGAGATATAATGTCATGGTTGGCGGCCAGAAGGTTGGGCAGATAGAGAGGTCGTACATTGAACGCTCTTTCTTCATGACAGAGAACTCGGAAGACGGTAGTATGGAAACCGTATATTATCCTTTTATCTGCACGGAAGAAGGGATTCATTTGATGGAGCCGTTGACTATTGGCGGTGCCACTATGCAGAATCTGAAGTGGAATGCCGATACAGAGACTTTTGTCTGCACAGATGAAGGCTCGAATGTTTCTTTGGCGTATGAGCATCCTGAAGGATTTGACCGGTATGCGGGAATCTATGTGCCGCAAGGAACAATGATTATGAATCAGCTTGTCGATTATATAGAGTTGACGCCTTACAAGAAGGGGAGGCTTTATTCTTATGAGTTAGGCGTTAGCTATAGTGGCGGATTTACTGTCAATTTCCAGTTCCTGTTCAATTATGATATAGAGAAAGATATGCTTTATATTGACGGGAACAATAAAATGGGTGTAGACAGCGATGGTGAGTCTATCGTGATGTATTTAGGGCACGAAGGGAATGATGGATATTTCAGTTATATCCCGTCACATTCTTTCAGAATGGAAGGAGTGGAGTCTGTAGGGCCGTCAGGTGCGTTGACTATTTCGTTTAGGGCGCCTGAAGGGAATGAAGGGGAGTCATTGCTGTTCATCAGTTCCAGCATTGTGGAGATGTGGACAGACTTTACTCTTACGAAAATTGGTTAATAAAGACAATGAGTTTGAATTATGAAGAAGATACTATACTTTTTGATGCCTTTCCTTTGTGCGGGGTTGGTGGGGTGTAGCGATGACTACACGCCGGCAGAAGGCGGAATAGAGAAGATAGAAAGCACGGACTTGAACTTCACGGCTGCGGGCGGTGAAGGGAGCATTACGGTGGACGGATTCGGCTGGATTACGGCCGTGTCGAACCGAGATTGGTGCGAGGTGAGAGTGGAAGGGACGACGGTGCATGTAACGGTCTTGGAATCCCAAGAGGTAACAAGCCGTTCGGCTATAGTTACAATTTCGGCAGAGGGCGAGTCTGTGGAGGTGCCTGTCGTGCAAGCGGGATTGATATCAGACATAGGTGCCTTGAACCGTATTTTTGGTTATGACGGGGGTACATTCACCATAGGAACGAATACTGACTATTCAATAGAAATCCCGGAAGAAGTGAAAGATTGGATATCCTATAGTGAAGAAGTCAATCCGGAAAGTGGAAAAACTCAGTTCGTTTTCAATGTTGAGCCGAGTGCAGCTTGTAGGGCAACCAGCTTGGAGGTTCGCTTCGGGAGCAATGTATATAGCTTGAATGTAATCCAGATGGAGACTGCCGATATTCTTGGCACTTGGGATTGCTCTTATATTGGAGGGGACGGAAGTGAAATGAGCGGACAGATTCAGATTGAAGAAGACCAGCAATATGGAGGATACCTTATGGGGGAACTGACTTTTGGAGCGCAGATACCTGTTGATTTCTCAAACGGGCAATTTGCGATTCTGGGCGGCCAGATAGTGGGTGTGTATGCGAACCGTTATTATATGATGACGGGAATCACCCAGAATGGCAGAACTTCACTCAATGGACAGCTTGTGGTGTCTCTCTATTGGGCGGACGGAAGGTTTGTCATAAATGCCGGTGATTCGTCTTCTTTCTACTTTTCTTTGTATGCTATCAATCCGAGCACCATGCAGTCTGCCGGTTGGCTTGAACATTATTACAACTTCACCATCACCAAACAAATACAATAACCTCTCTTTAAAAGTTTGACTATAAACTTTGGGCGCAGCCGCTTTTGTGAAAAACCGGCTGCGCTTTTTTGCAAACGTGCGGACGTTTTCGGCGAAACGTCCGCACGTTTTTTCGGAACGCGGCGGCGTTTTCGGGCAAAAAGGAGGGCGAAAACACGCACGGGATAACGCCAGTCAATGTGTTCGGGCGGACACACGGGTCCGCCCCTACGGGCAATAACATGTTGGAAAGAATCGTATTTTGAGTGAAAAACCGTGGAATTTATGGGAAATGACGAAAAAAACTCGGAAATTCTTTGCGGGGTTAAAAAAAATGCCTACCTTTGCAAACGCAAACGAGGAAAGTCGGGTGCAATCGGAATGTAGCGCAGTTGGTAGCGCACTACGTTCGGGACGTAGGGGTCGGGCGTTCGAGTCGCCTCATTCCGACACGAAGCGAAGATTGGAGCAATCCGGTCTTCGCTTTGCTTTTGACGCCTTTCATTTTTCGGGCATGTATGCGAATTTTACCCTATTATTTTGCACGGCAACGGATTATTCGTATCTTTGTGCCGAATGGATGAAAGGTGGAGGGGCGGTCAAGCCCTTTTTTTATTCTTAATAGTTAGCGCATGATAGACAAGAACGTTGTAACGCAAATTGTAAACGAATGGTTAGAAGGTAAGGACTATTTTCTGGTGTCGCTTGCCGTCAGTCCCGACGACAGGATTGCAGTGGAAATCGACCAGGCCGGGGGAGTGTGGATTGACGACTGCGTGGAGCTTAGCCGCTACATCGAGTCGAAGCTCAACCGCGAAGAAGAAGACTACGAGCTTGAAGTGGGTTCGGCAGGCATCGGGCAACCGTTCAGAGTGGTCGAGCAGTATCGGATTCACATCGGCGATCCGGTAGAGGTGCTCGACAAGGACAAGAAGAAATGGACGGGAGTCCTCAAAGACGTTTCCGACGCCGGTTTCACCGTGACGGTGGAGGTGAAGGTGAAACCCGAAGGAGCGAAACGCCCCCGGTTGGAAGAAAGGGACATGACTTTCAGTTATGACGACATAAAGTATACGAAATATTCACTAAGCATGAAATAATAATTATGGCCAAGAAAGATTCAAGTGCAAGCCTGGTCGATACGTTCGCCGAGTTCAAGGAGCTGAAGAACATCGACCGTACCACGATGGTGAGCGTACTGGAAGAGTCGTTCCGCAGCGTGATAGCCAAGATGTTCGGCACGGACGAGAACTACGACGTGATAGTGAACCCTGACAAAGGCGACTTCGAAATATGGAGAAACCGCGAGGTGGTGAACGACGACGAGCTGACTAACCCCAATATGCAGATTCCGCTTTCCGAGGCGAGGCAGATCGACGCGTCGTATGAACCGGGAGAAGAAGTGACCGACGAGGTGTTTTTCGAGAAGTTCGGGCGGCGTGCCATCCTCAACTTGCGGCAAACGCTGGCGGCGAAGATACTGGAACTGGAGAAAGACACGCTCTACAACAAGTATATCGACCGCGTAGGAACCGTAATCAGCGCCGAAGTGTACCAGATATGGAAAAAAGAAATCCTTCTGCTCGACGATGAGGGCAACGAACTGCTGCTGCCCAAGACGGAACAGATTCCGGGCGACTTCTACCGCAAGGGAGAGACGGCCAGAGCGGTGGTGGCCCGCGTGGACAACCAGAACAACAATCCCAAGATTATATTGAGCCGCACTTCCCCTATGTTCCTGCAAAGGCTCTTTGAGCAGGAAGTGCCCGAAATCAACGACGGGCTGATTACCATCCGCCGCATTGCCCGCATTCCTGGAGAAAGGGCCAAGATTGCTGTCGAGTCGTATGACGAGCGCATCGATCCGGTGGGCGCGTGCGTGGGCGTGAAGGGTTCGCGTATTCACGGCATCGTTCGCGAGCTGCGCAACGAGAATATCGACGTGATAAACTACACGTCAAACTTGCAGCTTTTCATTCAGCGCGCGCTCAGTCCGGCCAAGGTGTCTTCTATTACGCTTCACGAGGACGAGAAGCGGGCGGAGGTTTACCTCAAGCCGGAAGAAGTGTCGCTTGCCATCGGAAAAGGCGGAATGAACATCAAGCTGGCCAGTATGCTTACTGAATACACCATCGACGTGTACCGTGAATTGGACGGCGAAGCCTCCGACGAAGACATCTATCTGGACGAGTTCTCTGACGAAATCGACAAGTGGGTGATTGATGCCATCAAGGGTATCGGGCTGGAGACGGCCAAGGCGGTGCTCAACGCGCCCCGCGAAATGCTTATCGAACGGGCCGATTTGGAGGAAAGCACTGTCGATGAGGTGATAAAGGTGTTGAAGGCCGAGTTCGAGAAGTAAATGTTTGGAACGCGCAAGCGGAGCCGCACGCAGCCTTTACAGGAATCCGCCGCCGGGAGCATGTCTTTCCCGGACTCTGTTTTTTTTAAAATTAGAACGCTTATGATAAGATTGAACAAAGTGACAAGAGACCTCAACGTGGGCATCTCCACCGTAGTCGACTTCCTTCGGAAGAAAGGGCACGAGGTGGAGGCCAGTCCCAACGCAAAGATAACTGACGAACAATATGCCGAACTGATGAAAGAGTTCGGCAAGGACAAGGATCTGAAAACGGAGTCCGAGAAGATAATCCGAGGGCGGCAGAACAGAGACCGCATGAAATCGTTTGCCGCAGCGGGAGAAACGCGCGCGGAAGCGAAACCGGTCGAGACTGTAAAGACGGTCGTTCCCGAAGATATACGCCCGAAGCTGAAAACCGTAGGGCACATTGATTTGGATGCGGCGGAAGGGAAATATGTGAAAAAGCAGGAACCGGCAGAAAAGGTCGCCGTTTCTCCTGCTGAGCCGGAACGCCCTGCCGAGCCGCAAGCCCCGGCGCGGTCTTCTCAAAACGCCGAGGCTCCGGGAAAAAATCCGGCGGCGGCAGAACCGGAACCGAAGACGCAGGAAACTCCTGCCGCAGCAGAGGCGAAAGACGACGGGGTGTTCAAACTCCGCCCCACAGAATTCAAGTCGCGCATCAACGTGGTAGGGCAGATTGACTTGGCGGCTCTCAACCAGTCTACGCGCCCCAGAAAGAAATCGAAAGAAGAGAAAAGAAAGGAGCGCGAGGAAAAAGACCGCCAACGCGAGGAACAGCGCAAGCAGATGAAGGATGCCATCATGAAAGAAATCCGCAAGGGAGACGACGGCCGCGACAAGGCTGCCGCTTCTGACGAAGGCGGAGCGAAGAAAAAGAAGCGCAACCGCATCAACAAAGAGCGGGTGGACATCGGCGCGGTGGGAGCGGTGTCTGCATTGAAGGGCGACAGAACAGGCAAAGGCGCTTCTGCGCAAGGCGGCGGAGGAAAGCACGGCAAAGACCGCGCGAAAAAGCCTGTCGTGAAGCAGGAGGTAAGCGACGAGGATGTTGCAAAGCAAGTGAGGGAGACTTTGGCCCGGCTCACGAACAAGGGAAAGAGCAAGGCTTCCAAATATCGCAAGGAAAAACGCGAGAGCATACAGAGCCGCCAGCTTGAGCAGGAGGAAATGGAACAGGAAGAAAGCAAGATATTGAAGCTGACCGAGTTCGTGACTGCCAACGAATTGGCAAGCATGATGAACGTGCCGGTCACTCAGGTGATTTCTACCTGCATGAGCGTCGGCATTATGGTCTCTATCAACCAGCGTCTGGATGCCGAAACCATCAACCTGGTGGCTGAAGAGTTCGGCTATCGGACCGAGTATGTCAGCGCCGACGTGGCGCAGGCGGTGGAAGAAGAAGCTGATGCCGAAGAAGACCTGCTGCCGCGTCCGCCTATCGTGACTGTGATGGGACACGTAGACCACGGAAAGACTTCCTTGCTCGACTATATTCGTAAAGCAAACGTGATTGCAGGCGAAGCCGGAGGAATCACGCAGCATATCGGTGCCTACAACGTGCAGCTGGAAGACGGAAGGCACATCACTTTCCTCGACACTCCCGGACACGAGGCGTTTACGGCTATGCGTGCCAGAGGCGCGAAAGTGACGGACGTGGCCATCATCATTGTGGCGGCAGACGACGACGTGATGCCTCAGACGAAGGAGGCCATCAATCACGCGATGGCGGCAAACGTGCCCATCGTTTTTGCAATCAACAAGATAGACAAGCCGAACGCCAATCCGGACAAGATAAAGGAGGAACTGGCCGGCATGAATTTCCTCGTGGAGGAATGGGGCGGCAAGTACCAGTCGCAAGACATCTCTGCCAAGAAGGGCATCGGCGTGAAAGAACTGCTTGAAAAGGTGTTGCTTGAGGCGGAAATGCTCGACCTGAAGGCGAACCCGAACCGCAAGGCTACCGGCTCCATTATCGAGTCGTCGCTGGACAGAGGGCGCGGATATGTGGCTACAGTGCTCGTGTCTAACGGAACGCTGCATGTGGGCGACATCGTGTTGGCCGGCACTTCTTACGGAAAAGTGAAAGCCATGTTCAACGAGCGCAACCAGCGTCTGAAGCAGGCCGGTCCGTCGGAGCCTGTGCTGATATTGGGGTTGAACGGCGCTCCGGCTGCCGGCGATACGTTCCACGTGTTTGAAACGGAGCAGGAAGCGCGCGAAATCGCCAACAGACGCGAGCAGCTGCAGCGCGAACAGGGCTTGCGCACTCAGAAGATGCTTACTCTTGACGAGGTGGGCCGCCGCTTGGCTTTGGGAGACTTCCACGAACTGAACATCATTGTGAAGGGCGACGTGGACGGATCGGTGGAGGCTTTGAGCGATTCGCTGATCAAACTGTCGACCGAGCAGATTCAGGTGAACGTAATCCACAAGGGAGTGGGCCAGATTTCGGAATCGGACGTGTCGCTGGCGGCCGCTTCGGATGCGATTATCGTCGGCTTCCAGGTGCGTCCGTCAAACAGCGCGGCGAAATTGGCGGAACAAGAAGGCGTGGACATCCGCAAGTATTCCATCATCTATGACGCAATAGAGGAAGTGAAGGCGGCGATGGAAGGAATGCTGGCTCCGACGCTGAAGGAGCAGGTGACGGCGACAATCGAAGTGCGCGAAGTGTTCAACATCAGCAAGGTCGGAATGGTGGCCGGAGCGATGGTGAAGACCGGAAAAGTGAAGCGCACGGACAAGGCCCGCCTTATCCGCGACGGCATCGTGGTCTACACAGGCTCCATCAATGCGCTGAAGCGCTTCAAGGACGACGTGAAGGAAGTCGGCACCAACTTCGAGTGCGGTATCAGCCTGACGAACTGCAACGACCTGAAAGTAAACGACGTGATTGAAACATACGAAGAAGTGGAGGTGAAACAGACTCTCTGATTCAAGAAAGACAAATGACAAAGGCAGGTGCGGGCCGCACGGACTTCGCGGATTGTGCGGGAAGTTTTGCGGCCTGCTGCTTATGGAGCGTATGATTCCTTTGGACTGGATTATTGTGGCGATTCTGGGCCTCGGCGCCGTGGCGGGCTTCGTGAAAGGCTTTTTCAAGCAGCTGGCTTCCCTGACGGGGCTGGTGGCGGGGTTGTTCGTGGCACGCGCCCTGTTTGCCCGTGCGGGCGAATATGTGGCCGATGCGGCAGGCGCTTCCGTCACGTTCGCGCGGATACTTTCCTTTTTCCTTATCTGGATATTGGTGCCGGTCGCGCTCTCTGTGTTGGCCTCCCTGCTGACAAGGGCGGCCGAGGCCGTGCGTTTAGGATTCGTCAACCGTCTGTTCGGGGCGTGCTTGGGACTTGCCAAGTTTGCGCTTATAGTCAGTTTGGCGATTCATTTCGTGGAGTTCGCCGATTCGGAAAATGTCTTGATTCATCAAACCGTAAAGCAACGTTCTTTGTTGTATTGTCCGATAGCGGAATTTTCGGATGTCTTTTATCCTGCCGTCAAGAAGGCAGCGCAGGAACTGATTGAAACTACAGATTTATAATATAAAGATATGCAGATAGAACCCAACAAATATGTGAAGGAATTGACGCAGGAGAAGTACAAGTATGGCTTCACTACGGACATTCATACGGATATCATAGAGAAGGGTCTGAATGAGGATGTGGTCCGGCTGATTTCATCGCGGAAGGGCGAGCCGGACTGGCTGCTGGAATTTCGCCTGAAGGCTTTCCGCCATTGGCAGACAATGGATATGCCGGAGTGGGCGCATCTGAATATACCTGATATCGACTATCAGGCCATTTCATATTATGCAGACCCGACCGCGAAGAAGAAGGACGGGCCGAAGTCGGTGGACGACATCGATCCGGAACTGCTCAAGACGTTCGACAAGCTGGGCATCCCTTTGGAAGAACGTCTGGCGTTGAGCGGCATGGCCGTGGATGCGGTGATGGATTCGGTATCGGTGAAGACCACGTTCAAAGAGACCTTGATGGAGAAGGGAATCATCTTCTGTTCCATCAGCGAGGCCGTGCGGGAGCATCCCGACTTGGTGAGGAAGTATCTCGGTTCGGTTGTGGGCTACCGCGACAACTTTTTTGCGGCTCTCAATTCTGCCGTGTTCAGCGACGGTTCCTTTGTCTATATCCCGAAAGGAGTGCGTTGTCCGATGGAGCTTTCCACTTATTTCCGCATCAATGCCGCAAACACCGGCCAGTTTGAACGCACGTTGATTGTTGCAGACGATGACAGCTACGTGTCTTATCTGGAAGGGTGTACTGCCCCGATGCGCGACGAGAACCAGCTCCATGCAGCAATCGTGGAAATCGTGGTGCTCGACCGTGCGGAGGTGAAGTACTCCACCGTGCAGAATTGGTATCCGGGCGATGCCGAGGGGAAGGGCGGAGTGTACAACTTCGTCACCAAACGCGGCAACTGCAAGGGTGAAGGGAGCAAGCTCTCGTGGACTCAGGTGGAGACCGGTTCCGCCATTACGTGGAAGTATCCGAGCTGCATCCTGAGCGGCGACAACTCCACTGCTGAATTTTATTCCGTGGCAGTGACCAACAATTTCCAGCAGGCCGACACGGGTACGAAGATGATTCATCTCGGAAAGAACACCCGTTCCACCATCGTAAGCAAGGGCATCAGCGCAGGCAGGAGCCAGAACTCTTATCGCGGACTGGTGCGCGTGGCTGAAAAGGCCGACAATGCGCGCAACTACAGCCAGTGCGACTCCTTGCTTTTGGGAAGCCTCTGCGGAGCGCATACTTTCCCTTATATGGACGTACACAACGAAACGGCGGTCGTGGAGCACGAGGCTACGACTTCCAAGATATCGGAAGACCAGATATTCTACTGCAACCAGCGGGGAATCTCTACCGAGGATGCCGTGGGCCTGATTGTGAACGGCTACGCGAAGGAGGTGCTCAACAAGCTCCCGATGGAGTTTGCCGTGGAAGCCCAGAAACTGTTGTCGGTTTCGCTGGAGGGAAGCGTGGGATAAAGACAAGTAACAGGCCGGCAAGACTCGGCATTCGAGACCTTGTCGATTGAAGAATAAACTTAGGAACGATGTTAGAGATAAAAGATTTGCATGCCTCTATCAATGGCAAAGAGATATTGAAAGGTATCAACCTGACAGTGAAGTCAGGCGAGGTACACGCGATAATGGGGCCGAACGGTTCCGGAAAAAGCACGTTGAGCAACGTGCTGGTAGGACATCCCGCATACGAAGTGACCAAAGGGACGGTTACGTTCGGCGGGAAGGACTTGCTGGCAATGTCTCCGGCAGACCGCAGTCACGAGGGGCTGTTCCTTTCGTTTCAGTATCCGGTGGAGATTCCGGGAGTGAGCATGGTCAACTTTATGCGCACGGCGGTCAACGAGCAGCGCAAGTACAAAGGACTTCCTGCGCTTACAGCCGGAGAGTTCCTGAAGCTGATGCGCCAGAAACGCGAGGTTGTGGAATTAGACAGCAAGCTGGCCAACCGTTCTGTCAACGAAGGGTTCTCCGGAGGGGAGAAGAAGCGCAATGAAATCTTCCAGATGGCCATGCTCGAACCGAAACTGAGCATTCTCGATGAAACCGACTCCGGGCTTGACATCGATGCGCTGCGCATCGTGGCAGAGGGGGTAAACAAACTGAAAACCCCTGAAACCAGCTGCATTGTCATTACGCATTACCAGCGTCTTTTAGACTATATCAAGCCCGATGTCGTGCATGTGCTCTATAAGGGGCGTATCGTGAAGACAGCCGGTCCTGAACTGGCTTTGGAGCTCGAAGAAAAGGGTTACGACTGGATTAAGAAAGAATTGGGAGAATAGCATGAAAGCGGAACAGCAATACATCGACCTTTTTACGCAATGTGAGGCGTTGGTCTGCCGAAAAAGCGCGGAAGTGCTGAACGCTCCGCGAGCGAAGGCTTTCGCTGACTTTGAGCGGTTAGGATTTCCAACGCGGAAGGATGAAAAGTACAGATACACGGATGTTGACAAATATTTCGCTCCTGATTACGGGTTGAACCTGAATCGTTTGGAGTTTCCTGTCAACCCGTATGAGGTGTTCAAGTGCGATGTGCCTAACATGAGCACTTCGCTTTATTTTGTGGTGAACGACTCGTTCGACAAGCATGTCCATCCTTCGGCCAAGTTGCCCGAAGGGGTTTTGTTCGGGAGTTTGAAAGATATAGCTGCCGAACATCCGGAGTTGGTGAGGAAGTATTACGGAAAACTGGCGGATACCTCGAAAGATGCCGTTACTGCACTCAATACAATGTTCGCGCAGGACGGGGTGCTGATGTACGTACCTAAGAATACTGTGGTGGAACGCCCTGTCCAGTTGGTGAATATCTTGCGTGCGGACGTGAACTTCATGGTGAACCGGCGTATCCTGATTGTGCTTGAAGAAGGAGCGCAGGCCCGGCTTTTAGTGTGCGACCATGCAATGGATGAAGTGAACTTCCTTTCTACCCAGGTTGTCGAGGTGTTTGCCGGAGAGAACTCCGTGTTTGATTTGTATGAACTGGAAGAAACCCATAACAGCACCGTGCGTTTCAATAATCTTTACGTGAAGCAAGAAGCAAACAGCAATGTGCTTTTGAACGGAATCACTTTGCATAACGGCACTACCCGCAACACCGTTGAGGTGCAGCTGTCCGGGCGTGGGGCGGAAGTCAGCCTGTGCGGAATGGCCATTGCCGACAAGAACGAGCAAGTGGACAACCATACTTTCATTGACCACCAGGTGCCCGACTGCACGAGCAACGAACTGTTCAAGTATGTGCTCGACGGGCAGGCCGTGGGTGCATTTGCAGGCAAAGTGCTGGTGCGCGAAGGAGCGCAGCATACCTCTTCCAGACAAACCAACCGCAATTTGTGCGCTACACGCGAGGCGCGCATGTACACCCAGCCCCAGCTGGAGATTTATGCCGACGACGTGAAATGTTCTCATGGGGCTACGGTGGGCCAATTGGACGAAGACGCATTGTTCTACATGCAGCAGCGCGGCATTTCCCTTAAAGAAGCGCGTCTGCTGCTGATGTTCGCCTTCGTCAATGAGGTGGTCGACCACATCCGTATGGATGCGTTGAAAGACCGTCTCCATCTGTTGGTGGAGAAACGTTTCCGTGGAGAGCTCAGCAAATGCCGGGGATGCGCGATATGTAAATGAAACGTCGGTTCAATAGGTATAAAAGCAATGTACGATACAGTCAAAACAAGAGAAGATTTCCCGATTCTTTCCCGCACGGTTTATGGCCGTCCGCTTGTCTATCTCGACAATGCGGCCACTACACAGAAGCCCCGTTGCGTGGTGGAATCGATTGTCAACGAGTATTATTCCGTCAATGCCAACGTACACAGGGGGGTGCATTTCCTTTCCCAACAGGCGACGGAACTGCACGAAAACTCGCGCGAAACCGTGCGCCGCTTCATCAACGCGCGTTCCGCTTCTGAAATCGTCTTTACGAGAGGCACCACCGAGAGCGTCAATCTCGTGGCATCTTCCTTTGCCGACAGTCAAATGCAGGCGGGTGACGAGGTGATAGTTTCCGTGATGGAGCACCATAGCAACATCGTGTCCTGGCAATTGCAGGCCGCCCGCAAAGGAATCGTGCTGAAGGTGATTCCGATGAACGACCAGGGGGAGTTGCTGCTCGACGAGTACGAGAAACTTTTTACCCCGCGCACCCGCATCGTGTCGGTTGCTCACGTGTCGAACGTGCTGGGGACAGTTAATCCGGTGGCAGAACTGATTCGGATTGCCCATGCGCACGATGTGCCCGTATTGATAGACGGAGCGCAGAGCATCCCCCACACTCCTGTCGACGTGCAGGCCCTCGGCGCGGACTTTTACGTGTTCAGCGGGCATAAGGTGTACGGACCGACCGGTATCGGCGTGCTTTACGGGCGGGAAGAGTGGCTCGACCGCCTGCCTCCTTATCAGGGCGGGGGAGAAATGATAAAGAATGTAAGTTTTGAAAAAACCACGTTCAACGAACTTCCTTTCAAGTTCGAGGCCGGCACGCCCGACTATATCGGCTCTACCGCATTGGCCCGCGCCCTTGATTACGTGTCCGCGCTCGGCATGGAAGACATCGAGCGTCACGAGCGCGGCCTTACTCTGTATGCCCTTTCCCGTCTGAAATCGATTCCCGGCATGAGAATCTTCGGAGAGGCCGAGCATCGGAGCGGGGTGGTTTCTTTCCTTGTGGACGGCGTGCATCCGCTCGATATGGGCACTTTGCTCGACCGGATGGGAATTGCCGTGCGCACGGGACACCATTGCGCTGAACCGCTCATGCGGAGGATGGGCGTGGAAGGCACCGTGCGGGCTTCTTTTGCGCTCTACAACACCATGAGCGAAGTTGACGCGCTTGCCGAAGGCATCGAAAGGGCGTGCAAGATGTTGCGGTGAGAAAGGCGAAAAAATTTTTAATGCCATAAAAGATGTTATAAAACACAAAAACAAAGGGCGGATGCTTGGAGTTTACCGAAAAGTCCGTATCTTTGCAACGTGTTTTTCATAGTATTAGATTTTAAGGTTAACAAAGGTTGGAGTACAGCGGTACTCCTTTTTTTATGCCCGTGCGCCAGCTCTGAAAACGCCGGGGCGTTTGCCGCATAATTCCCGCACGGACAGAAGAAAAGAGGGCGGAGTTTTATCTTTTATACGCAGGCGGATGTTTTGTGGACAATTTTGCCCTTCATTTTTGATGAATAAGCCTATCTTTACACTCGGAATTTATTATCAAACTTTAAAATCGTATGAGAAAACAGCTTCTTTATTGTATTCTGGCGGGCATGTCGCTCTGCCATACGGAAGCATACGCGCTCGATGTTCCGAAGACGTATGTTCCGAAAAACAAAGGCATGTACCACAAGGAATGGATTGACTTCAACAAGAACGGGAAGAAAGACGTTTACGAAGACCCGGACGCGGACATCAATGACCGTATTGAGGACCTGCTTTCCCAAATGACGATGGAAGAGAAAACCTGCCAGATGGTGACGCTCTACGGCTACCAGCGGGTGCTGAAAGATTCGCTCCCCACGGCGGAGTGGAAAACCCAGTTGTGGAAAGACGGTATCGGTGCCATCGACGAGCACCTGAACTCGTTCCGGGGATGGGGAGTGCCGCCGCTCAAGAACGAACTGGTGTGGCCGGCATCCAACCATGCGTGGGCGCTGAACGAGGTGCAGCGTTTCTTTGTGGAAGAAACCCGTCTCGGAATCCCGGCGGACTTCACGAACGAGGGCATCAGGGGAGTGGAGAACTATATCGCCACCAACTTTCCCACGCAGCTTGCCTTAGGACACTCGTGGAACCGTGACCTTGTGCATAAGGTGGGCTACATTACGGGACGGGAGGCACGCCTGCTCGGTTATACCAACGTGTATGCTCCCATCCTCGACGTGGGGCGCGACCAACGTTGGGGACGGTATGAGGAAGTGTACGGCGAAAGCCCTTATTTGGTGGCCGAACTGGGTATCGAGATGGCCAAAGGACTGCAGACGAACCTGCAAGTGGCTTCGACCGCAAAACATTTCGTGGCATACAGTAACAACAAGGGCGCACGTGAAGGTTTTTCCCGTGTAGACCCGCAGATGTCATGGCGGGAAGTGGAGAACATCCACGTCTATCCGTTTGCGAGAGTAATCCGCGAAGCGGGCATCTTGGGCGTCATGAGCTCGTATAATGATTATGACGGTTTCCCGATTCAGGGAAGCTACTACTGGCTCACCCGACGCCTGCGCAGGGACATGGGCTTCCGAGGCTATGTGGTTTCGGACAGTGATGCCGTGGAATACCTTTACAGCAAGCACAAGACGGCCAAGGACATGAAGGAAGCGGTCCGCCAGAGCGTGGAGGCCGGCCTGAACGTGCGGTGTACGTTCCGCTCGCCCGATTCGTATGTGCTTCCGCTCCGTGAACTAATCAAGGAAGGCGGCATCAGCATGGAAACCATTGACAACCGTGTGCGCGACATTCTTCGTGTGAAGTTCCTGCTCGGCATGTTCGACAATCCTTATCAGACCGACCTTGCGTTGGCCGACAAGGAAGTGAACAGCGCGGAACACCAGGAGGTTGCCCTCCAAGCGTCGCGCGAAGGACTTGTTCTGCTGAAGAATCGGAACAACCTGCTCCCGTTGGACAAGTGGAAAATCAAGCGCATCGCCGTATGCGGCCCCAATGCGGACGAAGAATCGTTCGCTCTCACGCACTACGGACCGGTAGCGGTGGAAGTTACAACCGTATTGGAGGGCATCAAGGCCACCGTACCCGAAAGCACGGAAGTGGTCTATGCAAAAGGATGCGACCTTGTCGACCCCAACTGGCCCGAATCGGAAATCATCGACTATCCGCTCACCGATGAAGAAAAGAAAGGTATAGCGGAAGCCGTAGAAAAGGTGAAACAGAGCGATGTAGCCGTAGTCGTTTTAGGAGGAGGAATCCGCACGTGCGGCGAGAACAAGTCGCGCACCAGCCTTGACCTGCCAGGCCGCCAGCAGGAACTGCTCGAAGCGGTGATGGAAACGGGGAAACCTGTCGTACTTGTGCTGATAAACGGCCGTCCTTTAAGCATCAACTGGGCGGACAAGTTCGTTCCGGCCATTCTGGAAGCGTGGTATCCCGGTTCGCAAGGCGGTACAGCCATAGCGGAAGCCCTGTTCGGCGACTATAATCCGGGCGGAAAGCTCACGGTAACTTTCCCGAAAACCGTAGGGCAGATTCCGTTCAACTTCCCGGCCAAACCTGCATCGCAGGTTGACGGGGGTCAGACTCCGGGAATGGAAGGCAACCAGGCGCGCATCAACGGGCCGCTCTATCCGTTCGGTTACGGGCTGAGCTACACCACATTCGAGTACTCCGACATGCAGCTTTCTTCTTCCGTCATCACCGACCGGCAACCGGTTACGGTAACCTGCAAGGTGACGAACACCGGAGGACGCACGGGAGACGAAGTGGTACAGCTCTATATGCGTGATGTCATCAGCTCCGTAACCACATACGAGAAGAACCTGCGCGGATTCGAGCGCGTCCATCTGGAACCGGGGGAAACAAAGGAAGTGAAGTTCGAGCTGCTTCCCCGTGATTTCCAACTTCTGAACGCAGACAAGCGCTGGGTGACAGAACCGGGCATGTTCCAACTGATGATAGGGGCTTCATCCGAAGACATCCGTCTGAAAAAAGGTCTTGAAATAAGGGCATACGGCAAGGGGGCGACCAACGAAATCATCGAGTCCGACCCGACTGACTTCATCAGCGCGAGCAAGAACGCAAGCCACATCATCCACGTGGTGGACGGTGACTACTCGACCACATGGACGGGCGACAAAGGCGAATACATCTCGTTCGAGCTTGCCGAAAACGCGAAGCTCAACCACATCTTAGTGACATGGAAGAATGCGGATGCCGGTTCAACCTACGAAATACAGGTCTCAAGCGGCGGCGGTCAGTTCCTCCCCGTACAGTCTGGTACGGTCAAGCCGAACACGGACGATGACATCCAATTCAACCTGACCGGCGGAAGCGACATCCGCATCCTCATCACCAACGGGAAAGCGGAAATAGCGGAAGTGAAATTGCCGGAGCTGAGGAAGGAATAAATCTGAATAAGGAATGATTTTCAACATATAAACATAAAAATCATTCCTTATTGTTTGTTTTCTAAGCATAATTTCATTTCTTTTGCAAAAGAATCTCAGCTAGCCGGAGGGTTAGGGGGAAAGAGGTTCTTTTTTATAAGAGAAAGGCGTTTACGGAACGTTATCTTCTACGCTCAAACTTCGCAACTTTGATCTACAGGAAGATAAGGCAACGGAAGCGTCCACAGGGTGTTATATGGGGGTGCTATGTCCTTATAGTACTGTTTATATATCATCTCGGCGTGGGCTAGCTGCGTTGCTTATCCTTGTAGATGGGCAATGCGAAGGCCTGAGCGTGGGATAAGCAAGAGTACAGACTCCCATGCCTTTTTATTTGTTACAAGCTGAATCCGGGGAGGCTATAAGCATGAACAGCTTAGGATATGAAAAGGATTTTATTGCTTCTAATCCCTGGTTTTATATTGTCGGCTTGTGGAAATCAAGATTCAGAGTCGAAGTTTCGTGCAGAACGGGATTCTGTCATGAATATAAATCAGCGGCAGAGGCAAGAACTGGAAGCTCTTACTTCTACTATGAACATTATCTCTGCGAGTCTTGACAGTATCGCCCAGCAAGAACGGCTGATATATTTCTCGCAAGAAGGAACGCCTTTGTCCAAACGGCAAGTGCTGGAAAATCTGCACTTTTTTGAAGGATTGCTTGAACGGCAGCGCAAGCAGATAAATGTATTGCAGGATTCGCTTCGGCAGGCCGGAACCCCTATGATAGAAAAGCTGAATAAGGTTATTGCTTTCCTTGACCAGCAACTGGCCGAGAAAGACAAGACTATACAGGAACTTACTCAAGACTTGTCTCAAAAGAACAGAAGTATCTCCCGCCTTCAGTCGCATGTAAACGCATTGCAGGGAGATATATCGGATTTGGAACAAAAGAATCAGGCTCAATTGAAGGCATTGGACATACAAAATGAGATGCTCAACGAATGTTATGTCAGAATAGGAACCAGAAAAGAGCTTCAACAGGCAAACTTGCTCACTGGCGGAATATTGAGAAAGAAAATTAATTATTCCAACTTGAATAAAGAGCAATTCGCTAAAGTAGACATACGTCAGTTTAAAGAAATAACTATCAACTCCCAACGCCCCAAAATACTGACCGCTATGCCCAAAGGCTCCTATCGGCTTGAGAGCGTGGGAGGCGGAACGATTCTGCACATCATTGACCCTGCTGAGTTCTGGAGCGTATCCAATTATCTGATTATACAGACTAATTAAATAAAATCATTCATCACTCAAATTATTACGAAATGAGAAACATTAGAGCCAAATTGATTGCAGCATGTGCAATCGTGCTGTTTCATGCAATGTCCGTATCAGGACAAACGGTGAGAAAACACATCGTAGATCGTGGAGAAACGCTTGCTTCCATCGCAAGCCGGTATGGAGTTACGCAGGAAGAAATTATTCAACTGAACCCGGATGCCGCACAATTTGTGTATGTGGGGATGGAGTTGAGCATTCCTGAAAAAGAGTTTAATGATACTAAGGTCGTAACTCAAACTAATATTACATTAAATCATACAGGACAAAATCATAGCGTTGCAAAGTATCAACAAAATGATTTTGAAGAAGAACGTAAAGTTGTTGTAGGTGAAATAGGCTATGCTGCATCAACGTTTGAAGATGTTAAACTTTCCGGCAGTTATGGCATGTCAATGCTTGCACTTCCTTGGAAAGTCTATACAAATACTTATGTCGGAATGAATATTTCTCCGTTCAACATTAATTGTGGATTAGTTGATAGTGATTACGTGTCAGATGTAATTAAGTTTGGACCTGCAATTGGATATTATTTTACTCCAAAGATATTTATAGCGATGTCGCTTAATGCTGTTTGCAATGTGTATTTTGAAGGGAGTGATACAAAGAGTCAATGGGGAATGTCGCTTGAGCCAACTTTTTATGCCGGAAGAAAACGGGGAGTGTTTATTGGACCTCAATTCACAATAGGATTTCAAGAAAACTCTGAACTGAGTTGCGGCTTTAGAGCGGGTGTTTATTTTTAGGCAAGTATATTGAAAACTATAATATTAAATCATAATGAAAAGAAAAATGAAAAATGTAAGATTTTACAAGTCGGCATTTCTAGCCATTTTCGTCCTTCTTATGGGAACAAATATGATGTCATGTAGTGATGATACTGATGATGCCGATAATGAATTGTTAAACAAAGAGTATGATGGGACACTTTATGGTGAATGGGTCGAAGATAGCGATAATAGATATATCTTTGATTACTATTGTTTTTATTCAGATGGAACTGGTATACATGGCTCATACGAACCTGATATAGATTGGGTCAATGAAGATGATGATATAAAATGGTATACAGTAAATGATGAATATTTATATATTGATGGTGCTATGTATGAATATTCATGTGACGGTTCTACACTTGAAATAGAAATGAATGGTAGGACTAGGCATTATTATGAGAAGTAATTATCAATGAAATAGGCTTTAATCTAATTGTAACGATTTATACTCAAATGAAAACAAAATTGATAGCGCAAACGAAAGCACTAGTATATGCGATAATATTATTCGGAGGTGCTGTTTCTTTCGTATCATGCGGAAGTTTCGGGCAAGGTTTTATGACAGGTTTGGGAGGTTATGGCGGTTATGGGGCCAATATGTATGGCGGAAATATGAATTATCTGCTTGATCCTAATTATGCCATTATGTAAACAATGGCTCAGCAAAACCAATACAATCAGATATTCGGCACGATAGCCACACAAAGTATAAATCAGGTTAATGCTGAATGGGAACAAGAATATCAGGATTTTTGCCGTTATAATAAGAAGTCTGATGGAAGCAACTACACTAAACAGGAATGGTTAGAGTTGAAAGGGAAATCGACGAGCGGCAATGCATCTACAAACTATGGCAACTCATCTTCGCGTGCCTCATCCAGAATCTGCCGAAAGTCTTCAGCCTCAGATAATGCACATTGCAACGGTAATGGAGTTTGCTCTAAGTGTAATGGCAAAGGAAAATATTATGATACTTCTTTCGGCAATTCTCGTTGGGTAGACCCATGCATCGTTTGTAATGGGAGTGGGAAATGTCCCAGCTGTAAAGGGAGCGGGCGACTGTAATTTTAATGAAATAGATGAAATGAATATGAACAGATTTTTTAATATCAGCTTATTTGCTTTTATGCAAAGTCTCATGCTTTTGTGTATTTTATCTTGCAACAATAAAGATGAACAACCAATTTCTCAAGACGATATAATAGAAGACAGCGGAATAACTGACTCTAATATTTTGCTAATATGTGGAATTGTAACTCAAGATGGAATAAACATTCCTATTGAATTGACTGTCAATTCTAAGATTACATTCACTTCTGAGGATATGATAGTGACAACTGATGGAAAAGAAGCAAAATATGCGTTATCGGATATCGACAAATTTATTTATAAAGACATTGCAAATAATTAGAATCTAACATCATGATTAAGAAACTTCTTTTTGCCATAATGTTTTCCGTTTTCTGTATAAACATTATGACTGCGCAGAAATTTATGCGTTATCACATGAACGACAAAAGTTTCAATGGCTTTTATACAGAGAGTATCGATAGCATTACATATTGTGTAGAGAACGGGAAAATCGTATCGCAAACACGCATTGATGATTTGGTTTATAACATTGTTACAGAAAAAGTTGACAGTGTAATATTTGAAAAGTCAAATATTGGAAGATGTGAAACGGAAGGTTATAGACTTTATGAAATCAATGATGCGAATATTCCGTTCAATAAAATCTATTCAGACAATCGAAGTGTTATGATGGCAAGCAATGCAGGAACATTTGCAGCAAATGATACTATTCTATTAGCTTCTGCCTTCTATAGATTTGAATACTTAATCTGCACAGATGAAGAAGGCAATATTGCAAGCGTTTTTGATGGCGAACAGCTTTATTTCATTCATTATAATGGAAAAGATGAAGGGAGTGATGTCTTTAATGCTGCAGGCGAAAGTATATCTTTGAATCTGGAACAAGAAGAATCTGATGTAGAAAGAGGGAATAAAGTTCGTATATTTTGTTCAAATGTTCAAAGACTGTTGAACGCATTTGAGGAAAACAACGTTGAAATCAACGGATGGAGTAAAATCGCTAAGCAAAGCATTGCATTTTTTCTCAATACAATAATCAGAATACAAGATAATGCAGAATTGAAAGATGAAATATTAATTACAGACAATTGTTTTGAAAAGGATGATGAAATCGGAGTGACGGCTTCATTAGAAGAAATATCAGGAAGTCCCGGAGATGACGCTTTCATCTTGTATATTGTTACAGTAAAGAAAAAAGGAGAAGAAGCAAAGAAGAAACTCCAGGAAAAAAATCCAAAATCGAAACAGGCTGAAGCATATAAAAATTATTATGGGAAAAAATATGGCATTAACCTAATAGCATTGCCTCCTGAAATAGAAGAAGTTCAAACCAATGTCACTTTAAAAGGGGAATTGCATACAACAGAAATAACTAAGCGTGGGAAAACTTACTTTCTTTTAAGCCCAGCCGATGAATCGGATAAGGAAAAAGAAATTCCTGCCATAACGGAAAATACTGAAGGGAAAGATGATTATATATTAACAGCTACGGAAAAAGAACTTAAACCGGATACTGAATATACTTATTTTGTAATATACAAATGCAAAGTAAATAATCTTGAGTTTACATACAAATCCGATAAACAAACATTCAAAACCGGTTCTCCAACTTGCAGTACCGGAGAGTGTTCCAATATTGGCGTTGAAACGGCAACGGTAAAATGTACATACGAGAATGTTCCACAGAACGCCACATGCGGTGTTGCGTTGTCAAGCAATTACGGGACATTAAATATCACGACAGACAATAAAGACGGGGAGCGCGACATTAACCTGCCAAATTTGAAGCCTTCCACTGCATACAGTTATTATGCGTATATAGAGTATGACGGGAAAACCATAAAAGGGGATGTGAAATCTTTTACAACGCTTGCTCCCGCTTGCAGTACCGGAGAGTATGTCTATATTGGCGTTGAAACGGCAACGGTAAGATGCATATACGAGAATGTCCCTCAGAGTGCAGTATGCGGTGTTGCGTTGTCAAGCGATTATGGAATGCTAAATTTCACGACAGACAATAGAGACGGAGAACACGGTATCAACCTGTCAAACCTGAAGCCTTCCACTGCATACAGTTATTATGCGTATATAGAGTATGACGGGAAAACCGTAAAAGGGGATGTGAAATCTTTTACAACGCTTACTCCCGCTTGCAGTACCGGAGAGTGCGTTAATGTTACGGATAAAACGGCGACAGTAAGATGCACATACGAAAATGTTCCTCAGAGTGCTACATGCGGTATTGTGCTGTCGAGTGATGAGGGAACATTAAATTTTGCAACAGACTATAAAGACGGGGAGTACGACATCAGATTGCCAAATCTGAAGCCTTCCACTGCATACAGCTATTATGCGTATATAGGGTATGACGGGAAAACTATAAAGGGAAATGTACAATCGTTTACAACCAAACCTGTAGATTTGTCTGGAACATGGACTCTAAATATTGATGGAGAAGATAAGGTCAGAACCTTGATACTTACAGAAGGAGGAGGTGTCATTGAAACAGAAGATGTCAATGAAAGTTTTAATGGCGGTAGTTGGACTGTGCAGAAGAATGAATGCTCAATAAGAAAGACAGTTGTATTTGGAGGGTCTGTAACCACTTATGTAACGTGCGTATTGGACGGTACATTTGATAGTGGTAACCTTAATACTATCACGGGAGTTAAGTACAATGAAAATGTCAATTCAGTGACAGGAATACCTCATCAAACAGAACCTATTCCTTTTGTTATGAATAGATAAGTAATCTCCTCACAATAACTCCCCTCGGACTTGTGCGGACAACCCGGCGGACTTTGGCGCAAAACCCGGCAGACCTTTGCGCTGAAGTCCGCCGGGTTTTGAGGACAGGTTTTCCGGGCGGTTTCGGGAAACCGGCAAAAACAATCCGGGCTGTCTTCCGTGTTTCAGGAAAACGGCCCGGATTTCAGTTCGTTCCGCAAGAGGTTACTTGCGCAGACCAAGAGCCTTCACGATAGCGCGGTATCTCTCGATGTCGCGATCCTTCAGGTAGTTGAGCAATGCACGGCGCTTGCCCACCAGTTTGGTCAGAGACCTTTCCGTAGTATAATCTTTTCTGTGGAGCTTCAAGTGCTCTGTCAGATGAGAAATACGGTATGAAAACAATGCTATCTGCGCTTCAGGCGAGCCAGTATCAGTGTTAGACTTCCCGTACTTTCCAAAGATTTCTTGCTTTTTAGCTGGATCTAAATACATAAATTTGACTTTAAATAATTTGTAAACTTTGATTTGCGGCGCAAAGGTAAGGATAATCTTCTAAACAGCAATGCGTTTTTCGGAAAAAAGTAGTAACTTTGCGCGCAAATAATAGGTATAGTATGCAAGATATTAGAAACATTGCCATCATCGCCCACGTGGACCACGGAAAGACGACGCTGGTGGATAAAATGATGCTGGCGGGACATCTGTTCCGCAACGACCAGACCAACGGCGAGCTGGTTTTGGATAACAACGACTTGGAGCGGGAGAGGGGAATCACAATCCTCTCGAAAAACGTATCCATCAATTACAAAGGTACGAAAATCAATATCATCGATACTCCGGGACACGCCGACTTCGGAGGCGAGGTGGAGCGCGTGCTGAACATGGCCGACGGGTGCATCCTGCTTGTGGACGCTTTCGAAGGCCCGATGCCGCAGACGCGCTTCGTGCTTCAGAAGGCGTTGCAGATTGGCTTGAAGCCGATCGTGGTAGTCAACAAGGTGGACAAGCCCAACTGCCGTCCGGAAGAGGTGTATGAAATGGTGTTCGACCTGATGTTCAGCCTCAATGCCACGGAAGACCAGCTTGACTTCCCCGTGCTCTACGGCTCGGCTAAAAACAACTGGATGGGCGAGGACTGGAAAACTCCTACGGGCACCATCGAACCCCTGCTCGACGCTATCGTGAAATACATCCCGGCGCCCCAGCAACTGGAGGGTACGCCGCAGATGCTCATCACTTCGCTCGACTATTCGTCGTACACGGGACGTATCGCCGTGGGGCGCGTGCATCGCGGGACCATCAGCGAAGGCATGAACATCACGCTGGCGAAACGTGACGGGCGGATGCTCAAATCGAAAATAAAGGAAGTGCATACGTTTGAAGGGTTGGGCCGCAAGAAGGTGGAGTCTGTATCGTCCGGTGACATCTGTGCCATCATCGGCGTGGAAGGCTTCGAAATCGGCGACACTATCTGCGACTTCGAGAATCCCGAACCCTTGCCGCCTATCGCCATCGACGAGCCGACCATGAGCATGTTGTTCACCATCAACGATTCTCCTTTCTTCGGCAAGGAAGGAAAATACGTGACTTCACGCCACATACACGACCGTCTGATGAAGGAACTCGACAAGAACCTCGCCCTGCGGGTGCGCAAGACGGAGAACGAGGACGGCAAGTGGATTGTGTCGGGACGAGGCGTGCTCCACCTGTCCGTATTGATTGAGACCATGCGCCGCGAGGGATACGAGCTTCAGGTAGGCCAGCCCCAGGTTATCTTCAAGGACATCGACGGAGTGAAGTGCGAGCCGGTTGAAGAACTGACTATCAGCGTTCCGGAAGAGTTTTCAAGCAAGATGATTGATATGGTGACCCGCCGCAAGGGAGAGATGGTGTCGATGGAGACTCAGGGCGACCGCGTGAACATCGAGTTCAACATTCCTTCACGCGGAATCATCGGCCTGCGCACCAACGTGCTGACCGCATCCCAAGGAGAGGCGATCATGGCTCACCGTTTCAAGGAATACCAGCCTTACAAGGGCGACATTCCGCGCCGCACCAACGGCTCGATGATTGCGATGGAGAGCGGAACGGCGTTTGCATACGCCATCGACAAGCTGCAAGATCGCGGACGCTTCTTCATCTATCCGCAGGAAGAAGTATATGCAGGCCAGGTGGTAGGCGAGCACGTTCACGAGAACGACCTGGTAATCAACGTAACCAAATCGAAGAAACTGACCAACATGCGCGCCTCCGGTTCCGACGACAAGGCGCGTATCATTCCTCCCGTAGTGTTCTCTCTGGAAGAAGCGCTCGAATATATCAAGGAAGACGAGTATGTAGAAGTCACTCCAAAGAGTATGCGTATGCGCAAAGTCATTCTGGACGAAACGGAACGCAAGCGGGCGAATAAGAACTGATTTTGCTAATATAAAAAAGAAGAAAGGATGCGTTGGATTCGGCGCATCCTTTCTTCTTATGTGGTTATATATACTGGTCTACTCCGCATTCCGCGCGTTTCCTGCCGGAAGCAACGGTTTGTTTCAGCATTTCAAGGTTGTTGTCGGCGTGGTTCATAGCTTTCCCTTCATGGTATAGATGGACTGCTCCGGCCAAGAGCTTTGCATTCTTTCGTTGGAGGCCGTTGTTGTAAAGGCGTTGGACAAATTCGGAGTCTTCATATCCCCAGCCTACGAACTTTTCTTCAAAACCGTTGACCGCCATGAAATCGCTTTTCCAGAATGCCAAGTGACAGCTTCTTGCATGTGCCAATCCTGTTTTTCCTTTAATCAGGCGGTGCATGAAAGGTATTCTTAGCAGCACCAGGCGGCGTCCCAAACCTTTTGTCCAAATATGGATGCGTTGGTCTTTGTGGGCGCAGATTCTTTCAGTGGCCTTTTTCTTCAAGCGCGCCCGGCTTCCTGCGACAAACTGTTCGCGTTTCATCAAAGAGCGGTGGTCTTTTATGAAGTGCGGGGTCAGTACCATGTCTCCGTCAATCAGTACGATATAGTCGCCTGATGCCTTCGATATTGCAACGTTGCGCGACTTTGCTACACGGAACCCCTCGTCCGGTATCCAAGAATGCACCAGCGGCACCGGCATAATCTCCTTGTACCGTTCGATAAGACTGCGGGTTTCTTCGCCCGAACCGTCGTCTGCGATAATCACTTCCCTCGGAAAGACATGCTGCCGCAATACGCTTTTCAGAACAATCTCTAAGAATACAGGACTGTTGTACGTGGTAATCACCAGAGATATTTCAGAAGCTATTTTTATCATAAGAACTTTTTTTTGCAAAAATAGGAAATAAATAAAACAAGAAACGATTTGTTTGCTATTTTTGCATCAGCAATAAAATATATTTCCGTGATACGCAAAATATTAGTTATCCGTTTCCGGCGCGTGGGCGATTCGGTCATTGCCACCGCCTTGTGCCGCAGTCTGAAAGAAAGTTTTCCGAAAGCAGAGGTACACTTTGTCATTAATGAGAACATTGCGCCGCTTTATTACGGGCATCCCGACATCGACAAGGTGATTCCTTTCTCTGAGCGGGAGAATCATGGATGTGCCTATATAAAGAAGGTGTGGAAAACGGTAAGAGACACTCGTTATGATGCAATAATAGACATATACAGCACGATGAAGACTTCGCTTTTTTCCCTGTTGTCTCTTCGGACGAAATATCGAATCGTGCGCTATAAGAAGTACAATTCCTTCACTCATAATTATCGGATCAGGCCGGTTGCTGAGGATGACTGTGTTCAGAATAATTTGCGCCTTATGACTCCTTTGGCTGGAGAAGGCGAATTGCATCCGAACCCTCACTTCAGACTGTATATTACGGATGAGGAAAAGGATATGTATAGGCGGTATATGGTAGAGCAGGGCATCGATTTCGGCAAGCCTGTCGTCTTGTGTGCTGTAACGGCAAGGCTGGCGCACAAAATTTGGCCGTATGACCGTATGACGCGGGTGTTGAAAAAAATGATTGACACGTTTGACGTGCAACTTGTGTTCAACTATTCAGGGGAAGTGGAGGCGCAGGCTGCCCGGTCTATATGGGAAAGTCTGGGTAAAGACCCGCATGTGTTTCTGAACATACAAGCCAACGGGCTGCGCGAACTGTGCGCGCTTGTATGTAACTCTGCGTTCTTTTTCGGGAATGAGGGTGGTCCTCGTCACATCGCGCAAGCATTCGATGTACCCTCTTTCGCCATTTATTCTCCCGACATATCGAAAAAGTTCTGGCTTCCGGGGAATGACTCCCGTTTCAGGGGCATATCGCCTGCCGACTATGTGCCGCAAGAGCAGCAAAAGGGTATGGATTATGCCGCACGCCTCGGCTTGATTCCCGAAGAAGATGTCTGGAAGCAGCTGAAAGGCATGTTGGATGTTTATCTTCCCCGGACAAAGATTCCTAAGTAAAAGCCATTATCTGTCCTTTTGTCCCGTCATCCGGAAGTATTTGTCGAGCACCAGCAAAGATATGAGGTTTTCCCTTTTCTTGTCTCTGAATTGGGAGACGTACTCGTGCGCGTGTCTGATTATGTCGTGTGCTTCATCGGTGTGCTTGATGTAGTAGTTTATTCTTTCTATCAAGTCGGAGAAGTCGGACTTGATTTCGATGTAGTGATAATTCGGAATCAATTTACCCTCCATGAACCATGTTTCGCATGTGGGGCGCGGCATGACCGCGATTGAGTTGGACGACATCACCCATTTTAGGTTGCTGGCTACGTCATTCCCCTCAAGTGCCATGATGAACTTGTAGTCTAAATGTTCCGGAATCGTTTTCTTTTCCGTTCTCCATTCAGCCGGATCGGTGGTGTTCTTGCTCACGTCGCCCAGGTCGCACATCGGGTGTCCGAAATACATTTGCATGAATTTCTTGCGGGATTCCTTGCCCTTCACTTTTCCCCGAAAGATAATCATGTCCTTTTTCGAGGCAAAATCTTTCTTGTCATTGACAAAAATGAAATGCCGCACCTTGTCCAGTTTCATGACAATCGAGTTTTCATTGTGTTCTACCAAAGGACGGCTCTTCACGATAGAAGGGCAAGAAGGCACGAAGGTGACATCTCCGGGGCAGAAACACCATTTGAGTGAAGACGGAAACCAACGGATGAACTCATACGTGTCGAAATAATATACTTTTGGTTTCTTTATTTTATGTTCTGACAACGGGCGGGCAGACTCCGGCAGCATGTTTTTTTCTGAGAGTTTGTTGTAATAGTCTACTCTTTGTTTGATGTAGTCTTTGTCTTTCCGCTTTTCGAGGGAAGATAGCCTGTGGCGCAGCCTTGTTTGGAAACAGATTCTTGGAATCAGCTGCCTGAACATGTTGATGCCGTAATAAATGAACTTGGGATTCTTTCCGCTTCTGAATATATACAATAGTTTCTTCATCGTTTTTTGTATTTGGCATTTTTGCTTCTTCTACAAATGTAAGCATAAAGGCACGATTGCGCAAGAAAAACGCCGCGAGATTTTTTTGCAACACCCCGGCGTTTCCTTTATAAAGCGGCGGCGTTTTGCGGTTGCGGTTGCGTTTTTGCAAAACTATCTGCGTTATCATTTTTTTACTGCAAAATATTCCCTATTTTTGTGCCGATGACCAATTATATACATCATGCGTATAGGATTCGACGCCAAGAGGGCCATACAGAACTTTACGGGATTGGGCAATTACAGCATGAGGAAAGCATTGATGCTTGTATAATTTTGTAACGTGAATCAATATTTGGATAATGAATTGAAGACGAGAAATTGGTATGCGCATATTTAAATGTAGAATGCAAAATGAAAATCATAATCAACTCTAAATACAGATATTTGTTCGGTTTCATTGAAAGTATTCCTAAAAGATTTGGAATCGGGGGAGAAACTTTACATCAAGGCAGAAATCAAATAAAGGCTTTCGTCGTACAAGACACTGAAATCGTAGTGAAACATTATAAGCATCCCAATTTTGTTCAAAAAATAGCCTACCGATGGATACGCCCTTCAAAAGCGAAACGAGCGTATTTATATGCTTTACGTTTGGCTGAGATGAACATTGATACTCCAGAGGCAGTCGCCTGTGTAGAAAAATGTCGTTGGGGGGGGCTTTGGGACAGTTGGTTCATATCCACACGATGCGGGGATGAGTCTTTGTTTCCTGTCCTTGTGGAAACACCCGATTATAACAGGACAATAGCGAAATCGTTCGCGCATTTTCTGGTAGGTTTACATGCCAAAGGTTTTCTGCACGGAGATTTAAATCTGGCCAACATACTATACAGAAAAGAAAAGGACGGCTACCATTTTACCGTCATCGACATAAACCGCTCGAAATTCATGGATGCCCCTTCACAAAGCGAGTGCCTGCACAATCTGATGCGCGTAACACATCGGGTTGATTTGCTCCGTGACATCATCACGTCATATGCTCAGGAAAGGGGATGGGACGCAGAAGAATGCTGCTGTAAAGTAGAAAGTCTTTTGCATGAGTTCGAACGCAGACGTGCCCGAAAATATAAATGGAAAAAATTGTTCAACAAATAAGTTCAAGTTATGGATTTAGTGAAAGTAATCGTTCCTGTGTATCGTCCGGCACTTTCCCCTATGGAAAAGGCCTCACTTCTGGAAACGATATATATATTGAACCGCTATCCGATTATAATCCTGTATCCTGAGGGTATGTCTGTTGCTGATATTCCCGGAAAAGGTAAAGTCGGTTACATGCCGGTCAGTAGTGAATGGTTAGGACTTCGGAACGGAATAGCAGGGTATAACCAGATGATGCTTTCCAATGAATTCTATCAACGGTTTGCCGACACTGAATATTTGCTGATTTGTCATACGGACGCGTGGATTTTCCGTGACGAATTGGAAGATTGGTGCAATAAGGGTTATGATTGTGTTGCAGCCCCGTGGATTAGACGTCCTATATATAATCTTCCGATAATTAAACAGTATATGGACTTGATGACGCAATATAAAACTGCCAAAGGGATGTTTTGCCGTCAGTCGCTTTATGGAAAGATTGGGAATGGCGGTTTGTCATTGAGACGGACAAAGGCTTTTGCGGAGGCTTGCATAAACTATGCGGAGAAGATAAAAGATTATCAAGGGCAAAAAAAGCATTATTACAACGAAGATGTTTTTTGGGCAACTATTCCGCAAGAATTTTCTTATCCTTCGGAAAGGGAAGCCTTGTGTTTCTCTTTCGACAGGCATCCTGAATATTGTATGAAACTTAATGGCGGACAATTGCCTTTTGGATGCCATAGTTGGTCCAAACCGCACATGTATCGGTTTTGGAAGCATATTATTAATTGGGAAACTTTATTATTATAAAACACCCTTTTCACAATTTGAGACTATGAATATATTCAAATACTTAATGAGCTCGTGCGTTTCATTCTATTATTTTGTGCGAGAAAAATGCAATCCGCCGACAATCAGGGAAGGGAAGGATATTCCTATAATCATTAATAATTTCAACCGCTTTGCGACACTGCTCAATCTTATCGAAGCATTGCAGAGCCGAGGTTATGATAACATATACATCATAGACAATGCTTCCACTTACCCGCCTTTGCTTGATTATTATAAGCAGTGTCCCTATAAGGTGTTCCGGTTGAAAGAGAATCTTGGATTCAAAGCATTGTGGAAATCCGGACTTAACAAGCGGCTCTGCAAGGATTTTTTTGTCTACACTGACTCGGATGTTGTTCCGGCTCCATATTGCCCTGACAATTTCCTTGATTATTTTTTAGTTCAACTGAAGAAACATCCGTTTGCACGTAAAATAGGTTTCTCTTTGCGCATTGACAACCTGCCGGATTGTTATGCGTATAAAAAAGAAGTAATACAGGCAGAAAAAAAATATTATATGCATCTGAAAGATGGCTTATATCGGGCTCCTATTGACACAACATTTGCTTTATATCGCCCCGGCATCGGATTAAGTCGTAGTCGAAGCGTAGAAGCCTATCGCACTGCATATCCTTATCAAGCTGAACATTTGCCATGGTATGCGGACTCTTCCAACTTGTCGGAAGAGGAACAATATTATATATCACACTGCCGACATGTCACTTCTTGGACATCAAAAGCAAAACAATAAACGGAAACAAGCATGAGGTGACTCCTGCGTCATACGCCATTCACCTGTGTGCGCATAGCTGGAAAGGCGATTTGAAAGAGAAACTCAAGAGGAAGTTAGGAAATCTCTTTAAAAAGAATAAGTGACATCGGCTTTTGGTCAATGATTTTCGGACGTCAATATCCGGAAAGTCCTTTCAAAAGGAAATGAAACGGCCTCTTTTCATAACAGTACCCTGTGGATATTTTCGCGTTTCAGAGACGTTTTCTGGCGAAAGCAACCGCATGACCCCGTTCCAGAAGGCTTGCGGAGGGGTAAAAGGCGGGTGCTTTTGCGGAAAAACGTGCTGACTTTTGCTGGAAAACGTCCGCGCTTTTCCGCAAAACTTCCTGGACTTTCCAGACGGGTCGGAGAGAAACGGCGTTTTTCACGGGAATGCGGTTGCCATTGTGCGTGGAAGCGTTCTCGAAAACTCTTGTTTCAAAGTTTCGGAAAGATGCGGATATTGCTTGTTCCGCGCTTTGGGATGCCTTTCAACTTCGTCAAGAAAGCAAAAGGATGCAGTTCTTTTCTTTGGGAAAACAAAGTGTTATTCTTCAAAAACTTCTCTCTGCGTTTCTCCGGCCAAGCCTTCTTTCTGTCCGAAACGGCGCATTCTCAACGTTCCGGATGTGCATTCTGTCAAAATGTCATTCCGGCTTTTATCTTATCAAAGAGCGTATTCGTCCGACAATCGTTTCCGGACGGATGTTTGTCAGGCAGCGGTAGTCCTTCCATCGGCAGGGTTTGTTGCCATAGATGGAGCAGGGGCGGCAAGGCAAATCCAGCTGGATAATGTTTGCTTCATCCTGTCCCCATCCCATAAAGCCGGCGTATGGATGTGTGGCTCCCCATATTGACACGACAGGCGTGCCGGTTAAGGAGGCAAGGTGCATGTTGCTTGAATCCATCGCCAGCATGACATCCAGTTTGCTCATCAGTGCCAGTTCTTCTTCCATCTGCAGCCGTCCGACTACGGACGTGACATGAGAAAACTCCTTTTCCCATGTGTCCGATATTTCTTTTTCTTTGTTGCCTCCGCCGAATAAGAAGATGTGTACATTGTCCATTGCAGATAATTGGCGGACCACTTCATGCTGAAGCGGCAGCGGATATATCTTCCCTTTATGTGCGGCAAACGGGGCGATGCCTATCCATTTGTTTCCCTTCTTGCGGCCTGCAAGCGTCTGAGGCGGACTCGGCGGGTTGCAAGATTCGAAAATTGAATTGAACCGCACGGGGAACGGATATCCCAATGCCTCAAATACTTCCTGATAGCGCCGGAAAGAAGTTTTCAGAGGCGTCTTGGCCTTTTGGAATATCAGATTCCTTTTTTCTTTTCTTCCTTTGTTTATATGACGAACACGGACACCGTTCATCCGAAAGCGCAAGCGGAGAATCTTGGTGCGGAGCACATCGTGCAAATCGGCAACGGCATCGAATTTTTCTTTATGCAGTTCCGAATAGATGCGCATAAGACCTTTCACGCCCTTGCAGTCATTTTTCAGGTCAATTCCCTTGAATTGAAGGTTTGCGGGGGCAAATGAAAACAATGGAGCCATCGCTTTTCTGCTCAGCACTACCAGCTGATGTTGCGGATAGGCTTTTGCAAACGAGTAAAGCACAGGAACAGCCATAGCGACATCCCCCAATGCAGAGAAACGGATAACCAGTATTTTTGCCATTATAACCTATTTCTTGCCGTAAAGGACGGGGTTCAATGCCGGGTCGTTGTACATTTTCATCTGCTTGTACACCTTCATGTATTTCCGTCCCGCCTCGATGTCGGCAATCAGACGGTCGATAGCGGCCGACAGGTCTTTCTGCTGCTCAAGCAGCACGTCCAGCTTGGCCTCGCACTGCGACTTGTGCGTTTCGTCGGTGTCCGCACGTTCCGCTTCCTTGCGCATGTGGTAAATCTTCAGCGCCAGGATAGACAGGCGGTCGACCGCCCATGCGGGGCTTTCCGTGTTGATGGCGGCGTCGGGACACGCCTTCACGTCTTTATACTTGTCGAGGAAATAGCTGTCGATCAGCTCCACCAAGTCCGTGCGGTCCTGGTTCGACTTGTCGATGCGGCGTTTCAGCGCGAGGGCCTCCGCCGGGTCAATCTCCGGATTGCGGATCAAATCCTCCAAGTGCCACTGCACCGTGTCAATCCAGCACTTCAGATACAGGTAGTACTCGACGCTCCTCAGCGGATAAGGGTTCGCAATCGGGGTATCCACACAGTCGGACTTATGGTAATCGTCGATAGTCTGCACGAAGATAGGGTTGCTCAATTCTGTAAAAGTCATATCGTTTCTATTCTAAAATGGTGAGAACAATGTATAGTTATGGGGCTTTTAGTCTTTTTGCCAATATGGTATTCCTGCGAGTTCGGTCTCATGCGCAAACGCCGAGCCGAACAGTCCGGCACTCATTGTCAGGTAATCATATTTCTTTCTTTATGGTTTTGTTTTGATTTTTACAAATGTAAGCATAAAGGCACGATTGTGCAAGAAAAACGCCGCAAGATTTTTCCCGTAACGTTCCGGCGTTTCCTTCGTAAAGCGGCGGCGTTTTGCGGACAGGCCGAGAGCAGACGTTTTGTCTGACAAAGTGAAGATACTGACAGGCGCATTCTCTTGCTGTTAAAAAGAAGTTTGCTTACCTTTGTAAGGCAAAGGCATGATATGATGATGGACAAGACTACGATTGAAAGCACGTTGTATCCGGATTGTCCGATAAGGAACATTCTGGCACGCATCAGCGACAAATGGTCGCTTCTGGTGATTTACACGCTTGACAGGTCGGGCAAAGAAAAGCTGCGTTTCAAGGAATTGCAGCGCGAGATTGCAGACATTTCCCAGAAGATGCTGGCCGCGACGCTCCGGACGTTGGAGGAAGACGGCTATGTGACCCGCACGGTTTATCCTGAAGTGCCTCCGCGCGTGGAATATGCCCTGACGCCGAGGGCGAAATCATTGCTCCCGCATATCAACGGGCTTATAGAGTGGGCAATGGAGAACATGGATTCGATAATGGAAGACAGGAAAAGGACTGTTGCAAAGCCGTGACGTGCGTGTCGCCCGTTTGCATATTCCGGATTTTCTTGATAACTTGCCGTATGTTACAATGCAAATTAAAAGAAAACAGTAGTATGAAAAAATTGTTGTTGAGCCTTGCGCTCGGAAGCGTTGCGGCAGGCGCCGCAGGCATCACTCCGCTCTGGATGCGCGACGTGCGCATTTCTCCCGACGGGAAGGAAATCGCGTTTTGTTACAAAGGGGATATTTATAAGGTAGACGCTTCAGGGGGAGAGGCGGTAAGGCTTACTTCCCAAGAGTCGTATGAGGCTTCGCCCGTGTGGTCGCCCGACGGAAAGCAGATTGCCTTTTCAAGCGACAGGTATGGAAATCCGGACGTGTTCGTGATGTCGGCTGATGGAGGTCCGGCGCGCAGGCTTACGTCCAACTCGGCGGCGGAAACTCCTTCGGCTTTCACTCGTGACGGGAAGCATGTGGCGTTCTCGGCAAGCATACAAGACCCTGTCTCCAGCGCGCTTTTCCCCACTTCGGCCATGACGGAACTTTATCTGGTGCCGACCGACGGAGGGAAAATCGAGCAGGTTCTGGGAACTCCCGCCGAAATGGTTTGTTTCAACAGAACAGGCGACAAGTTTCTTTATCAAGACCGGAAAGGCTTCGAGGATGAATGGCGAAAACATCATACGTCTTCCATTACGCGCGACGTATGGCTGTATGACACAGCGACCGGAAAGCATACCAACCTGACCCTCCGTTCGGGAGAAGACCGCAACCCTGTGTGGGCCGAGGACGAAAGCGGCTTCTACTTCCTGAGCGAACGCGACGGAGGCTCGTTCAATGTCTATAGAACGTCGCTCGACAATCCGAAAGAGGCGGAACGCCTGACTTCGTTCAAAACTCATCCGGTGCGCTTCCTTTCAACGGGAGGCGGAAAGCTGTGCTACGCCTATGACGGAGAAATCTATACGCAGCGTATCGGCGGAAAGCCGGAAAAGGTGAAAATCTCTCTCACTTGCGACGATGAAAGCATACCCGCTTCGTTGAGTTTCGTCAAGGGAGCAAGCGAAGCTGCGGTCTCTCCGGACGGCAAGCAAGTGGCGTTTGTCGTGAGGGGAGAGGTGTTTGTCGCTTCGGTCGAGTACGGCACTACCAAGCAAATCACCCATACCCCCGAAGCGGAGGCGGGAGTTTCGTTTGGCGCGGACAACCGCACGCTTGTCTATTCCAGTTTCCGCAACGGCAATTGGGAACTGTACACGGCCAAGATTTCACGCGAGGAAGACCGGAATTTCCCTAATGCGACGTTGATTGAAGAAGAAGTCCTGCTTCCGTCAAAAACGGTGGAAAGGATGTATCCCGCTTTCTCTCCGGACGGAAAGGAAGTGGCCTTCATTGAAGACCGCACTCGTTTGAAGGTGGTGAACCTGAAATCGAAGAAAGTGCGCCAGATAACGGACGGAACCGCTTGGTACAGCTTGGGAAGCGGATTCAGCTATTCGTGGTCGCCGGACGGGAAGTGGTTCGCCCTTGAGTTCGTAGCCCATCGCCATGACCCGTACACGGACATCGCGTTGGTGAGTGCGGACGGGAAAGGCGCTTTGGTGAACCTGACCAATAGCGGCTATACCAGCAGCTCTCCGAAATGGGTAATGGGCGGAAACGCCATCCTGTTTACGACCGAACGCTACGGTATGCGCAACCATGCTTCTTGGGGTTCGCTCGATGACGTGATGCTTGCCTTTGTCAATCAGGATGCATACGACAAGTTCCGTTTGAGCAAGGAAGACTATGAATTGCAGAAGGAGCTTGAAGAAGAACAGGAAAAGGCAAAGGCTGATGCCGGCAAAGATAAGGGCAAAAAACGAAAAGATGAAGGCAAAGACCGGTCGGCTGAAGCGGAAAAGTCGAAGAATATAACGGTAGAACTTGATGGCATTGAAGACCGTATCGTGCGCCTGACTCCCAACTCTTCGAGCATCGCTTCGGCCATTATCCCGAAAGACGGAGAGTCGCTCTACTATTTGTCTGCTTTTGAGAAGGGGTTCGACATGTGGAAGATGGACCTCCGCAAACATGAAACGAAGCTGATTCACAAAATGGATGCAGGATGGGCAGACATGGAGCTGGACAAGGACGAAAGCAACCTCTTTGTCCTGGGAGGAAGTTCTATGCAGAAAATGTCGTTGGCTTCGGATGCCCTTGCTCCGATTACGTATCGTGCGGAAATGAAGATGGACTTGGATGCGGAACGCCGCTTTATGTTCGATTATGTGTACAAAGAAGAAAAGAAGCGTTTTTATGACGTGAAAATGCACGGCGTAGACTGGGAAGCTATGACCGATGCTTATCGCAAGTTCCTCCCGCACATCAACAACAACGATGATTTTGCTGAATTGTTGAGCGAATGGCTTGGCGAACTGAACGTGTCGCATACGGGGGGACGTTACCGCAAATCGTCTGGCGAAGCGACTGCAAGTTTCGGCCTGCTGTATGACTGGACTTATACGGGCGACGGTTTGAAAGTGGCCGAGGTGGTAGAGAAAGGTCCGTTCGATCGGAAGTCTTCTCGCGTGGAAGCCGGGGTGGTGATAGAGAAAATTGACGGAACGGAACTGGCCGATGCTGACTATACGGCATTGCTGAACGGAAAAGCCGGGAAGAAGATGCTCGTTTCTCTCTATAATCCTGCCACCAAACAGCGCTGGAATGAAACGGTGAAGCCTGTGAGCGGGAGCGTGATGGGCGAATTGCTTTACAAACGTTGGGTGAAGCAGCGTGCTGCCGATGTGGAGAAGTGGTCGGACGGACGTTTGGGTTATGTGCATATTGAGTCGATGGACGACGGGAGTTTCCGGACGGTTTATTCCGACATTCTGGGGAAATATAACGATTGCGAAGGCATCGTAATCGATACCCGGTTCAATGGCGGAGGACGTCTGCATGAAGACATCGAAGTGCTGTTCAGCGGAAAGAAGTACCTCACTCAGGTGATTCGCGGCCGGGAGTCGTGCGACATGCCGAGCCGCCGTTGGAACAAGCCTTCTGTCATGGTGCAGTGCGAAGCCAATTACTCTAATGCGCACGGCACTCCGTGGGTTTACAAGCATCAGAATATAGGAAAGTTGGTGGGAGCGCCCGTGCCTGGCACGATGACCAGCGTCAATTGGGTGCGGATGCAAGACCCGTCACTGATATTCGGCATTCCGGTGGTAGGCTACCGCTTGCCCGACGGGAGCTATTTGGAGAACAAACAGCTTGAGCCTGACATCTATGTGCTGAATGCGCCTGAAACTGTAGTGGAAGGAGAGGACACGCAATTGAGAGCGGCTGTGGAAGAATTGCTGAAAGAGTTGCAGTAAAAGGAGGCTGTTTCCGCGAAGAAACGGGGAGGCGCGTTCAAGATGCGGCGCGCCTCCCCCGTTTCTTTATTTGTATCCTCCTGCTTTGGCGATACGTTTCGGAATGTCCGTATTGTCCATCTTGCCCATGAACAGTTCCGCTTCCGCTCCTATGGCATATACAGGCACGTATTCTGCCGAATGGCTGCCTGTAGTCCATCCCAATCGCGCGATGCGGCTCATCACTTCTATCGCCGCAGCCGCCAACGATTCCGAACGGGCGTACAGCGTTTCGGTGAATACGGTTTTGTGTTGCACGAATGACTTTTCGAACTCGTCGCGCAATGCACGTTCCTGGCTCCATGTCAAAGGCAGTTCGTCCCAGAATCCCATCGTTTCGGAAAGCAGCGCTTTCACCTGTTCCCACGTTACGTCTTTGTCTTTCCGGAGGGTGGTGATGCGGCGTGAAAGCTCCTCTTGCGATACGCGCTGGCACTCCAATGCCTTCAGATTTATCTTGTAGCCGCTTGTGCCCATGCCCAAGCCGCCCGTTTCATGGTCGGCCGAGATGACAATCAGCGTTTCTTTTGGATGTTTCTTGTAAAATTCATAAGCCACTTTCACGGCATTGTCAAAGTCGATTATTTCGTTGACTGCCGTTCCTAAATCGTTGTTGTGGCAGGCCCAGTCGATTTTTCCGCCTTCCGCCATCAGGAAAAATCCCTTGTTTTTCTCTTTCATCAGGAATGAGATGGCACTTTCCGTCATTTGCGCCAAAGTCATGTCGCTTTCTTTTCGGTCGATTGCATAAGGGAGGCTGCCGTCGTTTGTTTCTTCCTTTTGGATGAGAAGGATTTTGTTTGCATCAGCCGATTTTGAGGCATATTCGTCCATTCCGTGAGCTATGGCGTATCCGCCTTCCTCGATGACGGGCTCCAGCGAGGGAACGTCTTTCTTTTTCGACCTCAGGATGCCTGCGCCTGCGAAGAAGTCGAAGCCGCTGGCGGGCAGTTCGCGCGCAATTTCGTCATACATGCTGCGTTTGGGCTGATGTCCGTAGAAGGCGGCGGGAGTAGCGTGGTTGATGCCTACCGTAGTGAGTATGGCTACCTTTTTCCCGCTTGCTTTGGCACGCTGCGCGATGCTCTGCAACGGCTGCTTGTCGGCGTCCACCCCGATAGCTCCGTTGTACGTCTTCGTTCCGGTGGCCAGAGCGGTGCCTCCGGCGGCAGAGTCGGTAATCGGGTTTGAGGCGGAATAGGAGGTGGCGATGCCGGCTGCCGGAAAATCGCCGAAAGTCAGTCTCTCCACGCCGATGCGCCCCTGCACGGCTGCCCGATACATCTCGGTGACATTCACTTGGTTCACTCCCATACCGTCGCCGATAAAGAAGAACACGTATTTGGCTTGCTGGGCGTATATGCACACGTGAACCAGCAGCAACGCACACAAATAAAACAATCGTTTCATAATTCTTTCAGTTTATGGTTTGAATGATAAGGTCCGGTTTTTTTATACGGCAAATATAAAGCATATTGTCCGATTGCGAAAACGGAAACAAGAAAAATCGGGCGGCGCGTTTTTGCGCTTGCCGTCATGCAGCCATGTTGTAACGTTGCTGAAAAATCGGCGGCGTTTCCGTGGAAAAGCGGCGGAACTTTCATGGAAACCCCGCCGGAAATTCTGCAACCCTGCTCGCAGATTGCATCCCGTCGGGAGGGAGAATAAAAAATCCCCAAGAAACCGCTCGGCTTTTTGGGGATTATCGTTGGACTACCAGGATTCGAACCTAGACAAACAGAACCAAAACCTGTTGTGCTGCCATTACACCATAGTCCAAACTCCAGATGTTTTCCTCAGAAAACGCTGCAAAGATAAAGGTTTTTCCGGATACGCTCCAAATAATTGCCTGTTTTTTTCACTTTATTTCCTTGCGCGGGGCTTTATTTCCGCAATTGTTCTACTTTCTTCGTATCTTTGTCGTATGAAAAAATATGTGGATGTCATAGTGCCGTTGCCCGTTGCGGGCCAATTCACTTACTCCGTTCCAGAAGACTTGGAGGGCAAAGTGCAATGGGGGTGCCGTGTCATCGTGCCTTTCGGCGCCAGAAAATACTATGCCGGCATCGTCGTGCAAACGGATTCCGCGCCTCCTGAAAAATATGAAACCAAGGAAGTGCTGGAGGTGCTCGACGCTCGTCCTGTTCTGTTGAGGCATCAGTATGCTTTCTGGAAGTGGCTGTCCGATTATTATCTGTGTACGTTGGGCGACGTGTATAACGCGGCCGTGCCTTCAGGCATGAAGCTGGAAAGCGAAACCTGGGTGGAGGGCAATGCCGATTTCGAGGCTTCGGTTCCCCTGTCGGAAAAAGAACAGATGGTGATGGACGCGCTTTCCGGCGGGAAGGCGCAGAGAATTGCCGAATTGGAGAAGTCGGTCGGAGTCGGAAACCTGCTTCCCGTGGTCAAATCGCTTCTCGAAAAAGAAGCCGTCCGCATTAAGGAAGAAGTGAAACGGAGCTATAAGCCGCGTATGGAGACGCGGATACGGTTGGCGGAGGCAATGCGGAATGAACGAAGCGTCCATCTTCAGCTGGATTTGCTCTCGCGAGCTGCCAAGCAAAAGGCGTTGCTCCTGAAGTATCTCGAACTCTCGGAGTGGGAAGAAGGAAAACCCTCTAAGGAGGTGCCCCGCGCACAGCTGATGGAAGCTGCCGGAGCATCGTCCGCCGCATTGAACGAATTGGTGTCGAAAGGCGTTTTGGAGGTTTGCCGTTGCGAAACGGGCAGATTGAATCGCGTTTCGGAAAAGGCAGTGCCCGCAAGCGTGCTCAGCCCTGTCCAGCAGGCGGCTTTCGACGGAATACTCCGCACGTTCGGGCAAAAGAACGTGTGCTTGCTTCACGGAGTTACCGCAAGCGGCAAGACTGAAATCTATATACACCTGATACAGCAGGCGTTGCAAGCCGGGAAGCAGGTGCTCTATCTGTTGCCCGAAATCGCATTGACCGTCCAAATCACCGAACGACTCAGAAAAGTGTTCGGCAATCGGTTGGGAGTGTATCATTCCAAGTTCCCTGATGCCGAGCGGGTGGAAATCTGGCAGAAGCAGCTTTCCGAACAAAGTTATGACGTGATTCTGGGCGTCCGTTCTTCCGTCTTTCTTCCGTTCCGGAGGCTGGGGCTTGTTATCGTCGATGAAGAACACGAAAACTCTTACAAGCAGCAGGACCCCGCTCCGCGCTATCATGCAAGGAATGCGGCCATCGTGCTGGCGTCCATGTTCGGCGCAAAAACCTTGTTGGGCACCGCTACCCCCAGCATCGAGACTTATTACAATGCCCGGCAAGGGAAATATGGGCTGGTGGAGCTGACCGAACGTCATCGGAACGTACAGCTTCCCCATATCGAGCTGGTAGATATCAAGGAATTGGCGCGCAAGAAACGGATGGCTACGGCTCAGTTCTCTCCTTTTCTTCTGCAAAAGATAAAGGAAGCGTTGGACAACAAAGAGCAGATAATCTTGTTTCAGAACCGGAGGGGGTTCGCTCCGATGATTGAATGCCGCACGTGCGGATGGGTGCCCCGTTGCAGAAACTGCGACGTGAGCCTGACTTGGCATAAAAGGCTTAACCAGTTGACTTGCCACTATTGCGGCTATACCGTTCAGGTGCCCGCCGTATGTCCGGCTTGCGGCGAATCCAATCTGACGAACCGGGGCTTCGGAACCGAAAAGATTGAAGACGACATCTGCCGTCTGTTCCCTGAAGCGCGTGTGGCTCGCATGGATTTGGACACAACTCGCACCCGTACTGCCTACGAAAGAATCATCGCTGATTTCGAGGACGGGAAAACGGACATCCTGATAGGCACTCAAATGGTGTCGAAAGGGCTTGACTTTGACCGGGTGAGCGTGGTCGGCATTCTGAACGCGGACTCAATGCTCAACTATCCTGACTTCCGTTCATACGAACGGGCCTTCCAGCTCATGGCTCAAGTGGCGGGACGGGCAGGAAGGAAGGACAAGCAAGGGATAGTGGTGCTGCAAACCAAATCGCCCGACCTTCCTCTCATCCGGCAAGTGATGGACAACAATTATATGCAGCTCTATGAAGACCAGCTGGCAGAACGGCGATTGTTCAGATATCCTCCTTTCTATCGTCTCATTTACGTGTACCTGAAGCATCGCAAAGAGGACGTGCTTGAACAGGCGGCCGCACAGATGGCTGCCTATTTGCGCAGCGGGTTGGGAGACCGGACGCTTGGCCCGGACAAGCCGCCGGTAGGCCGCATACAGTCTCTGTTCATCAGAAAGATTGTTGTCAAGGTAGAGCAAGAGGCATCGGCGGGAAAGATAAGACAATATTTGGCGGAGGTGCAACGCGCTATCGCGGCAGACGAACGCTTCCGTACCGTAAACGTATATTATGATGTAGACCCTATGTAAATAACCGTTATGAAAATAGAATTAGACGTACACACGCACACCATTGCCAGCGGACATGCTTTCAGCACATTGCAGGAGATGGCTCAGGCTGCCGCCGGAAAAGGATTGAAACTGTTGGGAATTACCGAACATTCTTCCGGCATTCCGGGAAGCTGCGCCCCGATTTATTTCCGGAATCTTTACGTCGTTCCGCGACAAATGTACGGCATTGAACTGCTTTTGGGGGCTGAAATCAATATTCTTGACACCAAAGGGACGCTGGATATGGACGAAGATTATTTGAAGATGCTGGACATCCGCATTGCAGGCATCCACTCGCTTTGCTATGCGCAAGGAACGATTGAGGAAAACACGCACGGCATGGTCAATGCAATATGCAACCCGTATATACACATCATCAGCCATCCGGGGGACGGAACGGCCAAGTTGTTGTTCGAACCTGTCGTGCAGGCAGCCAAAGAGCATCATACGTTGCTCGAAATCAACAACAGCTCGTTGCGTCCCAACCGTCACAAGACAGAGGCTCGCCCCAACAACTTGGAGATACTCCGCTTGTGCAAGCGTTATGAGGTGCCTGTTATCTTGGGGAGTGACGCGCATATCTCGTTCGACATCGCTACATACAATTTCGCGTTGGAACTTGTAAATGAAACGGAGTTCCCGGAAGAATTGATTATGAATGCGAGTGTAAAGAAATTCAAGGAATATTTGGGGATGTCAAGCCTTAACCGTTAATTGCCGATATGAAATATACAATGAAATATAAAATACTTTTTGTGTGCCTGGGAAACATTTGCCGTTCGGCATCCGCTGAAGAAATCATGCGGACGTTCGTGAAAAGAGCGGGGATGGAGAATGAAATCGAAGTGGATTCGGCCGGTATCAGCGGCTATCATGAGGGCGATTTGCCGGATGCAAGAATGCGTGCGCACGCCGCCCGCAGAGGATATGCGCTGACGCACCGTTCGCGCCCGGTAAGAACCGACGATTTTTACCGCTTCGACTTGATTTTGGGTATGGACGACAGCAATGTCGATGCGCTGCATGACAAGGCTCCCGATACGGAGACTGAAAAGAAAATCCGCCGCATGACCGATTTCTGCCGCGCGAAAACAGCCGACCATGTGCCCGACCCTTATTATGGCGGCGCACAAGGATTTGAAAACGTTCTCGACATTCTGGAAGACGCATGTCAGGGACTGCTGGAAGAAATAAAGTCGTCTGCCGTCAATTATTAACCGTTTAGCTCATATTACCGAAATGATTACCGCTCCTTTTGCCAAACCTATGTATGTCATGGCCAAGCCTGTGGGCGCCGTGTGCAACTTGGCTTGCGACTATTGCTATTATCTGGAAAAATCGAACCTGTATAAGAACCTTGCCAAGCACGTAATGAGCGACGAACTGCTGGAAAAGTTCATTCGAGAGTACATAGAGGCGCAGACCATGCCGCAGGTGCTGTTCACTTGGCACGGCGGAGAGACGCTGATGCGTCCGCTGAGTTTCTACAAGCGGGTGGTGGAACTGCAAAAAATGTATGCGGGAGGGCGTACCGTCGACAACAGCATCCAGACCAACGGCACGCTGCTTACTGACGAATGGTGCGAGTTCTTCCGTGCGAACAACTGGTTAGTGGGAGTGTCCGTCGACGGGCCGCAGGAGTTTCACGACGAGTATCGGAAGAACCGTCAGGGAAGACCTTCGTTCGTGAAGGTGATGCAGGGAATACGCCTGCTCAACAAACACGGGGTGGAATGGAATGCGTTGGCCGTGGTGAACGACTTCAACGGAGACTATCCGCTTGATTTCTATCGCTTCTTCAAGGAAATAAACTGCCGCTATATCCAGTTTACTCCCATCGTGGAGCGGATAAGCCCTCATGCCGACGGACGGCATCTGGCCACGCCGCTTGAGGAAAACGAGAAGCTGGCCGGTTTTTCCGTTTCTCCCGAACAATGGGGCAACTTCCTCTGCGCCATCTTCGACGAATGGGTGCGGAATGACGTGGGAAAGTATTTTATCCAGCTTTTCGATTCCACTCTCGCCAACTGGGTAGGCGAACAACCGGGCGTATGCACGTTGGGAAAATGGTGCGGACACGCGGGGGTGATGGAGTTCAACGGCGACGTGTATTCGTGCGACCATTTCGTGTTTCCTGAGTTCAAGCTCGGCAACATTTACGAAAAGACGCTCGTGGAGATGATGTACAGCGAAAGGCAGCAGCAGTTCGGACGGATGAAGCAGGAGGGGCTTCCGGCGCAATGCCGGGAATGCGAGTTCCTGTTTGCCTGCAACGGGGAATGTCCGAAAAACCGTTTTGCGCGCACTGCATCCGGAGAGCCGGGGCTGAACTACCTCTGCGAGGGCTATCATCGGTTTTTCGCCCACGCAGCTCCGTACATGGACTTCATGAAAAAAGAATATCTGGCGCAGCGCGCGCCGGCCAACGTGATGGAGGCCATCAGGAAGGGCGAACTTTGACCGTTCGGAATCTCGCCGCCTTTACGCAAAACGTCCGCACGTTTCAGCCGAAACATGCGGACGTTTTGTTTGAAAGGCGGGCGTTTCTGTTCAGTCTAAGCGCACTAACTCATATTTCTGGCTGCCTATACCCAATTGCTCTGCATAGTCGAGCGTGTGCATTCCGTGGCGCGAATCGATGCGCTCAATCAGATGGATTTTCCCGTGGTCGTCCGAAGAACGCACCAAGTCGGTGCAGGCTTTGTCCAAAGCTACAGGATCGAGCGAGGCGAGGATGCCGATGTCTCCCATCTTGGGGTCTTCGGGAGACGAGTCGCAGTCGCAATCCACCGACAGGTTGTTTGCCACATTGATATAGAGGATATTTTCGCCGCAATGGTCGGCTATGGCTTTTGCGGCCTCGGCCATCGACTCCAAGAAGTCGTCTTGTGCAGGCAGGTTGTCCCATACCCCAGCCTGGTTCTTGCTCTTTCCGGCAGAATGAATCCATGCTTTCCCTTTCGACGAGGCGATGCCGATAGAAATGTTCTTGATAGCCCCTCCGAAGCCGCCCATCGCATGGCCCTTGAAATGGGAGAGCACCACTGTGAAATCGTAGTTCAGATAGTTTTTCCCCACGAAATCCTCTTTCAGATGCTTGCCGCCTTTCACCGGAAGCGCCGCTTCTCCGTCCGCGTCCATGATGTCCACCGGAGCGACAGCGGTGAATCCGTGGTCTTTTGCTGCTTTCAGATGGCTTTCCGTGTCGGCGCGTCCTCCGCCGTATGCCGTGTTGCATTCCACAATGGTTCCGTTCACCGTCTGCACCAGCTCCTTTATCAGCGAAGGTTGCAGGAAGTTGTGTCCGCCCGGCTCCCCGGTGCTCAGCTTTACCGCCACTTTCCCTTTGGCTTCACGTCCTAAAGCCTGATAGATTTTCACTAAGTTCTCTGAGTTGATTTCCTTGAACATATACACCTTTGGCAGCCTTCCGTCGGATTCTTCCGCTTTCGTATCCGACTGTTGGGCCATTGCGCAACCGGCTGTTCCCGACAATGCGATTGTTGCGCACAGCAGCGTTCTAAAAATCTTTTTCATTGCATTCGTTTTTTATCTGGTTTGTTTTTCTCAAGAGTTTCCGTCGGCGTTCAGCCCCGATATTTTTGTATAACAAAGGTAGCGCATCTTTTTTGTTCAGGGGTAGATAAATTACAGATAAAGCTATCATTTTTACGGATATGAAAGGTTCTTTTTGCGCATTTTCGGGGGATGTCTGTAAGTTTGTTCGTTTAATCAGTAATATAGGTAGTGGCAAAATCAAAATATCCTCTTATTTTTGTAACCGGAAACGAGATGTTGGTTTATTCGCTTTTGCCGTGAAATGGCAAATGGCATTTTAGGCATAAAAGGCGTGTGCGAATGCCGCCGCTGTTTCGGAAGCAAAAAACCTTCATCCGCAAACTTGACAGATAATTCTTTATATTCATATCTAAAGCATTGTTATTATGGAAACAACCGTCAAACTTTATTCGCTTTCTTACAATGATACGAAAACCTATCTGGCCGCTCTGCTGTTTGCGGCAGGCAATTTGGCGTTGCCGCAGTTCTTCCATCTGTTTCCGCAAGGAGGCATGATATGGCTGCCTATCTATTTCTTCACGTTGGTCGGCGCTTACAAATACGGCTGGAAGGCCGGGGTGCTGACTGCTGTCGCTTCGCCGTTGCTCAACTCGTGGCTGTTCGGCATGCCTCTTCCTGCCGTGCTTCCCGCCATTCTGCTGAAATCGGTGATTCTGGCCTTAGCCGCAGGTTTTGTAGCCCGTCGTTTCCGGAAAGTGACGCTGCCGCTGCTTTTGGCCGTAGTGCTTTCTTATCAGGTTTTGGGCACGCTTGGCGAATGGGCCATGTCGGGCAGTTTTTTCAGCGCTGTGCAGGATTTCCGTATCGGACTTCCGGGCATGTTGTTGCAGGTGCTGGGCGGATATGGAGTCATCAAGTATATCATCCGGAAATAAGGCGCAGAAAAAACGGACGGCTTTTTGCCGTTTATGACGGGAGGCGGCTGCTTCAGAAACGCAGGATTCGAAGCTGCCGCCTTTTGTCTTTGTTTTTTGGATGCAGGGAATTTTTTCGCTGTTCGGCATTGGCCGTTCTTCAAAAGATAAGTATCTTTGTCTGCTTTCGAGTAAAAAAACAATTGAGGCCATGCAAGACTTTGTTCATTTACATGTACATACACAATATTCGATTCTTGACGGACAGGCGTCCATTCCTCGTTTGGTAGACAAAGCCATAGCGAACGGAATGCGCGGAATCGCCGTAACCGACCACGGAGACATGTTCGGCATCAAGGAGTTCTTCAATTATGTAAACAAGAAGAACGGAGGTACGAACGGAGAAATCAAGGATTTGAAGAAACGCATCTCCGCATTGGAGAGCGGGAAGGAAGAAACCGACAATCCTGAGGCGGAAATAGCGTCCTGCAAGCAACAGCTGGAAGAAGCGAAGAAAAGGCTTTTCAAGCCTATATTCGGTTGCGAGATGTACGTGGCCCGCCGGAACATGGAAGACAAGGAAGGGAAGCAAGACCAGAGCGGCTACCATCTGGTGGTGCTTGCCAAGAATCTGAAAGGCTATCACAACCTGATAAAACTGGTGTCGAAGGCGTGGACGAAAGGATTCTACATGCGTCCCCGTACCGATCGTGCCGAACTTGAAAAGTATCATGAGGGGCTGATTGTATGTTCGGCTTGTCTGGGAGGGGAAGTGCCCAGAAAGATAACGGCAGGCCGACTGGATGAGGCGGAAGAAGCCATACGATGGTACAAGAACTTGTTTGGAGACGATTATTATCTGGAACTTCAACGCCACAAAGCTACCGTGCCCCGCGCCAATCACGAGACGTACAAACTGCAGCAGGCGGTTAACGAGAAGCTGGTAGAGTATTCCAAGAAATATGGCATCAAACTGGTTTGCACGAACGACGTGCATTTTGTGGATGAAGAAAACGCTGAGGCTCACGACCGTCTGATTTGCTTGAGCACGGGAAAGGATTTGGATGATCCGAACCGTATGCTTTATACCAAGCAGGAATGGATGAAGACGCGCGAGGAAATGAACGAGATATTTGCCGACATTCCGGAGGCTCTGGCCAATACGACGGAGGTATGCGACAAGGTGGAATTTTATTCGATTGACCACGCCCCGATTATGCCGACGTTTTCTATCCCTGAATCGTTCGGCACGGAAGAAGAATATCGCAAGAGATTCACGGAAGAAGACTTGTTCAATGAGTTCACCCGCGATGAAAACGGAAACGTGGTGATGGACGAGGCATCGGCCAAAGCCAAGATTGAGCGTTTGGGCGGGTACGACAAACTGTACCGCATCAAGCTGGAAGCGGATTATTTGGCGAAACTGGCATACGAAGGGGCCGTCCGCCGATATGGGGAAAACATGGACGATGAAACAAAGGAGCGCCTTAAGTTTGAGCTTTACATCATGAAGACAATGGGTTTCCCCGGATACTTCCTTATCGTGCAGGACTTTATCAATGCAGCCCGAAACCAGCTCGATGTCTCTGTAGGGCCGGGACGCGGTTCTGCTGCGGGGTCTGCCGTGGCTTATTGCTTGGGAATCACTCAAATCGACCCCATCAAATACGACCTCCTTTTCGAACGTTTCTTGAACCCTGACCGTATCTCCCTCCCCGATATCGACGTGGATTTCGATGACGACGGACGGGGACGGGTGTTGAATTGGGTGACGGAAAAGTACGGGCAGGAGAAGGTGGCGCACATCATCACGTATGGTACGATGGCCACCAAACTCGCCATCAAGGATGTGGCGCGCGTGCAAAAACTCCCTCTTTCCGAATCAGACCGTTTGTGCAAGTTGATTCCTGACAAGATACCCGACAAGAAACTGAATCTCCCTAATGCCATCGCATACGTGCCGGAACTTCAGGAGGCGGAGGCTTCTTCCGATCCTGTATTGCGCGATACAATCAAATATGCCAAGATGCTTGAAGGCAACGTGCGCAATACGGGAGTGCATGCCTGTGGTACCATTATTTGCCGTGACGATATCACCGATTGGGTGCCTGTAAGTACGGCCGATGACAAGGAGACAGGCGAGAAAATGCTTGTCACCCAGTATGAAGGGTCGGTCATAGAAGACACCGGGCTTATCAAGATGGACTTTCTGGGGCTTAAAACATTGTCCGTCATCAAGGAAGCTGTTGAGAACATCCGCCAGAGCAAGGGCATCGAACTGAACATTGACAACATTCCTATCGATGATCCTGCCACTTACAAACTGTATAGCGAGGGGCGAACCGTAGGTACGTTCCAATTTGAGTCGGCGGGTATGCAAAAGTATCTGCGCGAACTTCAGCCTTCCACGTTCGAAGACCTTATTGCCATGAACGCTCTCTATCGTCCGGGGCCGATGGATTATATCCCTGACTTTATCGACCGCAAGCACGGACGCAAGCCTATCGAGTATGATATCCCTGTCATGGAGAAATATCTGAAAGACACGTATGGGATTACGGTTTATCAGGAACAGGTGATGCTTCTTTCCCGTTTGCTTGCCGACTTCACTCGCGGGGAATCAGACGCTCTCCGCAAGGCGATGGGCAAGAAGTTGCGCGACAAGCTGGATCACATGAAGCCGAAGTTCATCGAAGGCGGAAGGAAGAACGGACATGATCCGGATGTGCTGGAAAAAATTTGGGCTGACTGGGAAAAGTTCGCCTCTTATGCGTTCAACAAGTCGCACGCGACCTGTTATTCTTGGGTGGCTTACCAGACAGCTTATCTGAAAGCCAACTATCCTTCGGAGTATATGGCCGGAGCCATGAGTCGGAACATTTCGAACATCACAGAAATCACCAAGCTGATGGACGAATGTAAGGCTACGGGGATTCGCGTGCTTGGACCGGACGTAAACGAAAGTAGCTTGAAGTTCTCTGTCAACCATCATGGAGACATCCGTTTCGGGCTGGGGGCAGTGAAGGGCGTAGGTGAGTCTGCCGTGCAAAGCATATTGGAAGAACGGAAGAAGAACGGCCCTTTCAAAGGAATCTTCGATTTCGTGCAGCGGGTCAACCTTTCGGCCTGCAACCGGAAAAACATTGAAAATATAGCTCTTGCGGGAGGCTTCGACAGCTTCACGGAGATAAAGCGTGAAGACTTCTTTCAGAAGAATTCAAAGGAAGAAACTTTTGCGGAGACATTGGTACGATATGGAGTTAAGTTTCAGGCAGACAAGTCGGCTGCGGCCAATTCGTTGTTCGGAGATACGTTTGAAGTGGAAGTTGCGACTCCGGAAATCATACATGCTCCTTCGTGGAGCGACTTGGAGCGCTTGAACAAGGAACGCGACTTAGTGGGCATCTATCTTTCCGCCCATCCGCTGGATGAGTTTGCCGTGATACTTGAGAACGTGTGCAACGTGCGAATGATTGAACTTGCCGACCTCGCTCCGCTTCAGAACCGGGACTTGATTCTTGGAGGAATCGTAACGAGCGTGCGCGAAGGGTTTACAAAAACGAAAAAGCCGTTCGGAGTAGCCAAGATAGAGGATTATTCCGGCTCTGCGGAGTTCGCTTTCTTCGGTGACGAGTGGGTAAGAAAGAAAAACTACTTTGCTGAAGGAATGTTTTTGTTCATGCATGGGAAATGCCAGCCCAAGCAATGGCGTCAGGATGAACTGGAGGTGAAGATAAACACTATCGAGCTTCTGTCTGACGTAAAAGAAAAGGCTATCAGCAAGATTACGGTCAGCGTCCCTTTGGCGGTTCTCGACGATCAGATGGTTATGGAGTTTTCGTCTAAAGTAAAGGCCAGTCCGGGAAATGCCGAGCTGTGTTTCCTTGTACATGACGAAAACGGACAGATGCACGTCTGCTTGAGTTCGCGTTCGGTAAAGGTGTCGGTTCAAAAAGATTTAATCGACTATTTAAAAGGCCAACCGCAGTTGGAGTATAAAATAAATTAGCCTATATTTGTGCATGAAATCTTTTTAAAACATACTATTATGGCATTGAACATTACAGATGAGAATTTTGAGGCAATTGTAGCCGAAGGGAAACCTGTCGTACTTGATTTCTGGGCTACTTGGTGCGGACCTTGCCGCCAAATCGCTCCTTATGTTGAAGAAATGGCTGAGGCGTATAAGGACAAGGTGAATGTCGGTAAATGCGATGTAGATGAGAACAGCGACTTGCCTGCACGTTTCGGCATACGCAATATCCCGACCATTCTGTTCATCAAAAGCGGTGAAGTTGTCGACAAGCAAGTGGGCGCCCTCACAAAGTCAGTTCTGCAAGCCAAAATCGACGCTTTGCTTTAAACTAATCAAAACATATAATACTATGGATACGAACAACGATTTTTTGTTGGAAGACGAGGATGACGAGAAGACCATTGCGTTTATCAAGAATTACCTTCCTCAGGAGATGAAAGGCGCATTCTCGGATGATGATCTTTATTATATTCTTGATGTAATCGTTGATTATTACACCACCAGCGGGTGTCTGGACGCCCAGCCCGATGACGAGGGATATATCAACATTGATCAAGATGAAATAGTGGACTACATTATGAAAGAGTCTGCAAAAGACGGAATGGGCCCGTTTGATCCGGAGGCTGTCTTCTTTGTGGTAGAAGGTGAAATGGAATACGGAAATCAATTGGGAGAAGCGCAATAGAAATGGAGCAGCTCCGAATTTATTCAGAAAGAGGCTGTCTCAAGATAATTTGAGATGGCCTTTCTTTTTCTTTTGCCCCATTTTTTGCCCAATAGCGCTGCAAGTTTTTTACTACCGTCAAGTTAGAAGTGCAACTCCGCGACCTCCTTCCTCCGTCCTTGGAGCGTAGCGGAAAGGGCGGAGGAAG
>CALUGI010000003.1 GCA_944320135.1 uncultured Phocaeicola sp. | reverse complement strand
CTAAATGATCCCCTGATTCCGGGGCTTTTTGATTAATTGTTTAACTCGTCCCATTTTAACGGGACACTAATGTAATTGTATCTCAGATGAATAAGTTTTTGAGAAATTATCTGTCCATTTCTAGAACGCCTTTCTCTCAATTTTTTAGTTTCTACAAGCTCATAACCCATAAACTCTGCAATTTCTTGAAGGATTATATCTGTTTTTATATGCACATTATTAAATATAGAGTCTCCAATATCAATAAAGATGTCGGACCCATCTTCTAGTTTATCCTTGAGACCTTCAAAAAACATATACATTTCAGAAAAGTAACACTTTGCCATGTGCGGTATTCTCAGATCATAAGCGTTAGCTTGTAGTGCATCTAAGGTAACCGTATATAAGGCGCTGGCTTGTTTTATATCAAAATTTGGCACCGTTGATAATTTGACATCATTGATACCGCTAGTAAGAATCTCATCTCTAAAATGTCGAAGATCCTTATCTGATTTAAGATAACCTAAAAACCATAATTCCAATTTTGTATTGCGAATATAATTTGTGCCATTCAAATATGGAGGGCTTGTAATGACGCAACCTATCTTATTGCAATTGACTTCTTTGATTTTTTTTGCATTCTCGATAATGCATATATGGTCTTGTTGCATTACCTCACCTATTGGAGCTTTTAGGTCATCACAGATATTGTTGATATTTCTTAGCAATACTTCTGCAAAATCAGGAATACCTTTGGCTTGTTCTGCTTTTGTTTTGAACCGCAAATCGCCTTGTTTTTTTAATAATGATGATGGTATCAATGAAGATAAAACAGCTACCAGCAATAAATTCTTTACAGAACTGTCTTTGACGGTATTAAGAAACGTTTTTGCTTTCAGTATTTTTGAATAGTTTGCATCAGTAAAATAGACGCTGTTTTTAAAAACTTTCTTATAACTATCATCAAGCTCTTTGTCTCCAATAACATCGAAGCTGAATAGTTTTGGCAATGTCGATTGTACATGATCATGCAATTCCTGCCTGTCAGCAATTGGCATTTTTAAAACTTGAATTTTTGTTGTTATTAGAAGTTGCAATAGAGGGTTTATCTCAGAATAATATGTATTGTATCCAAGGCTATCAGCCGCAAATAAGGTTGTTCCTGTTCCTGCAAAAGGTTCGTATATTATGCAATTTCGATGTAAATGTTGGGTTATTATTGATTTTACAAAGTCTGGAGAGTATCCTTCAATATAAGGATACCATCTTTGAAATGGAATGCTCTTGCTATTTTTAAATGTCACATCTGACATCGGTATTATACTTTCTGCGTTTGCTAATGCTTTTTCTAACAAAACCTTAATAAACTGGCTGAGATTCCGTCTGTCCTCATGTGCTTTATTGCATAATTGGTTGTAAGAATCAATGCCTATGAGAGTTCGAATTTCTTGACTAGTCAGTCTTTCAACAATATTATAGAGAGGCTGTTCTTTTAGTGTAAAAGCAATTGAAACAACTTTGGATCTTTTAGTATTCCTATCATTGAAAGATATAGCCTTAAATGTTTGCATGTCTGGACTATTATAAAATGATAATTACATTGCAAATGTAATTTATTTTTCTGACTTGGACAAGCAAGACAAGAAAAGTTGTATATAAGTCGCTTAATCTGACTTTAATCTGCCGGAGGCGTCAGCCGAACATTTTTATTCTGAATTATGCGTTTCGTTTCGTGTTTTTATGTATATTGGAAGCGAAAAACATTTGAAAGGATTGATTATGACAAAAGAAGAACTGATGCGCAAAGCCATTGAGTTTTCGGTGAAGAATGTAGCCGAAGGGGGAGGGCCTTTCGGGGCGGTGATTGCCCGCGACGGGGAGATTGTAGCGGTGGGGACGAACCGTGTGGTGCCGGACAACGACCCGACCGCCCATGCGGAGGTCAGCGCTATCCGGGCAGCGGCCAAGGCGTTGGGTACGTTCGATTTGAGCGGATGCGAAATCTACACTTCGTGCGAACCTTGCCCCATGTGCTTGGGAGCAATCTATTGGGCGCGTCTCGACCGGATGTATTACGGAAACAACAAGCATGATGCGGCCGCTATCGGATTTGACGATGCGTTTATTTACGAAGAGTTGGAGCTGAAGCCGGAAAGCCGCTGCTTGAAGTCGGAAGTTTTGTTGCCGGACGAGGCGATACGGGCTTTCCTCGACTGGAAGGACAAGTCGGACAAGGTGGAATATTGAGAGCCTTTCCCAATCCGTTTCCGGAAGGGAAGGCTATTCTATCCCTTGCCGGAACTCGTGTTCGAAGTTGGGCGTGAACACTCCTTTTCCCATCGATGCGCGGACCTCGTCCATGCTCCAGAAGCGTCCTCCGGCGAGTTCCTCGCTGGGGCGGATGGGGCCGTCATAAACCGTCCTGTACGAGAATACCAATTCCCTTTCACGTTCCGACTCGAACACATAGTGTCTGATGAGCCGGGGCGTGAAATCGTCTATTCCCAGTTCTTCGCGGACTTCTCGCTTCAGCGCCGTTTCTACGCTCTCGCCCAAATCGATATGTCCGCCTACTGACGTGTCCCACTTTCCCGGCTGTATGTCTTTCCACTCCGGACGTTTTTGCAGGAAAAGCTCTCCTTTGCTGTTGAACACGTGCAGATGCACCACGGGATGCAGCAGCTTGCTTCCATTGTGGCACTCGCCCCGTGTGGCGGCTCCCGTGAGATTCCCGTCTTCGTCCACTATGGGAAACATTTCTTCGTTGTTGTCTTTCATCTTTCTCTTTTATTGCGATGTGCAAAAGTAGCGAACATTCTCCAAATATCCAATCGCGGGATATGCGCAGTTTGCCGATGACTTAAAGTAAGTTAAAGCAGCGGATGGCAAAACGCTTATATCCAACAATAGTTTCGTGCAGGTAACTATTTGATATGCAGGTGACTGTATTGCATATAACCGCAGATTCGCTTATCTTTGCACCGTTGAATCTTAAAAATGAACAGACAATGAAACAGATTGAAAAGGTGGCTGAAGCCAAGAATTTTGCGGCTGTAAATGTCGGCAAGCTGAGCGGTTTGGGCGAGTATGAACTGCAGTTGGGGCCGGATGTGAAGATTCCGGGAAAAGTGTTCGGAGGTGCGGCATTGAAGGCCACGGGAAGCGAATTTTCGTTTCAGTCGTTCCGTCCGGGCACTGAGACGGGTTTCTTGCATACGCACAAGAATCATGAAGAACTGTACTTCTTTCTAAGCGGAAAAGGCGAGTTCCAAGTGGACGGGCAAGTGTTTCCTGTAGAAGATGGCAGCGTGGTGCGCGTATCTCCCGAAGGCAAACGTTCCGTCCGTAACAACGGCGGAGTGCCTTTGGTGATGCTGTGCATACAATACAAGGCCGATACGTTTACGGCGGAAGATGCCGCTGACGGAAATATCCTGAGCGAACCCGTCAAGTGGTGATAAGGTTTGACTTCCGACTTCATAAAGTGGGGTCAAAAAAGTAATGTCATTCTGAACGTTAGTGAAGAATCTCGAAAACGTCCACGTGGACGCACCTGAGATTCTTCACTGGCGTTCAGAATGACAAATAAGAATCTGTTTCTTTATTTCACTTCTTCCAGATAGAGCACCCGGCTGGCATAATCGTTCAGCTTGTGATAGTCGACATTATGCGTGTAAGGAATTTCCAGTCCGTTGCTCATCAGGAAATCGCCGGTAAACGTTTTCCCTTCAAACTTCAGGGGCGTGTTGTCGATGCGGTTCAGTTCATGGATGCGGTAGAGCTTTCCGGGATTCAGACCTGCCATCTTTACGCGCGGGAGGTGCTGGTTGACAAAAGTTTCCGTCTTCCACCAATAGAACACGGCCTTGTCTTTCTCAGGAGACGCGTACATCAGTGAAGCCACTCCCAGACGGTCGTATGGAGATACCAGCCGGTAGATGTCGCCGAACTGCACCACCGGACGGATGGTTTTGTATTCGGCAATGGCTTTGCGGCAAAGTTCTTTCTCCTCGTCCGTCATGTTTTTCGGTTGGATTTCCATGCCCAACCGTCCGCTCATGGCCACGTCGATGCGGTATTTCAGCGGGATGGTGCGGAACGTCTGGTGGTTCGGCGCCGCGCTGATGTGCGAAGCCATAGCGATGGCCGGGAAGAAATAGGAGGTTCCCCATTGCATGTAGATGCGTTGCAGCGCGTCGGTGTTGTCGCTCACCCAGAACTCGTCGAAATAGGGCAGGCAGCCGTAGTTTGCCCGTCCGCCTCCGCTGGCGCAGGCTTGGATGGTCAGGTCGGGATACTTTGCGCGGATGCGTTGGCAAACCTTTTCAAATCCGCGATGGTATTCGATGTACATGTGCCCTTGCTTTCCTTTGTCGAGCCAGTTGGAGCCGTGGTTCATGATGCCCATGTTCGCGTCCCATTTGATATAGTCAATCTGCGGATGCTTCGTCATCAGCTCGTCCACCATGCCGAACACGAAGTCCTGCACCTCAGGGTTGCCGAGGTCGAGCACCAGCTGCGTACCTCCTCTTCCCGTCACCGGGTCGCGTTGCGGAGCTTTCAGTATCCATTCGGGATGTTTCTCGTAGAGTTCGCTGGCGGTGTTCGTCATTTCCGGCTCTATCCAGATGCCGAACTTCACTCCGTGCTTCTCCGCATCGCGGATGAGGCCGTCTATGCCTTCAGGCAGTTTCCGCGTGTCTACCGTCCAGTCGCCCAATGAAGAGTTGTCCGAGTTGCGCTGGTATTTTCCGCCGAACCATCCGTCGTCCATCACGAACAGTTCGCCTCCCATCGAAGCGATGTCGTCCATCATCTGGTCCATGCCTTCTTGCGTGATGTTGAAGTAGACTCCTTCCCAGCTGTTCAGCAGAATTTTGCGGAGCTTGTCGCCGTGAGCCAGCTTGTGCAGGCGCGCCCAGCGGTGGAAGTTGCGGCTGGCTCCGCTCAACCCTTCTTCGCTATAGGTAAGGGCCAGTTCGGGAGTGCGGAAGATTTCTGATTTCTCCAGCGTGTAGGCGGAGTTTTCTTCGTTGATTCCGGCGTAGAACTGGTGATATTCGCTGTCGTCCGTGTCGATGCGCAGCTTGTAGTTGCCCGTATAGCAGAGTGCCGCGCCGATTACGTCGCCCGAATTTTCCTGCGGCCGTCCGTCGAGCGAGAACATCACTTCCGCGTGGGCGGTATGCGAGTTGCGCACTCCGTCTTTGTTCTTGATGACTTTCATTCCGGGCTTGAGCGGTTCTTGCGCCAGCTGCCCTTCGTTGGCCCAGGAGCCGTAGAGGGACGAAAGCCAGACGTTCCCCCTGCGAATGGGAAGATAGGCCGACGCGAACTGGTTCAGCGTGACGGCCTTTTTTTCCTGATGGCTGATTTCAGTCCATGTTTCGATGATGTCGGCATCCTGACAGGCGCGGTAGCACACGTTCACGTAGAACGGATATACTTTGTCTTTCATGCGGACGGTAAGTATGGTCGCGTTGCCGACGGTTGACATCTCCGTACTCTCTACCGCCATTTGCGTAGACAGGTTGCCGTCTGCGTGAGTGACGGAGAGCGCCGTTTCGCTTGGACAGTTCATCCCGTATGCGGGATAGGCGGGGAATTGCGGCAGGCCGGAATCGTCGATGTTTTTCAAGTCGTTGCCAGAGAGCTTTTCACCGTAATAGACGAACTTAAGTTCCTGGCCTTCGGAGGCGTTCACCACGAGAGAGGTTCTCGGAGTGGAGATACATACGTTTTCGGCCGAAAGCGCCGTCGGCAAAAGTGTCAGTCCGGCCAACAGATAAAATTCTTTTTTCATGTGCATAATGATATTAGATTGATAATACGTCGGCAAAAATAAGCGGTCTTTTTTATTTAGACCGATATTTTTTTATCATATTGCGGTAGAAAGGTGAAAATGTGCGCCCGTTTGCTCCGAAATGCCCCGGCGTTTGCCTGAAAGCCCGGCGGAGTTTTGCGCTTAAGTCCGCGCATTTTTGCGGCAAAAGGTTTGCTCCTTATGGAAAACTCTTTATATTTGTCCGCAAAATAACGCTTTGTTAAGAAATAATGACTATGGACAAACTTGACGACTCGCACATTATCCGGGAGATTACCCCCTTGTCGGAAAAAGACTGCTTCTATATTGCAGACCGTCGGAAGACGGAATTCACTTATCCGATACACTGCCATAAGGAATGCGAGCTGAATTTTGTGGAGCACGGCGAAGGGCTGAAAAGAATTGTGGGCGATTCGGTGGAGGCTGTGCCGGAGTATGACCTCGTGCTGATTACCAGTCCTGACCTGGAGCACTGCTGGGAGCAGGGAGAATGCCGTTCGCCGGACATTCGGGAGGTGACCATCCAGTTTTCGTCGCATTTCTTCGACAGCCTGATCAACACCAACCAGTTCGACCGCGTGAAGGAGATGCTGAATAGGGCGAAAAACGGCCTTTGCTTTCCCGTATCGGCCATTATGAAGGTGTATTCGCTGCTTGACACGCTTTCCGAGAAGAAAGGGTTTTATGCCGTGATGGATTTCCTTACCTTATTATATGAACTGTCTTTCTTTGTCGACAAGTCGCGCACGCTTTCAAGCTCGTCGTTCGCGAAGATAGAGGTGCAGTCCAACAGCAGGCGGATTCAGAACGTGCAGCGTTACATCAGCGACCATTATCAGGAGGAAATCCGCCTGAACCAGCTGGCCGAAATGGTGGGGATGACAGGAGTGGCCTTCAGCCGCTTCTTCAAGTTGCGGACGGGGAAAAACCTTTCCGACTATATCATCGACATACGTCTGGGCTATGCGGTGCGGATGTTGGTCGACTCCACCATGTCGGTGGCCGAGATATGCTATGAATGCGGCTTCAACAACCTGTCGAACTTCAACCGGATATTCCGAAAAAAGAAAGATTGCTCGCCGAAGGAGTTCCGCGAGAACTATCGGAAGAAACGGGTGCTTATCTGAATGGCTTGCTTGGGTTTATAGGGCGTGAGGATGTCTTTGTGAAGATATTTGTCCGTCATTTGTCGGGGTATATCGTTTTTGGCTAAAAAAGTATTGTTTTTTCTGCGCGAACTCGCCTACTTTTGCATAAACGAAAAACGGATTACAAACCCTATAAAACCAAGTAGTATGAAAAACTTGAAGACAGTTGCAGGGGCGATGGCGTTGGCGGCATTCGCCTCTTGCTCAACGGAATCTGCCAACACGGACAGCGGGAAGACGCCTGAGGCCGAATTTCTCCAGACTCAATTGACGGAAGTGTCCCGATACGGATTTATGGTAGGGCATCATGACGACCCGGTTTATGGAATAGGCTGGGACGGAGACTCTGCGCGCAGCGACATCAAGAGCGTGTGCGGCGACTATCCTGCGGTCATGTCGTTCGATTTGGGGCGAATCGAGCTTGGCGGTGACATGAACCTCGACAAGGTGCCGTTCGACCGTATCCGGAAAGAGGCCGTAGCTCAGTATGAACGCGGAGGAGTGGTGTCTTTCAGCTGGCATGTCGACAACCCCGTGACGGGAAAAGACTCGTGGGACGTTTCCGACTCTACGGTTGTCCGTTCGGTGCTTCCCGGCGGAGCGAACTATGAGAAGTTTATGGGATGGATAGACAAGGCGGCTGATTTCCTCAATTCCATTCAGACGAAAGACGGCGTCAAGGTGCCGGCGCTTTTCCGTCCGTGGCACGAACATACCGGAAGCTGGTTCTGGTGGGGACAGGCTTTGTGCTCTACTGACGAGTACAAGGAACTTTGGCAGATGACTTACAATCGTATGCAGGAGAAGGGAGCGACCCAGTTGCTTTACGCTTATTCTCCCGGTTACGAACCGCAGGATTCCACCGCTTACTTGGAGCGCTATCCAGGCGACAGCATCATTGACCTTATCGGCGTGGACGGCTATCAGTTCGACCGCGATGCATATCTTAAAAGTATGGACGGTGTGTTGGCTGCGATGAAGCAGGTGAGTGAAACCCACGGGAAACCGATGGCGGTGACGGAGACGGGTTACGAAACCATCCCCGATTCGGTGTGGTGGACGCAGACCTTGCTTCCGTTGGTAGAGAAGTATCCGGTGAGCTACGTGCTGTTCTGGCGCAACGCCCGCGAGCGTGAAAACCATTATTACGCTCCTTATCCGGGACACGCTTCGGAAGCCGATTTCATGAAGTTCTACGAAAGTCCGAAAACGCTGTTCGTGAACGATTTCAGCAAGATTGATTTCAAAAGTACTAACGATAAACAAAGAAAATTATGAGCCAGTTTGATGAAAAAGTAAAGGCGTTGTTTGCCAAACATGAAGCGTTGGTTGCCCGGAAGAACGAGCCGGTTGAAGACACAAACGGCGTGTATGTACGTTACAAGTATCCGGTTGTAACCGCAGCCCATACCCCGGTTTTCTGGAGATATGACCTTAATGAAAAGACCAATCCCCGCCTGATGGAACGTATCGGCATGAATGCTGCTCTGAACTCCGGTGCCATCAAGTGGAACGGCAAGTATTTGCTGGTGGTTCGCGTGGAAGGTGCCGACCGCAAGTCGTTCTTCGCTGTGGCTGAAAGCCCGAACGGAGTGGACAACTTCCGTTTCTGGGACTATCCGGTTACCATGCCAGACGATGTGGTTCCCGCCACCAATATCTACGACATGCGCCTGACTGCCCACGAAGACGGATGGATTTACGGCATATTCTGCGCGGAACGTCATGACGACAACGCTCCCGCAGGCGACCTTTCCGCAGCCACGGCCACGGCGGGAATCGCCCGTACAAAAGATTTGAAGACCTGGGAGCGTCTGCCCGACCTGAAATCGAAGAGCCAGCAGCGCAATGTAGTGCTTCATCCGGAGTTTGTCGACGGGAAGTATGCCCTCTATACCCGGCCGCAGGACGGGTTTATCGATGCCGGAAGCGGGGGCGGTATCGGATGGGCCTTGGTTGACGATATCACTCATGCGGAAGTAAAGGAAGAAAAGATTATTGATTTCCGCCACTATCATACCATAAAGGAAGTGAAAAACGGCGAAGGCCCTCATCCCATCAAGACCGCGAAAGGCTGGCTGCATCTGGCTCACGGCGTGCGCGGATGCGCGTCGGGTTTGCGCTATGTGCTGTATATGTATATGACTTCCCTCGAAGACCCGACTAAAGTCATTGCGTCTCCGGGCGGATACTTTATGGCTCCTGAAGGAGAGGAACGTGTGGGCGACGTGTCGAACGTGCTGTTTTCGAACGGTTGGATTGCGGACGAGGACGGTACGGTGTACATTTATTATGCGTCTTCCGACACACGTATGCACGTGGCGGTGTCTACTGTCGACAAGTTGGTTGACTATTGCATGAACACTCCGGAAGACGGATTGTCTACATCCGCTTCCGTGGAAACTTTGAAGAAGCTGATTGACCGGAATATGGCGGTTATGAAATAGCCTTTCCGGTTTTCCTTGAAAGGGGAGCCTGTGTTGCGGATAGAGTCACTGTCCTTTCATAAGACTCCCCCGAATGGAGGCTTGGAGAAACATGGATTTAACAGAAAAGCAAGTGCAACCATGATAAAACTTAAAGAGAAAATAGGTTACGGATTGGGCGATATGGCTTCCTCCATGTTCTGGAAGCTGTTCGGCGCCTATCTGATGATTTTTTATACGGATGTATTCGGTCTTCCTGCCGCGATGGTCGGGACAATGTTTTTGGTTACGAGGGTGTGGGATTCGGTTTTTGATCCTGTAATAGGCGTTGTTGCTGACAGGACAAACAGCCGTTGGGGAAAATTCCGCCCTTATTTATTGTTTTTGGCGATTCCCTTTGGGTTGATTGGAGCGCTTACTTTTTACACGCCTCCGTTCGGCGATGCAGGGAAGCTGGTTTATGCTTATGTCACTTATTCGCTGATGATGATGGTTTATTCGGGCATCAACGTACCTTACGCTTCGCTGTTGGGAGTGATGAGTCCCGACCCGAAAGAGCGCGGCACGCTGTCCACCTTCCGCATGATGTTCGCCTATTTGGGCAGTTTCATCGCTTTGCTGCTGTTCATGCCGATGGCGAACGCTTTCAGCGGGCACAGTTCGGACATTGCGGCCCAGCAGCACGGCTGGCTGATGGCGGTAATGGTTATTGCGGTGATGTGCGTGCTGCTGTTCTTCGGCTGCTTTTCGTGGACGAGGGAGCGCGTGAAGCCTATCAACGAAGCGAAGACATCGTTGAAGGGGGATGTGCGCGACTTGTTCCGGAACCGCCCGTGGTGGATTCTGTTCGGGGCGGGCATCGCGTCGTTGGTGTTCAACTCCATCCGTGACGGAGCGGCAGTGTACTATTTCAAGTACTTCATCGTGGAAGAAGACTTCCATGTGATTACGCTTTTCGGCATGTCGTTCGTGTTGAGCGGCCTTTTCCTTTCGGTAGGGCAGATGGCGAATATCATCGGCGTGGTGCTGGCGGCTCCGGTCAGCAACAAGATTGGCAAGAAGAACACCTTCGCCATAGCTATGCTGGCAGCAACGGCATTGAGCATTGTCTTCTATTGGTTCGACAAGGACGACTTGGTGCTGATATTCGTGTTCCAGTGCCTGATCAGCATCTGCGCCGGAAGCATTTTCCCGCTGTTGTGGTCGATGTATGCCGATTGTGCCGACTATTCGGAACTGAATACCGGCAACCGTGCCACGGGGCTGATATTCAGTGCCTCGTCGATGAGCCAGAAGTTCGGATGGGCCATCGGCACTGCCGTTACGGGATGGCTGCTTTCTTATTTCGGCTTTCAGGCGAACGCCGTGCAGAGTGCCGAAACGATACAGGGCATCAAGATGTTTCTGAGCTGGCTGCCTGCCGCTGCCGCGTTTGTTTCGATGCTGTTCGTGATAGGCTATCCGTTGGGAGAACAGAGAATGAAGGAGATAATAAGCAAGTTGAACTTAAAGCGTGCTGCAAAAGATGAATGAAAATGTAAGGCTGCTCCGTGAAGAAGTGCGGAGCGAACTCGAAAACAATATCCTGCCGTTCTGGATGGACAAGATGACGGACAACGAAAACGGCGGCTTCTACGGACGCATCGACGGAAACGACCGCCTGCATCCGGACGCTCCGAAGGGGGCGATACTGAACGCGAGGATTTTGTGGACATTCTCGGCGGCCTATCGGCTGTTGAAGAAAACGGAATACTTGGCGACCGCCACCCGCGCCAAACGCTATCTGCTGGATTTCTTCTACGACAGGCAGTTCGGCGGAATCTATTGGGAGCTGGATGCCGAAGGAAAGCCGTCGGATGCGAAGAAGCAGATTTACGCAATAGGCTTTGCCGTCTACGGACTGAGCGAGTACGCCCGCGCCACCGGCGACGAGGAAGCGTTGGAATATGCCGTGAAGTTGTTTGAAGCAATCGAGAAATACAGCTTCGACCCGGTGCATAACGGCTACGTGGAAGCCCTGACGCGCGACTGGCAGCCGATTCAAGACATGCGTTTGAGCGACAAGGACGAGAACGAGAAGAAGACGATGAACACTCATCTCCACATTCTGGAGCCGTATGCCAACCTGTATCGCGTATGGAAGGACGAACGTTTGGAACGCCAGCTGCGCAATCTGATTGAAGTGTTCGTGACAAAGATTCTGGACGCGCGGACCGGACACTTGAATTTGTTTTTTGAAGAGGATTGGTCAAATAAGTATCATATTGTCTCTTACGGGCATGACATTGAAGCATCCTGGCTGATTCATGAGGCCGCTTTGGTGTTGGGCGACAAGAAACTGTTGGAAAGAATAGTGCCTGTAATCGTAAAGATTGCCGAGGCTGCCGATGAGGGGCTGAACCCCGACGGAAGCATGATTTACGAGAATTTCGCAGACAGAGGGCATGTCGACCGCGAACTCCATTGGTGGGTGCAGGCGGAGAATGTGGTAGGGCACGTCAATCTTTACCAGCATTTCGGCGATGAAGAAGCGTTGCGCAAAGCTCTCGGCTGCTGGAAGTTCATCAAGGAGCGCATAGTGGACAAGGAACACGGAGAATGGCACTGGAGCCGCTATGCGGACGGAACAGTCAACCGCAAGGACGACAAGGCCGGGTTTTGGAAATGTCCGTATCACAACGGGCGCATGTGTATGGAAATCGTGGAGCGTTTCTCCTGACAGCAGGCCGTATCAGAGAAAACGCGCCGGAGTCCGCAGTGAAGTTCCGGCGCGTTTTTTCGAAGTGCCGGGGCGTTTTGCCAGGAGCCGTCCGCCTGAGGGGAAAGGGTGCAAGAGGCTCCGGAAAAACGGTATTTTCAATAGTGTCGTATATGGATAAGATAGTATCATAATGCTGTCATAAATGTCACTACTTTTGCCTTTGTAAAAATAAGATAACCTTAAGACCGGTATTTTAAAGAACAAATCTTTATTAACCTGTTTACATGTTATCCTACAAGTAAACGTAATATTAATCATATCAAAAACACAGTATGAAGCTGAATGTAAGAAGAAGCGTCTGGGTGGCTGGAGCTTGTACAGCCTTCCTATTGGGCGGAGCGCCTCATGCTTGGGCCGTATCGGCGGCGGAGGCGGAAATCGCGCAGCAGGCGAAAAAGCAGATTACAGGTAAGGTGGTCGATGCTGCCGGAGAAGCGGTTATCGGCGCAAGTGTAGTCGAGAAGGGGACGACCAACGGCGTCATCACCGACCTTGACGGTAATTTCTCGTTGAGCGTGGCTCCCGGCGCCACGGTCGAAATCTCTTTTATCGGTTATACCACGCAAACGGTCAAGGTGGGAAGCAAGACGTCTTATGAGATTGTCTTGAAAGACGATTCCGAGCTGCTTGACGAAGTGGTGGTAGTGGGCTATGGTACGATGAAGAAAAGAGACCTGTCCGGGGCCATCTCGCAAATCAAGAGCGACGACCTGATGCGGGGCAATCCCGTCGACCTGAGCCAAGGGCTTGCCGGAAAGGTGGCCGGCGTGCAGGTTAACCAAAGCGACGGCGCGCCGGGCGGAGGCATCAGCATCCAGATTCGCGGTACGAACTCTTTCTCTACCAGTTCGCAACCTTTGTATATTGTGGATGGCGTGCCGTTTGATGCAGGTTCCACTCCCACCAGCGACGCGAACAGCAACAGCAACCAGACGTCCAACCCGTTGACGTTTATCAATCCGCACGACATTGAGTCGATTGAAGTGTTGAAGGATGCTTCCGCTACGGCCATTTATGGTTCTCGCGGCGCCAACGGTGTCGTAATCGTCACTACGAAGCGCGGCGATTCAGGGCAGGATCAGGTTGAGTTTTCCGCAAACTTCAGCTTTTCGCGCATCTCTAAAAAGATAGACGTGCTTGATGCGTACACTTATGCGCAGTATCAGAACGAGCAAGTGATGAACGATTATACTTACAGCAGCCGTCCTGTCGGAACTTTGCCTTATCCCGGAAAATGGGAGTACGGTTTGAAGACGGACGGTACGATGAATTCATTGTCCGGCAAATACCAGCCTGCGCCGGAAGACTTCCTGACCCCCGGTCTGCGTTTCGACGAATACGGAAACCAGACTTATGTAGGTACTGCCGATTGGCAGGATTTGATTTTCCAGGGAGGCTTTTCGCAAGAATACAACATCAGCGTTTCGGGAGGTTCCGACAAGGGATGGCATTCTTATTCCGCCAACTATCTGGATCAGGAAGGCATCATCAAGAATTCCGGCTTTACCCGTTACTCTTTGCGCGCGAATATCGGCCGAAAGGTTCACAACTGGCTGGAGATGGGAATGAACACGAGTTTTACTCATACGCTGACAGACTTCTCGAAGACCAACGCTTCCGATTATGGCGTTATCCGTTCCGCATTGATTTTCCCGACCACATACGATCCGAACAACAATAAGGCGGAGACAGGCGAACTGAGCTGGCTGGCTTCAAACCCTCTTGCGTATATCAATTCTACCAAAGACCAGTTGAAAGCCATCAATGTGTTCAATTCGTCATACGTGGAGGTCAAGCTGTTCCCGTTCTTGAAGTTCAGACAGAATGTCGGCATCAGCTATACGAACAATGATCGCGGCACTTACTATGGCCGTGAAACGCAAGAAGGTTCTTCAACGAGCAATATCAACGGCAAAGCCGGACAATCTACCAACTGGTGGCTGGGCATCACCGCAGAGTCCTTGCTTACCTTTGACAAATCGTTCGGAGGCAAGCATTCGGTCAATGCGGTTGCCGGTTTTACCGCAGAGAAGTCAAGTTGGGGAAACAAGTCGATGTCTGCTACCGGTTTCCCAAGCGATCTGACTCAAGACTATGACATGAGTCTGGGCGTGAATCCCGGCCGTCTGGTTTCTGACCGTGGCGATGCAGCCTTGGCTTCTTTCTTGGCGCGCGTCAACTATACGTTGATGGACAAGTATATCTTTACCGCTTCCTATCGTGCCGATGGTTCCAGCAAGTTCACTGAGAAAAACAAGTGGGCAAGTTTCTTGTCGGGAGCCTTTGCATGGCGTTTGTCAGAAGAAAAGTTCATTAAAGATTGGGATTTGTTCAGTAACCTGAAGTTGAGATTGAGCTATGGCGAGACTGGAAATCAGGGTATCGGAAGCTATCGCACGATTTCTATCCTGAATATAGCCAACTATCCTTTCTCCGGAGCGTTGAGCAGCGGTTTTGCTCAGGTAGACTGGAGAGGCCCGGTTTCGGAGGATTTGCGTTGGGAGACTACCTCTCAATATAATATAGGTTTGGACATGGGATTCCTGAACAATCGCATCAACTTTACAGTGGACTATTATCATAAGAAAACGCGCGACTTGCTTCAGGATGTGAAGATACCTAACAGTACCGGATTCGGCACGATGTTGGTAAATAGCGGTTATGTCACCAATGAAGGCTTGGAACTTTCGGGAAAATTCTATATCTTGCAAGACACTCCTTTGAAGTGGAATATGGATGCTAACATCTCGTTCAACCGTAACAAGATCGGCGGACTTGAGTCGGACCAGTATGCCACTCGTTTGTGGAACGCGGCGGATGAAGTGTTTTTGCAGCGCAACGGATGCCCGATCGGTACGATATTCGGTTATGTAGAAGACGGATTCTATGATAACTTAGCCGAAGTGATGGCTTCGCCTGACCCGGAAATACGTGCAAAGGGTGCATCGATGATTGGTGAAATCAAGTATCGCAACTTCGATGACAATCCGGCCATTACATCTGCCGACCGTGTGATTATCGGCGATACGAATCCGGATTTCGTGTATGGCATTACGAATAATTTCGAGTGGAAGAACTTTACGTTGAGCTTTTTCCTGCAAGGAAGCCAAGGAAACGACATATTCAACGGCAACTTGATGGACATCAAAATGGGAAATGCCGGGAATATCACCCGCGATGCCTACAACGCACGCTGGACGGCCGAGAATGCAGCAAATGCCCAATGGCCGAAGGCTACAGCCGGTTACGAACGCACTTGGTTGATTTCCAACCGTTATGTGGAAGACGGTTCTTATCTGAAGTTGAAGAACCTGAGCATCGGATACAACTGGAAGCCTGACTTCAAGGGTATCAACAACATCAGCATTTATGCCAACGCAACAAATTTGTTCACCATCAGCGGATATAGCTGGTATGACCCTGAGGTAAACGCTTTCGGTTCAGACGCTTCGCGAAGGGGTGTGGACATTTATTCCTATCCGAGCAGCCGTACATTCTCTATCGGGCTGAAGGTTAATTTTTAAGTAGCAATAAAGCAATTATTAATGGAGCATATTTTATTATGAAACTGCATAAATTATATCTCACAATGGCTCTGGCTGCAGCAGGCTTCGGTTCGTTGGCTTCTTGCAGCGATTTCTTGAAGGAAGAGCCTTACTCTTACGTCGGCATAGATGAAGTCGGCAATGATGATGCGGCTGTGGGACTTTGGGTGACCGGCGTCTACAGCAAATGGGTGGACGATATGGCGCGTTGGGGCAACTTCCCCCGTTTGCTCGATATGGACTGCGATTATGTTTCGGGGCCGGATTGGGCTTTCTCGAATCTGGGCGCAGGAAACTTTCAGGGAGACGAAGTGGTCAATACGTTGTGGAACGGATGTTACAATCTGATTAACCGCGCCAATGTAGCGATTGCGAACGTGAACAACATTACAGGCGCGGACGAGGCAGTAAAGCAAAACGGTTTGGGAGAGATTTATTTCAACAAGGCGTTCGCTTATTTCTTGCTGGTGCGCGCATACGGTGACATTCCTTTGTTCGACACGTCTATCGACAACGGCGCAGACTACGACCAGCCCCGCCGTCCTATAGCGGATGTATATAAGGAAATCATCCGCATCTTGGAGGAAGAGGCGATTCCCCGTTTGTACAAGAATACGGATGCGGGATATCAGGTAGGGCATGTATGCGCAGGGACTGCCGTTGCGCTTCTGGCGAAAGTGTATGCCACGATGGGAGCGGCTTCCATGCCTGCCGGCGCCAATATGACAATCAAGACCGGAACCGCCTATAGCTTTGATGCAGGAGGCAACAAGCAGTTGGCGGCTCCTGTGACAAGAATTTTCCAGAAAACGCAGGTGAAAGGTTATGAGGGTTTTGACTACATGGAATGCTACCGTGAGGCTGCACGGTGGGCTGGCTATCTGATTCAGCCGGACAGCGAGCATAACTACGGCACCTACGGCTTGCTGCCATACGGCGAGCTGTGGACCAAGACCGGTTATGACGAAGTTGGGACGGATATGGAACACTTGTTCTCGCTCCGTACAAGAAGCGGAGATGATACCTATACGTCGGGCATCCTGGAATGGTATAACGGAGTGGAAAACGGAAGCGGCGTGGTGGCAACCGGCCTGTATATCGGGAACCGTTACCACTGGTATTATCTGTTCGACCACGATGACTACCGCATTACCGAGGGGGTGAAGCATCGTTTTGTGGTTTCCTATCAAGACGAGAACCCGAACAATCTGGGAGGTTTCTACTATCCGAATACGGAAGAATACAAGATTATGGCCACAGGATATGATTTGGAAGGCAATTGGGTTTCAGACCCCGTGGCTCCGTACAACGACGGGCGCAACTATTATTTCAACGTATCCAACGAATGTCTGGCGTTCACGAACAAGTATGCGGACGTAACGGACGTGACTCAGAAGTATTCGGACGCCTATTATCCGTTCCTCCGTATGGCGGACGTTTATCTGATTTATGCCGAAGCTCAGTGCGAACTGGAAAACTATTCGGAGGCGATGGCGAAGCTGAACGATGTGCGCAGACGTTCCAATGCCACGCAAATGATAACCTATGGCGACAAAGACCAGCTTCGGGCCGCCGTCTTTGAAGAAAGGGCGAAGGAACTTGCATTGGAAGGCGACCGCCGTTGGGACTTGATCCGCTGGGGAATTTATTTGGATGTGATGAACTCCATCGGAGGCGTCAACAACGACGGAACCGAATCCAACTATGACGAGGCCGGAATCAACAAACACCGCGAAAACCGCCATCTGCTGTTCCCGCTGCCTTCTACAGAGGTTTCTACCAATACGGCTATTGACAGCAACAATCCGGGTTGGAGCTGACAAGTTTCCGTTTAACGTTTAAATGAAGAATGATATGAAAAAGATAAATATAAAGCTCGTTGCGGTGTCGGCAATGCTGTTGGGAAGCCTTTCTTCCTGCAACGACATTGTAACTTATAACGACAACTATGACGATGGCATGACATCTACAGGAGCGCCGGTCATCAATATGGTGTATTATGCTGACGATACGGAAAAAACGGCTCCGATTGTTTCTGCCGAGTTTGAAGAAATGCTCGTGCTTGAAGGGGAGAACCTGAGCCATGTGACGAAGGTGCTTTTCAACGATGTGGAGCTTCCGGTGTCGGAGGTGTATGCCACGGCGAAGAACGCTTACTTGCCTGTGCCGAGGAAGGTGCCGGGAGAGGTGACCGACAAGATTTATTATACAACCGAACTGGGGGAGACGTCATACGATTTCAAGGTGGTGATTCCGGAAGTGAGGGTTGAAGGATTGTATAATGAGTATTGCGAACCGGGCGACACGGTGCAGATTGTGGGCGATTATTTCGACCTTTACGGATTTGACGGTTCGGTCGAGACCTCCAAAGTGACGATGAACGGAGAAACGTTGAAGGTGGATTCTGTTTCTGAGTATTATTTTTCTGTCGTGATTCCTGAGAATGCACAGCCGAAATCGCTCATCAACATTGATTATGAAGGAGTGAACGGGCACGTGAACAGACAGATTGTATTCCGCAATGCGGACAGCTTCCTTTTCGATTTGGACGACCCTGAGGGGAGCAACATTTCGAAAACGGATTATATCACGGACGGCTCCAATACCGATGACCCTGAACCGATTGACGGCAAGTCGTTCGTCAGGATAACCGGAGAGTTCGGCTCTTGGGCATGGACAACTTGGCTGAACGGCAATGTGGCGATACCGCAGGACGTTGTGGACAACCCGTCGGAATATGTGTTTAAGTTTGAGATTTCTTGTCCGGCATCGGTGCCTGTTTATTCCGGCGGATACAATTTCAAGTTCGACAGCGCCCAATATACGTGGAACTTCGACAATCAGAACGGATTGAATACGGAAGGCAAATGGCGCACGGTCACTTTGGATTTTGATGGGATGAATCCGGGAACTTCTGAGTTGAAGTATTTTGATTTTGCCATCAGTGCTCCGGGACTTACGTGGACGGTCGACCATAGTTTAGCCAACTTCCGTATCGAGAAAAAACTGCAATAACTTAAAACAGAACGATTATGAAAAAGTATATATATGGATTTTTAGTCGTGTTCGGTCTGCTGGCTTTCCCGTCATGCAGCGACGATGACAATGGAGGCGCGTTGACAAGTGAAGCTCCGCGCATCGTATCTTCCCTTCCCGCTGACGGCGCGATTGACGTAAGGGCTGAAAACGGGGTGTTGACTTTGCAGATTACGTATGACCAGAACGTGAAGATTACAGAAGACAAGCCCCTTGAGAAAATACAAATTCTGAGAAGCGAAGCTGCCGTGACCGCCGTAACCGCTAAAGACAAGGTAGTGTCTGTGACGGTGAGCGGGTGCGAGGACGGAAAGAACTATGAGGTTTATATTCCGAAAGGCGTCGTGCTGGCTGAAGACGGGACGGAAGCCTATGCTGTAAGGTTGAGCTTTACGGCGGATGTGATTCCTGTTATAATAGTTCCTGACCAGACCGTTGCTGAAAACTTGAGCAATCCGAACGCAACGCAAGAGGCTAAAGACTTGTACGGCTATCTGAAGGAGAACTACCGGACTAACATGATTTCAGGAGCGATGGCGCTTGATGCAGCTACGGGCTATCATAGCTGGAATCACGAGTATGCCGCATGGGTAGGCGAGAATGCCGGCAAAACTCCGAAACTAAATGGTTACGACTTCGGCCACATGACTTCTTCGCCTGCCAATTGGATTGATTATAGTGACACGGACCCTGTAACGGAGTGGAGGGATGCCAATGGTATCGTATCGTGCATGTGGCATTGGAATGTGCCGACAGAGAATCCGGAAGAAGTAGTGCCAGAGAATGTACTTGTTTGGGAAGGAACTCATGAGGTAGGTAGCTGGCAGGGATTGATACTTAAAGGTGATGAGGGATATGCCGCCTTGAAGAGTGTGAAAGCTAGGGATAAAATTGTGATAACCTTCGAGCATTCGGGAGATGCGAATTACACAAAAGTTACTTTGCAGAATGTGGTTGATTGGCAAAATCTGGATACAACGTCCGAACTTTATACAGAAGACCTTTCTGTTACGAGTTTTGTTTATACGGTTTCCGACCAGACTGCTTCATTGATTCAAAATGGAATGCAGGTAACCGGCGAGAACTATACACTTAAAAAAGTGGAAATACAACAGGACGGTACAGTAACTTACGGCTTCTACGCCCCCGGAGGCAACAACGGAAATTCGGAAACGCCGTTCAATGCCACGAATGCCGTGACAGAAGGCACTTGGGAAAAGGAATGGATTGAAACCGATATGGAGAAACTTTACGACTATTTGAAGCCGTTGGCCGATGCCAATGTTCCTATTATCTGGCGTCCGCTTCACGAAGCCTCAGGCGCATGGTTCTGGTGGGGTGCGCAAGGAGCTGAAACGTACAAGGCATTGTGGAAAAAGATGTATGACTATTTAGTGAAGGAAAAAGGACTGAACAACCTCATCTGGGTGTGGACGGCTGAAAAGGACGATGATGACTGGTATCCGGGCGATGAGTATGTGGACATTATCGGGCGAGACATTTACGATCAGCCGGAAGCATACGAACTTGCTGCCGAGTACGCTGCTTTGGCCGGACGTTTCCCGAACAAGATGATTGCTTTGTCAGAGTGCGGCAATGTGGCAAACATTGCGGATATGTGGGATGCCGGCGCCAAGTGGGCTTGGTTCATGGTGTGGTATCCGGGAAGCTCTGACGGAACGAATGCCACTGTAACATGGGAGCAGTTCGCTGCAACCCAGTGGTGGACCAATGCATTCGGATTGGATTACGTGATTGCTCGCGAATAGGTTTCGAACTTTCAATAACCATTGATCGGGAGAATATGAAAGGTGACGGAAGGGTGTTCAGGCATCAGTCTGTCACCTTTCTTTTGGTCTGATTGGGCGTTCTGTCAGCGGAAATTCGTATATTTGTTTGGAAAATGTTGACTTTATTTGAATGCCATTTAAAACTGATTTGAGAATATGAAGAAACTTATTTTGGGCGCATTGCTGGCTTGTGGCTGGTGTGCGGCGGAGGCGAAGGTGACTTTGCCGGAAATTCTGAGTGACAACATGGTGCTCCAACAACAGGCGGATGCGCGTCTGTGGGGGTGGGCGGCTCCGAATGCGGAGATAACCGTCAAGCCTTCGTGGGGCGACAAGGCTTATCGGACGAAGGCCGATGGGGAGGGCCGGTGGCTTCTTTCTGTGGGCACTCCGTCTGCAAGCTATACGGCGCATTCGATTGAAATATCCGACGGGGAGCCGTTGACATTGGACAACGTTCTTATCGGAGAGGTATGGTTCTGTTCCGGGCAGTCGAATATGGAGATGCCGCTTGCCGGATTCGACAATTGTCCTATAGAGGGAGCGAACGAGGTGATTGCCACCGCTTCCCGGTGGAAAGGCATCCGCGTGGCTACGGTGGAGAAGAACGGCCAGCTGGAACCCGTCGACCGCTGCAAGGGAAGCTGGAAGGTGAGTTCTCCCGAAAACGCTCCGAGATTCAGCGCGACGGCTTTCTTCTTCGCGCGGATGGTGAACCGAGTGCTCGATGTTCCCGTCGGCATCATCAACTGCAGTTGGGGCGGGTCGAAAGTGGAAGGATGGCTGCCGAGAGAAATCGTTTCGCAGTATTCTGACATCGATTTGGAGCGTGATATCCGCAAGGAAGAACCGTATGACTGGTGGCACTACCTGAGCCCTACGCTGATGTACAACGGAATGCTGAAACCTTTGCAGAACTACACCATAAAGGGCTTCCTGTGGTATCAGGGCGAGTCGAACGTGGGAACGCACAAGACGTACCCGGAGCGGCTGAAGACGATGGTCGAGCTTTGGCGCAAGGAATGGGGATTGGGCGAACTGCCTTTCTATTTTGTGGAGATTGCCCCATACGGCAGTTATGAAGGGACAGGCTCGGCGTTTTTGCGTGAAGCACAATACAAGGCGCAAGCCTTGATTCCGAACAGTGCGATGATTTCCACAAACGACTTGGTGGAGCCGTATGAAGTGTGGAACATCCATCCGAAAGACAAGAAGCACGTCGGGGAACGTCTGGCGTGGCAGGCATTGGTGAAGACGTACCGCATCCCCGGCATTGAGGCGGACAGCCCTGCCTACAAGTCGGTGAGGTTTGAAGGCAATGCGGCCGTCCTCGACTTTATCCATGCAGACAACGGGTTCAGCCGCATGAAGTATATCTCCGGATTCGAGATGGCGGGCGATGACCGGGTGTTCCATCCCGCTATGGCGGAAGTGGTCGGAAAAAATCAGATTAAAGTAACTTGCACTAAAGTAGAGAAACCCGTAGCGGTGCGTTACGCTTTCCGCGACAATTATCCGGGTAACATCGCCAACTTGCGCGGACTTCCGCTGATTCCTTTCCGCACGGATAATTGGGAGTAAGGTGTCGGGCAATGCGTTAAAGCATTTTTTGTAAAAAAGCCGCATCCGGTTTTGTCCGGTGCGGCTTTTTCGTTTTTATAAAAACCTCTCTTTTGTATTCTTTGTCGGCCTATTTTCTGTCATACTGGCCGTACATTGCCATTGCGCTCCACTCAAGATTTTTCTTGATAGTGCGGAGCAAACTTTTTACCTCTTTCATAATACCTGAAGTTTAGTTTTGTTATCCTAAAAAATTCGGTCTTCTTGTGTGAAGACTCTTTAATGTGTTTGTTTTTATGTTTTGCAACACAAAAATAGGGCCGTTCCGCGAATAATCCTCATGTTTTCGGGAAAATCATGCAGAACGGCCCTATTTCTTGATTTGTGTCAACGGACAGCGGATGTCAGGTTGGCATTTGTCTGGCGGATGAGGCGGATTGTTGTCGTGTCGGTGCTGAACACGGAGTTCAGTCCTTGTTCTTCTTGTGCCGGATCGCCCGTGTAGTCGTCTCCCGGTTGCCAGAATGAATGGGAATCAGACAGCACGGCGTTTCCCCCCCCATGCCCAGAAGTTGCATCCGGCCAGCAGCCCTTTCGTGCGGGCATGTTCTTCAATCAAGGAAAAGACATAGCCGTAATAGGTGTCGCGGGCGGCGGTGGGGACATCCTTGCCGAACTTGAATCCGTCGCGCGGATAGCCGAATTCTTCGAGCACGAGGGGTTTGCCGTATTTCCGGGCGACGCGCAGATGCTCTTCGACGTATTTCCCGGTTTCCCGTTTGGCCGAATCCAGACATTCTGTCAGCCTGTCTTTCTGCGCCCATCCCCAGTTGTAGGGCCAGATGTGTATGTTCATGTAGTCCACATGGGCGTTGGCGTGGATTCTTTCGAACAGTCTGATGTCTTCCTCGCATCCGTGCAGTCCCTCGCTTCCGGTAGATACCAGCTGGTTGGGGGCAAGCGAGTCAATCAGCGCCGCCGTTTCTTCCATCCATTGCGCAAAAGCCTCTTTGTTTTCTTCCGCAAAAGCTCTCGGCTCGTTCCCTATCTGCCACGACATGACGGTCGGGTCGTCGGCATACCGTATGCCCGTATAGCGGTTGGTGCGCGTGAGGATAAATTTCACGTGGTCGGCAAACAGCCTTTTCGCTTCTTCCGATTGCGGAAACTGCTTTACGTGCTTCATGAAGGCAGGCCATCCGTCAACGGCCGGTACCGGAGCCTTTCCATGTCCCGCCCATTCCAGATACTGTCCGTAGCCTCCGCTCCATTCCCATGAGTTGTTCAGGTAAAGCACCGCCAGCATGTCGCGCTTGCGCATTTCCGACAGCAGGAAGTCGAGCCCGGCAAGAATCGTGTCGTTGTACACGCCGGGGGCAGTCTGGAGCGTCGGTTCCACTTTGGCCGGCACTCCCCGTTTGCCGTCAGAGCCGACCAGAATGCGCAGGTTGTCCGCTCCCATCGATTTGAGGGAATCCAGTTCGGCCAGCAGCCGCGTGCGGTTGCCGCCCGTTCCTTCGGAACCGAGTATGGCGCCGTACCAGAAATTGGCTCCTGCATAATAATAAGGTTGGCCGTGGCGGACGAACTGTCCGTTTTCAACGTACACGAAAGGATTTTCTTGCTCCGTCTTTTCGGGCGAGGTGCAGGACAGCCATGCTGCGCATATCGCCGCACCGATGATGGTTTGCTTCTTCATGGTATAATATAAATCGTTAAAAAAACAATATGGCGTATGCCTTTTGGGAAACGCCGCCGCCCCGATGCGGAAGCGCGGGCGCATTGTCTGGAAAAGGCGGCGGCCCTCGGCTGAAAAGCCGCAGGTAAAATTAGGCAATCGCCTCCGGACATACGGCTACTATTTTATCAGAATCTGATACTATCCTGCAAAAAAACGTTTCCATGCGGCATATTGCCTGAATAGTATTGCTTTTGGTAAAGATAATGGTGGATTGTCTTGCCGGAAAACCGCACTTTTGTTATACTTAAAATTAGGCAGTATGAAAAATGCAGTTTTCGTCATCTTTCTCTTTCTTGGAAGTTTGCAGGCAGCCAGGCCGCAGGCTCCGCGCATCGTGAACGTGATTAATTTTGTCCGCCAGACGGAACCCCGTTACGAAGACGTGACGGACGAGGTGATTTTCGACACGACCGTTGAAGAGGTGAACCTGCTCAAGCGGTACGGAATGAAAGGCACGTTCTTGTTGCAGTATGACGCGCTGGTCAATCCGCGTTATCAGGAATTGTTCAAGAGCTGCCCGGACGACATAGAGGTCGGGGCATGGTGGGAAATCACGCAGCCCCATGTGGAAGCGTGCGGCCTGACGTGGAGGGGGCGGTATCCGTGGGACTGGCACGCCGACGTGGGTTTTTCTACGGGATACGCTCCGCAGGAGCGGGAGAAGCTGGCGGATGTCTACATGGCGGAGTTCAAGCGCGTGTTCGGCGCTTATCCGAAGTCTGTCGGCTCTTGGTTCATCGATGCGCATACGTTGCGCTATCTGCGTGAAAAGTATCATATCGAAGCCTCCTGTACATGCAAAGACCAGATAGGGACAGACGGCTACACCTTGTGGGGAGGCTATTGGAATCAGGCTTATTATCCCAGCCGGAACAATGCTTTCATGCCCGCCCAGACGGAAGCGGTGCAAATCGACGTGCCGGTATTCAGGATGTTGGGCAGCGACCCCATCTACCAGTACGATTGCGGTTTGGGCAAGTTCAACCAGCCGGTGGTCTCGATGGAACCGGTGTATAAGGAGTCCGGCGGTTCGAAAGAATGGGTGGAATGGTTTATGCGGACTATGGCTGACAATCCTTGTCTGGCGTTCGCCTATGTGCAGGCCGGGCAGGAGAACTCTTTTACGTGGGAAAAGATAAAGGACGGGCTTTGTATGCAGACGGAACTGCTCGACAGCTTGCAGAAGATGGGGAAAATCCGGATTCAGACTTTGGCGGAAAGCGGCAGGTGGTTCAAAGAGAATTTCCGCCAGACTCCGGCAACGGCTGTGGTGGCTTTGGATGATTACAGGCCGGGAGGCCGGAAAACGGTTTGGTATGACAGCCGCTTTTACCGCGCCAACATGCTGTGGCAGGACGGAACAGGCTATGTCCGTGACATTCATCTGTTCGATGAAAACGTGGAGTCCGGCTATTTGCGTGAGCCGGCCGCTTCCTCCCGATGCGTGTATGCCACCCTTCCGTTGGTCGACGGGCATTTGTGGAGCACGCCGGGCTGTCGTGCAGGCATGTTTTTTGTAGAGAATCTTCCTTCGGGAGAGAGCCGGGCGCTGGAAGGCGATGAGGTTTCAGTAGAGGAAAAAGGAGACGCCTTGCAGGTGAGGTGGAAGATAGACGGGGCGGATGCCTGCATGTCCGTTTTGTTTGCTGAGACCTCGATTCAAGTGCAGCTCGTTTCATCGAAACGGATCGACTGGGCGCTTGAACTGAAGGCGGCATCGGAAGAATTGCCGTTCAGAACGGTTTCAAATACGGAGATAGAGTCCGTTTCAGACGGCCATGCCTACCGCATACGGTGCGGGCAGGGGCGGTTCGTCGACTTGAGGAATCTTGGCAAATCTCACGAAGTTTGGAGAATAGAACCTGTAGACAATCAGATAGTGTTGAATTTAAATCGTTGAATTATGGAACGTTTTCTTAAAACTGCGGCCTTGGCGTTTGCTGTCGGCTGCTCGGTGCATTCGTTTGCACAGCCGGGCGGTGTGGTAGAAGCGGTGAAGAATCTGCCGGTGCTGGACAGGTGCGGCGTGAAGGTCGGATATGAAGGAAGTATAGACAAGAAAGGGAAAAATGCAGACTGGGACTGGTGTCTTTACCGGCAGAACGAACGTGAATGGGTTGTCTTCGACGTGAAAGGCTCCGGTTGCATATACAATATTGTGCAGCACCGTTATTTGAGCTGTTCCGATCCGCTGTTCCGTTTCTATTTCGACGGGGATACGGTGCCTGCCTGCTCTTTGAGGCTGTCCGAGTTCGGCGAGAAATATCCGTTCGTGCCCCCGGTATCCGACTCTTACATAGGGCCTTTAGACAATGGGAGAGGGCCGATAAGAGTGGCGCGGAGTTTCGTCCCGATGTATTACAGGGAAGGCTGCAAGATAACGACCGATGTAAAGTTGGAAGGGAACGACAGAGCGAAAGGCGAAGGAGGCTGGGGGCATGTCGTCTATCATTCTTTTTCTGATGCAGGCAATATTGCCACGTTTCTGCCTGAAGAAGATATGGAAGCGAGGCAGATGCTGAAAAGGCACGGCCTTTCTGCCGGCGTTGCGTCGCAGCAGGATTGCAAGGCGGGCGGTCCGGTGGAAATAGCTCCGGGGCAGACGGTGCCGTTGCTTCGCGAAAAGGGCGGCGGAGTCGTTTCTTCTGTCAATATTTCCGTCGATGAGGTGGACGAATCCCTTTTGCATAGTTTATGGATAAGGATAGCGTTTGACGGGCATCCGGAGGCGGATGTATATTGTCCTGCTGGTGCGTTTTCGGCAACTCGTTGGGCTATAATGATACGGAGTATCTGTTGATGGGAGTGCTGAAGGCTGGTTTCATGTACAACACCTTCCCTATGCCGTATTGGGAAGGGATAGAAATGTATCTTGAGAACAAAGGGCAGGATACGCTGCGTGTGAATGAAACGAAAGTCGCGCTGGCCGATAATCAGTATGAGGAAAGCAGGTGCGGATACTTCAGGAACACGCCGTATTATATGCGGCGGCATACGCCGGGCTCGGACAGCGAAATCGGAAAAATATCGGGGATGGGAAAGATGGTGGCCGCTCATGTGACCTGCTACGGCGAACGTCCGAACATCATCACATGCGAAGGAGATGTCCGGGTGTACATTGACGGCAACAAGACCCCGAAGGTGGAGAGCGACGGTTCCGAGAGTTACGTGTGTTTCGGATGGGGGTTTCCGACTCCTCCGGAGACTCATCCTTTCGGCGGGTATGACGGCTTGCGGGATAATCCGTGGTCGATGACCCGTTTGTGCGTCAATGATTATTATCCTTTCTATAAGAATTTGGAATTCAACATCGAGTCGGGAGAATACAACAACCAGTATTTGGAGCATGAAGGGACAGTCTTTTACTACGGCAAGGACGAGCCTGCTTTGGTGGAAACGGACTGTATGGATTTGTCTTCAAAGGCTTCAATCGAAGCGCACGGATACGTTGCCGGTGAGGGGAGCGTGTCTGAGTATCTTCGTGCCTGTTATGAAGGGAGCCACGATAAGGATTCGGTTGCAGGCACGGTGTTCTATCCGGCAAAGGGAGGCGGCAGCGAGTTTTCGGTGAGGATTCTTCCGGAAAACAACGGGGTACGCATCCGGAGAACCAGCGACCAGCGCGAAGGCAGGCAATGCGCGGAGGTGTACGTGGACGGCGAAAAGGTGTTTCCGCAATGGTACGTGGCCGACAGCAACCCCTACAAACGCTGGTTAGACGACGAGTTTGAGATTCCGGCTTCCATGACAAGAGGAAAAGACAGCCTTCACATTCGGATATGCCCCGTGGAAGCAGGAGGCAAGGTGTCGTGGAACGAATCGAAATATGCGTTTTTCATTTATAAAGATTAGGATGAACAGTGTTATATGTGTTACTTTTAAACCGAGCAGACTATGGTGAAACGTTTGATTCATGAAATAACTCCGCTTTCGAGCGCAGACTGTTTCTATATTGCAGACCGCTGCAAGAAGGAGTTCACGTATCCAATCCATTGCCATGAGGAATGCGAATTGAATTTCACCTCGCATTCGGCGGGGGTAAGGCGGATTGTGGGAGATTCGGTCGAGGTGATAGGCGATTATGACCTTGTGCTGATTACGGGGAAAGACCTGGAGCACGTGTGGGAGCAGAACGAATGCCGTTCGGAATCGATACGGGAAATCACCGTGCAGTTCTCCCGCTCAATCTTCACGGACAGCCTGTTGGAGAAAAGCCAGTTTCAGTCGATAAAGAAGATGATGGAAGACGCGGAGTGCGGGATAGCTTTTTCCATGCCGGGGATAGTGAGGATATACGGCATGTTGGACAAGCTCTCGACGGAGTGCGACGGATTCTATGCCGTGCTTCAATTTTTGTCCATCTTGTACGAATTGTCGCAGTGCGAATACCGGCAGCTGTCGTCCACTTCGTATGCGAAGTTCGACGGGGGCCAGGAGTCGCGGCGCATCTTGGACGTGCAGGATTACATCACCCTGCATTATGCCGAGCAAATATCCTTGGGAGAACTGGCGAAGCTGGCGGATATGTCGCCCACTTCTTTCAGCCGCTTCTTCAAGTTGCGGACGGGAAAAAACGTGACGGACTTCATCATTGATTACAGGCTGAGCCTGGCTGTCCGTCTGCTGGTCGACACCAACAGGAACATCTCGGAAATTTGTTACGGTTGCGGCTTCAACAATTTGTCGAACTTCAATCGCATATTCCGAAAGAAAAAGGGCTGTTCCCCGAAAGAGTTCAGGCAGCAGTGTGTCAAGAAAAAATTGATTGTATAAAACCCGTGCGGAAACGTGTTGCAATGCGGCGGCGTTTGTGTGAAAAAATCGGCTCGTTTCAGTGAAAATTTCCGGCGTTTCAACCAGACCGGACAAACCTTCTCCAATTCAGCAGTCATAACCGGGTGAGCCTTTGATATTCAATTCTGCCATTGTCGGCTTAAGATAAAGTTCGAAAGTGTCAAAGTACAAATAATGGATAAGATAGTATTTGTTTTTGGCTCGCATCGATGGCACTTTTGCTATACCTCTTTTGAGGATTGGAGCTGGTGTCGTTCTGGTTGGGAAAAAGAAAGGCTGCAAGGAACGGAAGAGTAAATGTAAATATAAAACGTGATATGTAAAACTATTGTTAAACTAAAAATCAAGAAGCATGAAAACAGATTTTTATGAAAAGCGATGGTTCTTGCATGATAAATTAGATTGTGTGAGACTGTCATTCTTATTGTTTATGTTATTGAGCAGCATACCGATGTTGGCTCAAAACATGATGGTTAAAGGTGTTGTCGTTGATTCTAAGGGTGAGTTCTTGCCTGGAGTGAATGTTGTTGAACAGGGAACTAAAAATGGTACTGTAACTAATATCGACGGTCAGTTTGAACTGCAAGTGTCGTCTTCCTCGGCTGATTTGGAATTTTCTTTTATAGGCTATTCTACGGTTTCTCAAAAAGCTGTAGCAGGAAAGAGTATGCGAATCGTTCTTGAAGACATGTCGCAGGATTTGGATGAGGTTGTAGTTGTCGGTTATGGTACGATGAAAAAGAAATTGTTGACCGGCGCAACCGTTCAAATCAAAGGGGATGACATTCAGCGTCTGAATACAACCACTCCGTTGGGGGCGTTGCAGGCCCAGAGTCCCGGTGTGGCGATTACTCAGAGCTCCGGTATGCCGGGCGAAGACTATAAGGTGACTATCCGTGGTTTGGGTACGACCGGTTCTTCTTCTTCGTTGTACGTAATTGACGGTGTGGCAGGCGGAAGCATTTCTGCTTTGAATCCGGCTGATATTGAGTCGGTCGATGTGCTGAAAGATGCGGCTTCGGCAGCTATCTACGGTGCGCGTGCCGCCAACGGCGTTATCCTTGTGACTACACGTCAGGGGCGGGAAGGTAAAGTGGAATTGTCTTACGACGGATATGTAGGTTGGCAGAGTGTGGCAAAGAAGCCGGAAATGCTGAATGCTCAGCAATACATCTATGTGCAGGACAAGATATACGAACTCGACGGAACTCCGGCCCGCGACTGGTCCAGCCTGTTGCCTTCTTATCTTTATGATGCGATTCAGGATGGCACATGGAGCGGAACCAACTGGTTTGACGAGTCTGTAAACGATGCGGCTCCGGTGACCAGCCATGCAATCAATCTGACAGGAGGTAGCGACAAGTCCCGCTTCTCGTTGGGATTTTCATACATCTCTCAAGAAGGTATTATCGGCGAACCGAAAGCGCCGGAAAACCAGAAATATACGTTCCGTATCAATTCCGACCATTCTTTGTTGAAAGGAGACGGGTTTGACATCATCAAGATTGGCGAGAATTTGTCGTTCAACTATAACAAGCGTTCCGGCAGTCTGGCCATTAATGACTGGTCGTATAATGACGTGCGCAATTTGCTGGTCTCTACTCCCCTGATGCCCGTCTTTGACCAGGAAGGGAGATACTATGATATGACGAGCAAGTCGACGGAAGGCTGGAAAGTGGATGATGGAGCATACAATCCGTTGGGCTTGATAGCCAAAGACCACGGATTGAACCTGAACAGAGGATACTCGTTGTATGCAAACGCTTATCTGGAAATCCAGCCGATTAAGAATTTGAAGTTTAAGTCTTCGTTCGGCTATCAGATGTCGGCAAGTTCTTACCGTTCGTATAAAGAAGATTATAATTTTGCGACTACAATCACGAACAGTCCTGACAAAGTTTATCAAAGCATGTCGTCCGGCTATCGGTACACGTGGGAAAATACGTTGTCCTATCTGTTTAAAGTGAAAAAGAATACCTTTGACGTATTGGTGGGACAGTCAATCGAGAAATCCGGAATCGGAGAAACGATGGGTGCGCAGAACGGAATATCGATGTTTACGGACTTTGATCACGCTTGGCTTTCGAATACCGGAGAAATTTCAACTACTTATACAACGGTAACTGGCGCACCTCAGACTGAAAGTGCATTGTCGTCTATTTTCGGACGTGTGAACTGGAACTACAATGAAACGTATCTGGCATCCGTTGTGGTGCGTGCCGATGGTTCTTCAAACTTTGCCCGTGGACATCGTTGGGGATATTTCCCGTCAGTATCTGCCGGTTGGGTGATAACGAACGAGTCGTTTATGGAGCCGGTAAGGAAATGGATGGATTTCTTTAAGATTCGTGCAAGCTGGGGACAGAACGGTAACTGCGACATTACGAACTTCCAATATCTGTCGACGTTCTTGTTCGGAAAAGATGCGAACTATTCTTTTGGCAACAATAAGACCAGCCAGGTAACCGGCGCTTATTCTGACATTCTTGCCAATCCGGATGTGACTTGGGAAACGTCAGAGCAGTTGAACATCGGTTTTGACGCCCGTTTCTTCGACTCTCGTTTGGGCGTTAATTTCGATTGGTATAAGAAAACAACGAAGGATTGGCTGGTGCAGGCTCCTATCTTGGCTTCTTACGGGACGAACGCTCCTTATATCAATGGCGGCGACGTAGAGAACAAAGGTGTTGAACTTATGTTGAGCTGGAATGACCAGGTGAATGATTTCAAATACGGTGCCCGCTTTAATCTGGCGCACAACAAGAACAAGGTTACGAGGATTGCAAACACAGAAGGGATTATACATGGCCCGACAAACGTGTTGTCAAACAATACGGCGGAAATGTTCCGTGCCGAGGTAGGTTATCCGATCGGCTATTTCTGGGGATATAAGACTGCCGGCATTTTCCAGAATCAAGAGCAGATTGACAATACTGAAGTGAAACTGGAAGGTGCGGAACCCGGAGATGTAATTTTTGTGGACAATAACGGTGACGGACAGATTACGGACGAAGACAAGACAATGATCGGCAATCCTAATCCGGATGTGACGATGGGCATCACGTTGGATTTCGCTTACAAGGGATTTGACCTCTCTTTGACCGGAATGTCGGCGCTTGGACATCAGATAGCTAAATCATATCGTTCTTTTGCCCAGAACGAATTTGAAAACTATACGACAGACATCTTGGGATGCTGGGATGGAGAAGGTACATCCAACCGCTTGCCGAGATTCTCGGATGGAGCAAATACGAACTGGACTAATATATCTGATATTTACATTGAAGACGCAGATTATTTCCGTTTGTCGAATCTGACTATCGGCTACGACTTCAAGCATTTGTGGAAGAACTCGCCTTTGTCTCAGATTCGTCTGTATTTTGCTGCGCAGAATCTGTTTACAATTACCGGCTATTCGGGCATGGATCCGGAAGTAGGTTACGGAGGCGGAACGACTTGGGGTTCCGGCATTGATTTGGGATTCTATCCGAGTTCAAGGAGTTATTTGGTCGGAGTAAATTTGAAATTTTAAAATAGAAAGGTTATGAAACTTAGTTCAATATTATATATGACGGCAGCTTGTGCATTGTTTGCAATGTCCGGTTGCGATGATTTTCTGGATACGCAGAATTATGTGAAAAAGGATACAAGCAACTTTCCGCAGAATGTGGATGATGCGAATCAGTTGCTGACCGGTGTTTACGGTGAATTGAATTTGCTGAATGCTGACCCGGACGATGCCCCGCTCTTTATAGCAGAAGTTGCGTCTGATGACCGGTTTGCCAGCGGAGGCGTAAATGACAATAGTGCGCATGGAGCGGACAAATTGTTGCGCTTTGGCGTTGACCAGTTCCAAAACACGTGGAAAAAACATTATGCCGGCATCTATAAGGCAAATACAGCTTTGGAAGGGTTTGAGAAAGTGTCAGATTGGGAAAGCGATGCTCAGAAGAACTCTTTCTACGGCCAGACTTATTTCTTGAGAGCTTTCTATTATTTTGATTTGGCGCAGTTGTTCGGCGAAGTTCCTTTGATTTTGAACTCGGCCGGCGGCAATTTTCCGAAAGCAGATGCGGAAACTCTTTATGCGCAGATTGCGTCCGACTTGAAGAACGGTATCGAAATGATGGATGCAACCAAATATCCAGATTTTGAGGCGGGACGTGCAACCCGTTGGGCTGCGGAGGCTTTGATGGCACGTGTGTTCCTGTTCTATACCGGATATTACGGAAAGACTTCCTTGCCGTTGCCGGATGGCGGAGAAGTGACAAAAGCGGAGGTTGTAGGCTGGCTGGAAGATTGCCGGGACAATAGCGGTCATGATTTGGTGGGCGATTTCCGGAACCTTTGGCCTTACACTAATGAATACACGAAAGACGATTATCCTTATGTGGCAGGCAAGACCGGTGTGGACGGCCAGCCTTTGAATTGGGCAGGCGACGGGAATATTGAAACGATATTCGCTACTAAATTCTCGAATGTGTACGCTTTGTCGGCAGGTTATGTCAATTATTATGCGCTGTATTTCGCTCCTCCTATCAATGTGGGAGAAGACACTTTCCCGTGGGGAAGAGGTTGGGGAAAAGCATGTGTCACTCCTAATCTTTGGAATGATTGGAAGGAAGAAGAACCGGATGATTTGCGCAGACAGGCCAGCATTATCGATGTGACGGACCCCGATGAAATGAAGAATTACACTTGGGGAGCCAACAATGAAATGGAGGAAACAGGCTACTGGCAGAAGAAGATTATTGCAGTTGCCGCCAAAGACCCGGCTACAGGAAACTTCGTAAACGGATTTGCTGTGTTGGCTTCCTCTGCGAGAGACCATATCCAATTCTGCAACACGACTGACTTGATTCATATCCGTTATGCGGATGTGCTGTTGATGCATTCCGAGTTGACAGAAACGACTGACGGAATCAACCGGGTAAGACAGCGTGCAGGCTTGTCTGGCATTGGGGCTTATAGTTTGGAGGCGTTGAAAAAGGAACGTCGGTTTGAATTGGCATTCGAAGGACTGCGCTGGTTCGATTTGATGAGATGGGGAGATGTGCCGGAGGCTCTGGAAAAACAAATCGGCCAACCTATTAAAAATGCAGGTGTAGACCTTACTATGCCTTCATTCAGTACGGGATTCAAGGCGCGTTATGAGGCGACCGGAGGCTTCTGGCCGATACCGGACAGCCAGATCGACTTGTCTGAAGGAGTGTTGACACAGAATAAAGGATGGACAGAGGCTGACGCCATGTTCGAAGGCTGGTAAAATGTTGTTGGAAAGAGGCTGTCCCCGTGTTGAGGCAGCCTCTTTATAAAATGGATTGTATCATGAAAAGAAGAACCGTATGAAAAGGGTGAGATATTATCTGTGTTTTTTAGTTTGCTTCTTCGTGACGGGAAGCGTGAGTGCGGCCGACCCCGTAAAGATGTGGGGGCAACTGCAAGTGAAGGGCAACCAATTGTGCAGCGAGAGCGGCGACCCGGTTTCGTTGCGGGGGGTGAGCTACGGATGGCATAACCTTTGGCCGCGTTTCTATAACAAACATACTGTGAAGTGGCTGAAAAAAGACTGGCATTGCACTGTCCTGAGGGCGGCGATGGGACCGTTATCGAAGACAACTACATAGAGAATCCGGAGTTTGCGCTGGAGTGCATCAACAAGGTGGTCAAGGCGGCCATAAAGAACGACTTGTATGTGATTATAGACTGGCATACGTATTACCCTCACAAGGAAGAAGCCAAGAAGTTTTTCGGCATGATGGCTGAAAAGTACGGCAAATATCCGCATGTCATCTATGAGATTTACAACGAGCCGATGAAGGATACGTGGGAAGAAGTGAAGGAGTATGCCCGCGAGGTGATTGGAGAGATACGCAAGCACGACCCGGACAACGTGATATTGGTGGGCAATCCGAATTTTGACCAGCGTCTTGACTTGGTGGCGGAATCGCCTTTGGAGGGTTATGAGAACATTATATACACTTTGCACTTCTATGCCGCGACGCATTCTGACGAGTTGCGCAACAGGGCGCAAGCCGCATGGGAAAAAGGAATCCCCATCTTCGTCTCCGAGTGCGCGGGCATGGAGGCTTCGGGCGACGGACCGCTGAACGTGGAAGAATGGCAGCGTTGGATTGACTGGATGGAGGCGCATAAGATAAGCTGGGTCAACTGGTCTATCTCGGACAAGAATGAGACGTGTTCGATGATACTTCCGCGCGCAAGCAAGAAAGGCGGCTGGACGGAAGAACTGATAAAACCTTACGGGCGTATGGTCAGAGAGTTTGTTCGCAAATACAATGAAGGCATTTACAAATAAGTGGCGTGATGGCGAAATCTTTTTCATTTCGTATGGCGATGTCGGTCGGAGCGCTGGCTCTGCTGGCTGCCTTGCAGGTGTCGGCCCAAAAGTCGTTGGACGAGATTGACCGCATGTCTTTCAAGGCGGGACCGTCTCCCTTGGAGAGGAACGGCTTCGAGATGACTGAAACGGGAAGTTCCGTTGCGGGAAGTTTCGGCGGCAATCGCTTCATGTCTCTTTCCGGAGAGTGGACGTTGGCGGCCGACGGCGTTGGCGGCAAGCCCGATTGGGAAACGGCGGTGCCTGCTGAGGTTCCGGGAAGCGTCCATTCCGCGTTGTTCAGGGCGGGGCGGATTCCCGATCCGATGGCGGCCGCAACGATTCGGTCGCTGAAAAATGTTCCTATAAAAGATGGTGGCTGAGAAAGTCTTTTGAATGCGGCGAGGATTGGAAAAATCCGGAATTGAAGTTCAAAGGAGTGGCCAACCGTTGCCGGGTCTGGCTGAACGGACATTTTCTGGGCGCGCATGAAGGAATGTTCGGCGGCCCTTATTTTGAAGTGGGCGGGGTTTTGCAAAAAGGCGGAAACGAATTGCTGGTGCTGCTCGACTCCATTCCGCAGGTGTATTGCGGAGGATGGCCGGCAACGGCGAACGAGGCTTGGAAGCATACCGTTGCAGTCAATTGCGTGTATGGCTGGCATTATGCCAAGATTCCGTCTTTGGGCATCTGGCAGGATGTCGTTCTGGAGGAACGTCCCGCAGCGGGGTTGGAAAATGCGTTTGTCGCGACAAAGACTTTGGACGGAGAGATGAGGCTGAGCGTCGGCCTGCGAACGGAACCGGGGATGTCCGGACAGGTCCGGCTGCATGTGGAGCCGTACAACTTCGAAGGCGGCAGCCGGAGCTACGAGTGGAGCTTCAAGAATAGGTCGGGGGATGTAGCTCTTGACTTCAAGATAGATTCCCCGCGTCTGTGGTATCCCAACGGGATGGGAGAGCAATGCCTTTATCAGGCCACGGCCGATTTGGTTGCGGACGGCCGCGTGGTTGACAGGGAAAAGGTGGTCTTCGGCGTGCGCACCGTTGAAATGAAGCCCTTGCCGGACGGCCCTAAAGAAGACAAGTACAATTGGACTTTCGTAATCAACGGGAAGCCCATGTTTGTGAAAGGGGCCGGATGGTGTACGATGGATGCGCTGCTCGATTTTTCAAGAGACAGATATTCGCGCTTCCTCACCGTTGCGCGCGACCAGCATATCCAGATGCTGCGCGCTTGGGGAGGCGGACTTCCCGAAACCGACGAGTTCTACAGCTTGTGCGACGAGTTGGGCATTATGGTCATGCAAGAGTGGCCGACGGCATGGAACAGCCATCAGACCCAGCCTTATGAGATGCTGGAAGAAACGGTGGTAAGGAATACGTTGCGGCTGCGCAACCATCCTTCGTTGGTGATGTGGGGCGCAGGAAACGAGTCGGAAGACCCTTACGGGAAAGCGATTGACATGATGGGGAAAGCCGGCATAGAGCTTGACGGAACCCGTCCGTTCCATCGCGGAGAAGCGTGGGGAGGAAGCCGTCACAACTATAATTGCTGGTGGGACAATCTGCATCTGAACCACAACCTGAACATGGTTGCCGATTTTTGGGGCGAGTTCGGCATCCCTTCGCTCCCGGTGAAAGAGCATGTGGAGCGTTATTTGGACGGCGAGCCGTATCGCTGGCCTGCCGACAAGGCGGGCAATTTCGCCCATCATACGCCGATATTCGGAACCAACGGAGAACTGGAAAGGCTGGAGCAATATAGCGGCTATTTCATGCCGGATTCTACGCTGGAGTGTATGGTGTTGGGTTCTCAATTGGCGCAGGTGGAAGGCGTCAGGCATACGCTTGAGCGTGCAAGAACGCGGTGGCCGTATTGCACGGGTGCGCTTTATTATAAGCTGAACGACAACTATCCGGGCTTGTCGTGGTCGTCCGTGGACTATTACGGCGGGATAAAGCCTTTGCATTATTTCGTGAAGCGTTCTTTCGCCCCGATTGCTCCGGTGTTGCTTTTCGACCGTACAAACATGACCTCACAGGATGTCAGTTTCCCTCTTTATCTGCTGGACGACAATGATTCGCTGAGAGGGCGGAATGTCAAAGTGGAGGTGTCCGTCTATAATCAGCGTCTCCAATGCGTATATGATTCCGTTTTCTCGGTTGTCCCTGCGGATAAGGTGGAGTATGTGGGTAAAGTCTCTTTAAATTCAGAGCAGACCGATGCCGTTATGTTGTATTATAAGGCAGACGTAAAGGACGAAACCGGACGCATATTGGCCAGAAACTGGTACTTCAGCAATTACGAAACGAAGCCCGGATGCCTCTTGGAGGCGAAAAAGTGTCGGTTGGAGTACATGCAGGAGGGCAATACGGTTGTCTTGAAGAATAAAGATTCCGTACCTGCCATAGGCGTTACGCTTGAAGTGCCTAGACACGCTTCGTCCGTCATGTTTTCAGACAATTATATTTGGTTGGATGCAAAAGAAGAAATGCGGATTGAGATGAACTCTCAAGAGCAAGTTAAGGTAAAAGGATGGAATATAGATATGATTAATAATTAACAGTTACGTTTTATATCATGAAAAATACGGTATTTGTATTAGGCTTGGCTGCTCTTATGCTGGGGAGTTGCAGCGGTAAAGAAAAGGAGACCCGGCTTCTTGGCGAACCCTTCGGGATGAATATCGCTTGTGCGGACTTCGGTTCCGTGTTTCCCGGAACGTATGATAAGGACTACACTTATCCGACAGACTCGGATTTGGTGTATTGGCAGGAAAAAGGATTTCGTTTGGTGCGTATGCCTTTCAGGTGGGAAAGGCTGCAATATGAGTTGGGCGGAGAGCTGAACCGGCATGACTTGGACAAGATGAAAGAGTTTGTGGAGGCTGCGCAGAAGCGCGACATGGAGGTGCTGCTGGATTTGCACAATTACTGCCGCAGATTCAAGGACGGAGATCATCAGATAATCGGCACGCATGGCATTACGAACGAACATTATGCAGGATTCTGGAAGAAAATAGCTCAAGAGCTTAAGGGTTATGACAACATTTATGGCTATGGACTGATGAATGAACCGCATGATTTGCCGGATAGTCTTGCTTGGTTCAATATGGCTCAATTGGCGATTGATTCAATCAGGACGGTCGATATGGAGAATACGATTGTGGTCGGCGGGAACTCCTGGAGTTCGGCGAAGCGTTGGACGAGCGAGAGCGATACGTTGAAGCATCTGAAAGACCCGGCCAACAACTTGATTTTTGAAGCTCACTGTTATTTCGACAAAGATGGTTCGGGAACTTACAAGTATTCGTATGAAGAAGAGGAAGGCACTCCTGAAAAGGGCGTGGAACTGGTTGCTCCTTTTGTCGGATGGCTGAAGGAAAACGGGTTGAGGGGATTTGTCGGCGAATACGGCATTCCGGACAGCGACCCGAGATGGGAAGTGACTTTGGATAATTTCCTGTCGTATCTGAGCAAGAACGGAGTGAATGCCGCTTATTGGGCTTCGGGTCCTTGGTGGGGAGAAGGCGCTATGATGATTGTGCCTACCTATAGAGGCGGGGAGGAGTACCCCCAAGTGAAAGTGTTGGAGAAATATACAATGACGGAAAAGTGATATGATTAAAAGGTGCAGTCTGATTTTGCTGTTGTCCCTGACAGCTTTTCTGAACTTGTCCGCAGAAGGCTTGCCGTTCGCCCACGGCAGGCTTCGGGTGGACGAGGGGTTGAGATATTTAGAGTATGAAGACGGAACTCCGTTCCTCTATTTGGGAGACACGGCATGGGAACTGTTGGCGAGGCTGACGAGGGAAGAAGTGTCGCTCTATATGGAAAACAGGAAAGCGAAGGGCTTTACGGTGATTCAGACCGTGATTCTGCCGGAGCTGGACAGTCCGGACGGGAAGCTGGCCATAGGGGTTTCTCCCCTTGCCGACAGGGACAGCGTCCGGCTGAATCCCGCTTATCTGGAACATATCGACTGGGTGCTGCAGGAGGCTATGCGCAACGGCCTGTTCGTCGGACTGCTGCCCACGTGGGGCGACAAGGTGGACAAGCAGTGGGGGCAAGGCCCTGAACTGTTTGACGAGGCGAAGGCGAGGCGGTACGGGCGCATGTTGGGAGAGAGGTATGCCGATGTGCCCAACGTGATATGGATTGTCGGAGGCGACCGGGGCGGAGGCGGCCGGAACAAGGCGATATGGAATGCGATGGCCGAAGGCATCAAGGAGAAGGACAGGAACCATCTGATGACCTACCATCCCCAAGGGGAGCATTCTTCTTCGTTCTGGTTTCACGACGAGGCATGGCTCGACTTCAATATGTTTCAAAGCGGACACTGCCAGACATCCTATTCCATCTACAGGAGATTGCTGGAAACGGACCGGAACCGTCTGCCGACGAAACCCGTCATGGACGGGGAGCCGCGCTATGAGGATATTACCGTCAATTTCAAGAAGGAAGACGGACGCTTCATCGCATACGATGTAAGGAAAACTTTGTATCAGAGTATGCTGTCGGGAGCCTGCGGATATACTTACGGATGCAACAACGTGTGGCAGATGTATGCGCCGGGAAGAGAGCCGAAATGCGACGCGCGCTTCTGGTGGTACGACTCGCTGGATATGGAAGGGTGCTGCCAGCTCAAACATTTCTATCAGCTGTGGAACAGGCTCGACTTCCGTCAGGGCGCTCCTTTGAAGGGAATGTTGGCTTCTGCCGACGGATATGCGAACGACGAGGCGGCGGCGTTCGGAAACGATTCTTGTGTCGTCTGCTATTTCCCCGGCGGAGACAGGTGGCGCGTGGAGCTTGGCGACGAATGGGCAGGCGGATATGCGTTGCAGTGGATGAATCCCCGCAGCGGAGAATGGTCGCTGGTCGTGAAAGGTTGCGGCGCAACGTTGCAGGCGGACTTGCCCGTGCCGGGAAACGAGTCGGACTGGGTGCTGGTGATAGCCGGATGCCGGGACGGAGAAAAGTCCGCCGGAACTTCCCGGTAAAGACGCGCGCCTTTTCCGGACGGCCGGCGGGAGTTTCGGGCGAAAGCGGCGGGCTTTTCCGGAGGCGGCGGGCTGTATTGATAACACTAAAAACAGATTTATGATGAAGGAAAATGTAAAACTTCGGGAAAAAATAGGCTATGGATTGGGCGATGCGGCTTCCTCCATGTTCTGGAAGCTGTTCACCATGTATTTGCTGTTCTTCTATACCGATGTCGTGGGCCTGTCTGCGGCAGCGGTGGGGACAATGTTTCTTGTCACGCGTATATGGGACACGTTCCTCGACCCCTTTATCGGAGTGTTGGGCGACCGGACAGAAACCCGGTGGGGGAAGTTCCGCCCTTATTTGCTGTGGGTGGCGGTGCCTTTCGGCATTTGCGGCATACTTACCTTTTCTTCTTTCGGAGAAACGGATACGGCCAAGCTCGTATATGCTTACGTGACATATACGTTGATGATGATGATTTATTCGCTGATAAACGTTCCTTACGCATCGTTGCTGGGAGTCATGTCGGCCAATCCCCAGACCCGCACGGAATTTTCTTCCTATCGCATGACGTTCGCTTTCGGCGGAAGCATCCTCGTGCTGGCGTTGGTGGAGCCTTTGACCGACTTTTTCAGCAGAGTGAAGCCGGTGGACGGAGTGCCTTCTATGGCTTTCGGATGGCAGATGGCGGCGTGCGTCTTTGCGGCTATGGCCGTGCTGATGTTTCTGCTGACCTTTTCGTGGACGAAAGAGCGCATTCGTCCGATTGTCGAGAAGAAAGGGTCGCTGAAGAACGACATCCGCGACTTGTGCGTGAACCGTCCGTGGTGGATTTTGTTGGGAGCGAGCGTGACGGTGCTCGTGTTCAACTCCATCCGTGACGGCGCGGCCGTGTTTTTCTTCAAATACAACATAACGGGTGCGGACAGCTGGTCGTTCTCCATTCTCGGCGGAGCTTTTACGCTTGTCACCGTCTATTTGGTGTTGGGGCAGGCTTTCAACATCATCGGGATATTGTGCGTGCCTGCCCTGACCCGCCGTCTGGGAAAGAAGAACACGTTTCTTTATGCCATGCTGTGCGCCACGGTGCTCAGCGCGCTGTTCTATTTTTTGCCGAGAAGTTTAGTGTCGGGCATTCTGGTCATGCAGGCGATGATAAGTTTCTGTGCGGGCATCGTTTCCCCGCTGATGTGGTCTATGTATGCCGACATAGCCGATTATTCTGAGTGGAAAACGGGGCGGAGGGCTACCGGTCTGATATTCTCCTCGTCTTCCATGTCGCAAAAGTTGGGATGGACAATCGGAGGTTCGATGAGCGGGTGGCTGCTGTTCTGCTTCGGGTTCGAGGCTAACGCCGTTCAGACGGAAACGTCGCTGAACGGCATCGCCCTGATGATGAGTCTGCTGCCAGCTTGCGCCACATTGATTTCCGTGCTGTTCATATCCCGTTATCCTTTGACGGAACGGAAAATGAGTGAGATTACGTTGGATTTGGAGCAAAGACGGAAGGGGGACTGAGTATGCGTAGGAATGTAAAAGGCTGCCTTTGCCTCCTTCTGCTTCTGGCGGGATGCAAGGAAGCAGAGGTGCGTTTCGGGTTGGAATGCGAGTATTTGGACAATCCGGTGGGAGTGGGCATAGCCGACGGGATTCGTTTGAACTGGACGTTGCCGGATGTCGAAGGCATAAAGGACGACTCTTTGCAGGTATTTCTTTCGGAGAATCGGGAAGCGGCGGAAAGGATGGACGGTTCGTGCCTGTACAAGACTCTTTCTCCGCAGTCCGTAAAGGCGTATTGCGACAAGGCGGACTTGAAGCCTGCCACGGCCTATTATTGGAGGGTACGTGCGAAGGGCGGATGCGTTTCCGAAACGGCGTCGTTCGTTACGGCCTTTCCGTTGGACGATGTGCAGTGGATTTCCGACGGGAAAGACATTCACGACAAATCGTCGTCATGCTATAGAAAGGAGGTGGATGTGAAGCCTTCTTTGGAACGGGCGTATCTTGTCGTGGCTTCGGCCGGTCTGCATGAAATCAGAATCAATGGAGGCAAAGTCGGGAACCATCGTTTGGACCCGATGTTTACGCGCTTTGACAAGCGCGTCCTGTCCGTGACTCATGATGTAACCCCTCTTTTGCATGAAGGACGGAACGAAGTGTGCGTGCAGTTGGGGAACGGATGGTACAACCACCAGTCCGTAGCCGTATGGAACTACGACAAGGTTTCATGGCGGGGCCGTCCGTGCTTTTGCGGCAAGCTGGTTTTGGAGTACAAAGACGGGAAACGGGAAACCATAGCGACCGATTCATCTTGGACGGCGAGCGAAACTGCTACTGTCTTCAACAGCATTTATACGGCAGAGCATTACGATGCCCGCAAAGCGCATGAGGTTTTGCCGTCGTTTCCGGCAATAACAGTCCCTTCCCCTACGGAACAAGTGTCACCTCAGCAGGTAAGGCCGATTCGTGTGGTGGACACTTTGTATTGTCAGGCGTTGAATAAATTGAATGACTCCCTCTATGTATATGCTTTCCCCCGGAACATTGCCGGAATAGTCCGCTTGAAAGTGAAGGGAAAGAAAGGCGATGTGTTGCGCTTGAAGCACGGAGAGCTGCTGAATGCGGACGGAACGGTCAATACGGGAAACATCGACTATCATTACCGCCCTGTGGATGATTCGGATCCCTTTCAGGTGGATGTCGTGACGTTGAGCGGAGAAGAAGATACGTTCGAGCCCAAATTCAATTATAAGGGTTTCCAGTATGTGGAGGTGGCTGCTTCTTCCCCTGTCAAGATGGAAAAGGGAGATGTAGTAGCGCTGGAAATGCACAGCGATGTGCCGGTAAAGGGACATTGGCATTCTTCGTCCGAGATTCTGAACCGCTTGTGGAAGGCAACGAACAGTTCTTATTTGGCAAATCTGTTCGGATATCCTACCGATTGTCCCCAGAGGGAAAAGAACGGATGGACGGGAGATGCCCATTTGGCCATTGAGGTCGGACTGTATAACTTCGATGTGATTACGGTTTACGAGAAGTGGATGAACGATTTTATCGACGAGCAGCGCGCCGACGGCACATTGCCTGCTATAGTGCCTACCTCCGGATGGGGGTATGATTGGGGCAACGGCGTGGACTGGACGAGCGCTGTCGAAATCATTCCGTGGATGATTTACCGGTATTACGGCGATGATACGCTGTTGAGGCGGATGTATGAGCCGATGAAGCGGCATCTTGACCATGTGACCGCTGAGGCCGCAGACAATTACTTGGTCGACTGGGGGCTGGGTGACTGGATTCCGGTGAAATCGAAGAGTAACGTCGAATTGGCAGTTTCGGTTTATTACTATGTAGACGCCTGCATTCTGTCGCGCACAGCCGACCTGTTGGGCAAGGAAGATGATTGTCTTTATTACAGAAGACTTGCCGGAAATATCAAAGATGCAATCAATGAGAAATATTTGGATGCGGCGTCAGGACTGTATGCGAGCGGGACTCAGACAGAACTGGCTATGCCGTTGTATTGGGGCGTAGTGCCTGATTCTGTGAGGCGCAAGGTGGCGGATGCGTTGAACCGGAAGGTGATTGCCGACGGCTACCATTTGGATGTGGGAGTGCATGGATGCAAGGCTTTGCTGGGGGCTTTGTCTGACAACGGCTTTATCGACACGGCATACAAGCTGGCTACGCAGACCGATTTCCCGTCATGGGGATATTGGATAGCCCAAGGCGCTACGACACTTCACGAGAATTGGAGGACGGATGTGGTTATCGACAATTCGTTGAACCATATCATGTTCGGAGAAGTTGGCGCATGGTTGTACAAGTCGGTGGCCGGGATAAGGCCGGACGCTGATGTGGCGGGATTTGAAAAGACGCATGTCCGTCCTTACTTCCCGAAGGATATGCAGCATTTGGACGTGTCATACAAAACGTCTTACGGAGAGTTGCGTATCAGTTGGCGGAGAGAAGAAGGCCGGATTGCCTACCGTCTGCATGTGCCCGAAGCGATGACTGTAGCGCTGCACGCTCCGGACGGCAAGACGGAGACGTGCGTCGGAGGTGATTACGAATTTGAATGGAACGAATAACTTTAATTGTTTAGCTTTATGAAAAAGATGTTTTTTTAGTGATGTCCGTGTTCTTTTCGCTGGCCGTTTGCGGGCAGAACACGGAACCGTACACGCTGTTGTTGACAGGGGCTTCGTTTGCGGAGCCTAACAACCGTTGGTTTGAGATGGGATGCAAGTCGTTGGGGGTTCGGGCAATCAACAGGGCCGTAAGCGGCGAATCGATTGCGGACACGGCCAACAAGATGGCTGAAGGAACGCTCTATTCTTTTGAGGAATTTGACGAAATGGATGCCCTTGTCATCATGCATGTGCATGAGAAGGACGTATTCAATGAAGACCGTCTGAAGGAGAACTACAAGGACTATCGCCTGCCTTTCGATACCAGCGACTATGCTTCGTGTTATGATTATGTGATAAAGCGTTATATTTCGGACTGCTATAATCTGAAGGATGACAAGCGTTCGAAGTACTACGGGACGAAGTTCAGCAAGCCGGCGGTCATCGTCTTGTGTACGCATTGGAACGACAGCCGGAAGATTTTCAACTCGTCTGTCAGGAAACTGGCTGAAAAGTGGGGACTTCCTGTGGTGGAGTTCGACAAATATATCGGCTTTTCTTCCAATCACAAGCATCCTGTGACGGGCGACTCGTACAGCCTTATCTTTACGGGCGACAAGCAGATTGTGCATGACCGCGCCCAGGGATGGCATCCGCAGCACGGGGAAAATTCGTTCCTGCAACGCCGCATGGCGGCCATCTTCGCCGATACGATGCGCAAGCTGCTGTTGTTCTGACGGAAGGACGGATTCATACAGAGAAAACGCCCCGGCATTTCAAACCGAATGCCGGGGCGTTTTCTTGAAAAGGCGGGCGGAATCTCCTTTATTTCCGCGTGTCTTTATAGAGCAGGTATTTCGTTCGCATGGCTTTGTATCGTTCCAGTTCTTTTTCCCATCCTTGGCGGATTTCGTCTTCCGTCTTTCCTTCCAGTATGTCTTGGCGCACCTGGCCGGTGCCCATCAGCAGGTCGAACCATTGGGGGCGCGAGAAGAACTTTCCGGCGCATCCGGCCTCTTTGTACAGCCGGTAGAATGCAAGCACGTATCGCAGGGTGAATCCTTTCGGGGCGGGCGATTCCCGCAAGTCGCTTCCCCGGCAGACCTGCTCTTTGTGGAGCGGATTCTTGTCGAAGCCGGGAAGCGGCCGGGGAGTGAATGCGAAATCGAGTGCCTTGTCATCGAGCTTGTTCAGATAAGGGCTTCCTATGGCTTGGAAGGGAAACGGTGTGCCTCTTCCTACGCTTACGGAAGTGCCTTCAAACGGACAGAGCGACGGGTATAGAGCCACGGAAAGGTCGTTCGGCAGGTTGGGCGAGGGCTTGACGGGGAGCGGGTAGGGCTGTCCGTGTTCCCATCCTTCTACGGGAATCACGGTGAGGCGGCATTTCAGACCGTTGCCCAACCATCCTTCTCCGTTTATCATGCGCGCCAGCTCGCCCGTCGTGCATCCGTGGAGCAGCGGGACGGGAAGCATTCCCACGAAGCTCCTGTATTTCAGGTCCAGCACAGGGCCGTCCACGTAGTCGCACGGGTTCGGACGGTCGAGCACAATCACTTCTTTCCCGTTTTCCGCGCAGGCCTGCATCACGTAGTAGAGCGTGCTGATGTAGGTGTAGAAGCGTGCCCCCACGTCCTGGAGGTCGAACACCACCGCATCGGTCTCCGCCAGCTGTCCGGGTTGCGGTTTCTTGTTCTTTCCGTATAGCGAGACGATGGGGATGCCCGTCCGCACGTCCTTTCCGTCCCTCACCGTTTCTCCGGCATCGGCCTCGCCTCGTATTCCGTGTTCCGGGGCGAACAGCTGGACGACGTTTGTCCCCAAACGGTTTAACGTATCAACCAGATGGACTTTTCCGCATAAGGAGGTCTGGTTGACCGCCAAAGTGATGCGGCTTTTGCCTGCAAGTCGGACCAGCTTGTCCAATTGCTCGGCTCCTGTGCGCAGTTGGGCGGAAGCGGCGAGCGGCAACGCCAGCATGACCCATACGGCGGCAATCGATTTCATGTGCATTCTTGCAGGATAACTCATAGAAATTTTGTAGTTTTGTGAACGAAACAAAGTTATGAATAAAAACGGAACCGCTATGAATCCATTGGCACTGATTGACAAATATTATCCGGAAAACAACGAACTGAGGCATATTCTGCTCACCCATAGCCGCTCGGTGGCCGACAAAGCGTTGGCCTTGGCGCGGAAACATCCCGAACTGAACCTCGACTTGCAGTTTGTGGAGGAAGCGGCCATGCTTCACGACATCGGCATCTTCCGGACGGACGCTCCGGACATTTGCTGCTTCGGCACGTATCCCTACATCTGCCACGGATATTTGGGAGCCGACTTGGTGCGTGCGGAAGGCTTTCCGCGACATGCCTTGGTGTGCGAGCGGCATACGGGAGCAGGAATCACCCAAGAAGCGGTCGAGGCGCAGCAGCTTCCCCTTCCGCATCGCGAGATGGTGCCGGTGTCCCTTGAAGAGCAGCTGGTCTGCTTTGCCGACAAGTTTTATTCGAAAACCCATCTGGAAGGGGAGAAAAGCGTAGAGAAAGCCCGCAAGAGCATAGCCAAATACGGCGAAGACGGGGTGGCGCGTTTCGACAGGTGGTGCGGACTCTTTCTGTAAGCGTCTTTTTTTGTGTGCTAAAAATACTTTAAAAAGTCGGACGCAGGAGATTGTTTGGCGGATAATGCTTACTTTTGCACCGCACATCGTGTAAACAATTCGTAATGACATCATTTAAAAGGACTACATATATACTGATATCCCTCTTCCTGCTGGGCTTCTTCTTCTCGTTCTATGCCGAGGCGCAGCGCGTGAAGAACAGGAGGCTGCGGAGGTCGTCCGCTCCGGTCGGCAACGTAGATTCGCTCCGTGCCGACTCTCTGGAGCTCGATTCGCTGGCCCTTGATTCCTTGGCGGCGGATTCGCTGGCCGAAGATTCGGCGGAGAAGAAGGAGCCGTTGGACGCCCCTGTCATCTATGAAGCGAGCGATTCAATCGTGTTTACCAAGGGAGGCTACGCCCATCTGTACGGCCAGGGAAAAGTGAACTATCAGAATATCGAACTGACTTCGGCCGTGATTTCCATGAATATGGACAGCAGCACGGTCTATGCGCACGGCGTGGAAGATACGGCGGGAGTGGCCTCCGGACTTCCCATCTTCAAGGACGGGGAAACTCCTTACGAATCAAAGACGATGCGCTATAACTTCAAGACGAAAAAAGGCTTCATCAACAACATTGTCACGCAGCAAGGGGAGGGATACGTCACCAGCGAAGAAGGAAAGAAGGGGGCCGATGACGAAATCTACATGCGTCACGGGAAATACACGACCTGCGACAACCATGAGCATCCCCACTTCTATATGAAACTTTCGATGGCGAAGGTGCGTCCCAAGAAGAACGTAGTGTTCGGCCCTGCCCAGCTCGTGGTGGAGGATGTGCCTCTGCCGATAGCCGTTCCGTTCGGCTTCTTCCCGTTCAACAGCAGCTATTCTTCCGGATTCATCATGCCGACCTACGGCGACGAGATGAACCGGGGCTTCTATCTGCGCGACGGAGGATATTATTTTGCCATCAGCGACCAGATGGACTTGAAGGTGTTGGGCGAAATCTTCACGAAAGGTTCTTGGGGGCTTTCCGCCGCTTCCAACTACAACAAGCGTTACAAGTACAGCGGCTCGTTCAACGCAAGCTATCTTGTGACGAAAACCGGAGAGAAGAACATGCCCGACTATACGGTGTCGAAAGACTTCCGGTTGCAATGGAGCCATCGTCAGGACGCGAAGGCGAACCCGAACAGCTCGTTCTCGGCCAGCGTGAACTTCTCAACCAGCAGTTACGACCGTTCCAGCCTGAGCAGCTTGTATAATCCGCAGGTGTATGCGCAGAACACGAAGGCTTCCAGCGTAAGCTATTCGTACAATTTCTCGGAAATAGGCTTGAGCATATCGAGCACTTTCAACATTACGCAGAACACTCGCGACTCTTCGTTGAGCATGACTCTGCCGGACGTAAACATTTCGCTGAGCCGCATCTATCCCTTCAAGCGGAAGAAGGCGGTAGGCGACGAACGGTGGTATGAAAAGATTTCCTTGCAATACACCGGAAGCATGACGAACAGCATCGACACGAAAGACAATCTGCTGTTCAAGACCCCGTTGACGCAATGGGACAACGGTATGCAGCACCGCATTCCGGTGTCCGCCACGTTCAATCTGTTCAAGTATATCAATATCGTGCCTTCCTTCAACTATACCGAACGCTGGTATTTGAGAAAGGTAAAGCAGAGTTACGACCCCAATCCTACGTCAAGAGACCATGTGCGGCGGGACACAATCAACGGATTCAACCGCGTGTGGGACTATAACCTTTCGCTTCAGATGAACACTAAACTGTACGGTATGTACAAGCCGCTGTTCATGAAAAGCAAGGAAATTCAGATTCGTCATGTGTTCACGCCTACTGTCAGCTATACTTACACCCCTGATTTCGGAAGGAAGAAGTACGGCTATTATGACACCTATACTTATACCGATGAAGACGGGGAGGTGCGCACGGTAGAGTACTCTCCTTATGAAGGAGCCGTGTACAGCTATCCGGGAAAAGGCATGTCGCAAACCATCAGCTTTTCGGTCGACAACAACATAGAGATGAAGTTCAGATCGGACAAGGACTCTACCGGTTACAAAAAGATTAGTCTGATTGACCAGCTGGGAGCCTCTTTGTCGTATAATATGGTGGACAAGCGATGGAGCGACTTGAGCATGAATCTTCGTCTGAAACTGACGAAAAACTATACTTTCAATATGAACGCTTCGTTTGCTACGTATGCGTATGAGTTTGATGAAGACGGGAATGTAGTGGTGGGCGACCGCACGGAGTGGTCATACGGACGATTCGGACGTTTTCAAGGGTACAGCGGTTCGTTCTCTTATACGTTGAATAACGATACTTTCAAGAATCTTTTCGGAAAGAAGGACGAGAAAGAGGATGGCGGGGACAAAGACGAAAACACGGAAGATGAAGACGATGAGGATGAAGACGAACAGAAAGAAACCAACTCGTCGAACATGCGCAAGACGGAAGCGGCTTCTCTTGACTCGGACGGATATCTGGCGTTCAAGTTCCCGTGGAGCGTCAGCCTGAGCTACAGCTACAGTATCCGTGAAGACCGCACGAAGAAGATAAACATCAAGAAGATGCGTTACCCGTATTCGTTGACCCACTCGCTGAACGTGTCCGGAAACTTCAAGATAGGAAGCCGCTGGAACATGACTTATTCCACAGGGTATGACTTTACGTCAAAGGAAATGTCAATGACTACGCTCAACATCACGCGCGACCTCCATTGCTTCAACATGAGTTGCGGATTAGTGTTCGGGCCGTTCACTTCCTATAATTTCTCGATTCGCGCCAATTCGAGTATGCTGACCGATGCGTTGAAGTGGGACCAGCGGAGCAACACGGGAAGCGCCGTCACATGGTATTGACGAACATCCTTTCAGCCTGAGCCAGCGTCTCAGGCTTTCCTATGTCTATCAGCCGGAGGTCTTTGTCGAAATATCCTTTCAATGTCGCCCGGCGGCAGTTTTGCAGGTAAAAGTCTATGATGGAGAATTTGCTTTCCGTCCCTTGTCCGTCCATATAGCGGAAGATGGAAGGCGAGATTACGTGGATGCCGCTGAAGGCATACTCCCGATACTCTCCCGATGTGCAGGCGAATCCGTCGGGCTTGGTTTCCCCCGTCTTTTTGTTGAGCCATCCTCGCAGGTTGAATCCGTCGTCGAACAGCAGGTAGCGGCTGGTGGAGCGTTCGCTTACAAGGAGCGTGGCGTCGCTCTTTTCCTCGGTATGCCGGAGGTAGAGGGCTTTCAGGTCTGTGTTCGACAGGATGTCTACGTTATGCACCAGAAAAGGCGTTCCGTCCCGAAAGAAGACGGATGCTTTCTTGATGCCTCCCCCTGTATCGAGCAGCCGGTCGCGCTCGTCGCTGATGTGAACGGTCAGTCCGAAGTTTCCGTTCGCTTGCAGGAAGTCGATGATTTGTTGGGCGAAGTGATGCACGTTGACCACGATTTCGGTGAATCCGGAGGCTTTCAGCTTCAAGATGACGTGTTCCAGCATCGGACGGCCGCCTACGGGGACGAGCGCCTTGGGCATACGGTCGGTGAGCGGTTTGAGCCGGGTGCCTAATCCGGCTGCAAATATCATGGCTTTCATCGGTGTCATTTGGACTCAAAGAATTGTTCGATGCCTTGTTCGCGGTGGAACAGGCGGACGTTGACGTTGAACTTGCGGTGCAGGTGTTCCGCCATCCGTTGTGCGGAATACACCGAGCGGTGCTGCCCTCCCGTGCATCCGAAGCAGACCGACAGGCGCGTGAAGCCCCGTTCGAGGAAGCGGCTGACGTGCGTGTCGACCAGTTGGGCGGCATGGGCCAGAAACTCGGTGATTTCCCCGTCATCTTCCAGAAATCGGATGACGGGTTCGTCAAGCCCGGTCAGAGGCTTGTATTGTTCGTAGCGTCCGGGGTTGTGTATCGCGCGGCAATCGAATACGTATCCGCCTCCGTTCCCGCTCTCGTCTTCGGGAACGCCTTTTTTGTATGAGAAGCTCGTCACGGTGACGGTGAGCAGCTTCTTGTTCCGTTCGTAGACGAACTGAGGGAGGTCGGCCATGCGGCCCAGCGTGTCGCACAAGTAAGGGTATTCGACGAATCCGTCTGCGAGCAGCTTGCGGAGGTTCTCGATGGCGAAAGGCACGCTTTCGATGAAGTGCGATTTCCGCTCGAAATAGCCTCTGAAGCCGTATGTGCCCAACACTTGCAGCGTGCGGAACAGCACGAAGTGGCGGAGACGTGCGGAAAATTCCTCTTTTCCGACAGCCTTGTAGGGCCGGAGCGCGTCGATGTATTCGTCAATCAGGTGCAGGCGGACGCTGTCCGGAAAGTTGGCTTTCGCTTGCCAGAGGAAGGAAGCCACGTCGTAGTAGAAAGGGCCTTTCCGCCCCCCCTGGAAGTCGATGAAATAAGGCGCGCCGTCCTTTATCATGACGTTCCGGCTCTGGAAGTCGCGGTACATGAACGCCTGTTCCGAACCGTCCTTCAGCAGAGTGCCGCATATCCGCTCGAAATCGTCCTCCAGTTCGTCTTCCTTAAACTCTAATCCGGAAGGCTTCAGAAAGCAGTACTTGAAGTAGTTCAGGTCCCACAGGATGCTTCTGCGGCTGAACGCCACGGGCGGGTAGCATTTGCCGAAGTCCATGCCCTCGCCTCCCTCAAACTGGAAGCGGGCGAGCAGGCGGATTGTCCGTTCGAGCAGGCGCACGGTGTCTCCTTCCGCCGCCTCTCCTTGCGCGGCCTGGCGGACGAGGCGGAAAAGCTGCACGTCGCCCAAGTCTTCTTGCAGGTAGCAGAGGCGGTCGTCCGAGACAGCATACACCTCCGGCACCGGAAGCCCTTTGCTGCGGAAATGGGCTGCCATGTAGATGAATGCGTCGTTCTCTTCCGCCGACGTGCCGCGCACCCCGATGCATCCTTTCGCGCCTTTGATGCGGAAGTACTTCCGGTTGGAGCCTGCGCCCGGCAGCGGTTCGACGGATTGCGGCCCGGCCCCCGCGTATGTCCGGTAGAGTTGTTCTAACTGGTCGGTGTTCATGTCTGAAAAAAGAATTGTCGGTTCAAAGATACAAATTCGGAGTAAATATCCGTCGCCGTAGGGGGATATTTCTGCGTTTTCCTTTTGTGCGGACAAGCCGTGCGGCCTGTGCGGAAAACTCCGCCGGGCTGTGCGCAAAGCCCCGCCGGGTTTCCCCGTCAACTCCGCCGTGTTTTCCTGTCGGCTCCGGCGCGCGATTAATTGTCGCATTTTGCGGAAATTGTTCGTTTGTTCCGTTTAATTATGTAACTTTGCACAATGAATTGCATCGAAAATCCATTTTAACAATACAAGTGCTATGATTCTATTTTTCAGAACACCATCCAGCAGTGTGATTGCAACGGAATGCAGTCAGGAACTGAACTCTGAAGACATCAAGAAATTGTGCTGGCTCTACGGCAATGCCGCGGCGGTAAGCGAAGACAGCTTGAAAGGCTGGTTCATCGGCCCGCGCCGCGAAATGATTACTCCGTGGAGCACGAACGCGGTGGAAATCACGCAGAACATGAACGTCTGCGGAATCCGCCGTATCGAGGAATACTTCCCCGTAGAAAGCGAGAACGCCGACCACGACCCCATGCTGCAGCGCATGTATCATGGGCTGGACCAGAATATCTTCACCGTCAACATCAAGCCGCAACCGATTGTCTATATCGACAATCTGGAAGAATACAACGAAAAGGAAGGGCTTGCCCTCTCGCGCGAAGAGATGGACTATCTGCTGAAGGTGGAGAAGGATTTGGGCCGCAAGCTGACCGACTCGGAGGTGTTCGGCTTCGCGCAAATCAACTCCGAGCACTGCCGTCACAAAATCTTCGGCGGCACGTTCGTCATCGACGGGAAGGAAATGGAATCGTCCTTGTTCCAGATGATCAAGAAAACCACCAAGGAAAATCCGAACAAGATTATTTCCGCATACAAGGACAACGTGGCCTTCGCCGAAGGCCCGGTGGTGGAACAGTTCGCTCCGCAAGACCACTCCACGTCCGACTATTTCATCATTAAAGACATCAAGACGGTTATCTCGCTGAAGGCGGAAACCCATAACTTCCCCACCACCGTGGAGCCGTTCAACGGCGCGTCTACGGGTACGGGCGGCGAAATCCGCGACCGTATGGGCGGAGGAAAGGGCTCATGGCCTATCGCCGGAACAGCCGTCTACATGACCTCTTATCCGCGCACCGAGGAAGGCCGCGAGTGGGAGGACATCCTTCCCGTGCGCAAGTGGCTGTATCAGACTCCGGAGCAGATTCTCATCAAAGCGTCGAACGGCGCCTCCGACTTCGGGAACAAGTTCGGCCAGCCGCTCATCTGCGGTTCGGTGCTGACTTTCGAACATCAGGAAAACGGCGAGAAGTACGCTTACGACAAGGTCATCATGCTGGCAGGAGGCGTGGGATACGGAACCAAGCGCGACTGCCTGAAAGGGACTCCAGAAGCGGGCGACGAGATAGTGGTGCTGGGAGGCGACAACTATCGCATCGGTCTGGGGGGAGGCTCCGTGTCGTCGGTGGACACCGGACGCTATTCTTCGGGCATCGAGCTGAATGCCGTGCAGCGTGCCAATGCCGAAATGCAGAAGCGTGCCTACAATGTGGTGCGCGCCCTGTGCGAAGAAGACCAGAACCCGATTGTCTCCATCCACGACCACGGGTCGGCTGGCCACGTGAACTGCTTGTCGGAACTGGTGGAAGATTGCGGGGGACTGATTCACATGGACAAGCTGCCCGTCGGCGACGAGACCCTCTCGGCAAAAGAAATCATAGCCAACGAGTCGCAAGAGCGCATGGGATTGCTGATTGAAGAAGAATCCCTCGATCACGTGCGGAAAATTGCCGAGCGTGAGCGTGCTCCGATGTACGTAGTCGGCGAAACTACCGGCGACCATCGCTTCGCCTTCGAGCAGGCCGACGGAGTGCGTCCGTTCGACCTGGCCGTCGACCAGATGTTCGGTTCCTCTCCGAAAACCTACATGGTGGACAAAACCGTAGAGCGTCATTATGAGAATGTAACCTATGACGCTGCAAAACTCAATGAATACTTGAACCGCGTCCTCCAGCTGGAAGCCGTGGCTTGCAAGGATTGGCTTACCAATAAGGTAGACCGTTCTGTAACGGGCAAGATTGCCCGCCAGCAATGCCAGGGAGAACTTCAGCTGCCTTTGAGCGACTGCGGTGTGGTTGCTCTCGACTATCGCGGCGAAAAGGGTATCGCCACTGCATTGGGACACGCGCCCCAAGCAGCTCTTGCCGACCCTGCGGCAGGTTCCGTGCTGGCTGTTTCCGAGGCGCTTACCAACATCGTTTGGGCACCGTTGGCCGACGGCATGGACAGCCTTTCGCTTTCTGCCAACTGGATGTGGCCCTGCCGCTCGCAGGAAGGCGAGGATGCCCGCCTGTATGCTGCGGTGGAAGCCTTGTCCGACTTCTGCTGTGCGTTGCAGATTAACGTCCCGACCGGAAAAGACTCGTTGTCGATGACGCAGAAGTATCCGAACGGAGAGAAAATCATCAGTCCGGGAACGGTTATCGTGTCGGCCGGAGGAGAGGTTTCCGATGTCAAGAGGGTAGTGTCTCCGGTGATGGTGAACAATCCGAAAACTACGTTCTATCATATCGACTTCAGTTTCGACAGGCTTCGCCTGGGAGGTTCCGCCTTCGCCCAGTCGCTCAACAAGGTGGGAGACGACGTGCCGACCGTGCAGAACCCTGAATATTTCCGTGATGCGTTCAAGGCCGTGCAGGAGCTGGTCAAGAAAGGTCTGCTTCTTGCCGGGCATGACATTTCTGCGGGAGGGCTTGTCACCACTTTGCTTGAGATGTGTTTTGCCAATACGGACGGCGGTATGGAAATCAGTCTCGACAAGTTCGATTGCAACGACGTGGTGAAGATTCTTTTCGCCGAGAATCCGGGTGTTGTTATCCAGGTAGCAGACAAGGACAAGCAAGAGGTGAAGAAAATCCTGGGAGATGCCGGAATCGGATATGTCAAGTTGGGCGTTCCGAGCGAAGAACGTCATATTCTCGTGACGCATGAGGGCGCTACCTATCAGTTCGGCATCGATTATCTTCGCGACGTGTGGTATTCCACTTCTTATCTGCTCGACCGCAAGCAGAGCATGAACGGGTGTGCGCGGAAGCGTTTCGAGAACTACAAGCGGCAGCCGGTGGAATTTGCGTTCAACCCGTCGTTTACCGGCAAGCTGTCGCAGTTCGGCTTGAACCCCGACCGCCGCACGCCGAGCGGAATCAAGGCGGCCATTATCCGCGAGAAAGGAACAAACGGCGAACGCGAGATGGCTTACATGCTCTATCTGGCCGGATTCGACGTGAAAGACGTGACGATGACCGACCTCGTGAGCGGACGCGAGACGTTGGAGGACATCAGCATGATTGTGTTCTGCGGAGGCTTCTCCAATTCCGACGTGCTCGGTTCGGCCAAAGGATGGGCAGGCAGCTTCCTGTTCAACCCGAAGGCGAAAGCCGCTCTCGACAAGTTCTATGCGCGCAAAGACACGCTTTCGTTAGGCGTCTGCAACGGATGCCAGCTTATGATGGAGTTGGGGCTGATTACGCCGGAAGACGAAAAGAAAGGCAAGATGCTGCACAACGATTCGCACAAGTTCGAGTCGGCATTTCTTGGGGTGACCGTTCCGATGAACCGCAGCGTGATGTTCGGTTCTTTGAGCGGCTCGAAGCTGGGCATCTGGGTGGCTCACGGAGAAGGAAAGTTCTTGCTTCCTTATCCGGAAGACCACTATAACGTGGTGCTGAAGTATTCTTACGACGAATATCCGGGCAACCCGAACGGTTCGGACTACAGCGTGGCAGGTATCGCCAGCCAGGACGGACGGCATCTGGCCATGATGCCCCATCTGGAGCGCGCCTGCTTCCCGTGGGAAAACGCCTGCTATCCGGCCGACCGCGTCCATACCGATCAGATTACTCCGTGGATGGAAGCCTTCGTGAACGCGCGCAAGTGGGTGGAAGCGCAGCGTGAAAAATAAAAGTTTTTTATAGCTTCTCATAATTAAAGGTCGGGAATCTTGGCAAAAAGTTCCCGACCTTTTGTTTTATTTGCCAAAAAAATGTACTTTTGCTATCTCTCAAGAGAGAAAGGCGGACATCTGTAATTTCTTTTGCCGATAAATCTGACATTCAAATGTCCGCGCATTCCGGCACGAATGCGCGCCTGTTCGGAATGAAACGCGCGCATGTTTTCGTGAAAACGCGCCGTAGTTTCAGAGAGAGGGAGATGCGGTTGTCCGGGATTTTGGAAAAGGAAAACACTTAATGCAATATGACAATGAAAGAAATTGACTGGTCGAATCTGTCGTTCGGTTATATGAAGACGGATTACAACGTGCGGTGCTATTATCGCGACGGAAAATGGGGGGAACTGGAACTTTGTTCGGAGGAAACTTTGAACATTCACATGGCTGCTACCTGTCTCCATTACGGGCAGGAAGCCTTCGAAGGATTGAAAGCCTATCGCGGAAAAGACGGAAAAATCCGCATCTTCCGTCCGGAGGCCAACGCGGAGCGTCTGCAAAGCACGTGCAGGGGAATCTTGATGCCTGAGCTGCCGACGGAAACATTCTGCGAGGCTGTGAAGAAAGTGGTGAAAGCCAACGAGCGTTTTATTCCGCCATACGAGAGCGGAGCGTCGCTCTACATACGTCCGCTGCTCATCGGAACGGGCGCGCAGGTGGGCGTGCATCCTGCAAAAGAATATCTGTTTGTGGTGTTCGTCACTCCGGTAGGCCCGTATTTCAAAGGCGGATTTGCCACCAACCCGTATGTAATCATCCGCCAGTTCGACCGTGCGGCTCCGCTCGGCACAGGTACGTACAAAGTGGGCGGAAACTACGCTGCCAGCCTTCGAGCCAACAAAATGGCTCACGATGCAGGCTATGCCAGCGAGTTTTATTTGGACGCGAAGGAAAAGAAGTATATCGACGAATGCGGAGCCGCCAACTTTTTCGGCATCAAGGACAACACTTACATCACTCCGCTGTCGACTTCCATCCTGCCTTCTATCACCAACCGTAGCCTGATGCAGTTGGCTGAAGACATGGGGCTGAAAGTAGAGCGTCGTCCTATTCCGGAAGAAGAACTGACCACTTTCGAAGAAGCCGGCGCTTGCGGAACAGCTGCCGTAATCAGTCCGATAGAGCGTATCGACGATTTGGAGAACCACAAGTCGTATGTCATTGCCAAAGACGGAAAGCCGGGCCCTGTCAGCGAGAAGCTGTACACCAAACTCCGCGCCATCCAATATGGCGACGAGCCGGATCCATACGGATGGGTGACTGTGCTTGACTGACGGACGGTTGTTTGGCTGTCGGAATAAAAGCAAGGAGGATGCGTTTCGGGCGTATCCTCCTTGCTTTTTTATCCCCTCTGACGCGAAAAGGCGGACGTTTGTTTCGGAAAGGGGGCCGTGTTTTTGCCGGAATGCGGCGGCGCTTTAAAAAAACGAAGCGAAGAACCGGGCGGTGATGCCTCGTCCTTCGCTTTGCTGTCGGTTTGAAATTTTTCTTTTAAAACTCAATGATTAATGATTTTCGCGGAGAAAGTGTCAGGTTCTCGGAGAAGTCGACCGTTTTTCCGGTAGAGATTTCCTTGCCTGTCTTGCACTCTTTGGTCAGCGGCTTGTAGTATTCAGCCTCCAAGACTTGCTCGCAGTCAGTGCTGTTCAGCACAATCATTCCGTTTTTTCCGTCGCGTACACGAGCGTACATGTAGATTCCTTGTTGAGGAATGTGGTACTTTACAGTTTTGTTTTCTGTCATTGTAGTTTAGTTTGGTTTTGCGCTGCAAATATAAGCCTTCCCTTTGCAATCATGTCCGGCAAACCCTTAAAAACGAAAAGCCGCCCCCGTTTTTCATGACTTATGTCAAGAATTGCTTTCCGGAGGCGGTAATAAAAAGTTCATACGGACTGACACGAAATTGTCCGTATGAACCGAAATGTGTTGGTGTGGGGTTGTCAATAGACTTCGACTTTGGAAGCCAGCGACTTGCATTTGTCGCGCAATGCGTTCAAGTCTTCTCCCACCTTGTCGTAGCATACCACTACTCCCATGCGGCGGTTCAGACGAGTGGTCGGCTTGCCGAAAATGCGCAGGTAGGTATTCGGTTGCGAACATACCAACTCTTCCCCTTTGTAGTGCGGGGTCTTGTCAGCTATCGGTGACAAAATCACTGCGCTTGCTCCGATGTGCTCCAAGGAAATTCCGGGAATCGGAAGTCCAAGCACCGCATACAGATGCAGCTCGAACTCGTTCAGATTCTGCGTGTTGGCCAGAGTTACCATTCCCGTATCGTGGGGACGCGGAGAAAGTTCGGAGAAATAGACGCCGTTTTCGTGGCTCAAGAAGAACTCAACTCCCCACAAGCCGTATCCTGTCAGGGCTTCCGTCACTTTGGCTGCCATGCGTTGCGCTTCGGCGAGGTGTTCGGGAGCAATGCGGGCCGGTTGGAAACTCTCGCGATAGTCTCCGCCTTTCTGCACGTGCCCGATAGGAGGGCAGAACAAGGTCGGCCCGTTCTTTTGAGTAACGGTAAGGAGGGTGATTTCGCTGTCGAAGCGAATGAACTCTTCTACAATCAGTTCCTTGATGTCGCCTCGGCTGCCGTGGCATCCGTAATCCCATGAATACTGGAGGTCTTCCGGGCCTTTCGCTACCGACTGGCCTTTCCCGGAGGACGACATGAGCGGCTTGATGACGCACGGATAGCCTATTTTTTCGGCGGCTTCTTTCAGTTCTTCGAATGAAGTGGCGTAGAAGTACTTTGCCGTCTTCAAACCTAACTCCTTGGCTGCCAAATCGCGTATTGCCTTGCGGTTCATCGTGTAGTTTACGGCGCGTGCGCTCGGCACCACTTGTATGCCTTCCTTTTCAAGATGGTAAAGCCTTTCGGTGCGGATGGCTTCGATTTCCGGCACGATTATGTCGGGGCGGTACTTGGCTACCACGCGGTCCAACGCCTCTCCGTCGAGCATGCTGAACACCTCGCAGGCATCGGCCACCTGCATGGCGGGCGCGCCTTCATACGAGTCGCATGCAATTACATACTGTCCTAACCGTTTGGCGGCAATGACAAACTCCTTGCCCAATTCTCCGGAGCCCAGCAAAAGTATTTTTTTAGTCATAATTGTTTGATTTTAATACGTGTGTCTTTTGCAAAGATAGCGTTTTTATTTGATTTTCGCGAGCCTTTTGCAGATAAAGCGGTTTACGCTACTCGGCGGTTTGGCTTTCTGCGCGCGACAAGGTCAGGACAGGGTAACCGTTTTCATCGAGCAGGACGACGGTGTTGTCTTCTTCTCCGCAGTCAAAGCTGCGCACTTGGTTGAGAGCTTTCAGGATGTTTCCTTCCGTTTCCATGTTGGGGCATGCCATCATCGTGGATATCATTTGCGAGAAACGCAGCGAAGCGGGCTTTCCTTCTTCCTGCGAGAAACTGCCGTTGATGGTGTTGCAGCTGGCATTGCCGTGTACTCGCTTTTCTGCCATGTCGAAATTCAGTTCGGGGGTGCGTTCCACTTCGCCGACGGCTACGGAGCCGATGTTCGTGACAATCCATCTTCCGGCCAAGTCTTTAAGCACCAGCTCCGGTTTCACGCGCTTTTGCAAGGTCATCACCCGGTTGTTGCCGGCATCTTTCAGTTCTATCGTGTCGCCTGTTTGGACAAACCCTTCCGTTTTGTTCAGCGCGTCGAGCACATTCCGTTCAAGGTTCATCTCAGGGCACATCATTTTAGTGGTCATCATTTGCCCGAATTTCACTTTTCCCGCATTCAGCGAGTCTACATGATAGCTGCCCATCAGTCGGTTGCATCCGGCATGTCCGTAAACGCGGTTCGTCTTTTGGTCGAAGTTGAGGTAAGGGGTTTCTTCTGCGTCCACTGTTTCTCCTTTCACGCTCACGATGTTCCATACGCCGGAGAAATCCGTTATCGAAACCGCTTTCTTTCCGGTTCCGCAACTCGTCATGCACAATGCGGCAAAAGCGGCCGCGCAAATCGTTGCTCTTTTCATAATCTTTAGTTATAGTTTTTGGTTAAAAAAATGCGGAAGCCTTCGTTTTCCCGACTGGCGGAGACTGCATTCAAATCCGCCCGCCTTTTCCGGAAATCCGGGCTAATCCGGCCGGAAAGCCCGCCGCTTTTGACGCCTTCTGACGGAGCGTTTCCGTCGCAAGCCGTTCTTCTGCAAAAATACGGATATATTTCGAATACTGCATGTGGTTTAGAATAATTTCATATCTTTGCATATTGAACGGTAGCGTTTACCGGGCGTAAAATTTTTATCCGAAATGAGTAAAGTATTGATTATCGGTGCAGGCGGCGTAGGTACCGTTGTTGCACACAAAGTGGCTCAGCATCCTGAAGTTTTCACTGAAATTATGATTGCCAGCCGCACCCAGTCGAAATGTGACGCGATAGTGAAAGCGATCGGCAATCCGGGCATCAGGACTGCCAAGGTAGACGCGGACAGCGTGGACGAGCTGGTGGCTTTATTCAACAGCTTCAACCCCGAAATCGTTATTAACGTGGCCCTTCCTTATCAAGACCTCACTATTATGGAAGCCTGCCTGAAAAGCGGGGTGAACTATCTGGACACGGCAAACTATGAGCCGAAGGATGTGGCGCACTTCGAGTACAGCTGGCAGTGGGCCTATAAGAAGCGTTTTGAAGATGCCGGACTGACCGCTATTCTCGGATGCGGGTTTGATCCGGGAGTGAGCGGAGTCTATACCGCATACGCAGCGAAGCATCATTTCGACGAAATACAATATCTTGACATTGTGGACTGCAACGCGGGAAATCATCATAAGGCTTTCGCTACGAACTTCAACCCTGAAATCAACATCCGCGAGATTACTCAAAACGGACGCTACTATGAAGACGGAAAGTGGGTGACGACTAAGCCTCTGGAGTTCCACAAAGCATTGACTTATCCGAACATCGGCCCGCGCGACTCGTATCTGCTGTATCACGAAGAACTGGAGTCGTTGGTGAAGAACTTCCCGACCATCAAGCGAGCCCGTTTCTGGATGACGTTCGGACAGGAGTATCTGACTCATCTGCGCGTGATTCAGGATATAGGCATGGCAAGCATCCAGCCAATCAACTACAACGGTATGGAAATCGTGCCGCTCCAGTTCTTGAAAGCCGTGCTGCCCAATCCGCAAGATCTGGGCGAGAATTATGAAGGGGAGACCTCCATCGGCTGCCGCATTCGCGGTATCAAGGATGGAAAGGAACGCACCTATTATGTATATAACAACTGCTCGCATCAGGCGGCCTACAAGGAAACGGGTATGCAGGGCGTAAGTTATACCACAGGAGTGCCGGCGATGATCGGAGCCATGATGTTCTTGAAGGGACTTTGGAAGCGTCCGGGCGTATGGAACGTAGAAGAATTTGATCCGGACCCGTTCATGGACGAACTGAACAAGAACGGCCTTCCGTGGCATGAGGTGTTCGACGGTGATTTGGAACTGTAATCATGAACAATTGATCAAGGACAATAATAAAGTGTCAACTATTAATTTTTAACTGTTAACTATTGGCTGAGAACATGAACGTTGGAGACAAAGCTCCCGACTTCCTCGGATTGGACGAGAACGGGAAAGAAATACATCTGAGTGACTATAAAGGAAAGAAAGTGGTGCTTTATTTCTATCCGAAGGACATGACTTCCGGTTGTACGGCGCAGGCCTGCAACTTGCGCGACAACTATGAAGAACTGCGCAAGGCGGGTTATGAGGTGATTGGCGTGAGCATCAACGACGCCAAGTCGCACCAGAAGTTTATCGAGAAGAACCAGCTTCCCTTTACGTTGATAGCGGATACGGAACACAAACTGACCGAAGAATTCGGAGCATGGGGAGAAAAGAGCATGTGCGGGCGCAAATACATGGGCACGTTCCGCACCACTTTTATCGTGAACGAGGACGGCATTATCGAGCGCGTCATCTCTCCGAAAGAGGTGAAGACGAAAGACCATGCCGCACAAATACTGAAATGAGCATCTTCGTGAACTCGGAATTTAATAAACTCACAGCATAATGGCAAAAAAAGACGAACTTGAATTTGAAGGGGGAGCAGACAACTCTTCAAAACCCAATAACAGTGAGAAACTGAAGGCGTTGCAGGCTGCGATGGACAAGATTGAAAGAAGTTTCGGGAAAGGCTCTATCATGAAGATGGGCGACGACCATGTTCAGGAGGTGGAGGTGATTCCTACCGGCTCCATCGCGCTGAATGCGGCTTTGGGCGTGGGAGGCTATCCGAAAGGGCGCATCATCGAGATTTACGGGCCGGAGTCTTCCGGAAAGACCACGCTGGCTATCCATGCCATTGCCGAGGCGCAGAAGGCGGGAGGCATTGCGGCCTTTATTGATGCCGAACACGCATTCGACCGCTTCTACGCGGCGAAGTTGGGGGTGGACATCGACAATCTGTGGATTTCACAACCGGACAACGGCGAGCAGGCGCTTGAGATTGCCGAACAGCTGATACGCTCTTCGGCCATCGACATTATCGTTATCGACTCTGTGGCGGCATTGACACCGAAAGCGGAGATTGAAGGCGACATGGGAGACAACAAAGTTGGACTGCAAGCGCGCTTGATGTCGCAGGCATTGCGCAAGATGACTTCGGCCATCAGCAAGACAAATACCACTTGCATCTTCATCAACCAGTTGCGCGAGAAGATAGGCGTGATGTTCGGGAACCCGGAAACCACAACCGGCGGCAACGCGCTGAAATTCTATGCCTCCGTGCGTTTGGACATCCGTCGGGCGTCTCAATTGAAAGACGGCGAGGAGGTTATCGGAAATCAGGTGCGTGTGAAGGTGGTGAAGAACAAGGTGGCGCCTCCTTTCCGCAAGGCGGAGTTCGACATCATGTTCGGAGAAGGCATCTCGCGCAGCGGTGAAATCATCGACTTGGGAGCAGAATTAGGCATTATCAAGAAGAGCGGTTCGTGGTACAGCTACAACGATACCAAGCTCGGACAAGGACGCGATGCGGCCAAGCAGTGCGTGCAAGACAATCCGGAGCTGGCCGACGAACTGGAGGCTTTGATATTCGATGCGCTGAAAGACAAAGAATGACCTGTCTTGGCGCACGGTCGTTTTCGGATGCCCGGAACTTTCTTGGAGGGAAGTTTCGGGCATTTTGATTTTCCGGGCGGAAGCGGCGGGAAGTCGGGGGCGTTTCGAGGGAAAGGCGCAGGCTTTTCGCCCGGAGCGCGTGCGCGTTTTCCTTCCCGTTCGGCGGGATTCGTCTGTCTGGGCGAAAAAATCCTTTCGAGATATTGGAATAAGAAAAAATAATGTCCTATATTTACAGACTGAAAAGAGAACACAACATTATCAACCTCCAAAACGATATGAATATGAAACCGAAATCACTGCTCGCTATAGCCTTCTGCCTTTTTGTCGTTGCGGCGTCCGCACACGCCAACATCCCTTTCCGCTTCGCTACAAGAGCCGAGGCGCAGATGCTGATAACCGACATCGACGAATACACGCGCGGATGGAACCAGTTTGACATCAACGTGCGCTTGCAGACGGAACAGGGGAGGAAATCGAAGCTCCTGGCTTTCGCGATGGAACAGACCTTGAACTGGAGCGACAAGGACAAGGAGCGGGTGGCAAAGAGCATCGGAACGTTAGATGCGGAAATCAAGAAGCAAAAGCTGTCCCTCCACTTCCCGAAAGAACTGGTATTCGTGAAAACTACCATGAAGGAAGAGGGGGGCGCACAAGGCTATACGAGGAAAGGATGGATAGCTATCGGCGAAAAAGCGCTCAGCGAACTGGACGATGCCGGCCTCACTCTTTTGATTGCCCATGAAATTTTCCATATATTGACGCGGAACAGCTTGGATTTCAAGAAGGCGGCCTACAGCACAATCGGGTTTGCCGTGATGGACAGAGAGATACTTTTCCCGGCAGACATCATCGAGAAAAGGATATCCAATCCCGACGTCAACCGTTATGACAGCTATATCAGCCTGACTGTCAACGGCAAGAAAGAAAACTGCACGATGATGACTTATACCGATTCTCCTTACGACGGAAAAACTTTGTTCGACTATATGCGCGTGGGGCTGATTCCGCTGAACGAAAACCTTACGCCTTTGCAGCAGGACGGGAAGACGGTTGTCTATAGCATCGGACAAGCGGCCGACTTTTACGAGCAGGTAGGGATGAACACGGACTACGTCATTAATCCGGAAGAAATTCTGGCCGAGAATTTCGCCTTCCTTCTGACGGGAAAGAAAGACTTGAAGACTCCGGAAACAGTCAGCCGTTTGCGCGAGGCGTTGGTGCAGGCGGGCAAGAAGTGACGTTCTTCTCTGTTTTATCTCACTTTTTCTTTATATTGCGTAGGGGTCATTCCTGTGATTTCCTTGAAGTGCCGGTTGAAAGGCGTGATAGAGTCGTAACCGCACACTGCGCTGATTTGCGAGACGTTCATCGTGTCCGACGAGAGCAGCTTGCAGGCATATCCTATGCGCATTTCGTGGATGAAGCGGGTGAGCGTTTTTCCGGTGTTCGCCTTGAAATAGCGGCAGAAGGATGCGGGCGACATGGCTACGAACGAGGCGATTTCCGGCAGGCTCACGTCTTGCGTGTAGCGTTTGCTGAGGTAGGCGATAACTTTTCCCACTTTCTTGTCGGAAAACGATGATGCGGCCGGACTGTAGTTGGGCGATGCGATAAGCCGCTTTCGCGGGAGTGCAGAAAGGGCTTGAAGCAGCGTCAGAATGTGTATCACCTGTTCCATTCCTTCCGTGTGCGGGATAAGTCTGACTGTACGGGCAATGTTTGCGCAGCCTTTCAGCGAAAAGCAGATGCCCTGCTGCGCTTCTTCCAGCAAGTTCCGGATAGAATTGAACTGGATGTAGTGGGAAAAGGAATATTGCATGAAGTCTTTTTCAAACTGGATGATGGCTCCTTGCACGCGGAACCTTTCGTCGGCAGCATCTTCCGGAAGCGTCTGCATACAGTGGGGGAGGTTGGAGCCGAACAAGATGCCGTCGCCCTCGGAATAGTCGGCGATGCTGTCGCCTGCCAAACATTGTCCCCTTCCTTTTTCTATGAAAATAAACTCGTATTCGCTGTGGAAATGCCACGGGTAGGTGAAGCGCGGATAGTCGTAAAGCCGTGCTTTGATGGGATTTGTGCGCGTGATGGCGAGCTGTTCGTTGATTAATTTCTTCATGCTGCAAAAATACGCAAATCATTTGCAAATATCCGCACAATAGGGCGTTCAAAATCCGATTATTTTTGCAGCGGACAAGAAAGGAAATCCGCCCGTTTTCTCCGGAAAGGCTGCCCGTCTTTTCGGAAAAACGTCCCGGCGTTTTCGTATCGGACAGCGAAGAGTGATATAAACCTTATATAAATACAACAAACAATGAACGAATTATTTAGCATTGCCGGCAAGGTAGCGGTGATTACCGGTGCCGGAGGCGTGTTGGGCGGAAACATTGCCCGGCATTTTGTGCAGCAGGGAGCGAAAGTGGTTGCAATCGACATCCGTCAGGAGCAGCTTGACAATCGTGTGGCCGAGCTGAAACAGTATGGCGAAGACGTAATCGGCATTTTGGGCAACGTGCTTGATGTGGAAAGTTTGCAGAAGGTAGCCGACGAGATTGTGGCGAAATGGGGACATATCGACATCCTGCTGAACATTGCCGGGGGAAATATGCCGGGCGCAACGCTGGACCCCGACCAGCATTTCTATGACATGGACATTGCCTGCTGGGAAAAGGTGACCAATCTGAACATGAACGGAACGGTTTATCCTTCAATGATTTTCGGCAAGGTGATGGCGGCCCAGAAAAGCGGATGTATCGTAAACGTGTCGTCTATGGCCGCATACAGCGCAATTACCCGCGTGCCGGGCTATTCGGCTGCCAAAACCGCTGTGGCCAACTTCACCCAGTGGCTGGCAAGCGAGATGGCGTTGAAATACGGCGACGGAATCCGCGTGAACGCCATCGCTCCGGGATTCTTCATCGGCGACCAGAACCGCCGCGTGCTTATCAACCCGGACGGTTCGCTCACCGACCGCAGCAAGAAGGTGTTGGCGAAGACTCCGTTCAAGCGTTTCGGCGACATCAACGAGTTGAACGGTGCGGTACAGTTCCTTTGCAGCGATGCGGCAAGTTTCGTAACCGGCGCCATGCTGCCGATTGACGGAGGTTTCAGTGCATTCAGTGGTGTATAAAGGAGGATTGAATTATGATGGAAAAGACATGGCGCTGGTTCGGCAAGAACGACAAGATAACGCTTTCGATGCTTCGCCAGATAGGAGTGGAAGGAATCGTCACGGCCTTGCACGACGTGCCGAACGGCGAAATCTGGACGGTAGAGGCAATCAATGGTTTGAAGTCTTACATTGAGTCGTATGGCCTCCGCTGGTCGGTGGTTGAAAGCCTTCCCGTGTGCGAAGCAATCAAGTATGCGGGGCCTGAACGCGAACAGCTGATTGAAAACTACAAAGTGAGTCTGGCGAACTTGGGCAAATGCGGCGTGAAGACCGTATGCTATAACTTCATGCCTGTCATCGACTGGGTGCGTACTGACCTGGCGCATCCTTGGCCCGACGGGAGCACTTCGCTGTATTACGACCGCATCCGCTTCGCCTATTTCGACACGAAGATTCTCTGCCGTGCCGGAGCGGAGGCTGACTATACCGAGGAGGAACTCCGCAAGGTGGCCGAACTCGACAAGGTGATAACCGAAGCCGAAAAGGATGAGCTGATTGACTCGATTATCGTCAAGACCCAAGGCTTCGTGAACGGGAACATCAAAGAAGGAGACAAAAATCCGGTGGCAATCTTCAAGCGTTTGCTGGCTCTGTACGACGGCATCGACAGGGACGCTTTGCGCGAGAACATGCGCTATTTCCTGGCTGCCGTGATGCCGGTGTGCGAAGAATACGGGGTAAATATGTGCGTGCATCCGGACGATCCTCCTTTCCAGATTTTGGGACTTCCGCGTATCGTGACCAATGAAGAAGACATTGCATGGTTCCTGAACGCAGTCGACAATCCGCACAACGGCTTGACGTTCTGCGCCGGTTCGCTGAGCGCAGGCGAGCACAATGACACCCGTGAACTTGCGCGCAAGTTTGCGAAACGCACTCATTTCGTTCATCTGCGGAGCACGGCCGCCATGCCGGGAGGAAACTTCATCGAAAGTTCCCACTTGCAGGGACGCGGCCATCTGATAGACTTGATTCGTATCTTTGAAACGGAAAATCCGGGCCTGCCGATGCGTGTCGATCACGGACGCACGATGTTGGGCGATGAAGACAAAGGCTACAATCCGGGCTATTCGTTCCACGGACGCATGTTGGCGCTTGCCCAAGTGGAAGGCATGATGGCCGTTGTGGATGACGAACTGAAGAAATAAATATCCTTTCTTTGGAAATGAAGAATGAAGGGCGGAGAGTGAAGAATCAGGCGTTTGCCTTTCATTCTTCACTCTTCATTTTCTCTTTCAGATACCGGCCTGTATAAGACGTTGCGCATTCGGCCACTTCCTCCGGTGTCCCGGCTATGACCAGATTGCCTCCCATGTCGCCTCCTTCCGGTCCGAGGTCGATAATATAGTCGGCGCATTTGATGACATCCATGTTGTGCTCGATGATGACGATTGTATGCCCTCGGCTGATGAGCGCGTCGAATACGTGAAGGAGCTTCTTGATGTCGTGGAAATGCAGTCCCGTGGTCGGCTCGTCGAATACGAAGATGGTCGGTTGGGCCTTCTCGATGCTAAGGAAGTAGGCCAGTTTCACGCGCTGGTTCTCGCCTCCCGACAGAGTGGAGGACGATTGTCCCAGTTTGATGTAGCCTAATCCTACATCTTGCAGCGGTTGCAGTTTCTTCACAATCTTCTTTTGGTTGTGTTCCGTAAAGAACTCGATAGCTTGGTTTACGGTCATCTCCAGTATGTCGTAGATGTTTTTTCCCTCGAACGTCACTTCCAGCGTTTCCTTCTTGAAGCGTTTGCCATGACACGATTCGCATTCTAATACGAGGTCGGCCATGAACTGCATCTCTACGGTCACCGTACCTTCTCCTTTGCATTCTTCGCATCGTCCGCCTTCGGTGTTGAAGGAGAAGTATCCGGCCGTATATCCCATCTGCTTCGACAGGGGCTGGTCGGCGAACAGCTTGCGTATTTCGTCGTATGCCTTGATATAAGTCACCGGATTGCTTCGTGACGACTTGCCTATCGGGTTCTGGTCTACGAACTCGATGTCGCTTACCTGTCTGATGTCGCCTTCCAATGAAACGAACTCGCCGGGACGGTCGCTCGCTTCGCTGTATTCGCGTTTGAGCGCTTTGTAGAAAATGTCGCGCACCAGCGTACTTTTGCCCGAACCGCTCACGCCGGTCACTACCGTCATCACGTTGAGCGGGAAGCGCACGTTGATGCCTTTCAGGTTGTTCTCTCTCGCTCCTTTGATTTCGATATAGTTGTTCCACGGGCGGTGCGTTTTGGGACATTCGATGGTTTCTTCTCCGAGCAGGTACTTCACGGTATAGCTGTCGCTCCCCGGCTTCAGGTTGTTCATGTCTCCTTGATACACGATTTCCCCTCCCAAACGTCCCGCTTTTGGCCCGATGTCGATGATGTAGTCGGCTGCACGGATGATTTCTTCGTCGTGTTCCACTACGACAACCGTATTCCCCAATTGCTGGAGCTGGCGCAATACTTTTATCAGTCGGGTCGTGTCACGGCTATGCAGCCCGATACTCGGTTCGTCAAGGATGTAGAGCGAGCCTACCAGACTGCTTCCCAAGGAAGTGGCGAGGTTGATTCGCTGGCTTTCGCCGCCGGACAGGGTGTTGCTCAGGCGGTTGAGCGTGAGGTATCCCAAGCCTACGTCGTCAAGGAAGGTCAGACGGTTAGTGATTTCGTCGAGCAGCCTTTTGGCTATGGTGCGGTCGTGTTCGTTGAGCTGCAACGTGCGGAAGAACTCTTTCAGCTCATATACCGGCATCTCGACCAGCTCGGAGATATTCTTTCCGCCCACACGTACATAGTTCGCTTCCTTCTTCAGCCGGCTTCCGTGGCAGGTGGGGCAGATAGTCTTGCCTCTGTATCGGGCCAGCATGACGCGGTATTGAATTTTGTACTGGTTTTCTTCAAGCATCTTGAAGAACGAATCGATACATGCCTTGTCGCGCGGCCCGTGCCAGAGATAGTCTTTCTGTTCCTGGGTCAGTTCGTAATAAGGAGCGAAGATGGGAAAGTCGTGCGCCGGGGCTTCTCGGAGAAACTCGTTGAGCCATTCGCCCATTTTTTCTCCCCGCCAGCAGATTACCGCTCCGTCATACACGCTCAGCGCCCGGTTGGGTATCACAAGATGTTCGTCGATTCCGATAATCTTGCCGAAGCCTTCGCAGGTGGGGCAGGCTCCGATGGGTGAGTTGAACGAGAACATCTGGTCGCTCGGTTCCTCGAATTTCATTCCGTCCGCTTCGAACTTGGTGCTGAACGAATGGAGTTCGGTTGTTCCGTCGGGCAGATAGAAGCGCAGCAGGCAGGCTCCGTCCCCCTCATACATGGCCGTTTCCGCCGAGTCGGTCAACCGGCTTATCGCGTCCTTGCTGTCGTCGCAGCTCATGCGGTCGACCAGCAGATAAACGGTGTCCTTTTCATTATAAATGTAGTCTTCGATACGTGTCATTTCCCCGTTCACTTCCAGACGGGTGAAGCCCTGTTTCATGTCCATGTCCAACTGTTCGGGGAACGAGCGTCCGTCGCGCGGAAGGATGGGGGTGAGCACGGTATAGCGAGTCCCTTTCGGATGGGCCAGCATACAGTTGACGATGTCTTCGGGGCTGTCTTTCTTCACCAATTTGCCGCTGACGGGCGAATAGGTCTTCCCCACACGTGCGAAAAGCAGCCGGAGGTATTCGTAGATTTCGGTCGAAGTCCCTACGGTGGAGCGCGGGTTGCGGCTGATGACCTTCTGCTCGATGGCGATGGCCGGTGGAATCCCTTTGATGAAGTCGCATTCCGGTTTGCTCATCCTGCCCAGGAACTGGCGGGCATACGACGAAAGGCTTTCCACGTAACGCCGCTGCCCTTCGGCATAGAGCGTGTCGAACGCCAGCGATGACTTCCCGGAACCGGACAGTCCCGTGATGACAACTAACTTGTTGCGCGGTATGTTTACGTCGATGTTCTTCAGGTTGTTTACTTTCGCTCCCTTGATCGTTATGCAGTTGCTCTCCGACATGATTTCTTTTTCCTTGGTTGGACGTGCAAAGATAGCGAAAGGCGAGAGGAATGCAAAGGGAAAGCGCAGATTTCCCTTTCATTTCCGAGCCGCATCTTATCTTCGTGCCAACAAAGATAGCGACTTTTTTTAGAAACGCGCTCCGTTTTTTCCGGATGATTCACTGCTTTCTTGTTTGAATTGATTACTTTTGTGGCATAAAACAAGGATATATAATCAGTATGGGCAGAACTATTTTCAATAAAGCGCAATTGGAGATGCTTGATGTGATGGATAGAATAGAAAGTGAAGAGGAATTAAACTTACTGAATAAGCGTACTTGTATATGAAACCAAGAAGTTTTTGGGCCGTTGCGATGCTTATTTTCAGCATTTGCGCGGCATACGCTCAAGGGCAGTTCCCGAAACGCGAGTTTCGCGGCGCGTGGATTCAGTGCGTCAACGGGCAGTTTCAGGGAATGCCGGCGGAGCAGATGAAAAGGACTCTGACGGGACAGCTCGACAACCTGAAGGGGGCGGGCATCAACGCCGTTATCTTTCAGGTGAGGGCTGAGGCCGACGCCTTGTACAAGTCGCCTTTCGAGCCTTGGAGCCGGTATCTGACCGGAGTGCAGGGGAAAGCGCCTTCGCCTGCGTGGGACCCGTTGCAGTTCATGGTGGAGGAATGCCACAAGCGCGACATGGAGATTCATGCGTGGATCAACCCGTATCGGGCAAAGACGAAGGGAACAACCGCTCTCTCGCCGCTGCATCCGTACAATGCGCATCCCGAATGGTTCGTAGAGTACGCCGGACAGCTTTACTTCGACCCCGGACTGCCCGAATCGCGCAAATACATCTGCAAAATCGTGCGCGACATCGTGAGCCGGTATGACGTCGATGCCATCCACATGGACGACTATTTCTACCCTTACCCGAATCCGGGAGAGGAGTTTCCCGACGATTTGAGCTTCGCGGCTTACGGACGGGGATTCACCGACCGGGGCGACTGGAGGCGCGACAACGTGAACGTGCTGATAAAGGAGATTCACGAAACGGTGCGCGACACGAAGCCGTGGGTGAAGTTCGGCGTGTCGCCTTTCGGCATCTACCGGAACAAGAAGAGCAGCCCCAACGGAAGCGACACCAACGGCCTGCAGAACTACGACGACCTCTATGCCGACGTGCTGCTGTGGGTGAACAACGGATGGGTGGACTACAACATTCCGCAGATTTATTGGGAGATAGGCCATCCCGCCGCCGACTATGAGACGCTGGTCCGCTGGTGGGCGAAGAATGCGGCGGCGCGCCCTCTCTATATAGGCCAGGATGTGGTGCGGACGGTGACGAAGCCCGACCTGATGAATCCGAACCAGAGCCAGATTCCGGCCAAGTACAGTTTGCAGCGTTCGCTGCCTGCCGTGCAGGGAAGCTGCCAGTGGTATGCGGCGGCGGTGGTGGAGAACAAGGGCAACTACCGCGACATGCTGGCAAACAGATACCACAAGTTCCCCGCCCTGTGGCCCGCTTCGCCTTTCATCGACGACAAGGCTCCCAAGAAAGTACGCAAGGTAAAGGCTGTGTGGACGGAAGACGGGTACATCCTGTTCTGGACGGCTCCGAAGGCGAAAACTGTCATGGACGAGGCGAAGCACTACGTGGTCTACCGCTTCCTGCGGAAAGAGAAGGTGAACCTCGACGACCCTTCGCGAATCGTCGCCATCACGCACAACGAGTTCTGCAAACTTCCCTACGAAGACGGCAAGACGAAATACCGCTACGTGGTGACAGCTTTAGACCGCCTGCACAACGAATCGAAACCTGTGTCGAAGAAAGTCAAGCTCTGACCGCGCGGCTTCACATATAAAGTCCCCGGCGTTTCCGTCGAAGCGTCGGGGACTTTTTTTGAAACCTCGCGGCGTTTTCCGGCGTTCTTGACTTGTTAATTTGTATAAATTTGGCGGGTTTGTTTCGATTCCGTTTGTTCTTTTAAAAGTTTTTTATAGTTTTGTATCCGGATGCGATACGGATTCGTATCCGAGCAACAGACGGAAAAGGGGTTTTCGCGCAGCGGAAACAGCTCCCGCCCTTTCCCGTTAACAACAACCAAACTGATTTTGGTGTCACGGGGGCTGGCCGCAAATTAAAATTTTTGAGACTATGAAAAAGTTATTTTTGACGCTCGCTTTGGGAATGGTTGCCGCAGTCGGTTTCTCTCAACTGAGATGGGACGTGAAGTTTGGAATGAACTTCAGCAACATGACCAAGTTGGATGATTCGAAAGCAATTACGGGTTTCACAATGGGAGTGGGCGCTGACTATGCGTTCAATGAAAATTGGGCTTTCCAGCCGGGAATCATGATTACTTCCAAGGGTTACAAGGTGAAATACGGTGACGAGAAAGCGACAGCAAGGCCGGTTTATTTGGATATTCCCATCTTGGCTGCTTATAAGTTTGACATCACTGACAATACAAAGTTTGTGATTAATGCAGGTCCATATCTGGCTTTCGGTCTTGGTGGTAAGTACAAAGAACATTGGGATGGCGGCGATGATTGGAAAATCTTCGATGATAAAGGTGTAGATTGCAACCGTTTTGACTTGGGTCTCCAATGGGGCTTGGGCGTTGAGCTTGGCGAACACTATTTAGTGAACTTTACTGCTCAGCATGGCTTCCTCAATCCGTTTAAAGATGATGATGATAATTCAAAGAACATGAGCTTCGCAATCGGCGTAGGCTACAGATTCTAAGAAACATTCGATATTTCAATAAGAAGAAAGGCGCGTCCTGCAAAGAGGATGCGCCTTTTCTGTTTCCGTTCTTCGGCTGTCTTACTTTATATTGTTGCGAATCTTGCCAAGATAGGCGTGGATTCCAGCCGAATCCTTTCGGCTGATGATGTCGAGCAGCTCGTTCAGTTCCGTGCGTATGCCCTCCACCTGCGCCGGGGTGCGCGGGTTGAACAGGATTTCCTGAAGCAGGTAGTCGTCCTCGTTGAGCACGCCCCTTGCGATGGACATGTGGCGTTTGAAAGTAGTTCCCGGCGCGTCCTGATGCTTCATCACCGCCGCAAACACGAAAGTGGACACAAACGGGATGGAAAGCGAGTAGGCCACCGTCTCGTCGTGCTCGTCGAAAGTATATTCGAAGATGTTCAGCCCCAACCGCTGATACAGGTCTTTGAAGAAAATCCGTCCCAAATGGTCGCCCTCCTTGATGATGATTGCGTTTTCTTCGCTCAGCTTGTCGAGGTTGGCGAACGTCGGGCCGAACATCGGGTGCGTAGACACGTAGCGGAATCCGCAGCCCTCGTAAAACTCTTTCAGCCCGGTCTTTACGGAAGCGATGTCGCTGATGATGCAGTCTTTCGGCAACACCGGAAGCACCTGGCGGAAAGCGTCGAGCGTGTACTTGACGGTGGCCGCATTGATGACCAACTCAGGCTTGAACGCTTCTATCTCTTCCGTTTTCGTGAACCGGAGACAGTTGTACATAAACCGCAGGCGTTGCGGATTCACATCGTAAACGGCCACTTCATGCTCGAAACTCAGCACGTCGCAGAAGAAGGAGCCCATTTTTCCGGCTCCAAGTATTTGTATTCTCATTGTTGTTATGTTTTTTGTGTGGTGGTTGTGTACTTTTCTTTTTGCCTTGATGCAAAAAGAAAAGATACCAAAAGAAAAAAATCAAGAGCTGCACCTCAGGAGCTACTCCGAAGATGATTTTTGCTAAAGTGCAGGAAACTCGCCTTTCGGCTCAAACAGCCTGCACTTTTTAACGCAAAAATCATCTTCTCCGCTTTACGCTCCTTCGCTGAGGCTCGAACAATTTGTTGTGTCGATGCGTCCGTCCTCACTGGAAAAGCGTGAAGCGGAGGGGCGTTTCGGGCGTTAAGAAGTTCGGGCTGTTTGAGCGAAGCGAGTTTCCCGGACTTTAGTCCGAAATGCTCCCGCAGTAGCTTTGGAAGTGCAGACGGCACCCTTTCTTTTTGGTATCTTTTTCTTTCGGGTGGCCGAAAGAAAAAGTACGCATGTCACTTGTTGATAATTTCCATCTGCTGCCGCACGCTTTCTTCGTGAATCAATTCAAACACCTGCTTCACGAAATCTGCATCCATGCCGCAGAGCGAACCTTGCGCCCCGCGCTTGTCGAGGATTTCATTGTAGCGTCCTGTCTGGAGGATGGTCATGTTATGCTCTTTCTTGAACGTTCCGATTTCGCGGCACACGCGCATTCGTTTGGCAAGGATGTCCATCAGTTCGTTGTCGCACTCGTCAATCTGGCGGCGCAGGTCGTTCAGGTTTTCCGTGCTCTGGTGTTCCGAGCGGATGACAAGCAGGCTCAGTATGTAGTCGAGCACGTCCGGAGTGACTTGTTGCGAAGCGTCGCTCCACGCTGCGTCCGGATTGCAGTGCGATTCCACGATGAGTCCGTCGAAACCCAAGTCCATTGCCTGCTGGCAGAGCGGGGCTATCAGTTCGCGCTTGCCCCCGATGTGGCTTGGGTCGCAGAGAATCGGCAGGTTGGGGATGCGCCGGCGCAGCTCGATGGGGATGTGCCATTGCGGAAGGTTGCGGTAAATCTTCTTGTCGTATGACGAGAATCCCCGGTGAATGGCACCGATTCGTTTCAGCCCCGCGTTGTTGATTCGCTCCAATGCGCCGATCCACAGCTCCAAATCCGGATTCACCGGGTTCTTTATCAGCACCGGGACGTCTACTCCCTTCAGCGCGTCTGCGATTTCCTGCACGGCAAACGGGTTGGCCGTGGTGCGCGCTCCAATCCAGAGAATGTCGATTCCCGCTTTCAGACACTCGTATACGTGTTTCGCGGTCGCCACTTCCGTAGCTACATACATTCCGGTTTCCTTTTTCACCTCCTTCAACCAGGGAAGCCCGTCTACGCCGATGCCTTCAAAGCCGCCCGGTTTGGTGCGAGGTTTCCATATACCTGCGCGGAAAATCTTGATGCCTTTGTCTGCAAGCTGCTTGGCTGTAGACATCACTTGTTCTTCTGTTTCGGCACTGCAGGGGCCTGCAATGACCAAAGGCCGTTCTTTCGATACGCCTTCCAGTTCGATGGGTTGCAATTCGAGTTCCATATCTTTTCTTTTAGAGTTAGCAGTTATTTGAATACGGCCTTGATGCGTTCGAGCGCTTCGGCCAGTTTGTCCTCTTTTGCGCAGAGCGATATGCGGATGTAGCGTTTTCCGTTGCTTCCGAAGATGAATCCCGGCGTGATGAACACCCGTGCTTCATGGAGCACCCGTTCGGTAAGGTCTTCCACGTCGGTATACGTGTCGGGGATTCGTCCCCAGAGGAACATGCCCACCTGTTCGGGGTCGAACGTGCATCCCAACGCCCGCATGATTTCTTCCGCCAGTTTCCTGCGGCGTCCGTACACTTTCACGTTCGCTTCCTCGTGCCATTCGGCTGAGTTCCGGTAGGCTTGGGCGGCGGCGAGCTGGATAGGACGGAAGGTGCCCGAATCGATGTTGCTCTTAATCTTCACAATCCATTGGATGAACTCCGCGTTGGTGGCCGCCATCGCCACGCGCCAGCCCGGCATGTTGTGGCTTTTGCTCATCGAGTTGAACTCGATGCAGCATTCTTTCGCCCCCGGCACGCTGAGGATGCTGATTGGCTTGCGGTTGAGGATGAAGCTGTAGGGGTTGTCGTTGACGATGACGATGTTGTGCCGGCGTGCGAAGTCGACTAACTTCTCGTATAGCTCCATGCTTGCGTTGGCTCCGGTGGGCATGTTCGGGTAGTTGGTCCACATCAGCTTCACGCGGCTCAAGTCCATCTTCTCCAATTGGTCGAAGTCGGGCTGCCAACGGTTGTCCTCGCGCAGGTCGTAGTTGACGATTTCGCTTCCCAGAATTTTGTTGAGCGAAGTGTAGGTAGGGTAGCCCGGATTCGGGACAAGCACCTGGTCGCCCACGTTCACAAAGGCCAGCGTGACGTGCAGGATGCCTTCCTTCGAGCCGATGAGCGGCTGGATTTCCGTGTTCGGGTCGAGGTCAACGCCATACCACCGCTTGTACCATTCCGACATGGCTTGGCGCAGTTCCGGTATGCCTACAGTGGGCTGGTATCCGTGTACGTCCGGCTTTTGCGCGTTTTCGCACAACACTTTGACGGTGTCTTCCGAAGGAGGCATGTCAGGGCTTCCTATTCCGAGGCTGATTACGTTTTTCCCTTCCGCGTTCATGCGGGCCACTTCCTTCAGCTTGCGGCTGAAATAGTATTCGCTTACGTTGGCCAGGCGGTCGGCCGGCGCAATCTTATATGGTTGATTCTCCTTCTGCATATTCTCCTAATATTTTAAGTGATTTGGTCAATGGGGTTACTGCATCGATGGACTGCCTGTATCTCAGATAATCATCGAACATTACATCTACGTAGAACATATATTCCCATTCGCGTCCGATGATGGGGAGCGACTGGATTTTGGTCAGGTTGATGTGGTAGAACGAAAAGATTGACAACACTTGCGAGAGGCTTCCTTCGCTGTGGGGCGTGTAGAACACGATGCTTGCCTTGTTGATTTTTGAGCGGTCTTTCATTTCGTCGGCCGTCCACGGATCGCATACCACGAGGAAACGGGTGAAGTTGTGTTTGTTGGTTTCGATGCCTTCCTGCAAAATCTTCATGCCGTAGAGTTCCGCCGCATATTTCGAGCAGATGGCGGCATGGCCTTTCAGACCCTTTTCCTTGATGTCGCGCGCGCTGGCGGCGGTGTCTTCCGTCTCTACCACCTTCAGCTGGGGGTGGTGCTGGAGGAAGTCGCGGCATTGCGCTAGGGCCACGGGGTGCGAGTTGACTTCGGTCAGCGTTCCCCAATCTTCACCGGGCAGGCACATGATGCTGTGGCTGATGCGCAGCTTGTGTTCGCCGATGATGGTGGCTCCGCTTTCCCGGAGCAGTTCGTAGTTGTGGAGCAGGCTTCCGGCGATGGTGTTCTCGATGGCCGTCACTCCGATTACGCTGCTGTCTTTTTTCATCGCTCCGAACACGTCTTCAAACGTGTTGCAGCACACCAGCTCGATTTCCTCGTCTTTGAAATACTTGTGGGCGGCAATGTCGTGATACGAGCCCACGATTCCTTGTATCGCTATTCTTTTCATCTTGTGTTTTTTGTCTAAAAAAAAATCCCGACTTCATGTTGAAGCGGGATTCGTCATATTCGTTCGTTTTTTCGTTTGGTTCTGTTTTTCTTTTAACGTACATACGCAAACTCCCGCTTCACTTCATTGCTAAAGTAAAAGTAATAAAAGAAAAAGAAGAAGCGTGCGTTCAATGCTTTCATACGTGTCTGTTGTTATTTTGTTATTATTTCCGTTGCAAATGTAATACTTTTCTTGAAAAAACAAGCGTTCTATTGAATTTTTCTTTTCTGTTTTCAGAAATTTCTTGTTCCCTTATCAGGCGCGCAGCAGTATCAGGTCGAAATACATCAGTCGGGTATGCATAGATTGCATGGCTGTTTTCTCTTTCGCCGTTCTCCTGCCGTGCAGAAATGTCCATTCTTCTTCCTCTGTGGAGAACAGGAACTTAAAGCCGTTGCGCTGATAAAAGTCAAAGACCTTTGGATGATTCAAGGCGTCTACCACTATATAACGGCATCCCGTCTTGTTCAGCGGTTCTATGAACCACGATTTGATGGCATCCAACAGCTCATCGCCTACATGAAGTCCTTTATAGTTTTCACTGACGGCAAGCTGTCCAACCAATACCGCAGGGTATTGAGGACGGCGTTTCTCGTTGGGTATGTTACGGTTGAGCTTGTTGCGGCGGTTGTTCGGGAGCAAGTCGGCCCGGATGCTTGAATTGGCTACGGTGAAAGCGCCGATGATGCGTCGCTTGTCCTGCTCCACAAAACAATAGGACTTGCCTAAAAGTTGGTAAGCGTAATCGGCATATTCCTTCGTGAAGAACTCGGTTATGTCTTCATTCTTGCACGAGAATCCGTCGCATTCCCGAAGCACCTCTTCATTCAGTTCGCAGAACTCGCAACGCTCCAGCATATCAATTATTCTTGATGCAGTTTGGAACGTTTCAATATGGCGCGCATTTTTGCCGCTTGTTTCGTGAAGTCTATAGAACCGCGCTTTTCTCTGGCGTTTCTGTCCGCTTCCTCCACGAAGCGTGTCGCAGCTTTGCCGCGAAGCACTGGGATAGGTTTGATTTCTATAGCCATATATGCAGTCTTTGATTCGTCTGCAAAGATACATCTTTTGGGCGGGAAAACCTAAGGTCTTCATTTATATTTAGAAGGGAAGAATTATTTTTTGAGTTTTCTTGTATAAGTTTCTTTCCCGGACTTGTAACCCTTTCCGGAGAGGCGCGGGCGGAACAAGAAAACGCCGCGACGTTTGAAGGCAAAAGTCGCGGCGTTTGATGCGGAATGTCCCGGCGTTTTTCGGGTGAAGCCGGGCGGGTTTTCAGTACATCTTTCCTGCTTCGGGCATCAGTCGATGTATTCTATCTCATAATCGGCTGTAAACGGATTGTTGATTGCAGTTCTTGTGATTTCTACGTCCGTAAGCCGGTTCGGGCTGTCCGGGTCGGCATTCATTCCCAGCCAACCATCCGGCACTTCGCTCCTGCCGCCAAAACTCCTGTTCGATGAGTTGCCCTATATGCGTGGCGGTTATAAATAAAAAAGGCGGAATCATTCCACTTAATTTGTGATTTGAGGTACCGTCAAGCAACCTTCTCACGAAAACAATCGCGTCCGGCCTTCCTATGTCAGTCCGGACGTTGAAACGTATCGGCTTCCGCAGTTGCGGAAGTCCCGTAAAAGAATCCCTTTTTCGGGGTGGAACCTGTCATCCGTGTCAGTATATCCCCGTTTGCAGGCCGCTTTTTCCGAAATTGCTGAAGTTGCCCGAAATCTGTTCCTCTTTTTCGGGAGCTATCTCGATGGCCTTCTTCATGTCGTCGGCAGCCCCTTCCTTGTTTCCGCCGAGCAGACGGACGCGGCCCCTTTCCTGATAGAACGCAGCTTTGTCGGGCATCAGGTCGATGGCCTCCGTATAGAGCGTTTCGGCTTCGGCCAGCTTGTTTTCTCCGGCCAGCATTCCTCCCTTCAGCAGGTAAGCCTGTTCGTTGAAGGGGTTCGCTTCCATCACCTTGTCGCAGCAGGCAAGGGCTTCTTCCGTTTGTCCGAGAGCCGCTTCTATTTTCCCTTTCAGCAGGAGCGCGTCTTCGTCTTCGGGACTTGCCGAAAGGATGTGCCCGATGTCTTCCATCGCTTCGCGGGCCTGGCGCATCTCCCACAGCACTTCGGCGCGGAGCTGGTAGGCTTGGGCGAAGGTTTCGTTCAAGGCGATGGCTTTGGTGAGCATCACTATAGCGTTCAGGTTGTTTTTCAGCCCCCTTTCCGCGCGGGCAGAGAGGAAGTAAGCCTGCGCGTTCGCGCTGTCGGCGGCAATGGCCTTCCGGCACGCTTCGTTCATGCCTTCATAATCTTCCAGCATGTAGCAGACGCTTGCTAACGAGAGCAGCGTGCGGATGTCGGAAGGGTCTTTTTCCGCTAACCGTTCCAGTGCGGCGCGCGCATCGTCCGTGCGGTTGGCTTGCAGATAGGCTTGCGCGAGAAGTCCCAGCGTTTCGGCTTCTTCGTTCAGCGCAACCGCTTCTTCAAAGCATTTGATGGCGTAAGGAAGTTTTCCCATGTTGCGCGCCCGTATGCCGTCGTATTTCAGGATATCGAAGTTTTTCCGGTTCTGTTCTTCTTGCGGATTTCGGTTTTCGTCCGGTTTCTTGTTTCCGAATAAAGCTGACAATAAGCCCATAATAAGTCGATTTGATGTTTTTTCAGGTTGCAAAGATACAAAAACTTTGATGCGGAAGTCCGTGTTTGTGCAATTTTCTCGTCGGAGGCGGAGGGGGACGTCCGGAGAAGGCGGCGGGCAACCGGCCGAAACGCGGCGGTTCTTTTTTGCAAGGCCGCCTTCGTTTCCGCCGGCGGTGCGCCGGGATGCCGTCCGGCAAGGGCGTGCATGTGGGGAAAACGGTTTTCTCCGGTTGCAAACGCCGCTAAAAACCATGAAATTTTCCGGCTCCTTTCCGTTATTCCGGCAATATCGTATATCTTTGCATGTATCATTTTATAAAGACAATTATGGCACAGATTTATGCACAACTGACAGACTTGATCGGACACACTCCGCTTGTCTGGCTGGACCGCTTTTCGCAAACGCATCAGGCGGCAGGAAACATCATCGCGAAAGTGGAGTTCTTCAATCCGGGAGGAAGCGTGAAAGACCGCATCGCCCTTGCCATGATAGAAGACGCTGAACGGCAAGGCATATTGAAGCCGGGGGCTGTCATCATCGAACCGACCAGCGGAAACACGGGGGTGGGGCTGGCATGGATAGCCTCGACAAAAGGTTACAGGACGATACTGACGATGCCGGAAACCATGAGCATGGAGCGCAGGAAACTGCTGAAGGCTTTGGGCGCGGAAATCGTGCTTACTCCGGGAAGCGAAGGCATGGGAGGCTCTATCCGCAAAGCGGAACAATTGAGAGACGCCATGCCGGGTGCTGTCATTCTCCAGCAGTTCGCGAATCCTGCCAACCCGAAAGCGCATACGCAGACCACCGCTCAGGAAATATGGAGCGACACCGACGGAGCGGTTGACGTGTTCGTGGCCGGAGTCGGTACGGGAGGCACCGTCAGCGGCACGGGAAGAGGTTTGAAACAGTACAAGCCGGACATTGAAATCGTAGCGGTGGAACCGGACAGTTCGCCCGTGCTTTCCGGTGGAAATGCCGGGCCGCACAAGATACAAGGTATCGGCGCCGGTTTCATTCCCAAGACGTATGATTCGGAAGTTGTAGACAAGGTAATCCGCGTGGCGGACGAGGATGCCATGCGCACTGCGCGCGAATTGGCGCAACAGGAAGGGCTGCTGGTGGGAATTTCTTCCGGTGCAGCTGCTTTTGCTGCCGTTCAGCTTGCGAAAGAAGAAGCGTACAGAGGGAAAAACATTGTGGTTCTTTTGCCTGATACAGGAGAACGCTATCTGTCGACGGCTCTTTTTGACTTTGAATGAATGCCGTTCTGGAGAGCGAATGCGGACGCAGGGCTTCATGAGCAGTGACGCTTTCCCTGCGTTCGCATTCGCGTTTCCGTTACCGCTACAGCTTTTCCAGTTCCTTTCCGATAGTCTGCATTATTTTTTCGAGCGCGCCTGCATTTTCGTGGACGTATGCGTCGGCCGCTTTCCCTGCTTCCCTTAAAAAACCCTTGTCTGTTGTCAGTTTGTCCGTCAGTGCGTTGAAGTCATCTTTCCCGTGAATCTCGAAACCGCCGTCGCAAGCCAGCAGTCCTTGCGCTTCGCGGAAACGCCTGTTGTTCGGTCCGAATATGACAGGCATTCCATACACGGCAGCCTCCAGCACATTGTGGATTCCGGCTCCGAATCCTCCTCCCACGTATGCGATTTCTCCATAGCGGTAAATGGACGAAAGCAGCCCGAAACAATCGATGATGAGGCAGTCTGCGTTCTGCAGCGTTTCCTCCGTGGCTTCCGTATAGCGCACGGACTTGCGGGCCAGTTTCCCCTCTATCTCTTTCAAGTGGCTTTCTTCGATTACGTGAGGGGCCACAATCAGTTTCATGTTCGGGCATTCGTTGAAATAAGGAATGAAGATGTCTTCGTCCGGTTCCCACGAACTTCCGGCGACAAAGACAAGCGAGTCTCCTTTAAACTTGTCAACCAATGGAAGATCTTTCGCTTTCCGGCATATCTCGATTACCCTGTCGAAGCGGGTATCGCCCACAACCGTGACATTTTCGATTCCTATTTTGCGGAGAAGCTCCGCCGAACTCCGGTTTTGGACGAACAGACGGGCAAATGTATGGAGCACCCGGCTGTATCCTTTTCCGTACCACTGGAAGAAAATCTGGTCGGGGCGGAAGATAGACGATACGCTGTATGCAGGGATACCTTGCCGGTCAAGTTCGTTCAGATAGTTCTTCCAGAATTCATATTTGATGAAAAAGGCCATGCAAGGCCGTGCAAGCTCGATGAAACGCCTTGCGTTGCGAGGAGTGTCAAGGGGCAGGTAACAGACAATGTCTGCCCCTTTGTAGTGCTTGCGCACCTCGTATCCCGACGGGGAAAAGAAGGTTTGCAGAATTTTGTATCGCGGATACTTCTTGCGTATTTCTTCTATCAGAGGGCGGCCCTGCTCGAACTCGCCCAGCGATGCGGCGTGAAACCAGAGATACTTTTCTCCTTTCACTATGTTTCTTTCCAGCACGTTGAAAGCCTCTCTTTCACCTCGGTACATCAGAGCGACTTTCTTGCTGAAAAGCGCGGCCATCCTGACCGCACTTGCGTAAAGGAGCATAATCAGATTGTAAATCATTCCGCCGGTTATTTGAGCGCCTCTATTGCGCGGCGCATACGACGTATGGTTTCTTCTTTGCCCAACACGGAAGAAATGTCGAACATGTGGGGGCCTTTCCCTTCGCCTACTAATGTCAGGCGGAAGGCGTTCATGATATTGCCCACGTGGTATCCTTTTTCTTCAATCCATTTCATTACTACTTCTTCCTGATGTTTCAAGGAGAAGTCGTCGAGCGTTTCCAGCAAATCGGCCAGTTCTGTCATGCACTTTGCCGAGTCTTCTTTCCAACGTTTCTTCACTGTTTTTTCGTCGTATTCCGCAGGAGCTACAAAGAAGAACTTGCAGGTTTCCCACAGTTCGTTGACGAAGCTGACACGGCCTTTCATCATTCCGACCACCGTAACTACCATGTCTTCCGGGGCGTCGATGCCGTGTTCCTTCAGTATCGGCATGAACATGGAGGCTACTTCTTCGTTGCTCTTCATCAGGATGTATTCGTGGTTGAACCATTTCCCTTTTTCGTAGTCGAATTTCGCTCCCGCCTTGTTGCAGCGGCGCAAGTCGAACAGCTTGATCAGTTCGTCCATCGACATAATCTCTTGGTCGGTGCCCGGATTCCATCCTAAAAGCGCCAAGAAGTTGATGACGGCTTCCGGCAGGTATCCCGACTCGCGGTAACCGGAAGACACTTCGCCCGTTTTCGGGTCGTGCCATTCTAACGGGAAGACGGGGAATCCCAAACGGTCTCCGTCGCGTTTGCTCAGTTTGCCGTTTCCGTCCGGTTTCAGCAGCAGCGGAAGATGGGCGAACTCTGGCATGGTGTCTTCCCATCCGAACGCGCGGTAGAGCAACACATGGAGAGGCGCGGAAGGAAGCCATTCTTCTCCGCGAATGACGTGGGAGATTTCCATCAGATGGTCGTCTACGATGTTGGCCAGATGATAAGTGGGCAGTTCGTCGGCTGATTTGTACAGCACTTTGTCGTCCAGGATGGACGAATTGACGGTCACGTCGCCGCGAATGATGTCATGCACATGCACCTCTTCGTTCGGCTCTATCTTGAACCGCACCACATATTGCTTCCCTTCAGCTATCAATTTGTCCGTTTCTTCCTGCGGGAGGGTCAGCGAATTGCGCATGGAGCCGCGCGTGGAAGCGTCGTATTGGAAGTTGGGTATTTCTTTTCGTTTGGCGTCCAGCTCTTCCGGCGTGTCGAAAGCAACGTATGCCTTTCCGCTGTCGAGCAGCACCTTCACGTATTTTTTATAAATGTCGCGGCGTTCCGACTGGCGGTACGGGCCGTAGTTTCCTCCGAAGCTCACTCCTTCGTCGAACTTTATCCCTAACCATTCGAATGATTCCAAGATGTATTCTTCCGCTCCGGGAACGAAGCGGTGGGAATCGGTGTCTTCGATGCGGAACACGAGGTCGCCTCCATGCTGGCGAGCGAACAGATAGTTATATAAAGCGGTACGCACACCGCCGATGTGCAACGCGCCCGTAGGACTCGGCGCAAAGCGAACTCTTACTTTTCTTTCTGACATAATGGCTTTTTTCTAAGGTGGAACGTCCGCATTCCGGCCGGCTTTGAAAAAAGCCGGCGGCGAATCCCTCGAAAGACGGCGGCCGTTCGGACAAAAGCGGCCGGTTTTGCAAGGCGGTTTGTCCGAGCGGCGGACTGCGGGCGATTCGTTTCATTAAAAATACGCCGCAAAAATAATTTAATTTTCCCGTTTTTTTCGTATTTTGCGGCAAAATATTCAACGCCGATGAAAACTTTGTCATCAGAAAGAAGGTTCTCCTACAAAGAAATGCTCTACAAATGCGCCATTTTTGTAGCCACTGTATCTGTTATAGTGTATTTTTTGCCGAGAGAAGGCCGGTTCAACTATCAGTTTGACATCAACAAGCCGTGGAAATACGGTTTGCTCCAAGCCTCGTTCGACTTTCCCATCTACAAGGGGAATGAGGAGATGCAGAAAGAACAAGACAGCGTTATGCAGCGATACACTCCCTATTTTCAGCTCAACAAAGAGGCGGGAGACCGGATGATAGCGAAGTTCAGGCAAGACTATGAAACCTCTTTGAAAGGAATCATTCCTTACAGCGCCTATCGCCAGCACATCGAGCATACGCTGGCGGCCATCTATGCCGAAGGAATTGTCGCGCCGAACGACCTTGTTCAGTTGGAAAAAGATTCGGTGGCGCGCATCCAAGTGTTCGACAAAAACACGTCGAAACAAAAAGACGTAGCCGAAGTGTACACTGTGAAACGGGCTTACGAGCAATTGGTGGATGCTGACACGGCGCGTTATCGGAAATATCTTCTCCAACGTTGCAACCTGAACAACTATATTACCCCCAATCTGGCATACGATGCGGGCAAGTCGGAAGCCGCGAAACAAGACCTGCTTGGGGAACTTTCGTGGGCAAACGGGTTCGTGATGAACGGGCAGAAGATTATCGACCGGGGCGAAATCGTGAACGAAAACACGTATAACATCCTGAAATCGCTTGAAAAAGAATGGGACAAGCGGAGCGAAACCGTCACGGAGAAGCGGCTTACGCTTATCGGGCAGCTGCTGTTCGCCTCGATACTGATAGGATGTTTCATGGTTTACTTGGAGTTGTTCCGCCACGACTACTATGGCAAGCACCGGTGCCTGGCCCTGCTTTTCATCATTATCACCATATTTCCGGTTGTCTCGGCCTTGATGGTGAAACACGCCTTTTTGAGCGTCTATATGGTGCCCTATGCTATGATTCCGATGATAATCCGCATTTTTCTTGATTCGCGCACGGCGTTCATGGCACACGTGGTAGCCATTCTGTTGTGCTCGATTTGCTTGCGCTCGCCCCACGAGTTTATTCTGTTGCAGACGCTGGCCGGAATGGTGGGAATCTACAGTTTGCGCGAGCTGTCGCAACGTTCGCAACTTTTGCGGAGCGCGCTGCTCGTGGCTTGTGCATACGCAATCATGTATCTGGCTATCGACCTGATTCACGTAAGCGAACTGTCGCAGTTGAGCACCCACATCTACTTTAATTTCATCATCAACGGCGTATTGCTGCTTTTCACTTATCCGTTGCTTTTCATTTTCGAGAAAATGTTCGGGTTCACCTCCAACGTGACGCTGATAGAGCTGTCGAACATCAACAACAAGCTGATGAGAGAAATGTCGGAAGTGGCTCCGGGCACCTTCCAGCACTCGCTGCAGCTTGCCAACTTGACCGCAGCTGCGGCCAACCGCATCGGAGCCGACAGCCAGTTGGTGCGTACCGGGGCCATGTATCACGACATCGGAAAGATGATGAATCCCGTATTCTTCACCGAAAACCAGACCGGCGTCAATCCGCACGATCAGCTGAGCTACAAGCAAAGCGCACAAATCGTCATCAACCATGTGACGGACGGGCTGAAGCTGGCCGACAAGAACGACCTTCCGGGAGTCATCAAAGACTTCATCCGCACCCATCACGGAAAGGGGCTGACCAAATATTTCTATATTTCCTACAAGAACGAGCATCCCGACGAAGAAGTGGACACGGAAGCCTTCCGCTATCCCGGACCGAATCCGTTCACGAAGGAGCAGGCGATTCTGATGATGGCCGATTCTGTGGAAGCCGCTTCGCGAAGCCTTCAGGCATATACCGAAGAAAGTATCTCGGCGCTGATAGACAAGATTGTCGACGGGCAGGTGAACGAAGGCTATTTCAAGGATTGTCCGATTACGTTCAAAGACATCGCTACGATAAAGACAGTGTTTAAGGAAAAGCTGAAAACGATGTATCACACTCGCGTCAAGTATCCGGAGCTGAAGAAACAATGAATCGGGACGCGCAGACCGGGAAAATAAAAAAACGTCCCGGCGTTTCAAGCGAATCGCCGGGACGTTTTATGCAAGATGCCTGCGCGTTTTTTGCAATGCGCGGGCAGATTTTTACGCTTCAATCAGCTTGTATTTCGGAACCAAAGCCTTCATGATGCACCACGCCAGCAGATAAGCCACCGCACAGACGCAGAAGATGATGAAATATCCGGCTTCCTTGCCTTCAAAGCCCATGAAAGCCATTTTCGTTTCGGCCGCATAGTCGAACAGTATGCCTGAACCCATATTGATAAGGAAGGAGCCGATGCCGCCTGCCATGCCTCCGATGCCGATAATCGTGGCCACCGCGCTTTTAGGGAACATGTCGCTTCCCACAGAGTAGATGTTGGCCGACCACGACTGGTGGGCTGCTCCGGCAATGCCGATAATCACTATCGGGAACCAGTAGGAGAAGTTGCCGAGCGGCTGCGCGAACAGGGCCAGCAGCGGGAACACGGCGAAAATGAGCATGGCCTGCATACGCGCCGCGTATGGGTTCTTTCCGGTTTTGTTGATGATGATAGTCGGGAGCTTTCCGCCGTAGATTGACAGCATCGTGATGGCGTAAAGCACGAAGATGAGCAGCTGTGCCGTACCGCTGTCGGACGAATATCCGTACACGTCGGATATATAGGCCGGAGTCCAGAAAAGGAAGAACCACCATACGCCGTCTGTCATGAACTTTCCGATAGCTACAGCCCAAGTCTGGCGATACTTGAAGCATTTCCAGAGCGACAGTTTCGGCTCGTCGGCCGACGGAGTGTCTTCCTGAGCGGACTCCGCCTCCTTGTCTTGATGGATATAGGCAAGTTCTGCAGCGTTTACGTGAGGATTGTTTTCCGGCTTCTTGTACATGAACATCCACAGCCCCATCCACACGAAGCCCAACGCGCCGATAACGATGAACGCCATTTCCCATCCGTTGCCGACCCCGATGCTTTTGAAATAGCTTGCCAGAGGCGGAATGCTTACCGGAGCAATCAGTGCGCCTACGGTAGCTCCTGCATTGAAGATGGAGGTAGAGAAAGCGCGGTCTTTCTTCGGGAAATATTCGGCAGTCACTTTGATGGCGGCGGGGAAGTTTCCGGCCTCACCTGCGCCGAGCACAATGCGTGCCGCTATAAAGTAATAGACGCTCGTGATGGCGATGGTGGAAGTTACGGCTCCGGTGGCGGAAATCATGTCGGCCACATTGTCGATTCCCAAACTCATTTCGGTGGCCCATCCGCAAAGCGCATGGAGGCACGCGCCCACCGACCATACGGCAATGGCCCACAAATAGCCCTTTTTGCTCCCCATCCAGTCGACGAAACGTCCGGCGAAGAGGTTGGCTATTGCGTAAACGATGGAAAAAATGGCAGTGATAGTGCCGTAGTGCGTGTCTGTCCAGTGAAATTCCGGAGCGATGAAGTCTTTCCATGTTAGCGACAAGACTTGTCGGTCAAGGTAGTTGACCGTGGTAGCGAAGAAGAGCATGAAACAGATTATCCAGCGGTAATTTGTCATCTTTTCGCCTGCTTTTTCAAATGTACTCATGATATCAGATATTTAGTTATACTTCTCAACGTACAAAATTAGGCTTTTAAAAGCACATACACTTGTAAAAAATGGCAAAAAAGATGTAGTAATTGGTACATCACACGTTTGGTTTGTTACTAAAACGTTCTTTTATGTTTCGTCCGGCTTCAGCAAGGAAGATGCAGCGGCTTTGGCGTTTGACGCCGGAAAGGAGGATGCCGCATGACAGAGGGAAATTGCAGGAGATTCGTTTTATTAGGAAAACTTCTATCAATAACACTTATTAAAGCATAAGCCGTTTTGCAGTCCGGAGCATTTTCCATATTTTTGCCGCGATTCATTCAAAACAACATTTCTATGTGGATAACGATAGGCATTCTCGCGGTTTCCGCCATCTTTTTCGTCAACGGAAAAACCCGTTCCGACATTGTGGCTTTGTGCGCATTGGCGGCATTGCTGATATTCCAAATACTCACTCCGGAAGAAGCTCTTTCGGGATTCTCCAACTCCGTGGTCATCATGATGATAGGACTGTTTGTGGTGGGAGGGGCTATTTTCCAGACAGGGCTGGCCCGTATGATCAGTTCCCGTCTGCTCAAGTTCGCAGGCAACAGCGAAATGAAACTGTTCTTGCTGGTCATTTTGGTTACTTCCGCCATCGGAGCTTTCGTAAGCAATACCGGGACGGTGGCGCTGATGCTTCCTATCGTAGTCAGTTTGGCTGTGAGCGCAAACATGTCTCCCAGCCGTTTGCTGATGCCGTTGGCATTCGCCAGCAGTATGGGAGGGATGATGACCCTTATCGGTACGCCTCCCAACTTGGTTATCAACGATACGCTGGTGTCGGCCGGATATGAAGGGCTGTCATTCTTCTCTTTTCTTCCCGTCGGAATCGTTTGCGTGATAGTGGGAATTGCTGTGCTGATGCCGTTGAGCAAGGCTTTTCTTTCCAAACAGAAAAAGAAAGAGAAAAGCCGCACGGGAAAATCGCTTCAGGAGCTTGTCCGTGAATACGGGCTTTCGAGCAATCTTTTCCGATTGCAGGTGAAAGAAGACTCCGGCCTGTTGGGGAAAACTATTATTGAGTTGGATATCAGACGAAAATACGGCTTGAACATTCTGGAGGTGCGTCGGGGGGACTTGTCGAAGCATAAGTTCTTGAAAACCATCACCCAGAAGCTGGCTGATCCGGACACCCAGCTGACAGCAGGGGACATTCTCTATGTGACTGGCGACTTTGAGCGCACAAAGCAGTTTGCCGAGGCGTATAGGCTGGGCCTCTTAGACGGACATACTTCCGAAGAAACGAACGGAAATTCGCTTGACTTTTATGATATAGGCATTGCCGAAATCGTGCTTATGCCCACATCTAACTTGATAAACCGCAGCGTCAAGGAAGCGGGCTTCCGCGACAAGTTTAACGTGAACGTATTAGGCATCCGCCGAAAACGGGACTATCTGTTGAAGGATTTGGGGAACGAACACATACATAGCGGAGACGTATTGCTGGTGCAAGGGACTTGGAACAACATTGCGCGGTTGAGCCGTGAAGGAGACGATTGGGTTGTGCTGGGGCAGCCTCTTGACGAAGCAGCCAAGGTGACGCTTGATTACAAAGCTCCGGTGGCAGCCGCCATCATGCTGCTGATGGTGGCCATGATGGTGTTCGACTTTATTCCTGTGGCACCGGTTACGGCTGTGATGATTGCCGGAATACTGATGGTGCTCACCGGATGCTTCCGCAACGTGGAGGCGGCCTATAAAACAATCAATTGGGAAAGCGTGGTGCTGATTGCCGCCATGCTTCCCATGTCGCAGGCGCTGGAGAAGACGGGAGTGTCGACTCTCGTGTCGGATTCGTTAGTGCAAGGATTGGGCGCTTACGGGCCGTTTGCGCTCATGGCCGGAATCTATTTCACCACTTCGTTGCTGACTATGTTCATCAGCAACACTGCCACCGCCGTGCTGCTTGCTCCTATCGCATTGCAAAGTGCGTTGCAGATAGGCGCAAGCCCCGTCCCGTTCCTGTTTGCCGTGGCGGTAGGCGCGAGCATGTGTTTCGCTTCTCCGTTTTCCACGCCGCCTAATGCGCTGGTCATGCCTGCGGGACAATACACTTTCATGGACTACATCAAAGTAGGGCTGCCCTTGCAAATCATTATGGGAGTCGTGATGGTCTTTGTGCTGCCTTTGCTGTTTCCGTTTTAAGGGAAAGCCAATCTCATCACCGCCTGCCGGATGTTCGCCTTTGCCGTTTCCGGCAGCATCGCTTCGGCCAGCGGCATTTGTCTCGGACTGACCTCCACCAGTTCGGCGAAACCGGCCTTCCGCAATGCGTCTTCGTTTTCTATCCTTCCGGACAGCAGTATTGTGGGAATGCCTCGCGGAAGAGTCCGCTTCAGGATGCCCGACGGCACCTTCCCCATCAGCGTCTGAATGTCCGACCGCCCCTCTCCCGTTATTACGCAGTCGGCATCGGAAAGCACATCGTCGAAGTGTCCTGCGTCCAACATCAAGTCGATGCCGGGCATCAGCCGCGTGTTCAAGAAAGCATACAGTGCTCCGCCCAAGCCTCCGGCCGCTCCCGCTCCGGGGAGAGACACGATGTCTTTATGCACGACGGCCTTCGCTAACTTGGCAAAACGGCGCATCCCGTCGTCCAATGCGTCAATTTGCTCCGGAGCGCCTCCCTTTTGCGGACCGAAGATGCGCGCTGCGCCCTTGTCCCCGCAAAAAGGATTGTCCACGTCGCAAGCCACTTTGAACTCCGCTCCGGCAAGCCTCATGTCCATTCCGCCGATGTCTATGCGCGCTATCCGGCACATCGATTCTCCTCCCGACGGCAGTTCTCGGCCTTCCTCGTCATAGAAGCGCACGCCCAAAGCCTCCAACATTCCCATTCCTGCATCGTTGGTTGCGCTTCCTCCGATTCCGACAAGGAATTTCCGGCAGCCGCGACGCAAAGCGTCGGCTATCAGTTCGCCCGTGCCGAAGGTAGAAGCACGCATCAGATTCCGTTCCGAATCCTTCAGCAAGGGAAGTCCGCTTGCCTGGGCCATCTCCACAACGGCGGTCTCGCCGTCGGGCAACAGTCCGTAGCACGCCTTTCTCAAGCGCATCAGCGGATCATGCACTTCCGTGCAGACCATTCTGACGTCCGACACCTCCGCCAACGCCTCCAGCAGCCCCTCTCCCCCGTCGGCCACCGGGAAGCATACAATCCTGCTATCAGGAAAACGTGCATGAAGCGACTGCTTCACACACGTTTCCACTTCCTTCGAACTCAAGCATCCTTTATATGAGTCTATTGCAAGAATTATCTTTTTCATCTGACAGTCCGTTTTCAATGCACGAATGTATCAAAAAAACAGGCAATGAAAAGAATAAAAACGCTATTTCTCTTCTTTTTTCCTCTTCGCCTGATTAATCTCGACGATATATGACACCACCAGTCCCAAACCGCCGCCAAGCAGTACGCTGGCGCCGTAAATAATCGAAATCGTTTCCGATATCATATAACCGCGCCCTTCAGGATTGGTCAGACAGACAATGGCATATCCTATCAACAAGCCCAAACCCAATCCCAACAGCAGACATCCGAAACGCAAGCCTCCGAAGGAATAAGCCGGACGACAGACAAGACCTTTTCCCAAATCTTCCGGAGCCAGCCCGTCCCTCATCTTTTCAATCATCATCATGCGCTCCTTGCGCCCTACAAAAAGTTCGAACAGCTTGTAAATCACTCCGAACACGATAGCCACATTGGCCACAATCATTAATTCTTCCATACGTTATTGAAATTAAATTTGTTTCTTTGCACTTTTAGACTCCGCGCCCGGAAAAAGGTTACAGCGCGGCGGCAGAAAAAAATTCTTCGGCGGCGTTGTAACCTTTTTCCGGGCGCGGAGTCCAAAAAGCATCATGAACGAAAAAGAACTGCATATCATTTCTTCCGTCTTGGGAGGGAAAACGGAACGCTTCTCCTACTTCCTCGACACATACGGGCAACAGGTGTTCCGCCTGATTGTCCGCATGACCGGTTCGCAGGAGGATGCCGAAGAACTGACGCAGGACACGTTCATGAAAGCCTTCGAGCATCTTTCTGCATTTCACGGCGACAGCAGCTTTTCTACCTGGATATACCGCATCGCATACAACACGGCGCTCTCCGCACTCCGCAAGCGGCGCAACGAGGTGTTGTCGTTCGACGACAAATTATGGAATGCGCTTTCAGACACGCAAATCGACGAAGCGCTGGACACGGACGATGAGGAACAAATAGAAAAACTGCAGCGGGCGCTTTCCGCGCTCTCCGCCGACGAGCAGGCACTCGTCACATTATTCTATGAAGAAGATAAGCCGATTTCAGAAATTTGCTATATCTTGCACCTTTCGGAGAGCAACGCAAAAGTGAAGCTCCACCGCATCCGCAAGAAACTCTATTTACTAATGACCAAGGAGGACTGACGATGACAGACAAGGGACTGAAAAAAGCCGTCGGCCGACGGCCCGAACTCAAACTTCCGAGCAATTTCAGCTACAATACAATGAGGCGGATTGAGGAAAAAGCATACCTGAAAGAAAAGCGGGCGGAAAGAAGGATATTCATTTCGTGGGCTGTTACAGTGTCAGCGATGCTTGCAGGCGGTATCGGCTACTTCGGATGGAGCTGCCGCGAACGGTTCTTGCAGCTGTTCCAGGGTATAAAAGAATCCGTCCCGGACATGCACACGCTGACGCTCTGTCTTCCGACTGCCATAGCGCTTGTGGCGCTCTTTTTCTTCAACGGCTGGTTGCGGAAAAAGCTCAACCGAAGACTATAAAAAACACAGCGTCAAAGAGAAAACTCCCTGACGCTGTGTCCTTATATTCCCCTTCAAGCAATCAATGGCGGTAGTTTGCCAGTTCTTCCGCCTTGAACTTGCGGATAAAGTTGAAGTGCTTCTCCACTTCCGATTCCGCATAATTCACATATACATCCAATGATTTTTCAAACAATTCAGGTGCCTTTTCCGCATCTTGCAGCAGCAGATGGCTCATGATGTTCACAGCAGCCATTTCATACAGGCGGCGTGACACGAAATCAAGCAGTTCCTGGTTCTGGGCTTCCTTCACGGCAGCCGTACAAGCCTCGAATTTGCGGGTCATTTCCTTGATGCGGTCCATATAGCCTTCGTGTTCCGCAGTGCAGGGGACGGCCTCGAACTCATGCAGCGTAGCCGCATACGAACCGTTCGTTACGTAACGGATAGCTGCAACCGTCTGCAGCTGCGTCGTTCCTTCGTAAATGCTCGTGATGCGTGCGTCGCGATAGATACGCTGGCAGGCATATTCCATCATAAATCCCGAACCTCCATGCACTTGGATGCAGTCGTATGCGTTTTGGTTTGCATATTCGGAGTTCATGCCCTTTGCCAGCGGAGTGAAACTGTCGGCCAATTTCGCATAGCGTTTCTGCTCCTGACGTTCTTCCGGAGTCAGCTTGCGTTCGCGTGCGATATCGTCCAAAGCCTTGTAGATGTCCACATAGCGCGAAGTCTGGTACAGCAACGCACGTCCTGCGTCAAGTTTCGCCTTAATTGTGGCCAGCATGTCATATACAGCCGGGAACTCGATGATTGCCTTTCCGAACTGCTTGCGGTCTTTCGCGTATGCCACAGCCTCATCGTATGCAGCCTGGCTCAGACCTACCGACTGTGCGGCGATACCCAAACGGGCGCCGTTCATCAGAGCCATTACATATTTGATAAGGCCCAGCTTGCGGTCGCCGCAGAGTTCCGCTTTCGCATTCTTGTAAACCAACTCGCAAGTGGGAGAGCCGTGGATGCCGAGCTTGTTTTCGATGCGGCGCACGTCCACACCCCCGTCGTTCTTGTCATAAATGAACATCGACAAGCCACGGCCGTCATGTGTGCCCTCTTCCGAACGTGCCAATACCAAGTGAAGATTCGCATCTCCGTTGGTGATGAAACGCTTCACGCCGTTCAGCCGCCAGCAATTGTTCGCCTCATCGTATGTAGCTTTCAGCATCACGCTCTGGAGGTCAGAACCCGCATCCGGCTCGGTCAAGTCCATCGACATGGTTTCACCTGCACAGATACGGGGTATGAAACGGCTGTGCTGGTCTTCGTTTCCGAACTCATACAACGTCTCGATACAGTCCTGCAACGACCAGATGTTCCCGAAACCAGCATCGGCCTGTGCCACGATTTCCGCACACATGGTATACGGAGTAATCGGGAAGTTCAGGCCACCGTAACGGCGCGGCATTGTCATGCCATTCAGTCCGGCCTTCACCATCGCATCAAGATTCGCTTTCGTACCCGACGCATATTCCACACGTCCGTTTGCATGATGCGGCCCTTCCTGATCCACTCCTTCCGCATTGGCGGCAATCACTTCACCGGTTATCTCACCGGTAATTTCCAACACCTTGTCATACGAATCAATCGCATCGGCACAATCCTGCGGCGCATAATCGTATTCATCCTTGTCTCTATAGTCGCGTTCCTTCAACTGACAGATACGCTCCATCATCGGATTGTTCAAGTGAAACTTGAGTTCCGGATGTTCTGTATAAAAGTTTGGCATAGTTCTTTTGTTTTTAGGAGTTAGAAGGAGTTATTGCAAGGAGCTAAAAGGAGTTACAAGCCAAATGTTTTGCTGCTTATTCCTTTTATTTTCCCATTTTTTGTTGATGATGCCTTTGCAATAAGCGTTAAGCAAGAAACTTACATCTTCTATACTCCTTGTTAATTCGTAATAAATGCTATCAGTTATGTAATTTAAATCTTTAGAAAGAAGGATATAATATCGACACTCATCTAAACTGCCTTGTGCGATATTCAGGAAACGAAGTTTGTCTGCTTTACTTAGTTTTTTATAACCTTCAGCGATATTGGCAGGAATAGATACAGCAGCACGTTGAAATTGGGAGCATAAGCCAAAACGCTCATGCGTAGGGAAATCGTTTGTTGTCCGATAGACGTTTAAAACGAATTCATGTGCTTTTTTCCATGCTAAAATATCTTTGAAACTTTGCGTCATAAACAAAACTATTGGCTTATAACTCCCTATAACTCCTTCTAACTCCTAAAAAATAAATTACTTACTGTTTTTCTTATAATATTTAATCATTTTCGGAATCACTTCCTCCACCGTACCGTTGATTACATAGTCGGCGATGGAATTGATGGGAGCATTCGGGTCATTGTTCACAGAGATGATGATGCCTGCATCCTGCATACCGGCGATGTGCTGAATCTGTCCTGAGATACCACAGGCGATATACAGTTTCGGATGAACAGTCACACCGGTCTGGCCGATCTGACGGTCATGGTCGCAGAAACCGGCATCCACCGCCGCACGGCTGCCTCCTACTTCGGCATGAAGTTCCTTGGCCAGTTCGAACAGCATGTCGAAACCTTCCTTGCTGCCCATGCCATATCCTCCGGCCACCACAATCGGCGCGCCCTTCAGGTTATGTTTCGCCTTTTCCACATGACGGTCGATGACCTTCACCACATAATCCGTTTCCGGGACAAACTTCGCCACATCATGACGAATCACTTCACCCTGATAGTTTTCATCAAGAATTTCTTTTTTCATCACGCCTTCACGGACCGTAGCCATCTGCGGACGATGTTCCGGATTGACGATTGTAGCCACGATATTACCCCCGAAAGCCGGACGAATCTGGTACAGCAGATTCTTGTAAGTCACACCATTCTTCTTGTCTTCATGGTCACCGATTTCCAGTTGCGTACAGTCGGCGGTAAGTCCGCTGGTCAAGGCGGAAGACACGCGCGGCCCCAGGTCGCGTCCGATTACAGTTGCTCCCATCAGACAGATCTGCGGCTTTTCCTGTTTGAACAGGTTGACCAGAATAGAAGTGTGGGGCAAAGAAGTATAAGGGAACAGCCCCGGAGCATCAAATACATGTACACGGTCAACACCGAAAGGCAACACCTGCTTTTCTACATCTGCAAGTCCGCTGCCGGCACAGACAGCTTCCAGTTGGCATCCCAACTCACTGGCCAGCTTGCGGCCCTTGGTTAAAAGTTCGAGACTGACATCGGCCACATGTGTGCCTTCCATCTCACAATATACAAATACATTATTCATAATTATCCGATAGTATGGTTAGCCAACAGTTCAACAATCAAGTTTTCCACATCCGCGTCGCTTCCGGTAATCGTCTTGCTTTCCTTTGCCTGGAAGACAATGTTCTCGATTTTCTTCACTTTTGTAGGAGAGCCGGACAGACCGCATTGGGAAGTATCCCCGTCCACATCAGCCACGCTCCATTCGGTGATGTTCAGATACGGACGCTTTTCATACAAGTCAGAGTATGCCAGTTCTTGACCGTCCTTAGCCAATGCAGCTTTTTCTTGACCACCCATCGCACGTTTGTACTTCATCACCAACTTCGCATTGCGCGGACGGCAGGGAGCAGCACTTCCGTTTACGGTCAGCACGATAGGCAACGGACCTTCAACCGTTTCCACACCGCCGTCGATATGGCGTTTCACGCGGATGCGCCCGTTGGCAATTTCTTCGATTTCCTCTACGTATGTTACTTGTGGCAATCCCAATTTTTCAGCCACCTGCGGACCCACTTGCGCCGTATCGCCGTCGATAGCTTGACGGCCTCCGATGATGATGTCATACTTCCCGATTTTGCGGATGGCGGTTGCGAGGGCATACGAAGTGGCCAGCGTATCCGCACCGGCAAAAGCGCGGTCGGTCAGCAGATAACCGTTGTCAGCACCTCTGTACAGACCTTCGCGGATGATTTCAGCCGCACGTCCCGGTCCCATTGTCAGCATGGTTACCGTAGACCCCGGATGCGTGTCTTTCAATCTGAGCGCCTGTTCCAGAGCGTTCAAGTCTTCCGGATTGAAGATGGCCGGAAGGGCCGAGCGGTTGATGGTTCCGTCGGCGTTCATGGCATCCTTCCCCACACAGCGGGTGTCGGGAACCTGTTTTGCCAATACTACAATTTTCAAGCTCATTCTGTTCACTTTTAATATTAATGTATTAGATGTATTTTCCTGACGGCAAAATTAATGAAAGCATTCAGACTACAAAAAGATATGCCTAAAAAAGTGCATGTAAAAGAGCCTGCCGCATCGCTTGTATGGCGAAGTCAGTCAAATCATTCGTTGAAAGTTCCGCAATGCGGGCAGATTCCTTTTGAACGCATTTTCGCTCCGCAAGCTCCGCAGGCATACGGATATCGATGGGCTTTCTTCAAGCTGTTTATGCACCAGGCCGTATAAGCGATGAAACAGATGTAGGCCAGGTATATCCACAAATGGGTCAGAAAAACATACAGGATGATGCAGCATGACGCCAGCCCTATCAGATAGAAGAATGCCATCTCTACGGTGGTTTGGTGGAAAAGGTCGTCGAGCAAAGCTATTCCCAGCAGCATCACCAACCATAGGCAGAGGATGAACAGTCCCAGCACGAAGGGAAGCTCGAAGGGATTGAGCGAAGGGGAATAGTAATATCGTTCCCATGTTTCGGGAGCAAAACGCTGAATGCTGCTGTAAAGGACGGCTGATGCAGCGAGAAACCATGAAAGCGCAATAGGGAAGATGCTGTCGATGTCGTTCAGCCAAATCAATCTGATTTGCTTCTTGCGGACAGCCCGATAGATGAGGCCGAGAAGGAATACGGCCAGCACTAAGAAAAATATCAGCGTATGCGCATCGCTGAAAAAGCGAATGCATTGCGAAATCGGATCTACCGGCACTACGCTGTCGAGAAACTGGCTTTCGCGAAGCCATCCGATGGTTTCTTGGTCGCGCGCCACTTTCACCCACAACGAATCCACAGAATCTTTCGGATGCACGGCAAACTCCGCTACCACTAATTTGTTGTCTTTTTCAACCGGAATCGAATCGGCAAAAGGAAGCCGATAGAGCCAAAGGGTGTCTGTGGTGACCTTGAAGTTGGAGCTTAATTCGTATGGGCGCTCGTTGACAGCCCGAAGCGAATCCGTCCCTTCGGCTGAAGAAGAAATCCGGGCAGGACGGTGGCAGGCCGACATGGCGGATATCGTCAGAAGCAAACTTGCAAGATAAAGAATCGAACGCATACTTCCGGTTTATTTGTTTTCTGCCAATACTTTCATCCGGCAAGACTTGCAATCGAACTGCAAACGGAACTTCCGCCCGTCGGAACTGACTAAGAAATAAGGCTCGCGGAAAGGCGAACGCACGCCGTGATGCGCGGCCGGACACCAACCCATGCTATAACGCAGGCAATGCTTGCAAAACATCAGCGCCGCACCTTCCGGCTTTTCCTTCTCGAACGCGGGAGAGATGCGTGACACTCCGTGGTTGCGATAGAATTCTTCCGCCTTTCCGTTCATCACATTGCCTAAATATGAAAGTTCCTTTTCCGGGAAAGGATGGTGCGTGTCGGGCATCCGCGCAAGCTCTTGGGGATAATTGATGTAACGCAACCGGACCAATTCGTCAACGGCCCTCCGGCGCAAATCGGCCAACGCCGAGGAGGGAACAAACCAATTGCCCGCCAACTCCAAGCGGATATTTCCAGCCTCAAATGGGGTGTTGCCTAATTTGCCGAACTGCGTCTTCTGGTTTTCTTCCTGAGGGGTTCGGGCCTCCACCTTTTCCTGAGACAGAGCCGCGCTTGCGCAATTGCGGTCTTCGTCCTCCATAGTCAACGCAAAACCGAAAGCGTTTTCAGAGAATGTCACAGATACGGCAATCTTCCGCTCCGCCGACTTTTTCTGCATGGTCCGTTCAAATTCCTGGTCGAAATTGCGGTAGAGTTTAGTTTTCGGCTTCAAGGAAGAAGGCATTTCCTGAGGATAAAGCGCGTTGGCTTCCACGCGGTTCACCCGAAACCCTTGCAGCTTGCCTTGCCCGTCAAGATAGCATAGTCCGTCGCCATTGCTGAAAGATTTTGTGCCCGCCACGGTGAAGCAGTTGCCGCGAACCTCTTTGACCGTGCCTGCTTCTTCTCCCAACGACTTCGGAGTGTCGAACGAGAATATGCCGGGATTGCGTCCGTGAGCGAAATAGTCGGTGAATCCCCTGTTGAAACTCTTGTCGAGTTGCGGGCGGAAAGCCAGTTTCACGCTTCCGGAAGAAGCCTTGCGGTATTCTTTCCTTCGCTTGAATACGGCATCGAGCTTTTGCCGGTAATAGGCCGTCACGTTTTTCACATACGACACGTCCTTCAACCTTCCTTCTATTTTCAGGGAAGATACGCCTGCATCGAGCAATGCCTCTATGTTGTCGCTTTGATTCATGTCTTTCAGCGAAAGAAGATGCTTGTTGCGGACTATCGTCTTCCCGTCGGCATCCGTCATGTCGAACGCCAGACGGCAGAATTGGGCGCATTCCCCTCGGTTGGCGCTGCGCCCGTAACACGCCTGGCTGACATAGCATTGCCCGCTATAGCTGACGCACAGGGCGCCATGCACGAACGCTTCGAGCCGCGTGCCGGGGCAGGCGGCATGGATTTCGGCTATTTCCTTTATCTCCAGCTCGCGGGCCAGCACAACCTGCCGGAATCCGGCTTCGGCGAGGAACTTCACTTTCTGCACGCTTCGGTTGTCCGTCTGGGTGCTCGCGTGCAGGGGGATAGGGGGGAGGTTCAGGCGGGTGATGCCCATATCCTGCACAATCAGCGCATCTGCTCCGATGCGATACAAGTTCCAAATCATCCGTTCCGTGTCTTGCAATTCTTCGTCACGCAAAATCGTGTTGACTGTCACGTAGACACGCACGCGATAGAGATGGGCATACCGCACCAGCTCGGCGATGTCTTCTATCGAGTTTCCGGCGGCCGCACGCGCGCCGAAGCGCGGAGCCCCGATGTAAACCGCATCTGCTCCGTGGTTGACGGCTTCAATCCCGCATTCCAAGTTTTTGGCCGGTGCGAGCAGCTCTATGGGTCGTGCCTCTTCCATAGGCTTATTTGATTTCATTGATGTCGTAAGGAGTTTCCTGATATACGTAATAGTTCAGCCAGTTCGAGAACAGCAGGTTTGCCGTGCTCCGCCAGCGCACTAACGGCCCTTTTTCGGGGTCGTTGTCGCGATAGTAGTTTTTCGGCATGTCGATGGGAAGCCCTTTTCCCAAATCGCGCCGATATTCCGTGTCGAGCGTGTAGGGGGCATACTCGGAATGTCCGGTCACGAAGAACTCGCGGCCTCCGCGAGCCATCGCGATATGCACTCCGGAATCAGCCGACTCGGAAATGACTTGCAGTTCCGGACAACGCTCGATGTCTTCCCGGCGCACCTCCGTATGCCTGCTGTGAGGCACATAAAACACGTCGTCGAACCCTCTGAAGATAGGAAGTTTCTGGAATCCGTCGCACACCCGGTGTTCGAAGATGCCGAACATCTTCTTCGCCAGCGGATACTTGGGGATGCCGTAGAAATGATACAGTCCCGCCTGCGCCGCCCAACATATATATAAGGTGGAAGTGACATGGGTGCGCGTCCAGTTGAATATCTCCTGAATCTCGTCCCAATAGTTCACCGCTTCAAAGTCGAGATGCTCCACCGGCGCGCCGGTGATAATCATTCCGTCGAACTTCTCCCCGCTCATGTCGGCAAAGTCGCGGTAGAACGCCTTCATGTGCTCTATCGGAGTGTTTTTCGACGTATGGCTTTTCAGCTTCATGAAACTGACCTCGATTTGCAGGGGAGAGTTGGAAAGGAGGCGCACCAAATCGGTTTCCGTCGTGATTTTGAGCGGCATCAGGTTGAGAATCACTATTTTCAGCGGACGGATGTCTTGCGTGCTGGCACGCGAGGTGTCTATCACGAATATGTTTTCTTCCTTCAGGAGGTCTATCGCAGGAAGTTTGTCTGGTAAATTTAATGGCATGTGGCTATTTGTTTCATTACAATTAAATCGGAGCAAAGTTAATAAATTTCCGCAAGGGCCGGGCAGGATTTCCCGTGTTTTTCTCCCCGCATTTCCGACCTCTCCCGAAAGGCATCCTCTCACCCCCGCATCCCCGGCAAAAGACAAGCGGCCGTCTTCGGCCATTTAAGCGGCCATCCTTTCCAAGACGGGCGGCCGTCCTTTCAAACTTGAACGCCCGCCTTTCCGGGAAGGCCGCTCGCGGCCTTGGAGCAAAACGGCAGACGGGGCGTCTTTCAAAGGCGTGAACCCGGAAGTGCGGAGATTGTTTTTGAAATAACAAAAGAAAAAGCTGAAGCATTTGCCTTGTAACTATAAAATAGTTACTTTTGTATCAAACAAAGGAGCGATGGGCACAAAAGAAAAACTTATCGAACGTTTCAAAAAGTAACCTTCGGACTTTACGTTTGACGAGATGGAAAGGCTGCTTTCCCTGTTTGGATATGTCAAGTCCAACAAAGGGAAAACGTCCGAATCAAGAATCATATATAAGAACGGCGACAAACGGCCCGTCATGCTGCACAAGCCACATCCGGGAAACATTATCAGATCATACGCAATGAAGCAGGTGTTGGACGATTTGTCGGAAGCAGGATTTATAAAATAAGGAGGAATGACATGAATACATTGACTTACAAAGGATATATCGGTTCGGTCGCTTTCAGCGAGAAGGACAATGTTTTCTTCGGAAAGGTTGAAGGCATCAACGGTCTTGTGAATTTTGAAGGTGAAAGCGTGCGTGAGCTTACTGAGGCTTTTCATGAAGCGGTGGACGACTATCTGGCATATTGCAAGGAAGAAGGAATCGAACCCCACAAGAGCTATTCCGGTTCGCTGAATGTCCGTCTGTCACCTGAATTGCACAGCCGGGTGGCGGTATTGGCTAAGCAGGCGGGCGTTTCTATCAACGCTTTCATAAAATCAGCGGTTGAAAGGCAGGTTTCGCTGATGCTATGACGGAGATATGGAAATGCGCCGCAAACCGCACGTAACCACACGCCCTGCGACCATTCCTTTCTCTCTCCGCCGTATGTTTGCAGAGTATTAACCAACAAAAATAAAGGCATCCTCACTCCCCGCATCCCGGTAAAAGACGGGCGGCCGTCTTTCCGGGAAGACCGTTCGCGGCCTTGGAGCAAAACGGCAGACGGGGCGTCTTTCAAAGGCGTGAAATCTGGAAGAAACGTGTCAAAAAAAAGGTGAAAAGTTTCTTTATTCAGCACAATTTTCTTTTCTTTGTGCAATCATAAACGAACGGAACTTTAACTTTTAATACCCATAAAAACAAAATTTGTCATGAAAATTTCTCATATCGAACACTTGGGCATCGCAGTGAAAAGCATCGATGAAGCCCTTCCTTATTACGAAAACGTTCTCGGCCTGAAATGCTACAACATAGAAACGGTGGAAGACCAGAAGGTGAAAACGGCCTTCCTGAAATGCGGAGAGACGAAAATCGAACTCTTGGAGCCGACCTTCCCCGAAAGCACAATCGCCAAATTTATTGAAAACAGGGGTATGGGCGTGCATCATGTGGCGTTTGCTGTGGAAGACGGAGTAGCCGGTGCGCTGGCGCAAGCGGAAGCCTCCGGAATACGTCTGATAGACAAGGCTCCGCGCAAAGGCGCCGAAAGTCTGAATATCGCTTTCCTGCATCCTAAGTCGACAATGGGAGTGCTTACCGAACTTTGCGAAAAATAAAAAAGTCCTTCATTCATTATAACTATAAACAGAAGAACACCATGAGCAATCAACTTGAAAAAGTAAAAGAACTGATAGAGCTGCGTGCGAAAGCCCGTCAGGGCGGGGGCGAGAAGGCCATCGAAAAGCAGCACGCAAAAGGGAAATATACGGCTCACGAACGCATTTCCATGCTTCTCGACGAGGGCAGTTTTGAAGAAATGGACATGTTCGTAGAACACCGCTGCACGAACTTCGGGATGGACAAGAAACATTATCTCGGCGACGGAGTGGTCACCGGATACGGCACGATTGAGGGCCGTCTGGTGTACGTATTCGCGCAAGACTTCACGGTGTCTGCCGGTTCGCTCTCTGAAACCATGTCGAAGAAGATATGCAAAGTCATGGACATGGCCATGCGGATGGGCGCTCCGATGATTGGACTGAACGACTCCGGAGGGGCGCGCATACAGGAAGGTATCTGCGCTTTGGCCGGATACGCTGAAATATTCCAGCGCAACATCTTGGCTTCGGGCGTGATACCGCAAATATCGGGTATTTTCGGCCCTTGCGCAGGCGGCGCGGTCTATTCTCCGGCCTTGACGGACTTCACGCTGATGATAGAAGGCACGTCGTATATGTTCCTTACCGGACCGAAAGTGGTGAAGTCGGTGACGGGCGAAGACGTGACTCAGGAGAACTTGGGAGGCGCAAGCGTACACTCCACCCGTTCGGGAGTCACTCACTTCACAGCCTCGACCGAAGAGGAAGGTCTGATGCTGATTCGCAAGTTGTTGGGCTATCTGCCGCAAAACAACTTGGAAGAGCCGCCATACGTAGACTGCACCGACCCCATCGACCGGCTGGAAGATTCGCTGAACGAAATCATCCCCGACAGCCCGAACAAGGCGTATGACATGTATGAAGTGATAGGCGCAATCGTTGATAACGGAGAGTTCCTGGAAGTGCAGCCCGACTTCGCAAAAAACATCATTATCGGCTTCGCGCGCTTCAACGGACAATCTGTGGGAATCGTGGCCAACCAGCCCAAAACGCTGGCCGGAGTGCTCGACTGCAATGCCTCGCGCAAAGGCGCGCGTTTCGTCCGCTTCTGCGATGCGTTCAATATACCTATCGTTTCGCTCGTAGACGTTCCGGGATTCCTTCCGGGCACAGGACAGGAATACAACGCGGTCATTCTGCACGGAGCGAAACTGCTTTACGCATACGGCGAGGCCACCGTTCCCAAAGTCACCATCACTTTGCGCAAGTCATACGGCGGATCGCATATCGTGATGAGCTGCAAGCAGTTGCGCGGCGACGTGAACTATGCGTGGCCGACCGCTGAGATTGCGGTAATGGGCGGTGCCGGAGCCGTGGAAGTGCTCTATGCGAAAGAAGCCAAAGAAGCGGCCGATCCGAAAGCGTTTATGGCCGAGAAAGAAGCGGAATATACCAAACTGTTCGCCAACCCTTACAACGCAGCCAAGTACGGATATATCGACGATGTAATCGAACCGCGCAACACTCGCTTCCGCGTCATTCGGGCTTTGCAGCAGCTTCAGACGAAAAAGCAAACCAATCCGGCCAAGAAGCACGGGAATATTCCGTTGTAATATAATTTTAAACGAAGATGATTATGAAGAAGTCGAAAATCGGAATGTTTCTCTCCTTGCTTCTGTTCGTATGCCTGACCTCATGCACAGGCAAGAAGGCGGACAGCAAACTGGTCATCAACGAAGTGCTTACGGACAACGTGAGCAACTTCCAAGATGATTACGGCGTGCATAGCGGATGGATTGAGATATTCAACAAAGCATACAGTACGGAGGACTTGGCAGGCTGCCTGATAAAGGTGAGCAGCGTTCCGGGCGATACGGTCACTTACTTTATCCCGAAAGGAGACGTGCTGACCAGCATTCCTCCGCGCCAGCATTCGTTGTTTTGGGCTGACGGCGCTCCGAGAAGAGGCACTTTCCATACGAACTTCGTGTTGAGCAAGACCGGAGACAACTGGATAGGGCTGTACGATTCGGGCAGAAGCCTTCTTGACGAAGTGGTGGTGCCAGGCAATCTTTTGAAGCCTAACCAGTCGTATGCCCGCACTACCGACGGTGCGGAAACTTGGGAAGTGAAGGATGACAGCGCAGACAAATACGTTACTCCCAGCACCAACAATCAAACCATTGAGAGCAATCCGAAAATGGAAAACTTCATGGTGCATGATCCTGTGGGGGTAGGCATGACCGTTACGGCCATGTGTGTAGTGTTTGTGGGGCTGATTCTGCTTTATATATGTTTCCGTTTCGTCGGAAAGTTGGCCGTGAAGCTCCGCAAGCGCAATGCAATGAAAGTGCATAACGTGACCGACAAGGCTGAGGCGAAGGAAAGAGGCTTCGGGGAAGCTCCGGGCGAAGTGATTGCCGCTATCTCGATGGCGCTTCATGAGGCGCAGGGCGCTGATCATGACGTGGAAGAAACTGTCCTGACCATCAGCCGCGTAAAGAGAAGTTACTCGCCGTGGAGCTCTAAAATCTACACGTTGCGGGAAACGCCTCACAAGAAATGACGGGAAGTTTGAAAATGCGAAAGAATCGTTTTACGGACATTCCGAAAAAGAATAACCTTTAACAATTGAAATCATGAAAGAATATAGATATAAAATCAACGGAAACCTTTATAAAGTGGCCGTAGGGGATATTGAAGAGAACAACGTGCGTGTGGAAGTGAACGGCACGGCCTATATGGTGGAACTCGAAAAGGCGAAAGCGCCTAAAATCAAGCCGATACTCCGCACGGCTTCTACTTCTCCGGCCGCTCCCCCTCCTGCCGTTATGCGTCCGGCGCCGATAGGCGGGAAGTCGGGAGTCAAGTCTCCGTTGCCGGGAGTAATCCTCGAAATCAAGGTAAAGGAGGGGGACACGGTGAAGCGCGGACAGACCTTGCTCGTGCTTGAAGCCATGAAGATGGAAAACGACATCAAGGCAGACCGCGACGGAAAAGTGACCGCCATAAAAGTGAGCAAGGGAGAGTCTATTCTTGAAGGTACTGACCTTATAATCATCGAGTGACTATGGGAGATTTCGTTAGTTTCTTGCAAAACAATCTGGCCGATTTCTGGACATATACCGGTTTCTACAATGCCACAGTAGGACACGTGGTGATGATTTTTATCGGTATATTCTTCATTTATCTGGCCGTTTCGAAAGAATTCGAGCCGATGCTGCTGATTCCGATCGGATTCGGCATTCTGGTCGGCAACATTCCTTTCAATATGGATGCCGGCTTGCAGGTAGGTATTTACGAAGAGGGTTCCGTATTGAACATCCTGTATCAGGGGGTGACGTCCGGATGGTATCCGCCGCTGATTTTCCTCGGCATCGGCGCCATGACCGACTTCTCGGCCCTTATATCCAACCCCAAGCTGATGCTGATTGGCGCAGCCGCCCAATTCGGCATATTCGGTGCATATATCCTGGCCCTGTTGTGGGGATTCGACCCGATGCAGGCTGCTTCTATCGGCATTATCGGAGGAGCGGACGGCCCGACCGCCATATTCCTTTCGTCCAAACTTGCACCTAACCTGATGGGAGCGATTGCTGTGTCTGCTTATTCGTATATGGCATTGGTGCCGGTTATCCAGCCTCCTATCATGCGTCTGCTCACCACGAAAAAGGAGCGGCTGATTCGCATGAAGACTCCGCGCGCGGTTTCTCACACGGAGAAAGTGATGTTCCCGATTGTGGGCTTGCTTCTGACATGCTTCCTCGTGCCTTCCGGACTGCCGTTGCTGGGTATGCTGTTTTTCGGTAACCTGTTGAAAGAAAGCGGCGTGACCCGCCGTTTGGCTGAAACGGCTCGCGGACCGCTGATTGACACCATCACCATGCTGCTGGGGCTGACTGTAGGTGCGTCTACGCAGGCTTCCGAATTTCTCACCGTCGATTCTCTGAAGATATTCGGTCTGGGGGCATTGTCGTTCGTTATCGCCACCGCTTCCGGCGTATGCTTCGTGAAGATATTCAACCTGATGTTGAAAAAAGGAGACAAAATCAATCCGCTTATCGGGAATGCAGGCGTGTCCGCCGTTCCGGATTCTGCCCGCATTTCTCAGGTTGTGGGCGCCGAATACGACCCGACAAACTATCTGCTGATGCACGCAATGGGGCCGAACGTGGCCGGCGTAATCGGGTCGGCGGTAGCGGCCGGAGTTTTGCTGGGCTTTTTGGTGTAAACGCCCGAACATTTGTATCGAAACGCCGCGCCTTTCCAATCGGAACGGCGCGGCGTTTTGTCTGAAAGCGTTTGTCGGTATTTGTTTCGTTTGACGTCGAGGCCTTTTTTGCCGCATAAAAATTGCCGCATAAGATGCGTCTGTGCAGAAAAATGTCTTGAAAAAATTTGTATGTTCCAAAAATGTTGTACCTTTGCACCGTCAATCGAAAAACGATGGCAAGAGTTCTTTAGTTATTTTGGGCTATGGTGTAATGGTAACACAACAGATTCTGGTCCTGTTTTTCTTGGTTCGAGTCCGAGTAGCCCAACATAATGTTTTTTTGCAGCGATGCGCCCTCACGGAGAGGGTATCGCCTTTTGATTGGGCTATGGTGTAATGGTAACACAACAGATTCTGGTCCTGTTTTTCTTGGTTCGAGTCCGAGTAGCCCAACATAATGTTTTTTTGCAGCGATGCGCCCTCACGGAGAGGGTATCGCCTTTTGATTGGGCTATGGTGTAATGGTAACACAACAGATTCTGGTCCTGTTTTTCTTGGTTCGAGTCCGAGTAGCCCAACAAAAAAGCAGCCTTCCTCAAAAAGGCTGCTTTTTTGTTTCTTGTCTTTTGCCGTCTCTTTTTACGGAATCAACAGGGAAGAGTCTCCGTAACTCAGGAAGCGGAAGCCGTTTGCCAGCGCATATTCATAGATTCTTTTCCAGTCGCCTTTCACAAATGCCGATACGAGCAGCAGCAGCGTGCTTTGAGGCTGGTGGAAGTTGGTTACCATTTTCTTTACAATCTTGTAGTCGTATCCCGGAGCGATGATGATTTGCGTGCTTGTATGCAACGCTTCCAGACCGTGCCGGTCCATGTAGTCCAATATTTGTTGGAGCGATTCGGTTGCAGTCAGTTGCGGATTTGTTTCGTATGGCTGCCATTGGCTCACGTGCAGTTCTTCCTCGGTGGCATCCGGATTCCGGCTGATAGCGGCTCCTATATAGTAAAGGCTTTCTATCGTGCGCACGGAAGTGGTGCCCACCGCCACTGCCTGCCCTTGGTGGGCAATCAGATTTTCAATGGTACGTCGGCTGACTGAGATATACTCAGTGTGCATTTCATGTCCTTCTATCGTTTCGCTTTTCACAGGTTTGAAAGTGCCCGCTCCTACGTGGAGTGTCACTTCCTCCATGTCAACTCCCTTCTCTTTCAGATCGTGAAGCACTCGTTCCGTAAAGTGCAGCCCTGCGGTAGGAGCGGCTACCGACCCTTTTACTTTGGAATATACGGTCTGATACGTTTCCTTGTCGCTTTCCTGTGTCTCACGGTTCAAGTAGGGTGGGATAGGCAGTTCGCCGAACGCTTCCAGAATATCGGCAAAAGTCACTTCCCGATTCTCCCACGTGAAGTCCACCCAATGGCTGGTGCCGCAGCAGGCTCCGCGTTCGGCGGTAAGCGTGAGCGGTTTTCCTTTCACCGTCATCTCTCGGCGCAGGGGCCCTTCTTTCCATTTCTTCAAGTTGCCTATCATGCACAGCCATGCCGAATGGCGTGTTTGTTGGAAGTTCAGCGCGTAGTCGTGAGGCCGGACAGGTTCAAGGCAGAACACTTCGATTAGCGCGCCTGTTTCCTTCCGGAAATGCAGCCGTGCCTGTATCACTTTCGTATTGTTGAAAACCATCAGTTCTCCGCGTTCTATGTAGTCGGGGAGGGAAGTGAAGCGGTCTTCGCTCACTTTTCCGTGACGGTACACCAAGAGTTTCGACTGGTCGCGGACGGGGAGCGGGAATTTGGCGATGCGTTCGTCGGGCAGGGGATAGTTGAAATCGTTTATCCTGATATGTTTGGTATCTTCCATCATGTTGGCAATCGTAAAATGTGTCGGCAAAGGTACGCATTTCGATGGAATTATCACGTCATTTGCGGAAAATGAAAATCAGAAGCCGAGGAATTTCTTTTCCGTTTCGAGGTCATTGTCCGTCATTTGAGGTGAAGGAATGTTGCACGTCCGGATGACATCTTCCGGCCTGCACGTATAGTCATAATATCGTATCTCCTTTTCGTCGAGCGATTCGCGGCTTTTCAGGATTCCTTTCAGTTTCAGGAATTCTTCTCGGCTCACGCTGTCCGTGGCTTTCACGAACAAGATTCTTCGAGCTATCGGATTATAATTGTAGTCACAGCATGTGTAGATGCCCCGCAAGAAAGGAGGGCGGTCGTACATGGGAATTTTCAGACAGATGTAGAACAAGGTCAGCTGGGGCGGCTGGCTTTCGTTGAACGTCAGGTAAAGGTGGTTTTGCCCGTTCATCATGGCTGCGCCCCAGTGCGTGGTTCCGTATACGTTCTGGTGCCCGACTTCTACATAATTCCCGTTTTCGGAGGGTGCGATGAGGTATGGCTCGATTTTCATGGCTTTGCTGCTCGACGATACGCTGTAGCTCAGATAAATCCCGCTGTAGTTGGTTATCTGGTTCACGCTTTCTTTCATGTTGCAGTCCAACGCGTCAAGAAACGGGTTTGCCGATGTCTCTTTTTGCTTTTGAGGGACGGCGTTCATCGTGAACAGGACATTTTTGAGAACGGAAAGCGATCCGAGCAGCTTCTTCTTCGAAACGTTGTTCACCCACACCAATGCCTTGTCGAGCGCTTCGTTTTCTTCGCATCCTTTTTGGAGTTCCTTGAAATAGGCGGGCAATACGGTGGAATAGATGGCCGACAGTACGCTGGGGGAGAAGCCGGACTTTTCGGCTATTTCTTTCATTTTGACTCCTTTTTGCCGGAGGAAACAGATACGTTCGTATATTCCTTTCAGTTCGTCCATATTCTTTTTCGTTTTTGCGGTTCCCGTTTCACTGCGTAAAGGTACGAATAATTTCGGAATGCGGTTTTCCTGCAATGTTACAATCCGGTTTCAAAGGCATGTCGTTCCCGTTTCGTTCGTGTGAGAGTTCCGTTTCATGAATGTTTCTGAATTGTTGCAGGATTATGATTCATGGTTTATTCATTTTTCCCTTCGTCCCCGCTTTCTACATTTGCGCCGAAAACAAATAAAACGTATATGGAATCATCGTTGCATGGCGGAAATCAGAAATATATGCCCGATTGGTTGTTCGTGCTCTGGGCAGGCGGAACGGCTTTGCTGTCTTATTCGCTGGTTTATGCGCTTCGCAAGCCCTTTACGGCTGCCGAGTTTGAGGGGATGCAGGTGGCGGGCATGGACTATAAGATTGCGGTCAGTGTCGTTCAGTTGCTCGGTTATGTGACGGCCAAACTTATGGGAATCAAATATATCTCGGAACTGAAGCCGGAAAGCCGCCTGAAGTTTGTCATAAACTCGGCCGCGCTTTCAGAAATTTCGCTGCTCGTTTTCGGATTGTTTCCTGCGCCTTATAACATTGCGGCGCTGTTCTTCAACGGCCTGTCGTTGGGGTGCATGTGGGGAGTGATTTTCAGTTTCCTCGAAGGGCGGCGCACCACCGATATTCTGGCAAGCATCATGGGCGTAAGCATGGCGCTGAGTTCGGGCGTGGCCAAGTCGATGGGGCTGTATGCCGTCAACAGCCTTCACGTGAGCGAGTTTTGGATGCCGGCCTTGATAGGTGCGTTTGCCTTTCCTCTCCTGTGCGTATTAGGATGGACCATGACGAAGTTCCCCAAACCTACCGAAGCGGACATCGCTTCGCGTTCGGTGCGTGTCACGTTGGACGGCCGCCAGCGTTGGGTGCTTTTTCGGAAGTTCATGCCGGTATTGCTGATGTTGTTTGCTGCCAACTTGCTCCTGACCGTGCAGCGCGACGTGAAAGAAGATTTCATTGTGTGCATCATCGATGTAAGCACAGTATCTTCGTGGGCTTTTGCGCAGATTGATTCGATTGCCACTTTGGTGTTGCTGGCCGTTTTCGCCTTGCTCGCCACCACCTACAACCACCTGAAAGTGCTCTGTGTGCTGCTTGTCCTTTCGATAGCGGGTATGGGCACGCTGGCGTTTGTGGCCGCCAATTTCGAGCGGATGCAGTTGCCCGTCAACGTCTGGCTCTTTCTTCAGAGCCTTTGTCTCGACATGGCCTATTTGAGCTTCCAGACTATTTTCTTCGAGCGGTTCATCGCCTGTTTCAAGATACGCGGAAACGTGGGTTTCTTCATCATTACCATTGATTTTGTGGGATATATGGGCACGCTGGCCTTGCTGGTGTTTAAGGAAGCCTGTGCCTCCCATGTCGATTGGGCATTGTTTTACAATCAGATGAGCGTCTATATCGGCGTCGCTTGTTGTCTGGCCTTTGTCGGGTCGCTGGTTTATATGATACATGCCGACAAGCGGTTCCGAAAAAATCCGGATGCTTTCGCTTTGGGCGAAGCGGCAGAGGCCGGAGAAGATGTAGAGAAGACGAAAAACAATTATTTAATGACAAATGCGATATGAAAAGAATTGAATGTGTGATTCTGGACTGGGCAGGTACCGCCGTAGACTATGGTTGCTTTGCGCCCGTGTCCGCTTTTATTGAGGGCTTCAAGTCGTTGGGGCTTGAGGTGACTGCTGCCGAGACGCGCGCCCACATGGGCTTGACCAAGATTGAGGAAATCCGGGCTTTGTTCCGGATTGAACGTGTGAAGGACGCTTTCCGCAAGAAATACGGGCGCGACTATAACGAGAACGACATTCAGGCTTGCTACGCCGAGTTCCAGCGTCTGCTGTTCGCTTCTTTGCGCAGCTATTCGGGGCCTATCTCGAAAGTGGTGGAGACCATCGACTTGTTGCGCGGGAGGGGAATCCTCATCGGTTCGACTACCGGATATACGAAGGAGATGATGGACATCGTGATTCCCGCCGCAGCCGAACAGGGTTACCGGGTGGACAATTGCGTCACTTCCGACGGACTTCCGGCGGGCCGCCCTTATCCTTATATGATTTACAAGAACATGTGTGACCTCGCCGTCCCTTCCCGTTTTTCCGTTCTGAAATACGGAGATACGATTTCTGACATCAGGGAAGGAGTGAACGCAGGTGTGTGGAGCGCAGGCGTCGTGTTGGGAAGCAACGAGCTTGGCCTGACAGAAGATGAAGTGAATGCCCTGCCTGCCGACGAACTGAAAAGGCGGATGCTGGACGTGAGATACCGCATGTATACGGCCGGGGCGCACTATGTGGTGGATTCCATAGAGGAACTCCCGGCACTGATTGAGAGCATTGAGAAAAGAATGAATGAAAACGTGTAAAAAGCAGAAAGATTATGAGACCTTATTTATTGTTGACTCCCGGTCCTTTGACCACAAGCGAGACCGTAAAGGAAGCCATGATGAGCGACTGGTGTACATGGGACGAAGACTATAATCTCGGCATTGTGGAGGTTATCCGCAAGCAGTTAGTGGAATTGGCGAGCAGCCGCCCGGATGAATATACCGCCGTGCTGATGCAGGGGAGCGGGACGTTTTGCGTGGAGGCTGCCTTGGGCTCGGCGGTGCGTCCTGAAGACCATTTGCTTGTGGCGGCCAACGGCGCATACGGGAAGCGTATGGGAGAGATTGCCGGCTATTACCGTTTGAATTGCCATGTGATGTCGTTTGACGAGACGCAAGCGGTTGACCCGAAAAGGATTGACGAATATCTGGGCGCGCATCCGGAAGTGACTCATGTGTCGGTGGTGCATTGCGAAACGACCACGGGCGTGCTGAATCCGCTGGAAGAAATCGCGAAAACGGTCAAGGCGCACGGGAAAGCGCTGATTGTGGATGCCATGAGCAGCTTCGGGGGCGTACCTGTTGATATGGCGGCTTTGGGAATCGATTTCCTGATAAGCAGCGCAAACAAGTGCATCCAGGGCGTTCCAGGATTCGGGTTCGTCATTGCCCGCCGTTCGTCGCTGGAGCAATGCAGGGGAGTGGCCCGCTCCTTGTCGCTCGACCTCTATGACCAGTGGGAGACGATGGAGAAAGGACATGGGAAATGGCGTTTCACTTCGCCTACCCACGTGGTGCGCGCTTTCATGCAGGCGTTGAAGGAACTGCAGGTTGAGGGAGGGGTGAAGGCCCGTCATGCCCGCTATTGCGAGAACCACAGTGTGCTGGTCGAGGGGATGCGTTCGCTGGGTTTCAAGACTTTGCTTCCCGACAATGAGCAGTCTCCGGTCATCACCTCCTTCTATTATCCGAATGCGGACTTCGATTTCAAGTCCTTCTATTATGCGTTGAAGGCGAAGGGGTTCGTCATTTATCCGGGGAAAATATCCCAAGCGGACACGTTCCGTATCGGAAATATCGGCGACGTGTTCCCGGCCGACTTCCTCCGGCTGATAGAGGCGGTCGGGGAGTTGGGCTTTTAAACTCCGTGTCGGCTTCGCCCTTTCCGAAAAGCGGGCGGGGAAAGGCTTGAAACGCTGCCGCGAAAGAATACGAACGCGGCGGCGTTTCGGATTTTTTCCGCCGTCCTTCGTTGGCTTTTATCCCGAAAGTGCGTACATTTGTCGGAATCAAAAAACGGAACAATATGAAGATAGGAGATAAAGTGCGCTTCCTGAGCGAAGTGGGAGGCGGTGTCGTAACGGGATTTAGAGGCAAGGACGTGGCGTTGGTGGCCGACGAAGACGGGTTCGAGATTCCGATGTTAGTGAAGGAGTGCGTGGTGGTGCAGACCGACGAGTACAATATTCCGAAGCAAGCCGCTCCGAAACCCTCTGCTCCGGAGCCGGAAGAAGAAAAGGAAGACGAACGCCCCGTTGCCTACCGCGCGCCGGAAATCCGTGGAAACGATGTGCTCAACGTGTTTCTGGCTTTCGTGCCGCAGGACGTGAAGTCCATTTCGTCTACGGCGTTTGATGCGTACCTCGTCAACGACAGCAATTATTTTATCGATTATCTTTATCTGTCGGCCGAAGGGAAAAGCTGGACATTGCGGAGCCGGGGCACCGTGAAGCCCAACATGAAGCAGCATATCGAGGAGTTCGACAAATCGGAACTGAACGCGCTGGAGCATGTGGCCGTGCAGATTCTCGCCTATAAGGACGACCGTACCTTCCTGTTGAAGCCGGCCGTGTGTCAGGAGTTCCGCATCGATACCGTGAAGTTCTACAAGCTGCACACGTTCCAGCCGTCCGACTTCTTCGCGGAGCCTGCGCTGATTTATGATGTGGTGAAGGACGACGAGACGGTGAAGCAGGTGTACGTCTCTGCCGACGACATCAAGACGGCCTTGCTGCAGAAGCCGGAGGCGGAGCCTGTCCGTCCGCAGAAAAAGCAGCACAAGGTGAAGAACGATATTGTGGAGATTGACCTGCATATCCATGAACTGCTGGACGATACGACCGGGATGAGCAATTCGGAGATGCTGAACTATCAGCTCGATGTGTTCCGCAAGACACTCGATGAGTTCAGGAACAAGAAAGGACAGCGCATCGTGTTTATCCACGGAAAGGGCGACGGGGTGTTGCGCCGCGCCATCCTCGACGAGTTGAAACGCAAATACAAGACTTATACCAGTCAGGACGCTTCGTTCCGCGAATACGGTTTCGGAGCCACGATGGTTACAATACATTAAAACTGCTATGGGAACACTGAAAGAAATGCTCTCGCACGACCGTTTCGCGGCCTGTGCCGGAGCGGAACTGCTTGAAATCAGTCCGGGATATGCCAAGGCCCGGATGGAGGTGACGGACAATCATCTGAATGCCGGTGGAGTGTGTCAGGGCGGCGCCTTGTTCACTCTGGCCGACCTTGCTTTTGCGGCGGTAGCCAATAGCCGTGAACGGCTCACGCTTTCGCTCAACGCGCACATAACGTTTCTTCGCCCCGCCCGCAAGGGCTACATCTACGCCGAAGCGAACGAGGTGTTCAACCACGCGCGCATCCCTTTCATCGAGGTGCGCATTGTGGACGAAGACTTGCAGCTGATAGCCGTCCTCACCAGCTCCGGCTACCGGAAAAGCGAAGCGCTGGATGTAGACGGGCTGGAATAGCCGACGGAAGCCCTCGGAGTTTGACGGCATGTCGTGGCGGTTTTGTGCGCCCAAGCGTTCGGAGGTGTGCGGTCAAGTCGGATGGTTTTTGCCGACAGGTTGGGTAACGATTGCGGTTAGAGCAAGGATTGTCGGAAGAAAGCTGAAGAAAAAAGATTGAATCCTTAAAAAAACGGATAATATTTGTCCGTTTCTTTAAGGATTCGTTACCTTTGTGCTTGAAAATATGAAATACAGTTATGAAAGTCCGTGATTTTATAGATGAAAACAAGCGTGACGGGAGACCAGTCTTCTCGTTCGAGATATTGCCTCCGTTGAAGGGCAACAGCATCCAGAAAGTATATAACGTAATCGACAAGCTGAAAGAGTTTGAACCGAAATACATCAACATCACTTCGCATCACAGCGAGATTGTCTACGTGCCCCAACCCGACGGCAACCTGAAGAAAGCTACGGTGCGCAAGCGTCCGGGTACGGTGGCGGTGGCTGCGGCCATCCAGAACAAGTATGGCATTCAGGCGGTGCCGCACATCATCTGCAAAGGATTCACCAAGGAAGAGACGGAGTATGCGCTGCTCGATTTGAACTTCTTGGGCATTTCCAACTTGTTGCTTCTGCGCGGAGACGCAAAGTCGCTGGACATTCCGGCCAAAGACAAAGACTTGTATCACGAACATGCCACCGACCTTCAGCAACAGGTGAACCTGTTCAATCAGGGCATCGCGCTCGACGGGTCGAAGATTGAGGGCATCGAAACTCCTTTCTCCTACGGGATGGCCTGCTATCCGGAGAAGCACGAGGAAGCTCCCAACATGGAGTCGGACATCTTCTATCTGAAAGAAAAAGTGCGCAACGGAGCCGACTATGTGGTGACGCAGATGTTTTTCGACAACGAGAAATATTATTCGTTTGTAGAGCGTTGCCGCAAAGAAGGCATCAGCGTGCCGATTATTCCGGGCATCAAGCCGGTGGTGCTGAAAAGCCAGCTTACGGTGCTTCCGCGCGTGTTCCGCACAGATATTCCGGAGCCGCTGGCCGAGGAACTCCGCACGTGCAAGACGGACGACGAAGTGAAGGCCGTAGGTGTGGAGTGGGGCATCGAGCAGTGCAAGGACCTGATTCGCCACGGCGTGCCGGGACTTCATTTCTATACGCTCCTTGCGTCAGAGAGTGTGCGGAAGATTGCGGAAGCTGTTTATTGAGTTAAAGCTCACATCGCGATTCTTCTCAGCCGGATGCGCAGGTTCGAAAGTTCCGCATCGGCATGAGGGGATACCGGATTGTGCGGACGGATGGTTACGGTGTGCGACTTTCCGTTCAGCATTTCCGGGAGGGTGACTTCTTTCCTGTAGATGACGGGTGTCTCGGCCGGGCGGAAAAGGTATTGCAGCCGGTCTTCGAAGCGGTTGTAAAGGCGGATTGTTATCCGGTTGCTCCCTTTCTTCAATGGAAGAATCACTTGCTCTTTCCGGAACGTGCAGCGATACGGATTCAGATGCTTCATGACGGATTTTCCGTTCACGCAAACTTCAACTCCGTTTCCGGCCCCTATTTCTACCATGATTCGTTGGGCACGCGGAGACTCGACTTCCTGCATCAGCCAATACGACTCGAAAGGTTTGCAGGCTATCGTTCCGTTTCTTTCTGCAACCTTTTTCCATTCTTTCTTTTCTTTCGGAGAATCGTTGAACGAGCCTTTTTCCGGTCCGTACAGGTAGAGTTCTCCCCATTCTGTTCCGGGGAGGGGAGTCATTTTCTGCGGTTTCCCTTCATCGAGCGTCAGGTTGTAAGTCGTGTCATCGATAGTCAGGTCAACGCTTCTTCCGGCTTCTTGTAAGGTGTATATCAAATCGAGCTGTTTCAGCAGAATCTGGTTGAAATTCCAGACGTAGCCGACGGTGCTCTTGTAGTTGGTATAATAATCAATCCCGGAGTAACTGCATAAAGGAGTTGCGTTGTGCGCGGACAGTACGGCGCTTCTTGTTTCTTTTGCGGGGAGCGGCATGATTTCCTTGTCGAAATCAAGAGTAAGCACATGAATCAGACTGTCCTTATAGGCGGATGCCGGTACGGTAAGCACAATCTCGTCTCCGTATTGCAGATAGGCGGCCATCTTTCCGTCTCCCTTTTCCAATGTATATCCCGGCATGTGGAGGGTGATTTTCCCGTCTTTCGGATAGCTGCCCGACAGGAACAGGTAGAGCTGTTTCCCGTTGCGTGTGGCGGTTCCCCAATTGAAGTCTTCGTTGAAGGGGGAGGGCTTGCTTCCGTAGATTGCATAGCCGTAGCGTCCGAGCCATTTTCCGATGTTTTCCAGCACCTCCCGTTCGAAAGGCACCACATTTCCTTGCCCGTTGGGGCCGATGTTCAGCAGGTAGTTCCCTCCGTGGGAAGCTACGTTGATGAGCGCGCGTATCTTTTCTTTCGCTTTTCCGTCTGCGTCTTTCCGTTCCTGCCAGGAGCGGTATCCCCATGTTTCGTCGAACATCGAGGCGCATGTCTGCCACGGAGTCTGGAGGGTGGCGTCCGGATATCGGTTGTCTTCCATCACGCAGAAGTCGTATCGGTCGTTTCCGAGCCTTCCGCTCACCATACACGAAGGCTGGAGCCGATGCACTAATTCGTAGAGTTCTTTGCTTTGTTCCGGCGTGTTCGAACCCATGTCGAACCAGAGTTCCGAAACGGGGCCGTAGTTGGCGAGCAATTCTTTCAGTTGCGCTTTGGTGTATTCGTGATGTTCCGGAGTGATGAAATCCGCGTTGTGGGACGACATGGGCGAGGCATACGGATAATGCCAATCGATGAGCGAGAAATAGAGTCCGAAGTTCAGGCCTGCACGTTTGCACGCTTCGGCCGTTTCCTTCACCAAGTCCCGTTTGCAGGGCGATGCGTCATGCAAGTTGTATCCGGTGGTCTTTGTGCGGAACAGGCAGAACCCGTCGTGGTGCTTGCCCGTGAGGATGACGGAACGCATCCCGGCACGTTTGGCAAGGGCCGCGATGGAGTCGGCGTTGAAGTGTGCGGGGTTGAAGTGTGTCGCCAACGCCTCGTATTCGCTTTTCGGCACAGGAGCGAAGGCCATAATCTGTTCGCTGTATCCCTCCGTGACGGGGCGCCCCTTCCACACGCCGCCTAATTCCGAATAAAGCCCGAAATGGACGAACATCGAAAACTTGTTGTCCTGCCATTGGCGGAACGCTGCATCGGAGGTCTGCGCTTGTGCGGCATGGGCCAGCAGGAGGCAGAGAAGGAATACGAACTGTTTCATGTGTTTTCTTTTTCTTGAAGGCAAAGATAACGACTTCCGTTTGTGAAATGAAAATTTTGTGTCTACATTTGTTTGCCGCGCTTCAAATATTTTCATTATGAAACGTTTGGCAATGTTTTGAATGCGCCCGCGTTTCTGTCAGCGGGCGCGCGGGTTTCATTCGATGCGCCGCCGCAGTTCGGTGCAATGTCGTGCGTGAAATCGGTCTGGATTCGAGCGGCAACCGCAAAAAGCCGGACAATCGTTCTGATTCTTGCTTCGCTCCTTGATTTTTTCTACTTTCGCAATCGATAAAAGAGGAAGAATATGAACAGCCATTTTCACGTCATCGACAAGTCAACTTGGGAGCGGAACGTTTATTTCGACTACTACTATAACCAAATCAAGTGCAAATACAATCTGAACGCCAATATAGATGTCACCCGTCTGATAGCAGGGCAGAAAGAAAGAGGCCTTCGTTTCTTTCCGGTCATGCTTTATGTCATCATGAAGTCTGTCAATCAGAACAAGGAGTTTCGGATGAGCTTCAATGAGAAGGGGCAGTTGGGCTATTGGGATGAAGTCGTGCCCAGCTATACGCTTTTCCATCCGGAGAGCAAAACCTTCACCGACATCTGGAGCGAATACAGTGAAGACCTCGATACTTTTTATCAGACAATAGTGGCAGACATGGAGCGGTATCGGAATGTGACGGGCGTCATCAAGGCACGTCCCGGACAGCCTGCCAATTTCTGTCCCGTATCGTGCTTGCCGTGGCTGAGCTACACCGCCTTTGCGCAAGACACCTACACGGAAAGCAAGCTCCTTTTTCCCCTCATCAAGTTCGGGAAATATTTTGAAGCGGACAGGCGGATGCAGATACCCGTTTCTGTTTTTGTCAGCCATGCCGTGGCCGACGGGTATCATACGTGCAAGCTCATCAATGACATGCAGGAGATAGCGGACAGCTGTTTCTAAGCGAATGTTCCGGCTGAGGAAACAATGGCGGCATAATCTTTGCTTTTCTCCTTGATTTTGCGTATATTCGCAGTGCATAGCTTCCCGCAACGGAAAGAGGTGCAAGAACCTTTTAAAACATTGCATTATGAAAAACGAAATGCCCCGGCTTCCTTATCCGAAGAATGGATTGGAGCCCGTAATCAGCGCGGAAACCCTTGAATTTCATTTTGGGAAACACCTGCAAACGTATGTAACCAATTTGGACAATCTGACCAAGGGCACGGCGTATGCGCAAAAAGATGTTGAAGATATTGTGAAGACGGCCCCCGACGGCGGCGTTTTCAACAATGCAGGCCAAGTGCTCAACCATGTGCTGTATTTCCTTCAATTCACTGCACCGGGGCAAGGAAGTATGCCCGACGCGCGGCTGGATGCACTGATACGCCGCGATTTCGGCAGTCTGGACAACTTGAAACAGAAAATGGAAGAGGCTGCCATTACACTTTTCGGTTCCGGATGGGCCTGGCTTTCTCTCAATGCCGAAGGAAAATTGCAGATTACCCAAGAGAGCAATGCCGGCAATCCGATTCGCCGCAACTGCAAGCCTTTGCTTTGCGTGGATGTATGGGAACATGCCTATTACATCGACTATCGCAACCGGCGCGCCGACTATGTGAAGAAGATATGGGATATTGTGGATTGGCAGGCGGTATCGGAAAGATTGTAAGGCGTTTTTTTTGACGAGAAGGGGCTGTCGCAAAATGAATGTGGTTTTTGCGGCAGCCCCTTTTTTGATGTTCCGGCCCGTTCTCGGAAAATAGCCGGCCTGCGCCCGTCCTTGCCGGCAAGTTCCACGGCCTTTCTATAAAACTCCGGCGCGTCATCCCTTAAAGCCGGGCGTTCTTCACCTTGACGAAGCAAAGGTTTTCAGCGTTTTCTCTTCCGGAACAAATCGTTGAAGCTCTGCTGTCCTTTTGCACTGCATTCCTTGTTGTCCGGCTTTTGCGGAGCGGACAAAGGCAAAATGGCGAAACTAAGAAGCGAAGGATGCTGAAAAGGCATCCGGAAGCAAAAGGAGGCAGTGGCATATACAGCCGTTTTTTATTTTTTAACCCTTTTGTTTTTGAACAATCGTTCAATTTTAATCAAGTTGTTTTACCTTTGCGCACAGAGAAACGGAAAAACCGATTTTCAAAAACACATCAAACAACAAAAAACATCTGCTATGGAACAAAAAAAATTCGAGAGCGTACAGAAGACATTCAACTACACCCCGAAAAGTGCGCTGAGCAACCAATGGGTCAGCCTTGCGTTCGGCATCGGCATGATAGTCGTGCCCCTCATCCATCCCTTCGGCCTGCGCATCCGCCGTGCGGAAATCCTCTCCCCCGGCGTATTTTCCACCATCTTGATTATCGGGGGAATCCTGCTGCTGGCAATGGTATGGTCCGACATCCGAAAGGCGAATATACTTGCGAAGCAGGGAGGGAGAATCACCGTAAACGGGACACGGATCACTTACCCGACCGTAACCAAGAAGAAAATCGAATACGAATCGTTCCTGATTTCAGACATCGAATGGATAAAGGACAGGGACGAGGACAACCAGTTTGTCGTACAGCTTCCCGACAAACGGGTGATATTCGAAATCAAATACTTCGACTCCGCTGACAAGTTCGATGAGTTCAGAGAACTGTTCGGATAACGGCATACTGACATTTCACTAAAAATTCATACAATCATGAAAACAAGACACCTTACAAAAGCCACAGCGCTTGCAATCGTTTCCCTCGCAATGTCATCATGCAACTTTCTTAATCCAGGTCCCCTTCCTGAAGCCCTCATGGGACAGAACGCAGGAGAGCTGAAAGCGAAAGTCTGCGAACTCATGGATATGGCTGGAACGGATTCCACCCAAGTGGAGTTTGCCGAAATAAACACGTACTTCCTCTACCGCCCGAACGACAATCTGGCATCTGCCTATATCCAAATCGTCTCTCCGGAGGACAAGAACAAAATGATGGAATACACATGGACCGACATGAACGGAAGACGCAACATGAAAGAAGCGAACGAACTCGTCGTGTCCACCCGTCTCGACAATGACGTAATAGACACCTACGACGGATTCAAGGAAATGCTCTTCACTTATGATGACATACGCGTCTACCTCGACAACCTTCCGACCTACTGCAAGGAAGCCATCGAAGCGTCCGGCTACAAGGACAAGGCGTTCATATCCAGTTTCAACATAGAGAAAGGCAAAAGCACAATCACCGTCAACTATAAGGAAGATACCTCCCTGTCGAAAACATACGAAATCGACCCGGAAGGAAAACATATCGTAATTCCGGAGTGACACGATGAAACGAAAATCCGACGAACTATGATCTCATGCAATGAACTGGACGACCTGTACAGTCAACGGGACACTCCCCCGGAAAGGATTTACGAAGCATGTCTCAATGTGGACCTGAACGACAGGAACTACCGGGGACACACTCCGCTGCATTTGGCCTGCACACATACAGACGAAACCGCCGTACGCATCCTGCTCGGACGGGGTGCGGACGTGCAGGCGAAAGACCGTGAAGGCAACACACCGCTATGGCAGCTCGCGAACCTCCCGCCCGACTCATACAATGAAGAATCAATCGGGAGGATAGCGGAAGCACTCATCGGAAACGGGGCGAAAGTGCCCCGTTCCGGAAGATGCTCCACCGCCCTCATCAGAGCGATACAGAACCGGCATTTCTGCATGGTAAAAGCCATCCTTGACTCCGGAGCTGGACTCGATTCGACGGACAACAACGGGGAGAACGCACTGCATGCGCTCTGTAAGGTGGCTGCGAAAGACGAAAAGAATGCCTACGAAACGGCAAAACGCCTTCTGGGAAGCGGACAGTTCGACCCGGAAGAGAAGAGTAAAGACAGAAAGACGGCACTCGACTTCGCGATGGAGTACGGAGCCGGACGAATCGGTGCCCTGCTCGCCGGGAATGATGCGGACGACGAACTGCAGGCCCTCGCCGGAGGGATGGACATCTTCTATGCACTTCACTACAACAATATGGATGCAGTGGATGCCCTCCTGCGTATGGGCACGGACTTGCAGACGGTGTGCGAACATGAAAAGGACATCTCATACACCTGGGCCGGCAAGTCTCCATTGGCCTGCGCGCTTATAAGTATGAAGACGGAAGCCGCAGAAATGCTGCTTATGGCCGGAGCCGACCCGAACTTCGTGTTCTCGGATGAATACACGGCTTTCTCCTCCTGGGTCAAAGCCACGAACTTTACTATCGATGAGACGAAAGCCACTTCCCTGCTCAAACAGATGCTCCGATGCGGATGGCAGACGGAAGCATCCGCAGACCGGGAGGGGAACACGGCCCTGTCATTCGCCTGCCGATATGCCGGACACGAACTGGGATACGCCGCCGTCAGATTCCTTTTAGAGAACGGGGCGGATGTGAATGCCTCAAACAATCAGGGACAGACACCTGCCATGAACCTGTACGGAGCCAAATTCTGGGACGGGTATATCCCTAAACTTCCGCAACAGCCTCGCTCCTATCCCTACGGGAACAGAATCAATCAAGACTGCATTGCGGACCTTTTTGAACTTCTTCTTGAAAAAGGGGCACATCTCAGTGCAACGGACAAATGGGGAAACACATTGCTCCACTACATCGCATCGAGTGCTTTCGGCATACAGGCCAAAGCCGCAACCGAACTGATTTCCGATTACGGAACACCGGACGCAGGAGCCGCAAATAATGAAGGTAAAACGGCTGTGGACATCGCTTCGGAATGCAGAAACGAAACCGTGCTGAAATACTTGTTAAGAAACTCATGAACGAACAAGACATACTATGGACAATAGCCTTACATTCCTCAACGCTTGCCGGAACGGACAAAAAAGCATCGTGCAGATATTTCTGAAAAAGGGAGGTATCGACGTGAACAAGCGGGATGCAGAAGGAAACACGCCGCTCCACCATGCCTGCCAGAAAGGTTACAGGGACATCACAGTCATGCTCCTTGAAAAGGATGCAGACGTAACGGCAACCAACAACATGTCCGAAACGCCGCTCCATGCGGCCGCAAGAACGGGCAACAAGGAAATCATCGAACGGCTCCTTGACCGTGGAGCGGACATCAACGCTACGGACAAGGACGGGAAGACTCCGCTCGTCCGTCTGATTGACAACAAACGGACCGATGCGGCTATCCACCTCATCGAAAAGGGAGCCGACATCTCATTGACCGACAATGACGGACATACAGCCCTTGACTATGCCGCAGCGAACGGCTTGAAAAACATTGTGGAGAAACTCAACGGACCGATGCCTTCCCCCACAAAAGACGCAAGCGGAAACACGCTGCTCCACCAGGCTGTCTACAACGGTCAGGGGGAAATCGTGCGGACACTGCTGGCCTCTCCCTCCCCGATGACGAACGCAAGCAACGACCAGGGGGAGACTCCGCTCGTCATTGCCTGCATCCGCAACAACCTGATGATAGCCCGTATGCTGATTAAAGCCGGGGCGGACCCGAACAAAGCCCTCCCGGACGGGAACACGCCCCTACACTTCGCCGCATGGACGGGAAACAAATTTCTGGGAGCCGCCCTTCTGGAAGCCAAGGCCAAAACGGACTTGCAGAACGGATACGGAGAGACTCCGCTGATTATCGCGGCACGCAAAGGGAACACGGACTTCGCAAACCTGATGGCAGAATCGGGAGCGGACGTGGACATTGCGGACAACATGCAGCATACGGCACTCCATTATGCCGCCGAGCGGGGATGCAATGAAATAGTGGAAATGCTTCTGAATGCAGGGGCGAAAGGATAAACAAACATCATTCAAATCAAAAAGACATGTCTACAGAAAAAACAAACCAGCCTCAAAGTCCTGAGGAATTGGCTAAGGCAGCTCAGGAAGCCGCTATCAAGGCAGTGATGGAACAGAATCAGGCTCTCTTCGGAAACATGCCGGGATATCAGATGCCCGACATGCAGGCCATGCAGGAACAGATTATGGCACAGATGAAAGCGGCCGTCCCTAATCTGGACGAGATTCAGGCACAACAGCTTGCCGCCGCAGGTATCGATGCGGACACGCTTTCGCAGGCTTTCTGTCAGAACATGGCATACGCACGCGAGATGATGACGGGCGGAGAGGAAGTGGAAGCTAACTCATGGTTTGACCTGACGGATGACGAATGGGAAATCAACCGTATGGAAACGAGCGAACTCACGGAAGACCAGCTCCGCCTGTTGGCACTCGGCGCGCCCATTCTGGTATATAACGGAGAACGGGTAAACACCATCGCCTGCGAAAGCGAACTGGAGACGGTCAGGAATACGCTGGAAAGCTGGTGGGACGTGACCGACCACGACTCCACGTTCCACATAGCAGAATGGCTTCTGAAGGAGGGGCATCATGCGGATGCGGACAACCTGCTCCAGTCAATCGGCTCCGAGGGGCTGGAACGTTTTCTTGAAGACGGAGGCGAAATGACGAAAGACGGAGGTGAAACGGGAAAAGACGTCCGCCTGATTATGCTGACCATGCTGGAAAACGAATATTGTACGGAAGAGGAACTTCCGAGAACCGCATTGGCATGGGATTTGGTCCGTATGGTCAACCTGGCCCGCTGGGCTTGTCTCTGCGGCTACATCAGCGAAGAAGAAATGTGGCAAATCATGCGGACGGCATCAGATGCGGCACACAAACGCTTTGCTTCGTGGAATGAATACGGACTGAGCTTCATCTTCGGGCGCGGCGTATGGCACGGAAATCCGGAAGACAGCGAGACAGCAAGTGAAATCGTCTCTGTCCTGCTGGAAAAGGACGAGTCTCCGTGGAAGCAACTTGCATGGAAATAGAATCAAACTATAATCTTAACGCAAAAAGTATGAGCAATGATTTTTGGCTTGCGGCCGGCGCAATCTGCATCGTCTGCGTATGGCTCTATAAAAAAGGAAAGAAAACCTGCTATTTCATCCGGAAAATAAGCCGGTCGTTCAAGACCGTCTATTGGAATCCGAAGTCTACGCTGAGCGACGAACAGTGCAGGAAACTCGCTGTCGGCGCGATGTACGCCTCGCAGCAAGGGGCATACCAGAACTCGATGGAGACAGGCATCCGAGACCTGCTCCCCAGAATACTACGCGAATGGTGGGGCATCACCAACTACGTAGCCGCGCATGAGGAACTTGAATACCTGTGCAAGAAGGGTTACCGATATTACTTCCCCTTCATCTGTCAGGCTTTCCGGTCGGACAACCCCGACGCACAGGACGAAATCTTCCAGCAGAACATGACTTCGCAGGAAGACTATGACAAGATTGTCATGCAGTTCCAGAATCTGGAAGAAACCTACAACGAGCTGCTGGAATGCAAAGTAATAACAGGGAAAGAAGACCTGGAACGCTATGGCGTGACCGGATGGGATGCCGGAAGAATCTGTTTCCTCGCCCGTGCATGCCGTGAGATGAACTATATCACGGAAGAAGAGGCATGGCAATACATCGGCATTGCCTGCGATATGACGCGGAAAGCATTTGCTTCCTGGCACGACATGGCCATGAGCTACGTGATAGGCCGTTCGCTCTGGGGAGGGAAAAGCGCGTACAACCCGGCTATGAAGAGCATAGCGGACAAACTGCTGGCTGACGAAAGCAGTCCGTGGAAACGCTATGACTGGTAGAAGCGATAGTGAAAACCAGATTTCCGTATGCAGCGGAAATCTGGAAATACGGATTTTACAGAACAATTCTTCAAATTAATTCCGTATCTTCGTGCCGGAACGAAATAAACAGGTACTATATGATAACGAACCGGGACGAAGTGTTGGACAAGGCATTCAGCGTGTTTCTTGTCATGAACTATGAAAAGGCGAGCATCCACACGCTCGCCAAAGCGTGTGGACTCACCAAAACAGGAATTGTCTATTATTTTCCGCACAAGTTGGATTTGTTTATGGCCGTGGCAGACAAATACGTCTTGCAGCTTCACAATCCTGCGAGGAAGTTTTCTTCGCCTGCCGGAACACTTGCCGGATTTATTGAGCAATATGTTGAGGGTGTGGCCAGAACCATGAAATACGTTGTTGAGCACGTGAACCGGATTGACCAGTCCAACAACTGCTGCCCGAACTTCTATTATTTCCATTTTATTTCCCAAGTGCGGATGTATTATCCCGATGTCAAGGAGAAGATAAAAGGGCTTTTTCGGCAAAATATGGATGTTTGGTCGAGTGTGATACAGAATGCGAAGGACAGCGGTGAAATCAAGGCCGATACGGATGTGCATAAGGCCGCATCCATATTCCATCAGATGTTCTACGGGCTTTCGTTCGAGCAGTCGTTTCTGAACGGTCTGGACACCGGGCAGCTGGCGGAGAACTTCCGTTATGTCTATTCGCTTCTGAAGGCATAGCAAAAGATGCTTCCTGTTTCGTCGGAAGCGGCGGGCGTTTGCTTTGAAACGTCGCGGCGTTTATGGTCAAACGCGTCGTTCTTTTTCGAAAATAAGTCCGGGGATTGAATAAACTGTTCGGATGCCGGAAAGTCATTCCCAATCCTATCGGCTTTTTTTAGTCTTTTTTGGCTTATTTGTTCACTGAACAATCGTTCAGTTTTGTCGGATTTATCTATCTTTGTCTGCAAAAGAAATTTTCAACGAACGTAATATCATGAAACGGACAAGCATTTTATTTTTCCTGACGGTATCCTTTCTGTATGCGGCGCCGACATTGGCACAGAAAGAATACCCCATCGATTGCGTGACCGCAATCAATATGGGCGACGGACGCATCCTCCACCGTGACCTCAAAACCGAAAAACCGTTGAACGGTGACCACCGGATTATTGACGGCTACCACTCGGCCTATATACAGGCCGACTTCAAGAACGGATTGTACAACGGAAAGTATGAGGAATACGAATACAACAAACTGGTATGTGAGGGCACTTACAAAGAAGGATGGAAAGACGGAACATTCAGGACATTCTATGACAGCGGAAAAATCAAGGAAGAAAAATCGTACCGCGAAGGAAAGCTGGACGGGCCGCACCGCACGTACTACACAGACGGAAAAGTCGAGATGGAAAAGAATTACCGGAAAGGCAAACAGGAGGGAAAGGAAGTGTATTATGAATGGGACGGTACCCTGAGAAGGGAACACAACTACCGTAACGGAGTGCAGGTGGGCAAACAATACTCCTTCATCAAAGGCACCCACGAATACTACGAAACATCCTACTACAACGACCAAGGGCTTCTGAACGGCGACTTCATCCAAATGTTCACTTTCGGGCAACCCTACACGACGGGACATTACACCAACGGCCAGAAGGACGGAGTGTGGACAAAGATTGCAGAGAGCGGAGACACCCTATACATTTCCACCTACCGTGCCGGACGCGAAGAAGGGCTGCAGGTGCGCTTCGACCGGGAAAGCGGCTCGCGCTCCAAAGAATACTACATGAAGAACGACCGTCCCGACGGCCTCTACCGCAGATACGACCCGGACACCGGAGAACTGGTATACGAAGCGACCTACCAGTACGGAAGGCTGCACGGAAAGGAACACACGCTGGTACGCGATAACCGGTATGACTATTGGGAAATATGCACCTACGTGAACGGACGCCAGACCGGACCTTTCGAATCACGCTACGTAAAGAACGACCAGCTGCGCGAAACTGGAGAATACCGGAACGGACACCGCATCGGAAGATGGAAACGCTATGACATCAACGGTAAGCTGGAAATGGAATGGGAGGAGACCAAGTGACGGACAAACAAACGGATATAAGATGAAACCACTGAAATTCATTCTCATTCTCCTGCTCTCCGCACTCACGGCATACGCCCAGGAGGACTCCGTCAGTCAGAAGATATTCGACGACTTCTTCGGAAAAGGCAATGCGGAACAGGCCGATTTCAACGCTCGCCTCTATCCCGTAAGACCTACGGCAGACACTGTGGACTGCACCCTATCGGTCTTCCTTCCGGACAAAGACAGCCCCTTCCCGGTAAAGATAACGCTTGAATGCAACCAACTTCCGGACAAAGTGCCTCCGACAATGATTGCGGACAGGCAAGTGCTGGAGAAACTGAGCGAAAGTTCTTCTTTACAGATAAAGGACGGGGTGAAGACCTACGAATACCGTTATCAGTACAAATTCTTTCCGACATATAGCGGCTATTTCACCTGCCATGTGGACGGTCTGGCGTTTGGCGGAACTCCCTACACAAACGCGCTGGTGTTCCGTGCCGATGCCGGAAAGGGGAATCCGGACGGGCACACCGATGCGGCCGGAAAGAGAAGCATCACGAAAGGCGGGGTCATCCTGACCCTCATCGGCAGCTTCGTGCTCAGCTACATCCTGTTCTGGCTCCATTTCCGCAAGGAGTCGAAAGTGGGATTCGCGGCATTCGTGCTCCGCCATCGCCGGATTCCGTTAGATACCGATTGGGCAATCACGCACTACGGCCTTTCGCAGATGACATTCAGCATCGCGACGGCCTGTCTGATTCTATATATTTGGGAATACATATCCGGAAAAAACAATGAAATACTTCCCAACATCACGTTGGTTGCGCTGGCCATAGGAGTCGTTTCATGGTTCTTCCAGAGAAGAAAGCTCTACTTCAAGGAAATCAGAACCACGCTCAGCAAAGAAGACATATTCGACGCAATCGGAACTGTAGGCGAAAGGAACAGATGGTCACTCGACCATGCGGGAGAAGACTGTATCGTGGCGCATACCAACCCCGGAATGTGGGCGCCGACATGGGGCGAACAGATATTCGTGGTTTTCGATGAAGGAAGAATTTGGGTGAACAGCGTAAACGATCTGAACAAACGCACAAGCATAGTGTCTTTCGGCTATACGAAACGAAACATCCGAAGAGTGGAAGAAGCAATCAAGCACAAAGAAAACTCTCTCTGAACCGTCCTCAACCGCCCGAATACGTTTCCGCAAAATCCTGCTCGAACTTCTTGAGTCCTCCCGGATAAATACGGTCTATCCTCACGGATACAGGTGATTTGTCCGTTTTGTCGCGTAAACTTTCAAAGAGTCGCTTCAGCAACTCTTCGGGCACATCCTCCACCCAAAAAGTTGTCACCGCATGGGCGAGGATGTAAGCATAACTCTCGTCCGTGCGCTGCTTCTTCATGAACAGACGCCTGTCCGCATCGACAAACTCCTTCAGATTGATCTCACCCAGCATGTACATGGTTTTGATCCGCCCTTTCTCATAAGAAGTGAGCGAATGCTTCAGTTTTCCTTTGCTGATTTCACAATGTTCGAAATACTCCGCCAATCCTTCCATAAGCCATGAGGGAGGCCTGTTGCCCGTGACTTGCGCCGTAAAATGATGGCTCAGTTCATGGTAGATGACGGAAAGGCTTCTTTCTTTTCCCTTTTCGCGTCCCAGCAGTACCGCTTCTCCTTTCTGGCGAATATAAGCCCCGCTCGTGCGCGACAGAGAAAGCAAAGAAGGCAAGCCGAGGCTTTCTATATACGCTTCCCCGTCCTCGTGCCGGTCAAAGATGGTGAGCTTTATCTTTAAGGTGTCCGGCAGGCCGAACCGGGCATAAAAGCCCACTTCGTATCTCAGGAAATCTTCAATCTTTCCGCGTTCCTTTTCTGAAAGAGGGTCGCCGGCATAATCAATCTTTACATATTGCGCGTTCATCGGAAGCGCACAAAGCAAAAAGCCTATCACATACGGGACAACCTTCATGGCAGCACAAAATTACTTCTTGGCTTTCAGATACCGTTTCTGCTCGCGTTTGCTCATCTCCTGCATGATAAGCGCATCGTCCGTCACGGCTTTATAGAGTTTCTTCTCCTCCAATTTCAAGTCGCCTTCGCTTGTACGGAACACCGGGACAAAATGAGAATAAGGATACCCCGTGGCCCGTCCGCTCTCAAACTTGTTTTCATCAAGGAAGAAGAAAGATACCGACACTCCGCTCAATCCTGCAACCCCTATCGGTTCGCCCGTTTGCACGTTCTCTCCGGGAAGGACAAACCTCTCTTCCAACATCAGATAGGCAGCGAAAGTATGGTCAGGATGATACACGAGCACCTGCCTGTCGTTATTCGTGAGACATGCCGTTCCGCCCCGTGTGGCATATACCGTATCTCCTTTGTGCATGAAAAAGTTGAGCGTCTTAAACCGTTCCCGCTGGTCTGTCTTCCATGCTGTCTTTTCCCCGTTCTTCACGGGAAGCGCGTATGGCAGTGCCGCGTTGAACTTTTTAGGGAAACGTCCCCGGAAAGGTATATACGAAGAAAGGTTCTTGAAAGGCATATCGGTGGTTTCGCCCCGTTTGAGCGAGATGATGGTGTTCTTCCCCGGAGACAGGTTGTAGGAATTGTCCTGTTCGCGAAACACATAATAGTCGCAATAGTCGTTGTTGTAATAGTTCAAGTCCTGTCCGTCGCCGGTACGATTTGCCTCCCATTTGTTCTCTATCACATTAAACGGAAGCCTCATCAGCGATTTGAGCGATTGGGCCGACAAAGAGCTTCCTGCCGCTATCAAGATGGCTGACAATGATATGGAACATATTGCCCGTTTCATACGATTGATGATTTGTTTGTTCGGCAAATGTAAGATTTTTTTGCGGACAATGTGTCGGTCCCTTTAAAAAAATGCAAAAAAAACGTGCGGAAACGGCAGGCTTTTCAGGAATCGGCAAACGAATATTCACGAACGCTCATGGAAACGCTGCCGATATCTCATGCCGATTTTGTCTTGTCAGGCCGCATTGTCCGCAAAACGCCTCCAGACTGTTTCCGTAACGCCGTCGTCTTATAAATAAGTCCCGCCGTCTTTAGAAGCGGTCGGGCTTTTCAGAAAATAAAATTGTTCGGGCATGGGACAAAAGCAGGTGTCCGTTGGATGTATAACTTTTAAGCGTTATCTTTGACGTCTGCAATCTGACGCTTTGGAGTAAAGGCAAGAATATCTGTAGTGCGAAAGTTTTATGTTGAACCTGCTAAAAAAAGAAGTGGAATGAAAGAAGTAAATCCCGAAGAAACGGCCCGTGCCTACGCATTTGCGATGTGGATGAATGCGCCCATGCCCATGCTCACCTTTTTCAAGACGATGGATGTTGCCCGTCTTGCCCGCATCAGCAAGCGGACAGGATTAAAGTTCAATATGCTGATGTGCTGGTGCATCGGGAAAGCTGCAAGCCATGTCAAAGAGTTCTATATGCTTCCCGTAGGGCGGAAACTGGTGCAATACGACAACTTGGCCGTCTGTACCATTGTAGCCAATCGGGAAGGCGGAGTAAGTTCTTGCGACATACCTTTTTCCGACGATTTGCAGCAGTTCAATGCCGATTACCTGAAGTTGACGGGGCAGGTTGCCGAAAGCTGCCGGAACCACGATTTGGCGGACAGCATGGTCATCGGTACGTCTGCGCTTGCGCAATGTGAGATAGACGGGGCGGTGGGCATGTACAGCGGCGTGTTCAACAATCCGTTCCTGATTTGGGGCAAATACAAACGGCGTTTGTGGAAGCGTACATTGACCGTGTCTTTTCAGTTTCACCACACGCAGATGGACGGCGCGCACGCTTCACGCTTTTTGGAGAATCTGCAAAAAGAAATCAGCGGACTCTCAATCCGGCAGAAGCGTTGGCTTTGAACAAATTCATGGCTTCGGGCTTTTGCCAAGATGTCAAGTAAATGTCTGCAATTCGTACCCCTTTTTTGAAAATCTTGTCGGGGGTACGAATTGGGTACTAATTTTTGTCCGTCAATGCCCTCTTTTTGGCGGTCAAGGTCGCCAAAGGGCAACAAAAAAAGTCCCACAAAATATTGATTTTGTAGGACTTGTCTTTTTGTTGTCGCCTTTTGGCTTTTCTTTCGGTGATCCAGCTGGGGCTCGAACCCAGGACCCCAACATTAAAAGTGTTGTGCTCTACCTGCTGAGCTACTGAATCAGACCTGTTTTGCAGTCGTTTCCTGATTGCGGGTGCAAAGATAGGGCTTTTGTTTGAAACGGCCAAATTCTGTGCGGCTTTTTGCGTTTCTTTTTTCTTTTCCTTGCAATTTCTTCCAGAATGGGGAAGCAAAAAACGTTGTCAGCCTCTGAATCTTTTTCTGAGGCTGACATTTTTGCCTTTCGTGGCTTATTGTTTTTGCAGGGTGTAGGTTCCAAATTGGTCGGTAAGCTCCATTGTGTTTCCCGCTATTTTGCCTGTTATTTTGTCGTTGCCGTATTCGCACGTGAACACCCCTGTCGTTTCACTGTAAAGGTAGGAGCATTCTTGTTGGTCGTACAGGGTTGTGCTGTTAGGCTCATAGACGGTGACTATGCACTTGGAATCGTTCTTGATGTTTACTTCTATTTCATAGTTCGTGTACGGACTGGTTCCTGTCCAAACTGTCCCGATCAAGTCGGACGGGTTTTGCGGTTCGTCGTCATCGTCGGAGCAGGAAGCAAAACTTACGCACAAAACTACGGCCAGCAAGGCCATGCCGATAAATCTTAAAGTTCTCATAGTTGTTTTTCTTTTTTGTTGTTATTAAAAAATGAATGGTTTATATTTATATTAGCGACTGTAATTTTATAAAAATGTGTTGAATATTCCAAACGGGCAGGAAAACATAAATCTTTTTTAACGTGATGTCCGCAGAATGTCTTTCAGTATCTGTAAAAAGGGCGTCGCGTTTTCGATAGAATCCCTCGGCGTTTGGAACGAACGTGGCGGAGATGTTATTTTCTGTTCCGGTTTCGCTTTTTGTGCGGCGGGTTGCTTTTCGGAAGCGTGTCCGGAAAGCGGGGGGGACAGATTGGCTGCGAGCTTGAATGGGACGCAAAAAATTACTTTCTTGCAGATGTTTGCTATTTTTTCGGTGAAAAATGTATGAAAATCAGATTTTATTGTTTTAATTTGTATCTACGTATTTTTTAAAAGAAGAAAATTCTTAAAATTCTTATACGATGGAAGTAAATGAAACTAACCGCCCGTTAACTGAAACTCCGGAAACCAACGTGCCGGAAGTTTCGGTTCCTACTGTTGAAGAACCCCAGGCTGTGTATGAACCCAAGCAGACGAAGGCAGAAGTCGTGCAACGCCTGAAGGAAATCAACGAAAATATGAGTGACGCTGACAAACAGGAAGTTGACCAGCTTAAACAAACATTCTACAAGCTCCACAAAGCTGAACAGGAAGCGGCTCGCAAGGCTTTCATCGAAGGCGGCGGCAATGCCGAAGATTTCTCACCTTCTCCCGATCCTGACGAGGGGGAATTTAAAGAGGTGATGAGGTCGATTAAGGAAAAGCGCAGCGCCATCGCGGCAGAACAGGAACAGGAGAGAGAAAGCAACCTGCTGAAAAAACAAAATATCCTCGAAAAAATGAAGGCAATGACCGAATCCACTGAGGATACGGGAAAGATTTACAACGAATTCAAGCAACTTCAGCAGGAATGGAACGAAATCGGGCAAGTGCCCGCTTCAAGCGTAAACGAACTCTGGAAAAACTACCAGCTATATACGGAGAAGTTCTACGACATGGTGAAGCTCAACCATGAGTTCAGAGAATATGACTTCAAGAAAAACCTGGAGCAGAAAACCCGACTTTGCGAAGCGGCTGAGAAACTTGCGGACGAGCCGGATGCAATATCCGCCTTTTATCAGCTTCAGAAGCTGCATCAAGAATTCCGCTCCATCGGGCCGGTGGCGAAAGAACTGCGCGAAGGGCTTTGGGCCCGTTTCAAGGCTGCGTCGACGGTTGTCAATCGCCGGCATCAGCAGCATTTTGAGGAATTGAAAGAAAAGGAACAGACGAATCTTGACCAGAAGACCGTGATTTGCGAAATTGCGGAAGGCATGGAATACGACAAGTTGGCCACTTTTGCAGACTGGGAAGAAAAAACACAGGAAATACTTGCTCTGCAAGCCAAGTGGAAAACCATCGGATATGCTCCGCAGAAGATGAACGTGAAGATTTTCGAGCGTTTCCGTGCTGCATGCGACGAGTTTTTCCGCCGGAAAGCCGCATTCTTCAAAGAAGTGAAGGAAAAGATGGCTGCCAATTTGGAGAAGAAAAAGGCGTTGTGCGAAAAAGCGGAAGCCCTGAAGGACAGCACCGACTGGAAAGCGACGGCAGAAACGTTGGCCAAATTGCAGAAGGAGTGGAAAACAATCGGACCGGTTGCCAAGAAACATTCTGATGCCGTCTGGAAGCGGTTTATCGGGGCGTGCGACTATTTCTTCGAGCAGAAAAACAAAGCGACGTCTTCCCAACGCACTGCCGAACTGGAGAATCTGGCAAAAAAAGAAGAAATCGTCAAACAATTGTCCGCGCTTGACGAGGCGGGAGGCACCGATGAGGCTACTGCCGACCGCACCCGCGAGTTGATGAAGGAATGGAACTCCATAGGATTTGTGCCCTTCAAGGAAAAAGACCGCTTGTATAAAGAATACCACAGTTTGGTAGACAAGCTGTTCGACCGTCTGCATCTGTCTGCAGCGGAAAAGAAGTTGAGCAACTTCAAGGCAAGCCTTGGCAAGGAAAGCAATCTGTATCGCGACCGCGACCGTCTGGTGCGCACATACGAAGGCTTGAAAAACGACATCCAGACATACGAGAACAACTTGGGCTTCCTCAGTTCTTCGTCGCAGAAGGGGAATAGCCTTGTGGCCGACATCACGCGGAAAGTGGAGCGTCTGAAAGCGGACATGGAGTTGGTGCTCAAGAAGATTGCGGCTATCGACGAAGCGTTGAAAGAACAATGACGGCGTTTTTGCGAAAGGCGGGCGGGCACGCGCCGGTTCGCCTCGGCAAAAAAAGAAATCCCCGGCCGGGCTTTGACTCCGGTCGGGGATTCTTTTGTTCGCCCAGCACGAACATTCTCTAATCGGTGCAAGTCCGTAACACGCCCGATAGCGGGAAGTGTATAGCCTA
>CALUGI010000002.1 GCA_944320135.1 uncultured Phocaeicola sp. | reverse complement strand
ACGGCACGTACGGTGGTGTGAGAGGTCGGAAAACGAAAGTAGGAAGAAAACTACTTCGTTTTCCTCCTACTCGATTTCCGGATTCTCTGAAAGTCTTTTTCGCTTATCTTGCTGCCAGGAACAGCTGCTGTCCGTTGGCTGCGCGTGCCGTTGCTACGCCCTGCAAGTCGGGAGATACGGTCATCGGAGTGCCGTCGGCCTGCTTGAACGTAATGGTGCCGTCCTCGTTCATGGTGACAAGTTCAAATTCGCCTTCCGTGGTTACGGCATTCCATGTGCGGTTTTCCTTGTTGTACACCAAATTCATCGGTTTGTCTTCTTCGCCTTTTTTCGTGATGGTATATCCGTCTTCGTTGGTGCGTACCAGATATTCGCCGTTTTCTCCTTTCACGGTTTTGGTGGTGCCTACATCGGCCAAGGGATTGGAACCTGACCAGAATTCGATGGAATTCAATACGATGATGTCTGCAAAGTAGGCCACCTCATACACGGGGATAATATGGAATGCCAGGAATACGATTTCGTTTACAAACTTGTTTCCCAGGCTTTGGTTCCATTCTCTCAGTTTGTTCCACAGGCCGAATGAACCGATGCAGGAGGAACACATCAGGCTGCCGCCCAATACTGCGCACAGGATTGTCATTTTCGTTGCTTTCATACGCATTAAAATTTAAATGAGTTGTTAAGTCCGTTTTTAATATTCCGTTGTTTGCGATGCGTGCATAATGCCGCCCGAAAAAGTCTTCCGCATTTTGTCTTGAATGCCGTCGCGTTTCTTGCGAAATGGGGCGGACTTTGTTTTCAAGTTCGGGCAGAACGTTTGGAAAGCGGCTGCATCTGTCGTTTCTTTTGTTTACATATACACAAAGTTAGGACTTTATTTTTATTTCGAAAGAAAAAAGCCGGAAAAATAACTATCTTTGGACGTTTTTTTAAGGTAGATGACAAATTAATACATAAAGCAAAAGATGAAAGAGCGTATTCAGAAAAAATTGAGCGATTCGAAAGCGGCGCGCTGGTCGGCCATGATGATTGTTTCGTTCACGATGATGTGCGGTTATTTCCTGACCGACGTGATGTCTCCGTTGGAGAACTTGTTGACAACGAAAGGGAAAGTGGTTTATTTTACGGACGACACGTCCATGTCTGCCGACAGTTTGGTGGCCAAAGTGAAGGTTTTTGCCGCCGCCAATTCCATGTCGGAACCGGATTTGACCGTCGACAAGCTGGAGGCGGGAATGAAACTTCAGTATCTTGACCGGGCGGATGCGCCTGACGGTGTGGAGAAGACGGTCGGCGCTGTGGCGGAAGGCGAAGGCTGGTCGAGCACGGAGTACGGCTTCTTCTCCGGCGCTTACGGGATGATTAACGTGTTTCTGCTGATGCTCTTCTTCGGCGGTCTGATTCTCGACAAGATGGGAATCCGTTTCACGGGGCTTATGTCGTGCGGTCTGATGCTGGCGGGCGCGCTTGTCAAGTGGTATGCTCTGGCCGCTGATTTCGGCGCCTCCCAGCTGTTCGGCATGAATATGCAGGTGGCACTTGCCGCTTTAGGCTTTGCCGTCTTCGGCATGGGAGTGGAGATTGCGGGCATCACCACGTCGAAAGTGATTGTGAAATGGTTCACAGGCAAGGAGCTTGCCTTGGCGATGGGGCTTCAGGTGGCGATGGCGCGTATCGGTACGGCCATTGCGCTGGGCGTAAGCCTTCCGGTGGCAAGGATGATGGGCGAGGTGTCTTATCCTGTGCTTTTCGGCGCGATAGCTTTGTGCGTGGGACTGCTTTCGTTTATGGTGTATTGCGTGCTCGACCGCAAGGAGGACGCTTCGGAAGCGGCAGCGCTTCAGGAGGAAGGCAAGAAGGAGGAAGAAGGTTTCAAGCTGTCCGACCTGAAACTGATTTTCGGTAGCCGTGGTTTCTGGCTGATTACCTTGCTTTGCCTCATGTTCTACGCCGGGGTGTTCCCGTTCTTGAAGTTTGCAACGAAACTGATGATTTATCAATACGACGTTCCCGAATCGTTTGCCGGACTGATTCCTGCCCTGCTTCCTTTCGGAACAATCCTGCTGACCCCTCTGTTCGGCTCGTTGTACGACCGTATCGGCAAGGGGGCGACGCTGATGCTCATCGGTTCGGTGATGCTTACCGTTGTTCATGTGCTTTTCACTCTGACGTTCATCGACTACTGGTGGTTTGCCGTTGTCGTGATGGTGGTGTTGGGAATCGCCTTTTCGCTTGTGCCGAGCGCCATGTGGCCTTCCGTCCCCAAGATTATTCCGCTGAAGCAGTTGGGTTCTGCCTACGCGATTATATTCTATATCCAGAACATCGGCCTGATGGCCGTGCCTTGGCTGATAGGTTGGGTTATCGACCGTTTCGCCACGGTGCGCGACATGGCCGGAAACATCGTGGGCTATGATTATGCCCCTCCGATGGCCATCTTTTCCTTCTTCGGCCTTTGCGCCATTGTGATAGCCGTGCTGCTCCGCAGGGAAGACGCGAAGAAGCATTACGGGCTGGAAGAGGCGAACATCAAGAAGTGAAAGGGGCACTTTTCCTTCCGGCTGTCCTGTTTCGCATGGCCGGAAGGAAGATGGCCGTACAGTTCCTTGAAATGCTTCGCAAACTGTTTGGGTGACAGCCCTGTCTGGTAGGCCGCTTGCGAGATGCTCAGTTGGCTCTGTTCCAGAAGCTGCCGCCCTCTTTTCACTCTCGGTATTCTTATAAACTCCAAAGGCAACTTTCCCGTGATGGACATCAGCTTCTTGTACAGTCCGCTGCGGCTGACTCTGATTTGCGTGCTGAGGTCCTCTACTGAGAACTCCGAGTTGTCCATGTTTTCCTCTACGATGCGGAGGGTCTTGTTCACGACAGCAAATTTCCGTGTAGAAAAGAATGAAACAGCTGAAAACTGATAATGACTATGAAACGATTGAGCTTATTGCTGGTTGCGATGCTGGTATGTTGCGTCGCTTTTGGGGGCGAACTGAAATATGCGACTTCCTATAATTTGCCTTATAAAGAATCGAAAGACGCTTATGTGTCGGAACGTTGCAGGCTGGATGTCTATTATCCGGAAGATACGACCGGATGTCCGGTAGTCGTGTGGTTTCACGGAGGCGGCCTGACATCGGGCAACAAGTCGTTCCCGTGGAAGCTGAAAGAGAACAAGATGGTGCTCGTTGCCGTCAATTACCGTCTCCTTCCGAAAGTGAATATCGACGAATGCCTTGACGATGCGGCGGCAGCCGTGGCATGGGTGTTCCGTGAAGCGGGTAAGTATGGGGGCGATACGAAGAAGATATTCGTTTCCGGCCATTCCGCCGGAGGTTATCTGACCGCAATGGTAGGATTAGACAAGAAGCTGCTTGCCGAATACAATGTGGACGCGAACGATATCGCCGGGCTTATCCCGTTCAGCGGGCAGATGATCAGCCATTTCTCCTATCGGGAGATGAAAGGCATCGGCAATCTTCAGCCGACTATTGACGAATACGCCCCGCTTTTCCACGTGCGCAAAGACGCCCCTCCTCTGATATTGATAACCGGAGACCGTGAGATTGAACTGTTCGGGCGTTACGAGGAAAACGCCTACATGTGGAGGATGATGAAATTGGTCGGGCATACGGAAACTTATCTTTATGAGATTGGCGGACATGGGCATGGCTCTATGATAAATCCTTCTTACCATATATTAGAGCAGCATGTAAAGAAGATACTCGGTATGCCGGTCAGCAACGATTGAGGCTTATTGCCTGTTGTCCGCTCCCCACATCATCTTTTCCCGTAACGTATTGAAGAAAGAGTGGTGGCAGCGTTTCACGATGCGGATGAAATAGTCGGCACGGCGGATGGTCAGCCGGGTTCCTTCGCGGCAAGTCTCGCTCCGTCCGTCCACCGATACCCAGAAGTTGTGGCTCCGGCTTTCCACGTCGAGCGTGATTTCCCAGTCGTCCCGGAGCACAATCGGGCGGACGTTGAGGCTGTGCGGAGCTACGGCGGTCAGACTGATGGTGCCGCTCTGGGGAACCATGATCGGGCCTCCCACGCTGAGCGAATATCCGGTCGAGCCGGTCGGGGTGGCCACGATAAGTCCGTCTGCCCGATATACGTTGAGCAGTTCGTTGTTGACGTATGCCCGGATGGTAATCATCGACGAACTGTCCTGCTTCAGTACGGCTATTTCGTTCAGCCCGCAGGGATATCCTTTCAGCACCTGGCCGTTGCTGGTCAACTTCAGCACCCGTCTCGGTTCCGCCAGATATTTGCCTTGATAGATTTCTTCAAAGGTTTCTTCCATCTGGCCGGGCGAGATGGCGGCCAAGAACCCTAATCTTCCCGTGTTGATTCCGAGAATGGGGATTTCCTTGTTGCCCACCCTGCTTGCCGCTTTCAGAAACGTTCCGTCCCCTCCGACGCTTAGCGCCATGTCGGCATGGAAGTCATTCCCGTCGAACACTTCCAGTCCTCCGAGGTCGGTTTGCGTATGGTGTTTCAGAAAATAATAGAATTCGCTGCTGATGCAGATTTCCGCTTTTTTGCGTCTCAGAATCTCCAGCAGATTGGTGATGTGGGCGGATTTGTGTTCCTGATAAGTGTTTCCGAACAGGGCGAACTTCATATTTTGTTGCATATATATCAATCTTTTTAAGAAATATCGTGGCAAGTTTCCCGCAAAACCTGCTAACTTTGCATATCATTGGCGCAAAGATACGAATTTTCGTACAAAAAGGATTTGCGCGCTCCGTGTTTTGAATTATAAAATGATTGACTAACAAAATTGTCTTGGTGGATTATGATGTTTACTCTGCTTGCAGCGGCTCAGGCTGCCGCTGAAACCGTTGCCGGTGAGAATCCGGTGCTTACGCCTGTTGCAACGGGCGAACCTCAGATGAATCTTTGGGATATGGCCTGCAAAGGAGGTTGGATTATGATTGTGTTGGCCGTGATGTCGGTCATAGCATTCTATATTTTCTTCGAGCGGGCCGTGACGATACGCAAGGCGGCGAAGGAAGACCCGCTGTTTATGGACCGCATCCGCGACTATGTGAAGTCGGGCGACATGAAATCGGCGCTCAATTATTGCCGGATGGCCGACACTCCTTCCGCACGTATGATAGAGAAAGGCATCAAGCGCATGGGACGTCCGGCGGCGGATATTCAGGCCGCTATCGAGAATACGGGCAACATTGAAGTGGCGAAGCTGGAAGACAAGCTCTCCATTATGGCCACCATCTCCAGCGGCGCGCCGATGCTGGGATTCCTTGGTACGGTGACCGGTATGGTGCAGGCGTTCTGGAACATGGCCAATGCCGGAAACAACATCGATATCACTTTGCTGTCGGGCGGCATTTACGAAGCCATGATTACCACGGTGGGCGGTTTGATTGTGGGCATTGCGGTGATGTTCGCTTACAATCACCTGGTGTATCGCATCGACAAAGTGGTGAACCAGATGGAAGCCCGCACGATGGCTTTCATGGATTTGCTGAATGAGCCTAATTCTTAAATTCGGAAGTATGGCATTGAAAAGGAGACAAAAAATATCGCCTGTATTCAATATGTCGTCTATGACGGACCTCATTTTTCTGTTGCTGATATTCTTCATGATTACCTCTACTATGGTGTCACCGAACGCTATTAAAGTGCTTCTTCCCCAAGGGTCGGAGCAGACCTCGGCCAAACCGATGACGAGAGTAATCATCGACAAGAACCTGAACTATTACGGGGCTTTCGGCAATGAGGATGAGATGCCGCTTGAAGTGGACGAGCTGACGGCATTCTTGCAGGAGTGTGCGCAGAAAGAACCGGAAATGTATGTGGCTCTCTATGCGGACGAATCGATTCCGTATCGGGAAATCGTGCGCGTGCTGAACATCGCAAACGAGAATCATTTTAAGATGGTGCTGGCCACTCGCAGGCCGGACAAGAGAAAATGACCGGAATGAAACGAAGCAAAATAACGGGAATCGTATGTACGGTGGCGCTTCACCTGGTTGTGCTGGTGATGCTCTTCCTTCTGAAACTCTCTGTCCCTCAAGAACAGGAAGAAGGAGGCGTGCCTGTGATGCTCGGCGATGCGGAGGCGGGGAGCGGCGATGAAGACGCTTATTCCCTGACGGAGGTGGATGTGGTTCCCGCAACGGAAGAACCGGTTGAGGCGGAAGCGATTGACAGGCCGATGATTGCCCAGAATGAGGATTCCCCCATGAAGGTTGAGAAGGTGCCGGACAAAGATGAGGAAAGCCACACTGATTCGAAAGTTGCGGAACGGAAAGAAAAGACTGAAGCCAAGAAACGCGCCGAAGCCGAACGTGCCGTGGCACAGGCCGCCGCAAACGCGATAGCCGGAGCTTTCGGCAAAGGTTCGCAGATGGGCGGCACGGGCGATGGAGGAGGAACGAATCGTCAAGGAAGTGCGATGGGAAACAGTGCCACGGGAAAGGCTTCCGGGACAGGAGGAATCGGAGTGTATGACCTTCAAGGGCGTTCGTTGGGGACAGGCTCGTTGCCGGTGCCGGTCTATGATGTGCAGGATGAGGGTCGTGTGGTGGTAACTATTGTGGTGAACCCGGCAGGGCAGGTAATTCGTACAAGCATCAATAAACGCACCAATACCGTAAACCCGGCTTTGCGCCGCGCTGCGCTGGAAGCCGCACAGAAAGCACGCTTCAATGCGATAGACGGGGTGGACAACCAGAGCGGTACGATAACATACTATTTTAAGTTGAAATAAATTGTCAAACCTATAAACGAACGAATATGAAAACTGTTTGTGTTTTTTTAGCTGAAGGCTTTGAAGAGACTGAAGCGTTGTTGCCGTTGGACATTATGCGTCGCGGAGGTGTGAATGTGAAGACTGTTTCTGTAACGGGAAACAAGACCGTTGCGGGCGCTCATTCGGTTCCGGTAGTGGCTGACATGCTGTTTGAGGATTTGAAGGAGGACGAAGTGGAAATGGTGGTGTTGCCCGGCGGACTGCCTGGAGCTACCAACTTGGACGCTCATGTGGGACTGGATAAGCTGATAAGAGACTTCGCTTTTGCAGGAAAACCGTTGGCCGCAATCTGTGCGGCTCCGATGGTGTATGGCAGACGGGGATTGCTGAAAGGCAAGAAAGCAACTTGCTATCCGGGGTTCGACAAATACTTGGAAGGAGCTGAATATACCGGAAATATGGTAGAGAAATGCGATAACTTCATTCTTGGCAAGGGGCCGGCTGCAGCGGCTGAGTTCGGGTTTGCTCTGTTGGAGAAACTGGCAGGCGAAGCGAAAGTACAGGAAGTCAAATCAGGGATGTTGTTTGCCTGATGAAGAAATATCTGATTGTTGTCGCGGGAGGAAAAGGGCTGCGTATGGGCGGCTGTGTGCCCAAGCAGTTTCTTCCGGTAAAGGGAAAGCCGGTGCTGATGCGTACTCTTGAAACTTTCCGCTCCTGCGACAACGAAATGGAACTGATAGTGGTGCTTCCGGAAGAACAACAGCCTTATTGGAAGCGCCTTTGTCTGGAATATGGTTTTCATGTTCCGCATAAAGTGGCTTCGGGCGGCGAGACTCGTTTCCATTCGGTGAAGAATGGTTTGTCGCTGGTTCCTGATTCAGACGGAATTGTGGGCGTTCACGATGGCGTGCGTCCGTTCGTCTCGCCGGAAGTGATAGTGGAGTGCTATCGTCAGGCTGAAGTGAAAGGCGCTGTGATACCCGTGGTAGATGTGGTGGAAACGGTGCGTCATCTGTTGCCGGAGGGGGGAAGCGAGACTGTTTCGAGAAGCGACTACAAACTGGTGCAGACTCCCCAAGTATTTACCGTGAAGCTCCTGAAGCAGGCATACGCGCAAGACTATGTTCCCCAATTTACGGATGATGCTTCTGTGGTCGAAGCATTGGGGCATTCGGTATGCCTTGTTCCCGGAAACCGGGAGAATATCAAGTTGACCACTCCTTTTGATTTGAAAATAGCGGAAGCGTTATTGGAGACAGATGATTGACCTGTCTGCACGCGACATAAAGTATTTGCAGGGTGTGGGTCCGCAACGTGCGGCTATCCTGAACAAGGAACTGAACATCTTTTCCTTCAAGGATTTGTTGTATTATTTTCCTTATAAGTATGTGGACAGAAGTCGTCTGTATCTGATTCGTGAGATAGACGGGAACATGCCTTACATACAATTGCGCGGACGGATATTGAGCTTCGAAACCTTCGGCGAGGGCCGCCAACGGAGGCTGGTGGGACACTTTACGGACGGTACGGGGGTGGTCGATTTAGTTTGGTTTCAGGGACTGAAATATGTTGAAGGAAAGTATAAGGCAAACGAGGAATATATTGTGTTCGGAAAGCCTGCGGTGTTCAACGGACGAATCAATGTGGCACATCCGGACATTGACCCGGCTGCTGATTTGAAATTGAGCGAGATGGGGCTTGAACCTTATTACAATACGACCGAGAAGATGAAGCGTCACAATCTCAATTCACATGCCGTCGAGAAATTGATGAGGAATCTTTTTGCCGTTTTGAAGAATGAAGTTCTTGATGAAACGCTTAGTCCGTCGATGGTGGTTGCTTATCATCTGATGCCTTTGGCCGATGCCTTGTACAATATTCATTTTCCACGGAATCCGGAATTGCTCCGAAAAGCGCAATATCGTTTGAAGTTTGAAGAACTCTTTTATGTCCAGCTGAACATTCTGCGCTATATGAAAGAGCGGAGGAACAAGTTTCGCGGATTGGTGTTCGGGCATGTGGGAGAGATTTTCAATACATTTTATGCGAAGAACCTTCCTTTTGAGCTGACAAACGCCCAGAAGCGGGTAATCAAGGAAATGCGCCGGGATATGGGGAGCGGTCGGCAGATGAACCGTCTGTTGCAAGGGGATGTAGGAAGCGGAAAGACGCTTGTAGCGCTGATGGTTATGCTCATCGCTCTCGACAACGGCTATCAGGCTTGCATGATGGCTCCCACGGAAATATTGGCGGCCCAGCATTACGAGACCGTAACTCGTTTTCTTTCCGGAATGAATGTCCGGGTAGAGCTGTTGACCGGAAGTGTCAAAGGAAAGCGTCGTGAAGATATTTTGCGTGGCTTGTTGACGGGTGACGTGCATATCCTCATCGGGACTCATGCCGTGATAGAAGATACGGTCGGTTTCTCTTCCCTCGGACTTGTGGTGATTGACGAACAGCACCGCTTCGGCGTAGCGCAGCGTGCGAAGCTGTGGGCGAAGAACGTTTCTCCCCCTCATGTGCTGGTCATGACGGCAACTCCCATTCCCCGCACGTTGGCCATGACTCTTTATGGCGACCTTGACGTGTCGGTCATAGACGAGCTCCCGCCGGGAAGGAAGCCTGTACAGACGGTTCATCAGTTTGACAACCGCAAGGCCAGTTTGTATGCTTTCATGCGGAGGCAGATACAGGAAGGGAGGCAGGTATATGTGGTTTATCCGCTCATTCAAGAAAGCGAGAAGATAGACATCAAGAATCTGGAAGACGGCTATCTGCATATCTGCGAGGCTTTCCCGGAATATAAGGTCAGCAAAGTGCATGGCAAGATGAAACCGGCTGAGAAAGACGGGGAAATGCAGCGTTTCCTTCGTAATGAAACGCAGATTATGGTAGCGACTACGGTGATAGAGGTCGGCGTGAATGTGCCTAACGCGTCCGTTATGGTGATAGAGAATGCGGAACGTTTCGGGCTGTCCCAACTCCATCAGTTGCGAGGACGGGTGGGGCGCGGCGCGGACCAGTCGTATTGCATTTTAGTGACGGGCTATAAGCTGACGGAAGATACCCGCAAGCGCATTGAGATTATGGTGCAGACCAATGACGGCTTTGAGATTGCGGAAGCAGACCTGAAACTTCGCGGCCCAGGCGATTTGGAAGGTACGCAGCAGAGCGGCGTGGCCTTTGATTTGAAAATTGCAGATATAGCCAAAGACGGACAGCTTCTGCAGCATGTGCGCAGCATCGCGGAAGTGCTGCTTGACACTGATCCGAACGGCGAGTGTCCGGAGAATGCCATCATCTGGAAGCAATTGAAGGAGCTGCGGAAGAAGAATGTGAATTGGGCCGTCATCTCCTGATTCAAAGCAACAGCTCATAGTCAACGACTCCCAACCAGCGGCCGAATTTGTATCCCACTTCTTTGAAATGTGAAACCTGCCTGAAGCCTAATTGCTCGTGCAGGGCGATGCTTCCTTTGTTGTCATCGGTTATGCAGGCGATGAGGGCATGGAAACCCGATTTCCTGCATTCTTCAATCAGAGCACGCATGAGCGCATTGCCTATCCCTTGCCGTTTGAATGCCGGATGCAGGTAAACGGTTGTTTCTAAGGTCTTGCTGTAAGCGGCTCTTTCTTTCCATTCGTGCGCGTAGCAATAGCCTGCTATCCTGCCTTCTTTTTCATACACTATATAGGGATAGCGCGCGGCGATTTGCCGGATGCGTTCTTGCATTTCTGCCTTGCTCACCTGTTCCGTTTCAAAGCTGATGTCAGTGTTTTTCACGTATCCGTTGTATATGTCCGCAATTTGTGCGGCATCTTGCAGTTCGACGTTTCGTATCATAACGTTACAGCATTAGTCCGAGGGCGAGCAGAAGACCGAACAGAAACATGTTTCTTGAGGTCTCTCCCAATATGCGGTTCAGCTCTTTCCCATGATTGATTTTCGCCATTTTGGCGGTGGTGAAGATATGGAGAAGCAGATAAATTTGGGGGAGTACAACGGCAAAGGGCTTTCCGATCAGGATGAAATAGAAGCAGCACCAGCAGGCGAGCAGTCCGAGAAGGAAGTAGAGAACAAGACCTGCCCGTGCGCCGAACCGGACTACCAACGTGCGTTTTCCGCTGATTGCATCCTGCTGGCGGTCGCGGAAGTTGTTTACCATTAGCAGGGTGTCGATTACAAGTCCGCAAGCAAGCGAAGCCATCGTTACGGCCGTGTTCCAGTCGTGGGCCATGACGTAATAAGTACACCCTACAGGAATAAAGCCGAAAAACACCAGCACCAGTATGTCTCCCCATCCGTGATAGGCCAGCGGATAAGGCCCGGTAGTGTAAAGGAAAGCAAAAACGAGACAGGCGATTCCGACCGGAATCATTTCCCACCCTCCGTAGCAGAGCAGACACAGGCCGACGGCTGCTGCCAGTCCTGTTGTGATGACGATGCCCGTTTTCATGGCTTTCACCGTAATCCAACCTTGCGCGCAGGCACGTTCCGGACCGAGCCGGTCCTCGCGGTCGCTTCCTTTCAGAAAGTCGAACAGGTCGTTGATAAGGTTTGAGTCGATTTGCATCAGGAAGGCGAACAGAAAGCAGAACACTGCCGGAACGGTCTGGAAGTGTCCGTATATGTAGGCCAGCGCACAGCCTGCCATGACGGGGATAGCGGCCGCTGTCAGTGTCTTTGGACGCGCGGCCAGCATCCATGCTTTGGGAGAGTTTGTTTTTACTGTTTCCATATTTTCCGATTCTTTTGATATGCTTTGCTATTCAAAGTCGCTTTGCTGCCGCTCCACTTCTTTCAGCTTTTGTCGATAGGTTTCCCGCTGTTGTTCGCTGGCTGTTGTTTGAGTGTCGAACGGCGGATTCCCTTTCATGTTTTTTGACAGGATTGCTTTTCTGGCATTTCTTAGTTCGTCGGGGTTGGCCGTCAGTGCGTGGTCCGGTTCATGAGTGGATATGGTCAGCTGGGCAGGAAGGGGAGTGTGTTTTCCCTGCCATACCACTGAAGCCCGTATCTTGATTTCTCCGGGGGTGGTGGTCGAGCGGACCAGTATGGGGGCCGTTCCCCATTGTATAGGGCGTGGGTTGGTGAAACTTCTTGGGTCTCCGACCAATTCCCCCTCGCCTTCGATGTCGAAGATGATTTCGTAATTGTTCAGACGTTTGATGGCTCCGTGTTCGTCCGCTATTGCCGCCACTACGGTGACAATGTCGGAGCCGTCCGCTTTCATTTCCACTCCTTCGTCATCCGCCCAAAGCAATATCTTGCCCGGCCTTCTGGACGGGGTTACTTTATGTGTCGCCGCCACCTTCCCGTCCATGATTCCTTCTGCAAGCAGGAACGATTCATCATGTCGGTCGGCACGCGCCAATGCTTTGTCGTGCATGACATCGAACACGTTCTTGAATGTGATTACAGGCGACGGCATACCCGTATCTTCTTTTGGCTTGCGGTAGACGTATTGCTTGCCGTCCTTGCAATAAGTCAGGCGTACTTCGTCGCAGTTGCTGTAGACCGTAACGTCCTTTGGAGAGAAGGGAGTCATGGCGTTCGCTATATATACCATCGGACCTGTTTCCGCCGGCAGGTTGTCGTTTTTCCGGGGAGGGCGTTGCGCGCAGAACATATAGTAGGCATATTTGGGCTGGCGGAACGCATCCATTATTCCCCCGTAGAACGGGTCGGGGTGATACCCTCTCTGATGGTCGAAAGAATGCCACAAGCAACCTCCCACGTGCTGTCGGGACGTTTTGCAGAGCATGTCGTAGCAGGTGAACGACGGGTAGTCCGGCTTCGCGTATCCTTGTGCCTGGATGAGCATAGGAACTTCTCCCCATGCCCGGCTGGCCCTGCTGGGAGAGTTGTGCGAGTTCCAGTCGTCCACATTGTCTCCCCACTCGCGTGTGAAATATGTGATGTCAGGGTCATAGCCCTTGCTTGTAGGATGGGTGAAATGTACGGGAAAGAATTCCTTTCCGTCGGCGATGGCGTCACATGCCGCGTAGCAGTACGGATAAGGGTATTCTTCTTTGACGATGGCGCTTACTTTCCGGGCGAAGTCGGACGGATAGCTGGTCTCGTTGAGTATGGGCTCCCATAGCCATACGGAAGGATGGTTCCTGTCCCGCCGGATTATATTGCGGATATCGCTGTAGATGAACTCTGCGAAGCTCGGTTCGTCGTTCCAGAACTGCCATCCGGGGGTGTTGACGATGACGAACAGCCCCAGCTCGTCACAGGCGTCCATAAAGGCGGGGTCTTGGGGATAATGTGCGTTGCGGATTACTCTCAGTCCGGCATCGCGCAGCTTCTTCGCGTCCCTCCAGTGCAGGCTGTTCGGGAGCGCGTTGCCGATAACCGCGAAGTCCTGGTGCCGGTTGGCTCCTATCAGGGGTTCCGGGTAAGGCTTTCCGTTGAGCCAGAAGCCGTCCTTCCCTTTGAACTCGATGCTCCGTATTCCGATTCTGCGAGAATATCCGTCCACCGCGTTTCCTTTTCGGTCTTTTATGTATATCCGCAATTGGTACAGATAGGGCGAGTCGGGGCTCCAGAGATGGGGCGAGTTTATTGTCATCTTGTCCGACAGGGAAACGGCTTTGCCTTTTCCTGCTTTTATGGAACGGACGGTGCTCTTGACAAGCGTTCCGTCCTTGTCGTACAGCTCATAAAGCAGTTTCCCGGAAAATGATTCGGACGATTGGTTGCGTACATGCGCGTCGAGCCTTATCCGGGCGGACTGTTCCGACACGTTTTCATAAGAGACGAACAGACCTCCTCCGGCCTTTTCGTTTTCATAGTTAGGGTCGGTGATGTAGACAGGATTGTGGACAATCATCCAGCAGTCACGGTAGATGCCGCCGCAGTAGGTGAAGTCCATGACGTCCTGCGCCTTTCCCGGCGGAAAAGAAGGGTCGTCGCTGTTGTCGGCGCAGACGGAAACCACGTTGTCTTCATTATAATTGAGCGCAGAGGTGACGTCAATGATTATCGGAAGGAATCCCCCGAAGTGCTCTTTCATCAGTGTCCCGTTGACATAAATCCTTGATTTGCCCATGATGGCCTCGAAGTGGAGGAAAAGTTTCTTCCCTTTCCATGATTCTTCGGGCGTGAAATGTTTCCGGTACCATACTTTCCCCTGATAGTTGATGCAGCCGCTGGCTTCTGTCGGCAGCGTCTCAATTCCGTCCGGCAGCGAAACGATTGCCCAGTCCGTGTCGTCAAAATCCGGACGTTCCGCTCCTTTTGCATCGCCTTTATGGAAACGCCATGCCGGATTCATGGAACTGACGGTTCTTCCCGTGCCGGGCAAGGAGAAAAAGCCGGCAGTGGAGAATTGCGGTTGCCGGGTGTTCGAGTGCAATGTGAAGCTGCATAGGCACAGACACATCAGAAGTAGGGATAAGTGTTTCATGGTTGATGGGTATAAAAGAGTTTCTTATGAATTGTACAAAAATAATGCTTTTGGCAGAAAGTTTTGTTCTTCTGTCCAAAAATGTTTAAAGAATACCTCCGCATTTGCGGAACGTTTTCCTATTTTGACTATTTTAGCTTCACTTTATCAGTTAACAGCGTTTGGTATGAGCTTTAGTTGCAGGTTCCTTTTAGGCTTGATGACAGTTGTATGCACTCTATCTTCATGCGCCACGGCCTCTTTTTCCAAATACAAAGGAGTGGGCCGCATCAAGCAGTATGACTTTTATAGCGAGCAGGTGCCTGATTCGTTCGACGGTTTCCGCATCGCTTTTGCAACCGATTTTCATTATGAGAGCCGTTTTACGGCAAAACGCCTTCCCGGAGCGATACGCGCGTTGCAGGCTATGGATGCCGACGTGCTGCTTTTGGGCGGGGATTATCGTGGAAGAAACGGGGGGAATATGGAAGAATTGTTTGCCGCCTTGCGTCGGGTGCATACCCGTTACGGCGCGTATGCCGTGACGGGCAACCACGAGCGGGGAGAGGCTGATACGTTGGTGCGCCGGGCGATGGCGCACACAGGCGTGCGTTTGCTGGAACACGAAGTGGATACGCTTTGGAAAGGGGACGAATTTATTCTGCTTTGCGGTATCCGCAATCCGTTCGACTTGGAGCGGAACAGAGTCTCACCCACGCTGTCGCTCAAGCCGGAAGATTTTGTGGTGATGCTCGTCCATACGCCCGATTATGTGGAAGACACGGATGTGTCGAACACCGACCTTGCGTTGGCCGGGCATACGCACGGAGGACAAGTCAGCCTGTTCCGGCGGTGGACTCCCGCCCATTTCTCGAAATACGGCAACCGCTTCCTCACCGGAATGAAGTACAACAGCCGGGGCATCCCGATTATCATCAGCAACGGGTTGGGCACTTCGCGGAGGGATGTTCGTCTGTTCACCCCCAGCGAGGTGGTGCTGGTGGTGTTGCATAAGGAGAAAGGGCGGAAATAAGGCGGTCGTGCGATAGTTTGAAAGCGGGCGCATCATGAAGAAAGTGCGGAGGCGTTTTTTGTGAACGTTTCCGCGTTTTTTTATACATTTTCCGTGGGTGGACGTTTGTTGTATGATGTAATTGTCATTATCCGGCTGCTCTTTTATATTTTTTTTAGTGGTTTTAGCTTTGATGTTGCGGTATTAATTCATAATTTAGCAACAATTTATAGAACCCAATTCTGTTTTCTCATTAAAATCTTGGAATATGGAAAAGAAAAAGCAAACTGTTATAGACTGTGATGAAATCAAACGGTTTGAATGCCTTCTGAATACTTTTGCACGGTTGCCAAAGATTGATGAAGAGCCTACTTTTTTGGAAATATGCAGATATCCGTACAATAGGTTTGAGGAAGTATGCAGTCGTATCTTGAAGTTCTTTCTTAATCCTAAGGCAGAACATGGATTGAGGGATTTGTGGTTGGTTTCTTTGCTTGAAGTGGCAGGAAAATCCGGCTTCCATAGTTACATGCAGGAGGTGGCGGTTGCATCAGAAGTGTATGCCAACGGAAAGCGGATTGACCTTCTTATTGCTTCAAACGATTACGTGATTGCCATAGAAAACAAGATAACGGCAGACATATATAATCCTTTTGATATTTATAGGGAGTACATAGAGGACAGGTATAAGGAAAAGGAGAAGATTTTGCTGGTCTTATCTGCGAAACCGGTATTGAATCTTCATTCCATTATAGGCAATGAGTATCAGTGGTGCAGTTATCATGACTTATTTGAGGCCGTGAGAAAACATCTCGGAGATTATATAGCTTGCGCCAATCAGAAGTATCTTATTTTCATGTTGGACTTTATGAGAACCATTGATAATATGAACAATTCAAATTCAAAACAAGAATGGGATTTCTTTTCCAGAAATCGGGAGGAAATCGAGAATCTGCTGGAGCATTTCAATCGGTTTAAAGAACGTTTGTGGACAATTCAGAAAGAGCAGATTGCGTATCTGCGGGAGAAAGTGGCGGATAGCACGGGCGATTCGTCTTGGTGGATATGGGAAGGTTGGGATTTAGGTGTTCATTTCAATGAAAGGAAGCACTGTATCGGCATCGAATCTCATTTCAGTGAAGCCGACAATGACCCATGTGCTTGCTTTCATATTTATATCACCACTTGGAAAACAACTGACTGGATTCCATATAAAGACAAAGTGATGCAATGTTTTGCAGATTATAATCCCCATGAAGAATATGAGGATAACCGCGTGTATATTCATTTGTTTGATGATATTCCCGGGAATGATTCTCAACGAATCGTTGACAGTTTGAAGGATGTTTATATTAAGTTAAAAACTATAGCATCGGAAGTTGATGCGTGAAAGTTTGATTATAGAGATAATATGGAAAAGGAAATGAAGAAATGTCCTTATTGCGGTGAGGAAATTTTGGCTGAAGCCAAAAAGTGTAAGCATTGCGGGGAGTGGCTGGATGAGAAAGTATGCTCGGATGTTGCTTCTGTTAGCGGGGCAAGTGGGAGTCAAGAGCCTGATATGCCTTTATCTGCTCATGTGCGGAAAGGGGTTACCAATGCCCATTTTAATGAGGAAAATTCCGGGGTGTTGAGTGTCGAGATATCATTATAGCTATAATTATAGGAATTTGTATGCAGTCGTGGTGGTGGTTTGGCGGTTCTTTGGTCGGTTTGTTCATTCTTTTGGCTATCCCTTATCTGGGTGCTGTATTTTGTGTCGTTCTTTCATTGGCATGGGGTGTCATCGGATATGCTATAGGTGATTGGCTTATTAGTAATGCGGCAGGTTGGGTTATTGGAATACTGGCGGTAATTTCCGGACTTGCAGTTCATTTTAGTGGGCGACAATGGATGAAAGACCTTGACTGATGCTGTTTTGGCCGACAAAACAAATCTTGTTTGGAGAAGATTGAGACGGAAAATAAAAAACCGCGCGGACATTCGGTCTCGAATGTCCGCGCGGTTCGTATGAAACTTCGGCACGTTTTTATGTTTTGTTGCCGTTGAGGAACGCTTCAATGTTCGCCAATGCTTTGGCGGAAAGCCGTCCGGTGCTTTGGATGGACTTTCCTGCCACGATGGGTGTATGGAATACATTCGGAAGTCCGGCCAGCTCATTGGCCAGCGTGCCCATTCCTGTCCCGTCGCAGAAATAATAGCTGTCCGGATTGGCCGCAAGCCATTTTTTCAAAGCTCCCACATCGAAAGTGGTTCCGATAGAGGTGTTCATCAGAATCTTGCCGTTGCCGAAGATGCGGAACTCCTTTTCTCCCAGCAGATACGTGTTTCTCGGCAGGCAGGTCAGCACGATGTCGCATGTGCGGAGCAGTTCGTCCAAGTCCAGGTAACGGAAACCTTTGTCCTCGGCTTCCGGTTTGCGGCTGCGACTGTAGTAATACACTTCGGAGCCGAAGAAACGGAAAGCGTCGGCCAGCATGCCCCCGGTTTTCCCCAGTCCGATGATTCCGACCTTTTGGCGGGTGAGTTCCTGTTTGTCGGTCCGCCATTGTCTGTCGCCGAAACCATGCATGAAGCGCACTAATTCGCTGATGGCATATTCCACGACCCCTTCATCTCCGTAGTCCTTCACTCCGGTTACGGTGATTCCTCTTCTGCACGCTTCCGTGAGGTCTACGTTGCAGGATGAGGCTTCATAGAGCGTGCAGCACATGCCGATATACCGGATGTTCGGGCATTTCTCAAAAATAGTTTTGGTGATGTGTGTTTTGAACGATACGAGCACCGCATCGGCATCTCCGATTCTGCGAATCACTTCCTCGTCGTTTTCGGGGAGCGTGTCGAACAGCTCCACTTTTTCGGCATATTGCGAGAGCTTGTTTCTTGCTTCTTCACTGATCAGCGTGTCTTCTATTGCTACGAGTCTCTTGAACGGCTTCATGGCGTTTGTTTGTAAAGGTTTCTTTTCCTGATAATTCTGTGTACTTCCGGATGAAGAAAATAACGGACATCTTTCCCCTCGCGTATGGCATTGCGGATAAAAGTAGAGCTGACCTCTATCAGCGGCGCATCGACCATGCGGACATGACGGGGAAATGTCTCCGGGCAAAGCGGAAAACCTTTCCGGGGATAAATCAGCACATGATGGTTTCGTATGATTTCTTCCGGTGACTTCCAGCGGTCGAATGCCGCCCAGTTGTCGGCTCCGACAATCAAATGGAATGTGCGTTCAGGGTAGGTTTGTGCCAGATGATTCAGCGTTTCGACAGTATATGACGGTTTCGGGAGCCGGAACTCGAAATCGGACGCGAAGAAATGCGGGTAGTCCTTGACGGCCGTTTCCACCATTTCGAGGCGGATATGGTCGTCAAGCAACGTTTCATTCCGTTTGAACGGATTTTGGGGAGTAACCATGAACCACAATTCATCGATTCCGCCAAATTCGCACAAGTAGTTCGCCAATGCCAGATGACCGATGTGAATCGGATTGAACGTGCCCCCGAATATTCCCGTTCTTATTTTACAGTCTTTTTCCATTGGCGGAAATTGAAAATCTGCCAGACCGCTACCAGCAACATGGCTACGGCAATGATGTATTCTTCCTTATAGACTGCCACCACTCCCACCGCAACGGCTGCGAGACCGATGACGATGCAGAGGACGGTGAGCATGCGCATGATTTTCTGCGGGTTTTTAGTTTTCATTCAGTTACTGTTTGAGGTTGATAAATTCGGTAACGGTTTTCAGTGCCTCCGCTTCGGCCTTTTCCAAGTTGTCGTTGATGATACGCACATCGAACTTGTCGGCATATTCTAACTCGAACTGCGCTTTGGCAATGCGGCTCTCGATGACATCGGGCGCATCCGTGCCGCGTCCGACAAGACGTTTGCGCAACTCTTCTATTGAGGGCGGCTGGATGAAAACGGAGAGCGCACGGTCTCCATAGAATCGTTTGATGTTGCAGCCTCCGACGACATCAACATCGAATATTACGTTCTGTCCGGCTTCAAGCTGCTTTTCCACTTGTGATTTGAGTGTTCCGTAGAATCGGTCTTTATAGACTTCTTCATATTCCAGGAACTCGTCGTTGGCGATGCGTTGTCTGAATTCTTCGGGCGAAAGGAAAAAGTATTCCACTCCGTTCCGTTCAGTTCCTCTTGGGGGACGGCTGGTTGCCGAGATGGAGAAGGCCAGATTCAGATTCTGCTGTAGCAGATAGTTGATGATGGTTGACTTGCCGGAACCCGACGGAGCCGAAAATATAATCAGTTTGCTCATAAAATTCACATTACGTTAAGTACCTGTTCCTTGATTTGTTCAAGTTCGTCTTTCATCTGCACCACGATTTTTTGCATCTCCGCATGGTTCGACTTGCTCCCGGTAGTGTTGATTTCTCGTCCCATCTCTTGAGCGATAAATCCCAACTTCTTGCCTTGTCCGTGTCCGTTGGCCATCGTTTCGCGGAAGTATTTCAAGTGGTTGGCGAGCCGCTGTTTCTCTTCGTTGATGTCGAGTTTCTCGATGTAATAGATGAGTTCTTGTTCCAAACGGTTCTTGTCGTAGTCAGTGCTGATGGTGCGTTCCAGCGCATCCGTGATTCGCTCTTTAATTTTTGTTACGCGCTCCTTTTCGTATGGCTCGATTGATTTCAGCAGACGCTCGATATTGTCTAATTTTTCGTTGAACTTCTTTTCAAGAGCTTCGCCTTCCTGTTTGCGGAAGTCTGTCAGCTTTTGCAGGGCTTCTTTTATCGCGTTGAGAGCCGCCGACCATTCTTCCTCTTCAAGCTCTTGGGCATCGATTTTCGTCAGCACGTCGGGCATACGCAACAGTGTGGAAAACCAGTCTTGCGGAAGGGGGATGCGGCAGTTTTCGGAGATGGTTTTGATTTGATTGTAGTAGTTCTCTACCAAAGCGGCGTTGATAGGAGTAGCTGTCTCGTTTACGTCTTTTTCAGTCCAAATGCAGAAGTCTATTTTGCCCCGTTCCAATGTTTGGGCAATCATGTTTCTGATTTCCATTTCCTTTTCGCGGTAGAGAGGGGCGATACGGGCAGACAAGTCCATTGCCTTGCTGTTAAGCGACTTTATTTCGACATTGATTTTTTTGTCACCGAACGTGGCTGTCGCTTTTCCGTATCCGGTCATTGATTGTATCATAACTTTTTTCTTTATAAGGTCGTTCAAGTTGCAAAGTTATGAAAATATGCGGAAAAGATGCGGAGGCTCGGAGTTTTCTTTTCGTTGTCAGTGCGTTTCAGCGTGTTTCAATGTGAACGTAAAAGCGCAGAGGCACGGAACTTTTTTCGTAGGTCTCCGATGTATGCCTCTGCGCCTTTGCAATTCGATGTCGTTATGCGTCTTTGTCTGCAAACTCCATAAGGTATGCCTTGATGAATCCGTCGATTTTCCCGTCCATCACTCCGTTGACGTCTGAAGTCTGGTAGTTTGTCCGATGGTCTTTTACGCGGCGGTCGTCGAAAACGTAGCTGCGTATCTGTGAGCCCCATTCGATTTTCTTCTTTCCGGCTTCCACTTTTGCCTGTTCTTCCATGCGGTGCTTCAGCTCTTTGTCGTAGAGAATGGAGCGCAATTGCCGCATGGCGTTTTCTTTGTTTTTAGGTTGGTCGCGGGTTTCGGTGTTTTCAATCAGGATTTCTTCTTCCTCGCCGGTATAAGGGTCTTTGTATTGGTAGCGCAGACGCACGCCCGATTCAACTTTGTTGACATTCTGCCCTCCGGCGCCTCCGCTTCGGAACGTGTCCCATGACAGGCGTGCGGGTTCTATCGTCACTTCGATTGAATCGTCTACCAGCGGAGTTACGAATACGGATGCGAATGAGGTCATTCGTTTTCCCTGAGCGTTGTAGGGGGATACGCGCACCAGACGATGCACTCCGTTTTCGCCTTTCAGATAACCGTATGCGTAGGAGCCTTCAACGTTCATCGTCACAGTTTTGATGCCTGCTTCGTCGCCTTCCTGAAGATTGGCTACCGAGAGCTTGTAGCCGTTGGCTTCCGCCCAGCGCATGTACATGCGCATCAGCATTGAAGCCCAGTCTTGGCTTTCCGTGCCCCCTGCGCCTGAATTGATTTTCAGCACGCAGTCCATTTGGTCGGCCTCTGAGCGGAGCATGTTTTTCAGTTCCAGTTCCTCCACGGCTTTGACGGCTTTTGTATATGCCTCGTCCACTTCTTCTTCGCTCACCAGTTCATCTTTGCAAAAGTCGAAGGCGAGTTGCAATTCGTCGGCCAATGTTTTCACGTTCTGGTAGCCGGCAATCCATTGCTGCAAGTCTTTCACTTTTTTCATTTGAACCTCTGCAGCCTTTTGGTCGTCCCAGAATCCGGGAGCCTGTGTGCGGAGCTGTTCTTCTTCTACCTGGATTTTTTTCCCTTCTATGTCCAAATAGCGATGCAATGCCTCCGTGCGTTCTTTCACGTCTTTTAGTTGCTCTATGGTTATCATATTATTCTTTAATCATGTTATTCTTATGGGCGCAAAGTTACGAAAATTCGGCGGAATAGCATTGCAGAATGCATAGATTTGCGCATTTCAGGCTCATTTTGAACGTGTTTTGCAAAAATAATGTAGGCGTATTGCGGAAGCCGGGCGGCCGATAAAAGAAAACCGCTGACCAAATTGACGGTCAGCGGCTGTATCGTGGAGCATACCGGACTCGAACCGGTCACCTCGACACTGCCAGTGTCGCGCTCTAGCCAGATGAGCTAATGCCCCTTCCGTGCGGCAAAGATAATGCGAAGATTCCATATTTTCAATTTTTCGGGCGATAAAATGGCTTTAATCGCTAATTTTGCTGCAAAATCAATGTCGTTATGTCTAAGAATATGAAGTTGAATGTCCGGAAAGCTGTTCGGAGCGACCTGAACCGGCTGATGGAAATTTTTGATTCGGCGCGCCGCTTTATGGCGCATACGGGCAACCCGAACCAGTGGGTGGGAGGGTATCCTCAAAGGGAACTGATGGAAAGCGAAGTGGAAAGCGGGCATTGTTATGTGTGCGAAACGGAAGAGGGGCGGACGGTGGCTACTTTTTGTTTTATTCCGGGGCCTGACCCTGCTTACGTGTACATTGAGGACGGGGCTTGGCCGGACGAGCGTCCGTATTACGTCATCCATCGCTTGGCCTCTGACGGAACGTGCAAGGGAGTCGGGAAATATTGTTTCGACTGGTGCTTCTCGCGCTTTCCTTGCTTGCGCGCGGATACGCATGCCGACAACAAAGTGATGCAGCATTTGCTGGCGGAAAACGGATTTGTACGTTGCGGAACAGTCTATCTTGCAAGCGGTTCGCCGCGCATCGCCTACCAGAAGTCGGAATCGTGCGCTTGACCTGCGTGTTTCTTGCCGGGGCGTTTCATAAAAGTGCGCCGGCGTTTCCCGGAAAAGGTCGGCGCGTAAAGAGGATGGGCGGCGGTCTTGCCATGCGAAGCCCGAAGTCTTAATAAGACTTAATCGGTGGGTTATTTTCTAAAGGAAACTTTTTAACGTGAAAACGAATGCTTTTCTTTGCACAAGTTTCCATTAGAAAATAAATAAAAGAGCCATGAAGATTGTAATAGTAGGAGGCGTGGCGGGTGGCGCTACGGCAGCGGCGCGCATTCGCCGGAATACGGAAAAAGCTGAAATCGTGTTGTTTGAAAAAGGAGATTACATTTCGTATGCCAATTGCGGATTGCCTTATTATATAGGCGGAGTGATTGAAGAACGCGGCCGTCTTTTCGTGCAGACTCCGGAAGCGTTCGGCAGGCGTTTCCGTGTGGACGTGCGCACGCGTTCGGAGGTGACGAAAGTGGATGTGAAGCGGAAGTGCGTGACTGTGCGCACGGCTGACGGGAAAACGTACACGGAGGCGTATGACAAGCTGTTGCTTTCGCCGGGAGCGTCTCCGGTGCGCCCTCCTTTGCCGGGCGTCGATTCGGAGGGAATCTTCACTTTGCGCAACGTGGCCGACACCGACCGCATCAAAGCCTATATGCAGGAGCGGCAGGTGAAGCGCGCCGTTATCGTGGGCGGAGGGTTCATCGGTTTGGAAATGGCCGAAAACCTGCACCGTGCAGGCGCGGAAGTGGCGGTAGTGGAGATGGCCGACCAGGTGATGGGGCCTGTCGATTATTCGATGGCCGCTTTGGTGCATGAACATTTGCAGCAAAAGGGCGTCCGGCTGTATCTGAAACAGGCCGTGGAAGCCTTCGAGCGCAAGGGTGACGACATTGCGGTGAAGTTCAAGTCGGGCGTTTCAATCGATGCGCAGTTCGTGCTTCTCTCTATCGGCGTGCGTCCCGAAATCGGCCTCGCCCAAGAAGCCGGGATAAGGATAGGGGAGGCGCGCGGCATCTCCGTCAACGAATACCTGCAGACCTCCGACGAGTCGGTTTATGCCGTGGGCGATGCCATAGAGTTTCCGCATCCTGTCACGGGGCAGCCGTGGCTCAACTATCTTGCCGGGCCTGCCAACCGCCAGGCCCGCATCGTGGCCGACAACATGGTTTTCGGAAACAAGGTGAAATACGAAGGTTCTGTCGGCACGTCCATCGCCAAGGTGTTCGATCAGACGGTGGCTTCTGTCGGGCTTGCGGCGAAGCGTCTGAAGCAGGCGGGCATTCCTTGTCTGTCGGCAACCATCCATTCGTCCTCACATGCAGGCTATTATCCAGGCTCGTCGCAGACAGCCATAAAGATTGTGTTCTCTCCAACGGACGGCCGTCTGTATGGGGCTCAGATTGTGGGCTATGAAGGGGTGGACAAGCGGATTGACGAATATGCTTTGGTCATCAAACGTCGGGGGACGGTTTACGACCTCATGGAATTGGAGCATTCATACGCCCCTCCTTTTTCTTCAGCCAAAGACCCTGTGGCCGTGTCGGGCTATGTGGCAGGTAACATCTTGAGCGGAAAGATGTCTCCTTTGTATTGGAGGGAGCTTCGCGATGCGGACTTGGGCAAGGCGACGTTGGTGGATGTTCGCACGGCGGACGAGTTTGCGTTGGGGCGCATCAGCGATTCGGCTCTCAACGTGCCGGTAGACGAACTGCGCGAACGCTTGGCGGAGATTCCTTCCGACAAACCTGTTTACGTGTATTGCGGAGTCGGGCTGCGGGGATATTTGGCTTCGAACATCCTGAAAGAAAACGGGTATTCGGACGTGCGCAACCTGATTGGGGGCATGAAAACTTATAAAGCGGCAACGGCCAAAGTGGAGTTGCCGGAAGAAGGCTGCAATGTTCCGGAAAAATCTTGCTCGTGTGTTCCGGATGCGGAGGAAGTGATATGCGTAGACGCTTGCGGTCTTCAATGTCCTGGCCCGATTTTGAAGTTGAAAGACAAAATGGAGAGGATGGCTCCTGGACAACGGCTGGAGATTACGGCCACAGATGCCGGTTTTCCGCGTGATGCCGAGTCGTGGTGCCGCATTACTGGAAACAGGATATTGGAAACATCTTCAGGCAACGGCATATATAAGGTCGTGATAGAGAAAGCAAGCCTTTGCGGGGCTGAGGCTGCAAAGGGGCCGGCGGGAAAAGGCAAAACTTTTATTCTGTTCAGTGACGACCTTGACAAAACTTTAGCTACTTTTGTGCTGGCAAACGGCGCGGCGGCCACAGGACAGAAAGTGACTGTATTCTTCACGTTCTGGGGGCTGAATGCGGTCAAGAAAGCGTTGAAACCGTCGGTAAAGAAAGACGTTTTTGGCAAAATGTTCGGTTGGATGATGCCTTCCGATTCCCGCAAATTGGGACTTTCCAAGCTGAATATGTGCGGGATAGGGCCGAAGATGATGCGTTACGTGATGAAGCGTAAAGGGGTAGACTCGCTCGAATCGCTTCGCCAGCAGGCTATCGACAACGGGGTTGAGTTCATTGCTTGCCAAATGTCGATGGATGTGATGGGAGTGAAGAAGGAAGAACTGCTCGACAACGTGACAATAGGCGGAGTGGCTGCTTATATGGAACGCGCTGAGGCTTCGAATATCAATATGTTTGTGTGAGATGGAAAAGATAAAGTGTATTTGTGTGATGAGAGAGCTGTTCAAGGCTCTCTCGGCACTTGAAGCCAGTTTGGAAGGCACGTATGGGCTTTCGCTGAACGAAGCGATGGTGTTGTGCAGCATCGGCAACGAAACCGTTGCGGCGAGCGTTATCGTGGAGCGTACAGGCATGAGAGCTTCCCATACGTCGAAGGTGATTCGTGCGGTGGAGGACAAGGGGTATCTCTTTCGGACTTTGGGAAAGAAAGACAAGCGGCAGATGTATTTTTCATTGACGGCCAAGGCAAAAGAATGTCTGGCGGACATTAAGGAAAAGGGAGTGGATGTTCCGGAACTGCTCGTACCGTTGTTCAAAGACTATGCAGCGGCCGGAGACTGCGAGAATCTTAACGAAAACGAATGAAAAAGAAAGAGGTATGGGAAGTGCCGGAAGGCGTTTCCGAAGTGTTGCTCCATACATGTTGCGCGCCGTGTTCGTCGGCTATTATTGAATGGATGATGGAGCATGGGGTGCGTCCTGTCATTTATTATTGCAATCCCAATATTTATCCGTTGGAAGAGTATCTTGTCCGGAGGGACGAGTGTACGCGCTACGCCCGTTCGTTGGGGTTAGATATCGTAGATGCCGATTATGATCATATTTCATGGTGCCGGCGGATGGTCGGCCTTGAGCATGAGCCGGAGCGGGGAGGGCGTTGTTTGGAGTGTTTCAAGATGCGTCTGCTCGATACGGCGCGCTATGCCCACGAACATGGTTTCCGCGTAATTGCCACAACGCTCGCTTCTTCTCGTTGGAAGAGTCTCGAACAGATTGATGAAGCGGGCCGTTATGCCGTTTCTGCCTATCCCGATGTTGTCTGGTGGGGACAGAACTGGCGGAAAGGCGGATTGAGCGAACGGCGCGCGGCAATCATCAAAGAATATAACTTCTACAACCAGCGTTATTGCGGCTGCGAGTTCAGTATGCGTAAGGCGGACGAATAGCGCGTCCCGTCATTCCGCTTGTTTTGCACGAGGGGCTGTCGGAGGGTTTCCTTCCGTGCCTTGTGCGGTTTGGCCTGCGTCCGTTTGTGCGGCTGCGGCAGTGTCCGACTTCAGGGGGACGGAGTTTTCTTTGTAAGCGGCGAATCCTTTCACCTTTACCCGTTCTTTCTTTTCTTCTTCGTTGATTTCTTCCGTTCCGATTTGGTTCATGTTGTCTTTGATGAAATTGTGAATGTCGAAGAAGAAGTCGAGGAGCATTTTCAGGTGTTCTTCCAGTTCGCCCTCGTTCGGCGAGAAGTAGGTGTGGCAATGCGAGTGCAGTCCCACTGTCTTGCCGTCTTCGTCCATCATATATACGGTAGTTACGATGGATTTCACGTTAGCAAGATTGATGATTTCCTTCAGAATGGGGAAGGCTTCGTTGTCGGCGTTTATACATCCCCACCACGGATTCCAAATCATGATGAACCGGTTTTCTTCTTCGGCGGCGATGTAGAAGTCGTCTCCCTGGTATTTGAAGCAGATTTGCCCTTCCTCGTTCGTTTCCGGCTGGCAGCCGATTTTCTTGAGCGTGTTGACGACGAGTTCGTTCGTGCCCACTTCGTCCAGTTCGTCTTTAGTGAGGCGTTCGATGTGTTCCAGGCGTTTGCGCCTTATGCTCAGATAGCGTATCGCAAACAGTATGATCGGCCATAGAGCCAGCGCGACGACGGCTATCAGAAGGGTGATGTCGCTGATGTTTGTCATGGCGTTTTTATAGGTTGAGGGTGAAACATTCTATATATTTCTGCCCTTAAAGATAAGGAAAAAATCGGGAACGTAACATCTCTTAGTCTTTTTTAATCGGTTCTTGTGCAGCAAAAAAGCGTTTCGTTTGTTTTTATTGATGAAACGACAAACCAAGAACGTAAAATCCGCCCGTTTTCCCGACGAAACGCCGTGGAGTTTCAGTGACAACCCGCGCGCGTTCCGGCCGAAAAGCGGGCGGAAAAACAAGGAGAAAAGAAGATGAAAAAATTTTTGATTACGATGTTTGCCCTGTCGGTGATGGCGGGAAACATTCTGGCTCAGGAAGCGAAGGAACTGAGCAAGGAAGAGAGGAAAGCGTTGCAGGAGCAGCTCGACAGCCTGCTGCACGTAGAGGCTATGAAGGCGGTGGAAGCAAAGGCGTTTACGCTGGAGGCCGACCAAGTGGTGTTCAAATACGGGCAGACGGCTTACGTGAATTCCAACACGAACTTCGTGTCGGTGACAGGAGAGGACGCAGTCGTGCAGGTGGCCTTCAACATTCCGGCAGCAGGCCCCAACGGGCTGGGGGGAGTGACGGTCGACGGTACGGTGTCGAGTTACGAGCCGAAGGTCGACAAGAAAGGGAATTTGTCTCTTACGCTGAACGTGATGGGAGCGGGCATATCGGCGCGCATCGATATCTTTATGCCGAAGGGCACCAACCGCGCGTCTGTGACGATTTCGCCCAATTTCAACTCTAACCGTTTGACGCTGAACGGAGTGATTGTGCCTGCGGAGCGGAGCAGCGTGTTCAAGGGGCGTTCAATCTGATGTAAAAAGAAAGGAGAATGTGATTATGAAGAAACTGTTGTTGCTGGCATGTGCGGCATTGGTGATGCCGTCATGCGAAAAAGACCCGGATATGGGCGAACTGGATGCGAATCTGGCCGTATATACCGATTATGACAGCGATGTTGATTTCGGCGCTTATACGACCTACTTCCTGCCCGACAGCATTCTTGAGGCGGGAAGCCACCATGCTTCTTATTGGAAGGACGAGAATGCGCTGGCTGTCATCGGAAGGGTGGAAGCGCAGATGGACGGCCGGGGATACGTCCGGATTGCCGATCCGGAAAAGAAGAACGAGGCGAGCGTGGGCGTTCAGTTGTCGTATATCCCTCAGACCACCAACGTGGTTGTCGGAGGCTATTTCGACGGATGGTGGAACTGTGGCTTTTGGGGGCCGTGGAGCGGATGGTATTATCCGTATCCCGTGAGCTATTCGTATGACACGAATACGCTGGTTCTGGAGATAGTAGACCTTACGGCGGCCGAAAGTGCGGACGGCAAGTTGCCCGTGGTGTGGTACGCCAACGCTTCCGGTTTCGACTTTGGCGGACGTTACAATCTTCAGTTGCTTGAAGATGCCGTAGACCAAGCCTTCGGCCAGTCGCCCTACATTAAAGCTAACTAAACGATAGGAGGAAATGGATATGAAAGCGATATTCAAGAAAGCGGTTCTCGCCTGTATGATGCTGGCGGGAGCGTGCGCGCAAGGCTTTGCGCAATGGAGAGCCGACAGGATGAGTCTGAAGGCAGACTGGCAGATGAACGCTCCTTTGTTGACAGACTTTGCCGACAAGATAAGCGGATGGGGAATGAATTACGAACTGACTTACTTGATTTCCCCGCGTTGGGAGGCGGGCGTGTTCGCCGCATTCCACACCAACCATCGGTATGTGGAAAGGCAGACGCTGAACCTCTCGCCTACCGAGGCGTTGACCACCGACCAGCAGCGTTCGGCTTTCCAGGTGCCCTTCGGCGTGACGGGAGCGTTCAACCTGTCGGTCAACAAATATTGTCGGCCTTACGTTGGAGTGAAGGCCGGAGCGATGTTTGCGCGAAACACCACCTATTACGCTTCGCGCGGCTTGTACGACAAAGGATGGGGGTTCTACGTCTCTCCTGAAGTCGGCCTGAAAGTATATCCCACAGGGAAGCATTGGGGAATCCACCTGGCAGGTTATTACAGCTACGCCACCAACCGGACGCAGACGCTGACAGTTGGAATCGACGGGCAGAGCAATGCCGGCTTCCGTTTGGGCGTGATATTCTGAAAATTGAGCAGGCAGCAGTTCTTTGGGGAGCGGCTGCCTGTTTTTTTCTCTTTTTCATCTCCGAATCATGCGCTTGTGTTCGGAAAATGCGTATATTCGTAGCAATATTTGTCAAAACGAATTTGTATGAAATCATTGAATTATGCCTTGTTGGCCTCGTTGTGTGCGCTGGCTGTCGGCATATTGCTGGTTGTTTGGCCGGATATGGCCATCAATTATCTGGTGATAACCGTTGGCGTGCTGTTCCTGATTCCCGGACTTGCCGGGGTGTTTTCTTATTTCCTTTCGATGCGGAAAAGGCAGCGGACAAAGGCCATGTTCCCCGTAGCGGCGTTGGGAAGCGCGCTTCTCGGAATATGGCTTATCGTGATGCCCATGTTTTTCGTAACCATCCTGATGTACGTGTTGGGCGTGCTGCTTTTGCTTGGCGGAGTGAGCCAGATTGCCGGGTTTGCCGCCGCTTCGAATTATTCCCGTGTGCCTGCGGGCATGTATGTCTTTCCGATTTTGGTAATGATTGCCGGCGTGGTTGTACTTTTCAATCCGTTTGAGGCGGCTGCAGTGCCGTTTGTCGTGTTGGGCGTTTCGTTCATCGTTTATTCTCTGATCGACATATTCCGTTTGATTCGCTTCCGGAAGGAAGCGTTTCGTTCCGACATTCAGGATATCACTCCGATAGAAGAAACGAAAGAGTAGTCAGACGTTGCCCGAATTGCGGTATTGTTTCGGAGACATTCTCGTGTAACGTTTGAAATATTTCCCGAAAAAAGAAATGTCCGAGAAGTTGAGCGAGTAGGCAATCTCCTGAATCGTCATCTCCGTAGAGCGGAGTTTTGCCTGCGCGTCACGGATGATGAATGAAGATATGAGTTCTGTCAGTGTCTTGTTGGTGACTTTCTTTACGGTGGTGCTCAGGTGGCGGGGAGAGAGGTGCAGCTTGTCGGCATAAAAAGCCGCCTCGCGTTCCTTGTTGTAGTATTGGATAAGGAGCCGCACCAGCTCTTTTACGATTTCTTGACTGCGGCTGTAGTGCTGGGTCTTTCCCGGCGTGTTGGCCGAGCCGGTGTTGTAGGCCGCCATGAGCAGTTGGGCATAGAGAAGTTTCCTTTGTTTTTCGTTGAACATTTCCTGTTTCAGGCGGTTCGCTTTGATGACAAGCATAAATCCTTCCTCGAAGATGCGGCTGACTTCCGGGGCAAGTCTCAGTACGGGCCGATCGAGTATGAAAGGAGTGTACTCGATGGTTTGGGCGAAGAGGTCGGAACTTTCCATTGTCTGTTGGGGGAATCCGACATACATGAACCTGCAGTCTGCCGTTTGGTCGAGTATTTGGAAATACATCTTCGGGAGGATGGTAGCCAGCGAACCGGCGTTCATTTCGTATTGGGTGAGATGGATGGAAATTTTGCACGAACCGCGCACGCACAGAAGGAAGATGCTGTGGGGCAGGATGGCAGCTTGTCGGAAAAGTTCCTTGCACGTGCCGGTCATGTCGATTCCGGCAAGTATGCCTTGTGCGCGGGGATTGTTTGTCAGTTCTTTTATTTCGTTCATTGTTTTTCGGCTTGTTTCTGTTGCAGCCCAAATATAAGTTTATTTGCATAATCGGCCAAATTAAAGCGGGAGAAACAGAAAAAAATGTGCCTCTGCAATCGTTGAGCGCCGTCCGGGAGTTTAAAAATGTTCCGGACGGCGTTTCATTATCCCATCATCGGGACAAGATATTTTGTCAGCAGGTATCCTCCGCCCACGAGCCATGCGTAGAGCAGTCCGGCCAGCAGAAACGGACGCGCTCCGGCCTGCTTGAATTTTTCGATGCTGGTGTCGGTGCCGAGGGCAGTCATCGCCATTGTGAGCATGAAGGTGTCGATGTATTCGATGGCTCCGTTCAGCGGGATTTCTTTTACGCTTTCCACTCCGAGCACGTATTGCAGCAGAGAGTTCAGGCAGATGACTCCGATGAATCCGAAGGCGAACCAGGGAATGGTAATCTTGCTCTTTTCCGTTGTCCCGCCGACGGCCGCCTTTTTGCGTCCGGCCAGCGCGAAGCTCATGATGACCAGCACGGGAGCGAGCATCATCACGCGAATCATTTTGGTGATGGTGGCGGTTCCGGCAATGCCCAACGAGTCGGTCGGGTCCATTGCGTTGCCTGCTCCCGCCACGTGCGCCACTTCATGAAGCGTGCTTCCGGTGTAGATGGCTACGCCTGTGTCGGTGAGCGAATCCAGCAGTCCGGCGCGGTACATGATGGGATAGAGAAACATGGAAATCGTGCCGAATATCACCACTGTCGATACGGCAATAGCCGTTTTGTGTCCTTCGCATCTCACCACCGGCTCTGCACCCAACACGGCTGCCGCGCCGCAGATGGCGCTTCCTGTGGAGGTCATCAGCGACGTGTCTTTGTCCATTTTCAGCAGTTTTCCAAGCCATACGCCCAAGAAGATGGTGCCTCCTACGATGATGGTGTCAATCACTACCGCCGGAAGTCCCACGGCAACCACCTGGGTCAGTGTCAGGCGGAATCCGTAGAGCACGATTCCTGCGCGCAGTATCTGCTTCGTGCAGAATTTGATTCCCGGCACCCACGTTTCCGGCAACTTGTTGCGCAGGCTGTTGGCATACAGCATTCCTAAAATGATTCCCACAATCAGCGGACTGAACGAGAGGCTTTTCACTATCGGAATTTCAGCGATGTAGAAAGCCGCGAACGAGAAGAGCGCAATCAGCAGGATGCCGTGCAGCGTATTGGCCCTGTTTCCTTTTTCAAACATATCTTTATCGTTTTTGTTGTTTTTCGGGCGCAAAGGTAGGGCTTTTCCGCGAATTGTCCTATTCGCATTTGTTTATGGGGCATAATCAAATGTAATAACGGGACGGGGCGGACTGCCTGCCTTGAAAATGCGCCGGGAAACGGGACAAAGAACCGCCTTCTTCCGTTGAAAGTTCCGCCGCGTTTGCAGGAGAACCTCACCGCGTTTCTTTCGGCTGTGCCGTGCGGCTTTGGACGGAAAGCATCCGTTCGGCATATCGCGCGCCCAGCATTCGGTAGCCTTGGGCGTTGAAATGAAGGCTGTCGGCCGCTACCGTGCATCCGGAAGAAGGGACGACGTATGCCGTCGGAATCACGTCCGGCAGCGTGTCGATAATCCGGTTCATGGAAGCGCACTTCCCGTGCTGGTCGGCGTGGACCACTTCTCCGGCGAGCAGCGGAACGTTTTTTGCTTCCAGCTTCAAATCCTTCAGAAGGCTCTCGTATACGCCCTTCACTTTCCGGGGCCAGTCTTTGTCTCCCGTGTTCGATTCGCCTTGATGCAGCAGGATGCCTTTTATCACTCCGTCTTTTTGTGCCTTTTGCGCCAGCTCCACCATGCGGGCATACGGGTCGCCGTCGTATTCTCTGACCGTGTTTTTCAGCCATTCGGGTGAAGCGTCCACGTATGACCGGTAGTTGTCTTTGTCGAACAGCTCGATGCGGCATCCGCTTACGGCCACGTTGATGATTCCTATCCGCACGTGTTCGGGCAGATTTTCGAGCATCGTTCTTCCGAAGTAGTCGGCGGGTGTCAGTCCCGTATGGCAGCGTGCCAATGGAGGTACCGCACGATACCATTCTCCTTTCGTGCGTCCGAGTTCCGGGCAGTCTACGGCTGCCATCACCAAAAAGCGGCCGCTTATCCCGCAAGTGTCCTGAGGTTCGATTTTTGCATTGCCTTCCATGTTCGATTGTCCGAAGCACAGATAGATGTGGAAGTCCTTGTCTTGCGCCGAAGCTGCTAAGGACACTAAAAACAGACAGGCGAATAAAAGTGTTTTCATAAGGTGAATAGTGTTATAAATGAGTTGGTAGTTAGTCATTGTCCGCTGAACATTCTCGAAACGAAGGGGAGGCACAGGTAGAGCGCCGAGTGCCAGTATTCCCAGTCGTGCCCTCCGTCGCGCACTCTGAACTGGCATGGAATGTCCGCTTCGCGCATGGCCCGGAAAAATTCGATGTTGCGGTCTAACAGAAAGTCGTCGTCGCCGCAGTCCACGAACCAGGCTACGGAGCGCAACTGCTCCTTGCGCGCCTCGTCGCTTTCGCGCACATACTTTACGCAGCTCTTTTCGATGACCGAACGTGTCAGCTTGGCCAGTTTTCCGTCGGGGTTGTCGAAGCGAGCCGCTCCCCGTTCGGGGATGTCCATCAGCGCGCTCATGGCATATACCGCGCAGAACATGTCGGGATGCCTTTGTCCGTAAGAGGCGGATCCGCCTCCTCCCATCGAAAGGCCCGCCACCGCACGGTGCCGTTTGTCGCCCTTGATCCGGTATTTCCGTTCGATGTGGGGCAGAAACTCCGTGAAGAAGAACGTTTCATATTTCCAGCCGGGCATGTCGAAATATCCGTTCTGATATATTTCTGGGTTGCCCCCTCCGGCATTCGGCGCCGCTAACACCATTTCGCACGCTTCTCCGCTGGCGGTCAGCCTGTCGAGCACATCGAGCGCGTGGCCCCTTTCTGCCCATATCGCGTTGCTCTCCCACATCCCGTGCAGCAGGTAAAGCACCGGATAAGTCTTCTCTTTATCCGTATAGAAGCCTCTCGGAAGGCATATCGTATAGGCGCGTTTCTCTCCAAGCACTTCGCTGTATATGGTGTCCGTGACGATGCGGCTTTGCGGATTGCCTTGCGCTGCAGCAGGACATGCACGGAAAAGTCCTGCAAGCAGCAGAATGATGACTACAGATTTCATGGCGTTTTGAATTTGTGGGACGGAGGCCTATTCGCGGGCGAACTCCCACCAGTCGAAGTTGAACAATTTGCATCCTTTTCTGCCTTTGAACACGAAGTAGATGTCGTGTACTCCCGTTATCGGGGTCTTGATGCCGGTTTCCAGCGTCTGCCAGCATTCCCATCCTCCGGTGTGCGGGACGGCGATTTCCGCGATGACTTTCCCTCCTATGCTGTCTGCACGTACTTCCAGCGTTCCTCCGCGAAGCGCGCTTGCTGCTGAGGCTTTGAACTTTGCCGGAGACTGGCTGCCGAAGTCGGCTTCACGCACTTTGATATAGTCGCCCGTGTGTATTTCGGAGATGTAAACGCCGGTCTTGGCGTTCGGTTCCGACTTGATGCCTTGGGAGAAAGCCATCGTCTCCGCCTCCACCCGGCGGTATGGGCTGAACACGTCTACGGGAGAGACCCCTTTGTCTGTGGCGTGGATGACAGGGAAAGTGCCGTCGGGGTTGTAGGCGAATTGCTCTACAGCCGAGCTTCTGCCGAAACCGCCTCCGCCGGGAAGTTTCCCCGTGTGGTAGAAAAAGTATGAGTTTCCCTTGTAGTCAATCACTCCGCAATGGTTCGTAAACGAGTTCGTGTCTTGGTGCGGCATGATTTCTCCCATGTATTTCCACGGGCCGGTGGGCTTGTCGCTCATCGAATAGGCGATATGTTCCGGTATGCCGCCTGCGGCGTAAAGCATGTAGTATTTCCCGTTCCGTTTGTAGAACCACGGCCCTTCGGTATAGACGTCCTTGTATTTCACGTCTTTTTTGCGCAGTTCAGGGTTAGGAGCCCCGAAACTTTCTACGGTTTGCTCCACCTTTTCCACTTTCCCCGAATAGGAAATCATGTCTTCGTTCAGCTTCACGTAGTAGAGGTTGGGGTTTCCCCAATAAAGATAGGCTTGTCCGTCGTCGTCGATGAAGACAGTCGGGTCGATATAGTCCCAGTTTCCGTCGCACAGCGGTTTCCCGATTGCATCCTTGAACGGTCCTGTAGGGCTTTCGCCCACGGCTACGCCGATGGCCATCGCGTTCGACAGTTTGGAATGCGCGCACACGTACCAATAGAATTTTCCGTTCCGTTCGATACATTGGGCGGCCCATGCCCGGTCGTCGGCCCATGAGAAAGATTCCAGCGCAAGGGGCGAGCCGTGGTCGGTCCAGTTCACCATATCTTGCGTGGAGTAGACGCGCCATTCCTGCATCCAGAAGAAGTCGGCTCCGTCTTCGTCATGTCCGGTATAGACGTACAGTGTCCCGTCGTGTACCATCGGAGCAGGGTCCGGCGTGAACCAAGTCTGTACAATCGGATTCTGTGCGGGCAGAACCGTGGCGGCTGCCGACAGCATAGAGAATAAAATCGTTTTTTTCATGATGTTCGTCGTTTGTGGGTCAATGTAATCAAGTTTGTTTGCATTCGAGGCGGCCTTTGGCATGAAGCGCGCCCGCCTTTTGGACGGATGCGCCCGCTTTTGCCGGAAAAGGCGGCGGAGTTTTCCGGCATCAGCTGCCCGATACGATGACGACGCCTCCGTTCGTGGGAACGGACAAGCTGATTTCTTGGTTTTTGTTCAGTCTGACCGTTTCCATCTTCCCTTTCAGCTCTTTGTCGTCCGAATAGCGGACCACCTCTTCGCCGGGAGCGAACATGGGCAGTTTCACCTTCACCTTTAAAGGCTCCGGTTGGGCGTTCACTCCTGCCACGTACCACCGTTGCCCTTTGCGCCGCGCAAGGACGACGTATTTGCCCGGATACCCGTCGATGAAGCGGATGTCATCCCACGTTGACGGCACCTGCTTCATGAAATCGACGGCCCATGCGGGAGCGTCTGTCAGGTTGTTCGGGGCCAAGGCGAAGTGCTGCACCGGACTTTGGAACAGCACTGCCGCAGCCAGCGCGAACACGTCGGATGTAATGCGCCGGCTTCCTCCGGGGCGGTTGGCCGCGTTGTAATAGCGGTTGAGCGCGCTTCCCCCGAAGTCCATGCTTCCCACGGTGTTCCGGACGAACGGATGCAGGCAGGCGTTGAAGGCTTCCGCATCGCAGCTGCCTTGCGAGAAGTTCATGTTTTCGCTGGCCAGCACAGCTTCGCTCGACGCATAGTTGGGATACATCCGTTCCCATCCTCTCGGCAGCGTGCATCCGTGGAAGATGACGAGCAGGCCGAAGTCGTTCGCGTCCGCCAGAATGCCTTCATACAGCTGCATGGCCGCCTGCTTGTCGCTTCCGATGAAGTCCACCTTGATTCCGAGAATGCCGATGCTTTTCATCCATTTCATTTCCTTGCGGCGGGCGATGATGTTGTCCATTCTTCCGCGAGGCCCTTGCGGGGCATCGTTCCAGTAGCCGTTCGAGTTGTACCAGAGGTAGAGCCCGACTCCTTTCGATGCGGCATAGCGCGCCAGCTCTTCCATCTTCTCATGTCCTATCCTTGAGTCCCAAAGCGCGTCCACCAGCACCGAGCGGTATCCCATTGCCGCGCTGAAGTCGATGTAGCGTTTCTGTTCATCGTAAGTCATGCTGGCGTCCCCGCCGATAATCCAGCTCCATGTGCCGCAGCCGTATTCGTACTTCCGGCTCGGTGCGTACAGCGGCTCCGTCACATCGAACGCGACGGTCGTCTCTACGATAGGAGCCAGCGTCTTGCCTACGGTTACGGTGCGCCAGGGAGTGTATCCCGGAAGAGCCATGCCCGGACATGGCGTTCCGTTTCCGTTGAACTCCCCTTCCTGCGGGAATCCGATGGTGTACAGCCCTCCTTCGTGTCCGAGCAGGCGGCTTGCGCAATAGCGGCTGTCTACTCCCGTTTCCGAAATCAGCGTCCAGCCTTTGTCGGCATTCCTGAACAGGCAGGGGAAAGTGTATCCTTCTCCCCGTCCGTTCTTTCCCGTCGGTTCGTCGGCGGAGTAGGGAGTCTCGTAGCTGGGCGACGTGCGGGCGAATCCTTCCATCGGTTTGCTTTGCGGGCATAAGAACGATGTGCTCCCCTCCGGCAGCAAGAACCCGGTAGCTTCAGACGTGACTGTGCAGCACAGGGTGTTTCCTTGCGGATACACCTTATATCGGAAAGCCACGTCCCGGTCGGTCAGACGGAAAATGACGTCGTACACCGTCCGTTCTCCCTGGCGGAACGAGCAGACGGCTTCAGTGGCCTTGTAGCGTACTTTGCTCCGTTTCATGGTGGCAAGTTCATACGTGTCCTCGATAAGCCTCGTCTTTGTGCCTTCTTCCAGATACACGTCGGAGGTGAAATCTCCTATGTTGGTGGCAAGTCCCAAAGGAGATTCCCCTATAAAAGTCGTTCCGTCGTAGACAATCCGGTAAGCAGGCTTCCCTCCTTCATCCGACACGACCACCTGCAATTTCCCGTCCGGTCCGGAGAACGTTTTTTCTGCCGCATTTGTCATTGCGCTGCTCAAGAGTGCGGCAATCAGCAGCAATTGTTTCTTTATCATATCGTTTGGCCTTTCGTTTTCTGTCCGGAATCCTCATCTTTCACTAAGCGCACGAAGAATACCCCTCCCGCTATATTGCCCGGTTTGCTTCTGAAAGTAACCGTTATTCTCTCTTTCCCTTTGAGCATTTCTTCGGGAATCGGATAGGCGACGTCCATAAACTCGTTCTTGTTCCATCTGCCTGTGAGACTTTCATCGGCCAGCGTTTTTCCGTCAACCAGTATCTCAAATTTGCGGTTGCCCGACTCGTTTCCCCAATAGCGCACCATCAGCGACAAACGGTCGAGTCCGTGCGTGTTAAGGGTGTACTCGAAATATCCGCCGTCGCGGGCATCTCGCCATGCCTTGCCTTGGAAATTTCCTTTCGACGAGTTCTCGAATTTCATCCCGTGGTCGACTTCCGGCTGCTGTTCGCCTGCCGCCACGGCATCCGTCGTGCGGCGGTCGAGCGCAATCCGCGCTTCTTCTTCGGCTTTCATCCGGCTTTGGTATGCAGTGTACTCGTCCTCACTCATTGAGAGCCAGTACATCATATAGCGGCAGTCGTGGATTTGGTAGAAAGGCTCCAGCGTCAGGCCCTTATACTTGCCGTCCCCGAACAATTCCGGAACGGTGTAGTGCAACGGTTTGCCCTCTATCGGCTGCATCCGGTTCAGCTTTTCTACGATTTCATCCCGCTCTCCTGTCAGAAATGGGGTCTCATATACAGGAACGAGCTCCCCTGAAGCGATGTGTCCCCAGCGTCCGTCTCCGGCAACCAGTCCGTCAAGATGTTCCGTACCCATGCGCGCTCCCATCAGGACGGGGCCGCGCATAATGGCAATGTATTCGGGTACGTTCGGCAGTTCCTCCACAGTTACGTGCATGGGCATCCTGATTTCTATCGTATCGCCGTCCTTCCATTCCCGGTCGATGCAGATGTATGAGGATGGTTCCGAGCCTTCCGCATAATTCTTGCCTCCGCATTTCACCTGCATTTCCGACGCTTTCACCCACCAGGGATGGCGCACGAACAGCTTGAAGCGTTCGGGCTTTTTCAATGAGACGGTCATGCGGCTCGTTTCTTCTTCCGGGAAGCGGGTCTCTTGGCGGAGGGTGATTCCCTTTTCCTTCCACTTCAATTCCGATGCAATGAAGAGGTTGACGAACAAAGAGTCGCCCGAATGGGTGTAAACGAACTCCCCGTATTTCCCGTGATTCTCCATACCTGTGCCCACACAGCACCACATTGCACTGTTAGGGGCGGAGTACACCCGATAGTGAGCGGGCCGGGCCGAGGTGAAATACACGTATCCTCCATGTTCGGGGTGCTGGGTGGAGAGGATATGGTTGAGCATTGCCCGCTCGTAGAAGTCGGCGTATTCGGCTTTCGGCGACATGCGGAACAGACCTTCCGTCAGCTTCATCATATTGTTTGTGTTGCATGATTCCGGTCCTTCCCGGTCTTCCACATAGCTTTTGCAGTCCGCTTGGGAAGCGAAATGCTCCCTTCGGCTGTTGCCTCCCAGAGCCAGCGAGCGGGTCTTCGTCACGGTTTCCCAGAAGAACCGCGCGGCGGAAGCATACGTTGCGTCGTTGTCCAGTTCTGCTATCCGCTGGTATCCCACGACTTTGGGAACTTGCGTGTTGGCATGCGTGTTGTCGAGGTTGTCTATCCCCTTCGCCATGCTGTCAAGCAGCCAATGATGGGAGAAACGTTTGGCCGTGTCCAGATACTTCTTTTCCCCTGTTATCTGGTAAGCGTCGGCATATACTTCGTCCATTCCTCCGAACTCGTTTCCTAACATCTGCTCCATCTGTTCGTCGGACAGAGGGGCGATGACCGTCATTCCCCAGTCGCACAGTTTCAGGAACATGGCTTTGGCATCTTCGTTTCCGGCATACAGCCATGCGTCTCGCAGTCCTGCATAGATTTTGTGCATGTTGTACCACGGAACCCAGTATTTCCAGATGATTCCGACGTTCCCCTTCCTTATTTCATTCCACAGGCGTGCGCCGTCGGGCACGCCGCCTACATATCCGTTCCCGTTCTTTTCCTGGCATCGTTTCAGCTCAGACAGCATGTATTCCATGCGTCTTTTGCATTCTTCATTGCCTGTGGAGGCATAGTGGATGGCCAGCGCCGTGAGATAATGTCCGCCCACGTGTCCGTCCAGCCCTGCCCAGTTGGTGAAAGGTTCGCCTTTCACGGGGAGTCCGGCCTCCTTCAGGAAGGGCGCCAGCAGGCGGTCCGTGTCATATTCAAGCAGGACCTTTATATTCAAGTCTTGGGCGCGCTTGAACGGCCCGTCCAAGAGGGTGACATCGTTCAGGGAAAATGCGTTCGGATACAGCTTGTCTTGGGCGTTTGCATCCCATAGTGACAAGGCGGCGAGCGCCGTACATGCGATGAGTGTTCTTGCTTTCATTCCTTGATTCGTTTGTATTTGAAGAAGTCAATGTCAACGTATCCGCCCGTCGTCTTCGTGGCGTAATTGTAGATGGCGTATTTCGTGCCCATGAAGAAGCGGCGGTAGTCGAATATCATTTTGAAGTCCGGCCCGATGCGTTTCCACTTTTTGTTGTCCAGACTGTAGTAGAATCGGGCGATGTCCCGGTTCAGCCGGAAATCGGCGTCGATGCGCAGATACACTTTGTCTTGCAGAAGTTCCACGCGCGCCTCCGTTTTCGCGTCGACGGCTGTAACCGCTTTGTCCGAATCGCGCAGGCTGACCGATTCGGCGCTCATCACGAGAAACTTCCTGTTTCCTTCCTTTACGACGGAGAGCAGCCCTGCATCGCCGTTGAACGCGCTGAATCCTGCTACGTCCCCGTCTTTCATGTGCGTGGCGTCGAGCGATATGCTTGCCGTGCATTCAGGGCCTTCCATGCGCTGCGTCAGCGTGTTCGGCGCAAGGAAGATATTGTCCGTCACTCTCGACGTTTTCAGCCGGAGAAAGCCCGGACGTTCCGTCAGCGACCACGCCTCGTCTGCCGGATTATGGTTCCATTGCCAGTTGATGAGCATACCTTCGTGGTCGAAGCCGTCGCTCACCACCAACGGGACGGGCTTGCATCCCTGCACGGGCTTCTCCATGATTTCGGGCACCTTCCCGTCCGCATCGCCTAATATCGGCCATCCGTCCGTCCAACGGCAGGGCATCAGCGTCAGCACGCGCCCCACTCCGTTGCGGTCTTGGAAGATGACGCCGTACCAGTTGCCTTCCATATCGTCCACGATGCAGCCCTGAGCCACGTAAGGGAAGCCGTTGAAGTTGTCTTCCAATATCACTTTCTTCTCATAAGGGCCGGTAATCTTGTCGGCGCGGTAGCAGAGCTGCCTTCTGTTTCCTCCGTTCGGCCACGAAATCATCAGCAGATAATACTTTCCGTTGTGCTTGATGATGCGGCTTCCCTCCAGCAGGCCGTTTTCTTCCTCGTCCCGTTCGAAGATTTTCATGTCCACTCCTCCCGGCTGCACCCCGGTGAGGTCGGGCTTCAGTTCCCTCAGTTGCCCCGTTCCATAGAACACGTAGACTTTCCCGTCGTCATCGAAGAAGAGCGACGCGTCGTGGAAGTGCGGAGTGCGTGCCATTAACGTCCATCCTTTCTTCGGGTCGTCCGTAGAATATACGTATCCCTTGTAAGGCGTGTCGTTAGGGGAGAAATAAACGTAGAACTTCCCGTTGTGGTATCTGAGCGAGGTGGCCCACTGCCCGCGTCCGTATGCCGTACCTTCTTTCAAGTCGTAGTTCGGTTTGTCTGTCAGCTTGTCGAACACGTAGCTCACCGTTTCCCAGTTCACCAAATCTTTCGAGCGCATGACGGGAGCGCCGGGCATCAGGTGCATGGTGGTGCTGACCATATAGAACGTGTCGCCCACGCGGATTACGTCCGGGTCGGGCACGTCCGCCCAAAGTACGGGGTTGGTGAACGTTCCGTCGCCGTTGTCGCTCGATTGCGCCGACAGAGAGAGTGTCCCTGTGCAGGCTGAGAGCAACAGGGTGAGAAGCAGTTTTTTTGTTTTCATAATACAAATATTTATTATTTAGCGCGTATGGTGCGGGGAGAACGCCCGCGCGTTTCAGTTGGAATGCGCCGAGGTTTTAGTGGAGACACGGCGGCATTTTTTCTGAATCCGATGCGTTTTTCATTTATGCAAAAGTAGCGACATTGCATCGGAATGCCAAGCGTGCGCGATACATGGTTGTCTTTTTATGTTACATTTCCCATTCATGCTGTTTCAAAACGTACATTTTTATTGTTGAAATGCGTCATGTTGCATTTTGAGGCCGTCGCGTCGGGTACGTTTCTGTCCGGGCTTTCTATGTGGATATGCGCGGGATTTTGTCAGTCCGTTTAACGGGAGTGAATGAATTGGATACATAAGCGTCTCCCCTTTTGCCGACGATTCCTTAATTTTGCTCCCAGACACGTTTTACATTCATACACATCATTTTTTATTTAAAATCAAATTGAACCATGAACAAACGACTCAATGTTTTCGCGCTTGCCGCGCTTGGCCTGCTTGCGTTCTCGTGCTCCGGGGCAGATGCGCCGATTCCCGGAAAGCCCGTGTTCAGCAACTTTACCTACACGGGCGACGATGAAATCTACAAAAAGAATCCGCTTCAGGCGGACGAGTTTTACAGTCCCATACTGCAAGGCTGTTATCCCGACCCCAGCATCTGCAAGAAGGGCAGCGACTATTATTTAGTCTGCTCTTCGTTCGCCATCAATCCGGGGGTGCCTATCTTCCATTCGAACGACTTGGTCAACTGGAAGCAGATCGGCCATGTGCTCGACCGTCCGTCGCAGCTGAAGGTGGAAGATACGGGCATCAGTGCGGGAATCTATGCGCCGGTTATCCGATACAATCCGAACAACGACACGTTTTATATGATTACGACCCAGTTTGCAGGCGGAATCGGAAACATGATTGTAAAGACAAAAAATCCGAAGGAAGGCTGGGGAGACCCCATCAAGCTGAACTTTGAAGGAATCGACCCCTCCATCTTTTTCGATGACAACGGCAAAGCGTACATAGTGCATAACGACGCGCCCAAGAAAGCGCTTTACGAAGGGCACCGCGTAATCAAGGTGTGGGAATATGACGTGGAGAAAGACCAGGTAATCCCCGGCACGGACAAGGTGATTGTCAACGGCGGAGTAGACCTGTCGAAGAAGCCCATCTGGATTGAAGCTCCCCATCTCTACAAGAAAAACGGAAAGTATTATCTGATGTGTGCGGAAGGCGGAACAGGAGGGTGGCACAGCGAAGTGATTTTTATCGGCGACAAGCCTACGGGCCCGTTCAAGCCTGCGCCTGAGAATCCGATTCTTTCTCAGCGCCACCTTCCGGCAGACCGTCCCGACAAGGTGGACTGGGCCGGACATGCCGACCTCGTGGAGGGACCGGACGGGAAGTATTACGGAGTGTTCCTTGCCATCCGTCCGAACGAAGCGGACAGAGTGACCACCGGACGCGAGACCTATATTCTTCCGGTCGACTGGAGCGGGACATTCCCCGTGTTTGAAGGCGGACTGGAGCCGCTGAAAGCCAAATTGAAGATGCCGCAGGGAGTGACCAACCTGACGGGAAAAGACGGTTTCCTTCCGAACGGAAACTTTACGTTCTTCGACAGTTTCGCCTCATCGCCGTTGGACTATCGTTGGGTAGGGGTGAGAGGCGCGCGCGAAGGCTTCGCCTCGACCACGGAAAAGGGATTGGAAATCAAGCCCTATGAGGTGAACATCAAAGCCGTTGCCCCCACGTCTACGCTGTTCTACCGCCAGCAGCATCTCAACTTTACGGCTACAACCACGCTCAGCTACGCGGCCCGTTCGGAAAAGGAGCTGGCAGGAATCGTATGCTACCAGAGCGAAGCGTTCAACTACGTGTTCGGAATAACCAAGCAAGGCGACAAAGATTGTGTGGTGCTGCAGCGCACGGAGAAAGGCGCTTCGTCTGTCGTGGCTTCCGCTCCGATAGATGCCGACAGACCGGTACAGCTGCAAGTGAAAGCGGCGGGCGATGAATATACATTCAGCTATTCGTTGGACGGAAAGAGCTTCGAGAACGTGGGAGGAACCGTTTCAGGCGATATCCTTTCAACGAACGTGGCCGGAGGATTCACCGGCAATATGATAGGGCTTTACGCCACTACAGCCAACGATGCCGTTCCCTCAGCCCAATGAGTATGGCTTCATAATGTTTTTATTTGATAAATTGAGAAGGTGTGCCGGGCTCCGCTGGAGTTTCCGGCACACCTTATTTTTTCCCCTATAAGCCTTTTATTATGTCAGGAGCAAGCCCGGTGCATTGCGATATGATGTCTGCCGGGATTCCTTTGTCCTTCATGTTGCGTGCCGTTTGCAGGATTCCTTGCTTCATCCCTTGTTCTATTCCTTGCTTCATTCCTTGTTCTATGCCCTCCGCAAGCCCTTTGCGCATCGCGTCGTTCACGAGGGTGTTCTCCACCCTCACGGCATCCCAGAAGCTGTCGTAGCCGAGAAGCTGGGCGTCGCTGAAGGCGGATTCCTCAATCTGAGTGACGGCCTTGCGGATTTCGGGATTTTCGAGAAGGTCGTCCGAAACGCGGCGCGTGCTCTCGTTGATTTCCGTCAGGTAGCGGAGCCAGAGCACGTGCATCTTCTTGTGGCTGAAGGTGGAGGGAGTGAACTTGGGAAGCTCCACGAAAATGAACCGCAGGCCCTCGATTACCTTCTCCGTGTGCTCCATGCGCACGATGCGGTAGTCGTGGTAGTAGTCCGGCAGGTCGGGGGCGAACACGTCGTTCAGCAGGTTGAGTGAGTAGACGGGCTGGAGAAGCTCGTAGCGCACGCTGCCGCCCAACTGCCGCACGTAGGCTTTCGAGGCGTTGAAGAGCACCCGCTGCATGAAGGCGGGCGACCAGAGCATCTGCATCTCCACGATGAACTGGCGGCCGAGCATGTCGCGGCAGCGCACGTCCACGATGCTGTTCTTCTTCAGCGGGGTGTCGGGGACGAGTTCGGCGGGAAGGTACTCTATCTCGTCGATTTCCTCTTCCGGGGTCTCGAAGGGAAGGAGGGCGTTGAGCAGGCTTTTCACCAGGTCGGGATGCTCGCCGAACACCTTCTTGAAGGTCAGGTCGGCGCGGGGGTCAAGGTATCTCATGGCGGAATGGTTTGCGTTTCAAGGGCAAATATACGCAAACGCGGCTGGCGGCAAAACAAAACGGCGAAAAGCCTGCGCGTGTGCCTGCAAACGCCGCCGCGTTCCGCACGGTTCGCGCCCGGAAAATGTCAAAGCCCGCCGGGATTCGGGACGGCTTTACGCCGCAGGCGGAAGGCTCCGGCGAGGCGGGCACAAAAAAAGCGGAGGAGCACGCTATACAGGAAACGCCCCCTCCGCCGATCGCGACAGTAAAAATCCTAAAAACATTAACTCTTTACTGCTAATACCATGAACTTAACAAATCATGTTCGTCAACAACAACTTTCTTATTCGGTAGCCCCTTCGGGCAATTCGTTAGTCAGATAAACACGTTTGAGCTTAACGGTAAGTCCAGAAGTGGTAGAATTATTTTGGATGCCTATAATGCCAACATCCTTTAAATCCATTTCCACCGGGTCTTCCCCATAAGCATTGCTCATAAGTCCATTTTCTAATCCTATATAAACAATCTTCTTACCCGAAAAAGCCTGTTTATGAGATTTCCCATAAGCGTCTGCCAACATGCCCCATTCAGATGTTCTGCGGCATATAATCGCAAGGTTTATAGCATTGTCCGGAATTTCGGTTAATTCTGCAACGACATACTTCCAATGTGTTATATCGAATCCTTGATCGAACTGCCATCCGTTGACTCCCCATTCTCCGGGATTGCTTAAAGTAAGTGTCTCATAATCCCAAGAAGCGCCGCTTCCTGACAAATTTGTCTTGAAATCATTGAAATCAAACGTATAGTCCAATACCGGTCCGGGGTCCGTCGCTCCGCCCACAACCACGACAAATGTAGTGGTGTGCGTGTCGTCGTAAGTCACAGTCACATTGGTTGTTCCGGAAGCCGTTGCTGTTATCTTGCCGTCGTTGCTGATCTTGACGATACCCTCGGTTGTATAAGTAAATGTAGCTCGCGCAGTCACGTCTTCTCTTTTTGTATTTGTATAAACGGCTTCCACTTCCAGTTGGGCGGTAGCATTCACGTCATCCAATTGGAGGGTGAGGCCGCCTTCAAGAGCCGGATCGGTCGACACGACGATTCTGTCTACCGTAGCTTCTGCGGCGGGAGTTCCTGCGGCATATTCCTCAAACCAATGGTAGGTCGGCCACAAGCAGGCTTGCGGGTCGTTGAAGAAAGTGTATTGCCCCTCTATTCCCGGCTCGTTCTTGAACTGTGCCATGTACTTTTGGTCGGCGAACAGCGTCCAGCTTACGTTGCCCTCGAAGTCGGTGATACGCTTGAAGTTGGCTCCGAATCCTTCGGCTCCTGCCGTTCCGGTGATGCCGTCGCCGAACGTGTACGGATACACGCTCTTGTCGGCCCAGTCAATCTCGGTCACTACGATGGGGGCGATTTCTGCAGCAGGGCCTACGTTTTTGTCCCACTCCTTCTGGAATTTTTCATAGCCTCCTTCTCCTTTGATGCCCTGGCTTGACCCGTCGCTGTCATACCATCCCGGATAGCAGTGTACGGCGTAGCCGATGTTTCCGGCTTCCCCGCCGTTTATCCGATTGTTCGGGAAATACTGGTAATGCTGCTGCCAGCACAAGCCCGGCACCCACAGAATGTTGTCGGCATTCTCGCGGATTTTGTCTACTATCGGCTGGAAGAATTCCTTGAGCGCCTTGAAGTCTGCATCGCTCATACCGTTGCCTTGGCCGCCTTCATACTTTATTTCGATAGGTTCGTTGGCCAGTTCGAACATCACATACGGGTTGTTTTTCAGCTTGTCGTGCTGGGAAACGATTTCCCAGATGCGGAACAGGTAGTTGTAATAGTCGCCATCTTTCTCTATCACCTGCGGGCATACTCCGGGAGGACGCATGATTACGTAGAAGCCTTTCCGGATGGCATATTCCGCCATCGGCACAAACACTTCGTCGAGATACTTCTTGAACTTCACTTCATCGTAGTACAAGTGCGCCTCGTTCTCGCTGGGTTCGCCGGGAGAGCTCCAATACGGGTCCATGTGCTGGCGGATGAGGTTGACTTTCCAGCCGGCTTCAAGAATCTTGTCTATCATGCCTTGATTGTATTCCAAACAGGCTTCCACATTGTAGTCGCTCCATTGGTTGTCGTTGAAGAAGGGGCTGAATGTTTGCACGAACCCGTGCAGATTGACCTTGTTCCCTTCGGCATCCACCAGATGGCGGCCGTCTACGTGCAGGCGGGCGAGCGTGACGCTTTCGTCCTCGGCGCTGCCGTCCGTCCCCGGCTGTCCTTCCTCCCCTATGGGCTGCTGAACGACGGGGTCGTCCGAACATGCCGCAGGAAGGAAAGCCGTAACTGCAAACAATATCCAATAAATAAAGTGTTTCATAAATGTTCTTTTTTTAGTGGTAAGTGAAAAATTTAGTTGTATGGTTCGCGCCGTGGAGCATGAACGCCCGCCTTTCCCGGATTTGCCGGGGCCTTTTCCTGCAAACGCCCCGGCCTTTGCCTTCGGGCGCGCCGGGCGGACGTTCAAATCTCCGTTCGCTTACTCCCCTCCTTCAGCCGCTTCTTCGGTGAAAAGGTAAGAATACTCTTCCGGCACAGGCGCGTCCTTTCCGGCAAGACCCTCGGCAAATCCTGCGTATGCAGGCTTGCGGTTGTAGTTCAAATCCCACAGGCCGATGGGTTCTCCCTTGCGCCAGAACGAATATTCGGTGTTGGGGCTGTCGGTCATGCTCCAGAGCGTGATTCCGTAACGCTGTTCGGCCGGAATGATTTCAAAATACTTGCGTATGATGAAGTTGTAGTATTCCGCCTGGCCGAGCTGGTGGATAAGCGGCGGGTTGGTGGAGACAATCGCTTTGCCGTCAGCGCCTGTCAGTCCCAAGTCGATTTCTGAAATCTTTATCTTCTTTCTGGAAGCCGCCAGCAGTTCGAACATCTTCACTATACATTCTTCGTTCCGTTTCTGCTGCGTCGGCGAGATGGAGTAGGAGACGTGGAGCTGCGTGCCGATTCCGTCGATTCGGGTCACCCCGTCGCTTTCCCATTTTTTAATCATGTTAATCAGACCTTCGCACTTGGCATTGCTGTTGTAAGAGGCTTCGAGGTTGTAGTCGTTCACGAAGAGAAGCAGTTCTTCTTCGTTTCCTCCGAATTCCTTGAAGTACTTGCGTGCATACTCTACGGCATAGCGCGCATAGTCTTCTCCCAAATAGTCTTGCCAGTAGAAATGGTCATTTGATTCTCTTTTGGAAAACTTCTCTCCCTTCAGCGCAGAAGGATTGTCGTCCGACATCGGTTCGTTGACCACATCCCACACTTTGACGTAGCCTCCGCAGGCTTCCATCATTCCTTTGATGAAGTTTTCAAGCGCGGCGCGGATGAGTTCCTTCTTCTCCTCTTCGGGGATTTCTACCACGTTTGCGGGATGTACCTCGTAAAGTTCAAAATCGTCAAACCACACGTCGCCGCTATACGTACCGGTGTTTAGCAGAAGATTGGTGCGGTCGCCTGCCGTGATAGTTACGTCCATTTCCACGTCTGTCCATCCTGTAGTAATATCAAACGTTCTTTCACCTGTTAATGCTTCAAAAGTGTCGCTGCTATAACTTGGCACTCCGTCATTCTGGGCAACAATTTCTCCCTTTCCGGTGCTGCTTCCTTTAACCTTAAACTTCAAACGATAAGTAGTTTCTTTGGCAAAATTGTATTTGTACTGAGTTTGCGCACCGTTATGTGCAGTTCCGGACGTAGATGTAGAAACTTTCAAGGCATATCCGGTCCCGTTAGCTCCTTCTCCTTGTGCAGAAATGCTGCGTGCCGGATTATTGCCTCCCCAGCCTCCCCAGCCGTCGATGTTTCCGTCTTCAAAGTCTTCTTTCCAGACTGATTCAAGTTCTACGTCTTCGGTTTCAGGAGTGACTACATTGTAAACCTTAATCCATTCCACTTCGATTGTTGCTTCATTATCCCAAGGCTGAATTACGAAAAAACTCGAAGTTCCTGTATTGATGCAATTTTTAAAATCCAATACAACTTCACTCCATTCTGTAGTGAAGTTCATAGTTGTCGTCATCATATTCGGATCCCAGCTTCCAAACTGTACGTTGACACCTTGTGCCGGACTGCCTTTGATGCGGATTTTTACTCTATAATCATTTCCTTGTTTTGTGGGAATGTCGTTTAAAGCAAGGAATTGTCTCTGGTCGCCGGGGCCGGAGACACTGGTCAAAACGCCATTTATGATATCGGGCTCAAACCAACCATCTATTTTATTAAACGGAGTCTCGTCATAGCTTGTATATTGAGTGTAATCGATTGAGGCCACCTCTTTCTCAATCGGTTCTACCGGTTCTGCCGAAGGGTCATCCGGCAGCACCTTGTCTGCAATCAGCCCGTTCAGATAGTCCGCCTGTTGCTGGGAATGCCAGCACAGGGTATGCCCGTAGATGCTCATTCCCGCTTCTTTTGCGGTTTCGATAAGCTCCTTTACGGTGGTAAACTCCATCTCGCCCTCCGCATTCACCACGGAGCTGTGCTTCATGGCGTTTCCGGGAGTAATGTCTTCAAAGTTCGAGCTTGCCATGCTGTACACGACCCCTTTGTCGATGAATCCGGCTTCATCGACTGCCACTCCCAGCTTGAAGCCGGGATTGGCCGCGCGGTCTACATAGCTTTTCAACGGCCCGTAAGCGTCCAGATAGTCAAGCTGGTGTATGTTTTCAGGCTCTTCTGCCTGGAAAGGCTGCAGTTCATCGTCCGCGCACGAAGCGAAAGCCAACGAAACTGCCGCAATCCATAAGAATTTGCTGTTATATGTTTTCATATCTCTGTTTGAATTTAAGATTAAACCTCTTTATAAACGGGAGAGAACTCTTCGAGCACCACGCCGCGATCGCGGACAATCAGCGTGTCGGTGGTCACATAAATGGTTCCGTCGCTCTTTTTCACCGTATATTCCAGATACAGCGCATTGCGGTCCTGGTCGCCCCAGCTGTCCTTTTCGCCGTCTTCTACGAACTTGCCCGTACCGGTCACCGTATATCCCGAAGCGGAAGCGTCTTGGGTTATCGTGCATTCGCCTTTGTCGTCGAATGTCAGCACCACATCACACTTCTGTTCGTTTCCGGTCCGGGTCTCGTCGGTCGGAGTGTCCGGCCCGCCGACCGTCAAGGTTCCTTTCACCGTATTCATGTCTACAGTGGCGAGTTCGTACACCTCATCGTCTTCCACGTATTCGGCCTGGCGCAGATATTCTATCTTCGTTCCGTCGGGTTTGGTAATCACGTCTTTCCCACGGCGCAGATACGAAGCGTCCCATTCGTTGATGTACTTCACGCAATAGAGCACGTAGTCCATCGGGAGCACCTCCCACAGGGTCGAGTTGCAGCGCGGAGGGGTTGTGCCTTCCGTCCACGGCGTTCCGGTCAGAATGCCGTCGGCATTTTCTACGCCCGTCATCACCAACGGAATGACATAGGTGTTCTTGATGGCGTTCGGGTCTGCAAAGAACGCGTCGGTGAGCTGCACTTCCACGCCTCCCCGCAGGCTTCCGTTCAGATAGATTTTGTCGTAAGACGAAAGCGTGTAGTGGCTTTCGGGCATTGCCTGGACCCGAGTCGTTCCGTCTTCAAAGTACAGGTTTTCGCAGAGCGAGTTGTCTACTTTGAACGAGATTCCTATCGTGCCGCCGTTTCCGCGCAGCCCGCCCACCGTGGCCTGTATCTGGCACTTGTGCTGGTTGTCGAGCGACGTGTCGAAGATGTCCTCGCCCATGATGAGCGTCCGCACCGGATACTGGTAGGCGAAGTACACCGTAGAGCGTTCGTAGTTCGGGAAGTCGAAGTCCTGGTTCTTGCACGAACCGAGCAATGCGACCGCAGCTCCCGCAAATAATATCGGTAATGTCTTGTCAAACAATTTCATAATCTTCATATTTATGTTTCTTAAAATCACCATCCTTTGTTTTGTTTCAGATTGCTCCATTTCAAGATTTCAGAGTGCGGTATCGGCCCGTAATACATGTAGTCGCTGTAATTGCGGATTTCCACATCCAGCTCTTCATAAGCGAACGAACCGTTGCCGTTGTCCGTAATCTTCACGCCGCGAATCGTTTCGTTCAGCTTTTCCATATCCACCTTCCAGCGGCGCAGGTCCCAGAAGCGGAAGTTCTCGAAGCACAGCTCTAAGCGGCGTTCGTTGCGGATCAGTTCGCGCATCTTGTCTGGGTCCCCTGCACATTCGTCGAGATATCCCTCGCCGTTGATACCTGCACGCTCGCGAATCTTCTTTATGATGTCTTTCGCAGAATAAGGGTATTTTCCGGTACCCATTGGGCCGTAAGCCTCATTTGCCGCTTCCGCATAGGCTAAGAAAATTTCCGTATAGCGGATGCGTGCCGAATAGTGGCGCTGCGCCGTGTTGTACTGCGGGTTCGGGTTGCAACCCGGACGCAGCAGCTTGAGCAGGTAGTATCCGGTGCGGGTGGAACGCCCGTTTTCCGTGTTCGTGGCATTGGCATTGTAGTTGTTCGATGCGGCGAGATTAATTGCTTGTCCGTTATTCAGTTTAGTGCTCCCGTTATAAAGGATATAATGGGTCAGGCGCGGATCGCGGTTTTCATACGGCTTGTCTTCGTTATAGTCCGACTTTGAATGGGAGATGGGATAGCCGTTCGCCATCGGGAAAGCGTCTACTAAATTCTGCGAAGGGTTCACCCGTCCGTTGCCGTAGAGCGAGGGCGGGAAGTTGTTCTGCTCCAAAGTCAGTTCGTCAGCCGTACTTCCTCTCCAGATGATTTCCTCCGGGTTGGCTCCGGAAACCAGATTGGTTATTTCAGCATTGTCGTACCATGTATTCCCGTCGGCGTCCAATGTCCAAGGATTGTCCATCTTGTCTAACAGGTCGCCCGCATATTCGGCGGCCTGTTTCCAGGTAATTCCCGATTCTGCGCTGAAAGCCGGACTGGCAGCCATCAGGGCCACCTGCGCTTTTACGGCCATCGCGATGCGTGCGGTCATCAGTCCGCCCATGTTGATGCCGTTCACACGGTTGTAGGTGGAGGCTTCCGTCACTCCGATTTCCTGATATTTCTGCGGCACGTCGGCATTGTTCTTCAAGTCCACGTAGTCCAACGGCAGAAGCTCGATGGCCTTGTCCGCATCCTTGATAATCTGCTCCACGCAGGCGGCGTATGTGGCGCGCTCGTGGTTGAAGTCGGAATCCGGATCTTCAGACGAAAGGAGGATAGGCACGCCCATCAGCTTCCCGTCTTCCGTATATCCGCCATGCGCCTGCAGCAGGTAGTACATGAACACGGCGCGCAGCCCGTAAGCCTCGCCGGTCAGACGGTCGCGGAACATGGTCTGTACCCTTTCGTCGGCCGCCCATTCCACCTTGTCCACGTTCTCAAGGAAAATGTTGATGAACTGGATGCAGAAGTAGCAGTCCTGCCAGCGTGAAGTCGGGTCATTGCTTGCGCTCCATGAGCCGGTAGCCATTCTCAGGTAGTTGTTCGTGTTCTCGTTCGTCACCGCATCGTCCGTTGCCAGGTCGCTGTTCGGCGAAGTGGCATAGGGCAACTTGATGTATGCGTTGGCCAATATGCCCTGCGCGTATGAAGGGTCTTGATACATGGCCTCGATATCCCGGTTGTTCTCCAATGCCGGCTCAAAGAGGTCGTCGCAAGCGGCCAGCAAAGGCAGAAAAGCCAAAAGTGTTATTATTTTCTTCATAATTCAATCGCTTTATATTGTTAGAATGTGGCCTTGACGCCGATGTTGTAGAATCGGGTTTGAGGCGCGCTCGTAGTGTTCAGTTCCATCAACTTGCGTTCTTTCGAGATGGTCAGCAGGTTCGAACCCGAAATGTATGCCGACACGCCCTTTATGAAGGTACGCTTCAGCAGGGACGACGGGAAGTCGTAAGTAATCTGCACTTTCGCCAGGTCGAAACGGTTGTTCTTGTACATCCAGAAACTTGAATCGCGGAAGTTGTTGTTTCCTGCCTGAGTGGTCAGACGGGGATAGGTGGCCGTAGCTTTCGTGGCTTCCGTCCAGCGTCCGCGCACCACTTCCGAATACTTGTCCGCTCCGGACACCCAATAATAATCGGTATTCTTCATGGCATATCCGCCTACGCCTCCTGTTCCCAACGCGAAGAACGTGAAGTTCTTCCACTTGGCCGTCAGGTTGATGCCGAAGGTAAACGGAGAACCGTACCATCCGCCGCGTCCCAGATAAACGACGTCCTTGTCGTCTACCACGCCGTCCTTGTTCTGGTCTACGTACTTCAGGTCGCCCGGCTTCACCTCGCCGCCGAATATCTGTTCCGGAGAGTTCTCAATTTCTTCTTCGCTTTCAAAGAAGCCTTCGCATTGCAGTCCCCACACGCCGTCTACGGCTTTTCCCTCGCGATACTGGTACGCGTCGTCAAAGAGCTCGCTGCGCTTGGTGGCCTTTGTGGTGTAGTAAGTGCCGGCAAGTCCGAGGCTGAGGTCCACTTCGCCCACGCGCTTGTTGAACGTTGCGTTGAAATCAAACCCCATACGTCTGTCGCTGTTGTAGTTGACGTAAGGTCTGAAGCGTGCGTTTTCCGGGAAATAAGCGAAGAAGTAAGACGGATAGAGCGATTCCGGGTCGGTGAACAGTCCGTCCATTTCGTTGACGAAGAACGAAGCGTCCAGCGTCACGAGCTTCTTCCACAACGAAGTGCGCAGGTTCACCGAGAACTCCTTGCGTTTGGCGAACGTCAAATCGCGGTTCTCGCCGCGCTGGATGTTCGTCGAGTGCAACGAAACGTTCTCGCGCCATCCCCACCATTGTCCGTTGGACTGGTTGTAGCTTCCCTGCCACAGGTAGTAGCCGTCGAAGCCCAAGTCGGTATGCAGGATGCTTCCCGATACGCTCAGCATCATGTCGTCTACCACAGAAGAGTTTGCAAGGAAATCTTCGTTGGCAAGATTCCATCCCAACGTCAATGACGGAGAGAATGCCTGGCGGTGTCCCGGAGCGTATTTGGCAGAGTGAACCACCGCCGCACCGAAGTCCGCATAATACCGGTTCTGGTAGTTGTAGGAAAGCTGGAGGCCGAGGTTCGCGTTGCTGTCCTTGTGATACTGTCCCGAATAGCTCTGCTGATAGCCGGAAGCCAGCAGCATGGCGTGGATGTTGTGCGTGTTGTCAACAGACGTTTTGTAGTCGAACACGCCGGAGAAAGCAATTGTCTGGTTGCTTGCGCTTCCCGATACGTTCTGCACGCCCGACTTCTCGTCGTTGCCGTGCTTCGTCACCGTACCGATCATCTCCGTCCCGTTATACGAAACCCATGTCGGGGTGTAAGTGGCATACGCATTGTCGTAAGACGTGTTGTAGCTGGTGGCATAGTCCACTGCAAATTGCGCACGGAACGACAGGCCCTTCAGCAACTTGCTCATATCGATGTTCACTCCCGTATCGAACTGGAACTGGCGGCTGGTGTATTTGGTATATCCCGCCGCATAGTAATCGCCGAAGATGTTCGTCTCGTCCTGTTGCGTACCGCCGAGGAAGTAGCTGCCGTCCACGATGTTCATGCTGTTGTAAAGCGTTTCCAGCGTTCCGGAAGCCGTCTGGTCGACAAGGCTTATCGGAATCAGCGGAGCCACGCGGTTGGGACGGAAGGTGGATGCGGCCGCCCAATAGTCGCCTTTCGCCGTGCGCGAGTTGTAGAACGATACATTCGCGTTTACATACGCCGTGATGAAGTCGCTCAACGTCAAATCCACATTACCGCGCACGCTGAAACGGTTGGTATGGTTGTCTTTCGCTTCACCGAACTTGAACACGTCGCCCGTGTTGTAGAAACTGATGTTGGTATAGAAGCGGGCTCTCTGGTTACCTCCCGACATTTCAGCGGTCACCTCCGAACGGTTGTACGCTTTCTTCAGATAGTCTGACGAGTAAAAGTTCACGTTCGGATAGCGGTAAGGATTCTTTCCCGAAGCATAGTTGTAGATTTCTTCCTGGCTGTACAGCGGAGACAGGCCGTCGTTCGCCAGCGCTTCATTATACAAGGTCATGTATTCGGCAGAACCCAGATAGTCGGGGTATCTCTTTGCCACGTTGAATCCGGTATTTCCGCGCACGCTCACCTTGAACGCTTCTTCCTTGCCACGCTTGGTGGTGATAAGAATCACTCCCTTCGCCGCACGGCTTCCGTAGAGCACCACGGCAGAAGCTCCTTTCAGAAATGTAATCTGGTCTATTTCGTTCGGTTGTACGTTGTTCACGTCACGAGGGATTCCGTCTACCAGTACCAGATACTCGTCCATTCCCCATAATGAATTACCGTTCCATCCACCTACATAGCCTTGCAGGTTGTCAAGAGTATATGTGTTATAGTTCTTTTTCGTCAGCTCGTCCATATCGATGAAAGAGACGCCGCCCAACAGCTCTTCCTGGGCAACCGACCGGAACGCTACTTGCACCATTCCGTCATCTTTTGCGGCCAACGAATCATTCAGTTCCACCTGCTGCTCCTGAGCCGTGGCGGGCAATGCCACCGAAGCGGCCAGCGCAGCACATAAAATGGATTTTATCTGTATATGTTTCATCTTATAATTCTTTATTTAATTACACATTCTTTCCGTTCTTGGAATTACCAGCCCGGATTCTGGGGGAATTCCGCATACAGATATACATCATCGTCCATGAACGGGAACCAATAATGCTTGGCATCAAACTTGCGCTCCAGAATCTCTTCTTGTCTGAAGTTAGTCACTTTGCAATTCATCGCATATTCATAAGGCTGGAGCGATGCGTCGGCCTGTTCCGCAGCTTGAGAACCTTCTACGGTAAATCCGCCCTCATCGGAAGATGCGCGCTGGAACTCATGAGACATCTTCACATTGTACGGATACTCTGTAAGCAGGAGCCATCGCTGGAGGTCGTTGAAGCGGAAGCCTTCGAAGGCAAGCTCCACCGCACGTTCGCGACGCACTTCGTTCATGAACTTCTGATTGTTGGTGATGTAGCTCATGTCGATTGTTCCTTCGGTGCTTCCGACAGTTCCTCCACCTACGGGGCCAACCCCTGCGCGGGTGCGCAGTTTGTTGATTGCGTGCTCGGCCGTCAGCGTATAATTGTCTGCAGTCTGTTTTGCACCTCCGACCGCTGCACATGCTTCCGCATACATCAGATAGATGTCCGCCAGACGCATGTATGAAAGATTGGTATGTAATGCGTGCGACCAGTCATACAAACGGTCATATTTGTTGGCTCCGGTAGGAACCAGCTTCTGCGTGAAGTATCCGGTGCGGCTGGCGTTCGTTTCGCTTCTCATCTGTCCGCCTTCATGGAGGCTGCAATACCTTAGAGCTTCGTCATTCGGATCGGAGATCGCTGCCTGTACATACTTGTATCCGTCGAATACGATGTCGTTGTAGAAACGTGCATCGCGTCCCTTGAAGGGATAAGACGGGTCGTATCCGGAGTTATTATCCTTAACGGTAGGGTCATTGCCTTCGCTGATAGGAAGTCCGTTCTCCATGCCGTAGAAGTTCACATAATTGGCCGTCGGCTGGTGGATTACGTTGTCATGCTCTACCAATGCGTTGATTTTCGGGCCGAACGTCTTCGTGGTGTTCCAGTTGCTTCCGTTGAAGTCTTCAGACGGGCCTCGGAATATGGCTTCCGTAGAGCCGGGCATTCTCCAGCCTTCGCCCGTAGTGTAGAACAGCGTGTGATAATCCTCGAAATCAACTAACTCATACTGCGTCTGTCCGCTCTCTACTAACGACAGCAATTCGCCGAAAGCGTTTGCCGCAGCCTTGCAATATTCCGTGTTGTATTGGTATGTCAGGTCGCCTGCATTGGTTTGTGCTCCGTGCTCCATCAGCGGACTTCCCGCCCAGAGATACGTTTTGCCCAAATAGCCCAACGCCATGATTTTGTTGACGCGAAGGTCGTTGTGCTCTATCGTAGAGGCACCGGTAGAAGTCTTATCCCAATCGATAGGCAGCAAGTCGGCGGCCTTGCGGAAGTCGGCGGCGGCCTTTTCCGCACATTCCTGGAAGCTGAGGCGGGGCAAAGTCATCTCATCGCTCGGAGACAGCACCTTGTCGATGTAAGGCAGACCTCCCCAGAACTGCATCAGCTCGAAGTGCCACCATGCGCGGAAGAAGTAGAGCTGGCCTTCAATCAGGTCGCGCTGCTCGCCCGTGGCTTCGGTCAGCTTGTCCAAGTTCTCAAGTCCGTAGTTGCACTTGCGGATGCAATACCACGAGTGCGGCCAGAGCGCGTGCTTGAACTTCGCGGTTCCGTCATCGTTCGGATGGTAAGTGGCTCTCGGATCCGTCTCGTTCCTGTAGAGCCAAGTCTGGTCGCAAGTGTACCATGCGCGGAAGTTGCCGATGTCCACCTGATGGCACATGTGCCCGTCCGCTTCAGGGTTCATGATTTCATCGTCTCCCCAGTTCCAGGAAGTGGTATAGTTGCATTTCTCTTTGTCGGGGATACAGTTGTATATTTCCTCCACAAAGCCCTGGAAGTTCATAAAACTTTTGAAAGCGTCGTCCGGATTGACGGTAGAGTCGGCTTCCTTGTCCAGATAGTCGGTACAAGAGGCGCTGCCCAATGCCATCAATGCGGAGAAACCTCCGAATAAAAAGAATCTATATAGTTTTTTCATGGTTCAAGCTCTGTTATAAAGTAAATTTAAGACCCAAGTTGAAACGTCTCACCGTAGGATAAGCTCCTTGATTGCCGGCGCCTGCAAAGTTCGATTCACGGTCGTCCGGCATTCTTGACCATACCCAAAGGTTGTTTCCGTTCAAGAATATCTTCAGATTGGTGACGCCGAAGCGTTTCGTCCATTTGTTGTCGAATGTATAGGCGATTTCCGCATTCTTCAGACGGATATAGGAGCCGTCGAACAGATACTGGGTGCCGTCTGCATAGCTTGGAGTGGACATCCAGCGCGGAGTGGTCACGTCGGCGTTCGGAGTTTCTTTCGACCACCACGTTCCCATGTCATACACCGTGTTCATGTTGCTTGCGAAGCTGGTCAGAGGAACAGAACGGGTTACGTTGTTCACGCCGTAGAACTGCACGAATGCGCTGAATCCTTTCCACTCAAAACCGATGGTAGCGTTGTACGTGTTCTGCGGAGTGTCGGCATAACCGTAGGGAGCGGAGTCTTTCGAGTCGACCACACCGTCGCCGTTGAAGTCGATGATGTAATAGTCTCCCGGAAGTTTTTCCGAGTCGTTGCTGTCATGCTTCGGGCTTCCGTAGATGTCGTCCCATGTGTTCAGATAGCCTGCATCGAGGTGCGCACGGTTCTGGCCGATGCTGTAGCCTGCCTGCTTCTGGTAGTCTGCGAGCAACGGAGCGTCGTCCTTGTCAAGAATGATGTTTTCGGCATGGGTCATGCTCATGTTGGCCCACAAGCGGAGCTGGTTCGGGAAAACCTTGTTTACACGGAGTTCCAGCTCGTATCCCTTTGTCTTTACACGTCCCAAGTTGGCCGTTACGGGAGACATGCCGAAGTAAGAAGGAACCGCACGGTCGTTGCCGCCCACGAGGATGTCTTTACGACGGTCGCGGAACACCTCCACGCTACCTGCGAACAGGCCGCCCAAGAACGCATAGTCGATACCGACGTTGACTTTCCGCACGGTTTCCCAATGCACGTCCGGGTTTCCTACCACGTTCTCGTAGTACCACGTATACGGGCTCACGCCGCGCTGCACGTCGAGCGAAGCCGTTCCTCCGTATGCCCACTGGTTCATGTAAAGCCAACGGGTAGACACGTTGTCGTCACCGATTTCTCCGTAAGAAGCGCGGATTTTCAGCATGTCAAGCCACTTTCTTGAGAACTTCATGAACGGCTCTTCGCTGATCATCCATCCGATGGCGCCCGAATTGAAGAAGGCGAAACGGTTTTCGGGGCTGAACTTCTCGGAACCGTTGTACGCGCCGTTGTATTCAAAGAAGTAACGGTCGGCATAGTTGTAGGTGGCGCGGAAAGCCCAGTCTTCGCGATAGTTCGGGATTTCGCTGCCCGTGGCGGTTTCCTGGCGGCTGAACAAGCCCATTGCGGTTACGTTGTGCTTGCCGAAGCTGCGCGCCCAGTTCAACTGCGCCTGATAGTACAGGTTGCGCTGGGTTTCCCAGTCCTTCACCGTACCTCCGGCCGTGTTCCACATGATTCCCTGCTGGTAGTCGAATCCCGTGTTGCTGTCCAGGTCTTTCTTGTAGACGACTGCGCCCGTTTCCGGGTTGATCCATTTCTGTACGGCGTCGTTGTTCAGGTCGTTGATACCGCGCTGCCATTCTACGAACGTGTTGTCCCATGAAATCATGGCGCGTGCGCTCAAGCCTTTCGTGATGAAGCTCAAGTCCTGCTCAAGGGTGAAGTCGGTAGTGATTCGTGTGGTGGTCGCTTCCATCGCACCTCCCAATGACAGGTTGGCCGCAGAGTTGGTTACGTTGGTGATGTTCGGATAGAATCCCCACGATCCGTCGGAGTATTTGGGAAGGAACACGTCGGGAGCAATGTTGTATGCGCCGGCCCACTGCTGTGCAACCGACCAGTCGGAATTACCGTTGGCTGCGGTCGAGTTGTTCCACGGGCTCTTTCTCACGCCTGTAGAACCGGCAAGGTTCACCTTGAACACGGTAGTCTTCGTAATCTGGAAGTCCAGATTGCTTCGGGCGTTGATGCGGTTGTAGCCGTATCCGGAGTCGTAGTTGCGTCCGTTGTCGAACACGCGGAACAAGTCGCCTTCATGCACATAGTCGACAGAGGCGAAATACTTCACGAACGAGGTACCTCCGCTCACGTTGACATTCGCGTTGTATGAAACGGCGAAGTTTTTGAACAGCTCCTTCTGCCAGTCCACGTTCGGATACCTTTCATATTCTTCCAGATTTGCGGGATACCTGTATTTGTTGATGATGGCCTGCGGGGTCATGTACGCCCATGACTCCGGATTCAGCGCCAGCTCGTGCTCGATGGCCACGTTGCGCGCTCTCAGCGCGTCATACGAATCCAGCTTGTTGGGAAGTTTTGAGGGCACTTTCATCGTCACGTTGGCCGTCACGTTGATTTGGGCGGCTCCTTCCGTCCCTCGTTTGGTGGTAATCAGGATGACTCCGTTCGCTCCTTTCACACCATATATAGCGGTAGCCGAAGCGTCCTTCAATACAGAAACTGTCTGTACCGAGCTGATGTCTACCGAGCTCATCGGGCGTTCGATTCCGTCCACGAGCACTAACGGCGCGCTGTTGTTCCACGAGCTTGCACCGCGAATGACGATTTGCGGCTCTTCCTCGCCCGGCATACCCGAACTCTGGGTGGTGATGACGCCCGGCAGGTTACCCGTCAGCGCGGCGCCGATGTCAGAGATACCGGCCGCCCTTTCAAGCACCTTTCCTGTAGTCTGCGTGATGGCGCCCACCACGGAAGCCTTCTTCTGTTGTCCGTAACCGACAACCACTACTTCGTCCAGCATTTCAGAGTCTTCGCGCAAAACGACAACAATCATGTGCCGTCCGTCCACGTCGATTTCCTGAGTCGTCATGCCTAAATAAGAAACGACGAGCACCGAATTGCGGTCCGGAACTTCCAGCACGAAGTTTCCGTCGAAATCCGCTACCGTACCCACCGCCGTATTGCCTTTCAGCGCAACCGTGGCGCCAATCAGCGGTTCGTCATTCACGTCCAATACTTTTCCTTGCACTTGGAACTTATTCTGGGCTGCCACGGAAAGGCTGTACGCCAACAAGAAAAAGAATAAGACTCCTTTCTGCCTGAGAACGTCCCCCCATCGGAAGGAACAGCTCCCCGAAATCTGATTTCTTATGTTTTTCATCATATTAAAGATAAATTAGTAAATTAACTCGCTCCATTGTCCTGAACCTTTCAGGGGTCATGGAAGAAAACTTTGGTTTTACATTTCATACACTTTTTGCATTTTATGACACAAAGCAAAGGTAAAAAAGACAAAACATATAAATGAAGTCCAACATACCTTAACGCGATTGCGTTTGTTACACGCGCTTGAGGCATGTAACAAAATGCACTCGCATACGTTACATTTGCGCTTCTGATGCCTCGGAAAGCGTGTTTCAGAGGCTTCCGGAAGGGGGCGTGCAGGCATCCGCGTTACATTTGTTGCAACGGTTTCCCGCGTGCGGACGCTCCGCCTTCCGGGGGGCGGAAAGGACGTGCGGCTTTGCCGGGAAACGCCCGCGCGCTGCAGGCGGAGCGTCCGCGCCTTTTATAAAAACGCGCCCGTATGCTTTCTTTGACGAATAAATTTGTAATTTTGCGCCCGCGAAGTCACATCTCCGCACGCGCAAGCATGATACTCAAACTGTACTCTAAAAACAACAACCCGAAAGACATCGGCCGGGTGACGGACATCCTGAACGAGGGAGGAATCATCATTTACCCGACCGACACGATGTATGCCATCGGATGCCATGCACTGAAGGAAAGGCCCATCGAGCGCATTTGCAGGATGAAGGGCATCGATCCGCGCAAGCCCAACCTCTCGATTATCTGCTACGACCTGAGCAATATCAGCGAATACGCGCGGGTGAACAACGCCACTTTCAAGCTGATGAAGAGAAACCTGCCGGGACCTTTCACGTTCATCCTCAATGCAGACAGCCGTTTGCCGAAGATTTTCCGCAACAGGAAGGAGGTGGGAATCCGCGTGCCCGACAATCCGATAGCGAGGGAGATATGCCGCGCGCTCGGCGCTCCGCTGCTCACCACCACGCTTCCGCTCGGAGAGGGGGAGGATACGGAATACGTGACCGACCCGGAGCTGATTGACGAGAAGTTCGGAGAGAAGGTGGATCTGGTGATAGACGGCGGAATCGGCGGCATCGAACCTTCTACCGTGATAAATTGTTGTGAAGACATTCCGGAAATCGTCCGCTACGGAAAGGGGCAGCTGGAAGAATAATATTTTTAACGTTACGCAATATGCTATCTACACTACACATCATGTTATTGGAAGCCTCGTCGAAAATCAATGTGGAGGCGGTTCTTGAAAAACTGGTCAATTGGGGCATCGACGCAGGGAAAGACATCATCGGCGCCGTGCTGATTTTCGTGATCGGACGCTTCATCATCAGGCAAATCAACCGTCTGGTGAGCAAGATAATCCAGAAGCGCAAGCTGGAGGTGAGCGTGGAAACCTTCTTGAAAAGCCTGCTCAGCATCCTGCTGAACCTGATTCTCGCTTTTGCCGTCATCAGCCGTCTGGGAATCGAGACCACCAGCTTTGCGGCTCTCCTGGCTTCTGCCGGAGTTGCGGTCGGCATGGCCCTGTCCGGCAACCTTTCGAACTTTGCCGGAGGGCTGATTATCTTGGTGTTCAAGCCGTTCAAGGTGGGCGACTACATCGATACGGAAACGGCCGACGTGAGCGGAACCGTCAGGGAGATACAGATTTTCCACACCGTGCTCGCCACGCTCGACAACAAGATTATCTACGTCCCCAACGGAGTGCTCAGCAGCAACGCCATCACCAACTACAGCAAGCAGAACATGCGGCGCGCGGAGTGGGTGATCGGGATTGAATACGGAGAAGACGTGGACAAGGTGAAGGGAGTGCTCGCGGAGCTGATAGAGGCCGATGCGCGCATACTGAAAGACCCGGCTCCGCTCATCGCCCTGAAAGCTTTGTCGGCCAGCAGCGTAGACATCGTGGTGCGTGCGTGGGCTAAGTCGGGAGACTACTGGGACGTGTATTTCGACATGAACCAGAAAATCTACGATACGTTCAACCGGAAAGGCATCGGCTTCCCCTTCCCGCAACTTACTGTACATCAGGCGAAGGACTGACCGTGCGGGCGTATGCCATAATCGGGAAAAGCCTTTGTGCTTCCGTGAAAAAAGACTATCTTTGCACCCGAAAAAAAGAAGGGAACGATGGACGAACGGACGCGCTACAACGATTTCTCCGGATTCATGGCTTCGCATTTTCCGTGCAAGATACAGAAAATATCGGTCAATGCGGGGTTCACCTGTCCCAACAGGGACGGAACGAAAGGCTATGGAGGGTGTACGTACTGCAACAACCAGACTTTCAACCCTTCGTATTGCAGCGCCGGAAAGCCTGTCGGACAGCAGGTCCGCGACGGGGCGGCATTCTTCGCGAGGAAATATCCGCAGATGAAGTATCTGGCCTACTTCCAGGCATACACCAACACTTACGCCGGACTGGAAACGCTGAAAAGCATGTATGAAGAGGCGCTGGACGTGGAGAATGTGGTGGGACTGGTAATCGGCACGCGCCCCGACTGTATGCCCGATTCGTTGCTCGACTATCTGGAGACGTTGAACCGGCAGACTTTCCTGCTTGTCGAATACGGAATCGAGTCGGCAGACAACGCTACTTTGAGGCGGATTAACCGGGGGCATACGTTCGAGTGTACGGCAGATGCGGTGGAGCGGACATCCGCCAGAGGCATACTCGCCGGAGGGCACGTCATTTTGGGATTGCCGGGCGAAACGAGAGAAAACATGATAGGGCAGGCGGAAAAGAAAATATCGGCTCTGCCTCTCAACACGCTCAAGCTCCACCAGCTGCAGTTGGTGAGGGGTACGAAGATGGCGCAGGAATATGCAGAACATCCCGAACGTTTCCGCCTGTATGAAGCCGACGAATATGTCGACCTGGCAATCGATTATGTGGAGCGGCTCCGCCCTGACATCGTGATAGAGCGTTTCGTGTCGCAATCTCCGAAAGAACTGCTCATTGCTCCCGACTGGGGGCTGAAGAACTATGAGTTTACAGAAAAGGTGAAGAAGCGCATGAAAGAGCGCGACACCTGGCAAGGAAAATATTACCGACGTGATATCTAAACACAACAATTCGCAATATGGAAATTAAAGGAAAAGTTCATTATGTAGGTGTGAACGACCGGACAAAAGCATTGTTCGAGAATCTGTGGCCGTTGCCTTACGGCGTGTCTTACAATTCTTATCTGATTGCCGACGATGACATGGTGGCACTGGTGGACACCGTAGACGTGGCGTTCTTCGAGACGTATCTGAAGAAAATCCGCAGCGTTATCGGCGACCGGAAGATCGATTATCTCATCATCAACCACATGGAGCCGGACCATTCGGGCTCTATCGCGCTCATCAAGAAATATTATCCGGAAATCGTGCTGGTGGGCAACAAGAAGACCTTCGACATGGTGGAAGGATATTACGGCGTGACGGGCGAACGCTACGTGGTGGGCGAGGGCGATTTCCTGAAGTTGGGACACCACAACCTGCGTTTCTACTTGATTCCGATGGTGCATTGGCCCGAAACGATGGTTACTTTCGACGAAACGGAAGGCATTCTGTTTTCGGGAGATGCGTTCGGATGTTTCGGCGCGCTCAACGGGGGATGCGTCGACAAAAACATCAATACGGACATTTATTGGGGCGAAATGCGCCGCTACTATTCGAATATCGTAGGGAAGTTCGGCAATCCTGTGCAGAAGGCTTTGCAGAAATGCGGCGGCCTCCCCGTCAAGATGATTTGTCCGACGCACGGCCCGGTGTGGGAAGAGAAGATTCCGCAAGTGGTGGGCCTGTACGACCGGATGAGCCGCTATGAGGCCGAAAAGGGAGTGGTCATCGCTTACGGCACCATGTACGGCAACACGGAAGAGCTTGCCGAAACCATCGCCGAAGAATTGAGCAAGGAAGGCATCAGGAACATCGTCCTCCACAACGTTTCGCACACCCACCACTCGTACATCCTGTCCGACATCTTCAGATACAAAGGCTTGATCGTGGGATGCACCACCTACAACATGCACCTGTATCCGGAGATGGAGGCTCTGCTCGGCAAGGTGGCCGGACGCGAAATGAAAAACCGCATCTTCGGCTATTTCGGCTCGTACACATGGGCGAGCGCGGCCGTCAAGAAGTTGGGCGAGTATGCCGAGAAGCTGAAGTTTGAAACGGTGGGCAACCCCGTGGAGATGAAACAGAGCATGAAGGCCGACAACTATGCGCAGGCAAGAGAGCTTGCCAAAGCGATGGCTGACCGTTTGAAGGCTGACAGAAAATAAGCGGCAAATGCCGGTTTGGACGGGCGGAATGCGCCGGAACGGAACGATGTGCGTTTCGCTCCGGCGCATTCTCTTTTGGAGGCTTCCGCTGGAAGTGATGTAATAAAATCAATAGCTTTTGTAACAAATCTGACGGTTTCGGAACATAAACAAATGACTTGGAAGCAACAAGTTGGGGCTTTTATGTGGCAATGGGCTACCTTTGTGTTGCTGAAAATCGATGAAAACCTTAAAAACATAAATCTATGAACGTTCGTACAGGTAAAGCTATATTGCATCGTTGTTTGGGGTTGGTTGTTCTGTGTATGGCAGGTTTCGTTACAGGCGAAGCCAAGACCGTTTTGCCGAACCTTATTTCAGACGGGATGGTGCTGCAGCATGGAACTCCCGTAACGATATGGGGGAAAACCGACAGCTGCGGAGAAGTGAACGTCACTTTTTTGGACAGGAAGTATCGGACTGCGGCGGATGAATCCGGCGAATGGCGGATTACCCTTCCGGCCTGCAAGCCGGGCGGCCCTTATACGATGCAAATCAACGAGCTTGTTGTCAAGGACATTCTGGTGGGAAACGTGTTCCTGTGTTCGGGGCAGTCGAACATGGAGCTGATGGTGTCGCGCGTCATGGACAAATATGCCGATGAGGTGAACGCATACGAGAATACGCAGATACATTATCTGAAAGTGCCTTACTGCTATGATTTCAATGCCTGTCAAACCGACATCAAGAAGGCGGAGTGGAAGCCGTTGACGCGGAAGAACGTGATGCAATACGGCGCTTTGTGCTATTTTATGGCGAAGGAACTTTATGAAAAGACCGGCATACCGGTGGGCATCGTCAACTCAAGTTGGGGAGGAACGCCCATCGAAGCCTGGATAAGTGAAGGCGGGTTGAAAGATTTTCCTTCCTATATACACCGGAAAGAGATGTACGAGTCGGACGAACTCGTTGCCCAAATCCGGAAAGCAGAGCAAATGCTTCAGCGGGAATGGCAATATACGCTTTACGCTACCGACCGGGGATTGCACAGTCCAATTCCGTGGTATGCGGAAGATTACGATGATTCCGCATGGGAGACAGTCGGTTTGTTTTCGCGCGGCTGGGCGACAAACGGGTGGAGGCCGGTGAACGGTTCGCATTGGTTCCGCAAAACGGTGGAGGTTCCTTCCGCATGGGAGGGGCAGGAAGCCGTTCTTCGGATGGGATGTATCGTAGATGCCGATTCGGTTTTCGTTAACGGAACGTTTGTGGGAACGACTGCCTATCAATATCCTCCCCGTATCTACAAGGTGCCTGCCGGAATCCTGAAAGCAGGCAGAAACCAGGTTACTGTTCGGCTGGTCAGCAACGGGGGCTTCCCGTCGTTTGTGGAGGAAAAGCCCTACAAACTGATTTGCGGGCAGTGCGAAGTCAGCCTTGAGGGTGACTGGAAGCATTCGGTCGGTACGGAGATGCCTTCTTCTCCGTCGAGCACGGCATTCCATTGCCTTCCCGTCGGACTCTATAACGGCATGATTGCTCCGTTGAAGAATTGGAAGTTCAAATGTGCCGTATGGTACCAAGGAGAATCAAATGTAGGGAAATGGCAGGAATACGCTTCCCTGCTCAAGACCCTCGCGGCAGACTGGAGGAGTCTGTTCGGGGATGCGGAACTTCCGTTCTACATCATCGAGCTTGCAAGTTTCATGAAAGAGGACAATCCGGGAAGGAAGTCTTGGACGCAACTCCAGATGCAGCAGGCGGAAGCGGCGAGAATTATCCCTCACGCTGTGCTGATAAAGAACAGCGATACGGGTGAATGGAACGACATCCATCCGCTTGACAAGAAAACGGCGGCCGCCCGGCTTGCAGCCGCCATATTGAAGCAAAGCAAAGACTATTAATTTATAATGATACCATGAACGCAATTCAAAGTCAAAAAGTTTCATTGCCTGAAAAGGTCGGATATGCACTGGGCGATTGCTCGGCCAATCTGGTATTCCAGATGATGATGATTTATCAGACCAAGTTCTATACGGACGTGTTCGGGCTGGAGGGAGCGATAGCGGGAACAGTGATGCTTATCGCCCGAATCGTCGACGCATTCGTTGACCCTACTGTGGGAATCTTGTCAGATCGAACTAACACACGTTGGGGAAAATACCGTCCGTGGGTGTTGTGGACTGCTCTTCCCTTTATGGTTTTCTACGTGCTGGCCTTCTACAATCCGGGCATTGAAGACAAAGGATTGGTAGCTCTTTATGCTACCATTTCATACACGTTGCTGATGACGATGTATTCTTTCAACAATACTCCCTATTCTTCGTTGGGGGGAGTGATGTCGGCAGACATAAAGGAACGCACCAGCATTACGTCTATTCGATTTGTCTTCTCTACCATTGCTCAGTTTGTAGTTCAGGGGCTGACGTTGCCTTTGGTCAACAAGTTTTCCGATGGGGGAGACAAAGGGCACGGTTGGCTATGCACCATATCGCTGTTTGCGGCGGTTGGCTTCGTGTTTTTGCTGTTCGTATTCTTCTCAACGAAAGAGCGCATCGTTCCGCCTGCCAAACAACAGAACAATACCCGTCAGGATATAAAAGACATTTTTTCGAGTGTGCCTTGGCGCGCCATGTTCGTGCTTACCTTGTTCGTGTTTATTACGTTGGCCATGTGGGGAAGCGCGATGAACTATTATTTTGAGAATTACGTGGATGCCAATTCGCTTTATGCGTTTCTTGAGAATATCGGACTGGCTTCAGCGGACAATACTTCTGTAGGCTACCATATTTTGAATGCGTTCGGGCTGATCGTTTCTTCGTCCGACAAGGCATACGAGGTGGGATTCGGAGTGTTTAACATGGTGGGAGCGTTGGTGCAGTTCCTTGGAGTGATTCTTTTGTCTAACTATTTGGCGAACAAGTACGGAAAGAAGAAGACTTTTATCGTGTGCCTGACTTTGACTTCCGTTTTCACAGCTTTGTTTTATTTCCCCGGCAAGCAGGATATTGAGATGATATTCGTTTTGAACGTGCTGAAGAGTCTGGCATACGCGCCGACCGTGCCTTTGCTCTGGGCGATGATTGCCGATGTGGCCGACCATTCGGAATACATACATTACCGTCGTGCGACAGGGTTCGTGTTCTCCGGTGTGGTGTTTGCGCTGAAAGCCGGACTGGGAGTAGGGGGCGCTATTCTCGGATTCCTGCTTTCCGGATTCGGATACGTGTCGGGAATCGGACAGGTGCAGAGCGAGACTGCTATCGAGGGCATCGTGCTTTCTTCCAGCTTGATTCCGGCAGCTACCTTCTTTGTGGGAGTCGTGGCGTTGCTTTTCTATCCGATTTCTAAACAATATAACGAGAAGATGCAGGCAGAACTTGCCGAGCGGAGAAGCAGAAGCGATTATTAACCAGATTAAAATACAAAGAATAACCATGAACGTCAAAAAAACATTATTTTCTCTGGCGGTGCTTGCTTTGGCTTGCCAGAATGTGGAAGGGCAAAGCCAGATTGGACTGAAAGACGTGGTGAAAGACAAGTTCCTGATGGGGGTGGCGGTCAACGTTCCGCAAACAGAAGGACAAGAACCGAAGGCTACGGAAATCATTGCCCGCCACTTCAACTCGGTTGTAGCGGAGAACTGCATGAAATGCGAAGTTGTCCATCCGGAAGAAGACCGTTATGATTTCACGCAAGCTGACAGGTTTGTGGAGTTCGGGCAGAAGTACGGCATGGCCATTACGGGACATTGCCTGATATGGCATTCTCAGTGCGCCGAATGGTTTTTTACCGACAAGGAAGGAAAAACGGTTTCGCCCGAAGTGTTGAAGCAAAGGATGAAAGACCATATCTACACCGTGGTGAAACGTTATAAAGGCAAAATCAAAGGATGGGATGTGGTGAACGAAGCCATCGTGGAAGACGGCTCTTACCGCAAGAGCAAGTTTTATGAAATATTGGGAGAAGAGTTCATTCCGCTGGCGTTTCAGTATGCGCACGAAGCCGATCCTGATGCGGAACTTTACTACAACGACTACGGCATGGACGTGAAAGGTCGGCGCGACGGAGTTGTCAAGCTCATCAGAAGTTTGAAGGCGAAAGGGATGCGTATCGATGCGGTGGGGATGCAAGGTCACATGGGAATGGACTATCCGACTCTTCCCGATTTTGAAAAAAGTATGCTTGCTTTTGCTGCCGAGGGGGTGAAAGTGATGATTACGGAGTGGGACATGAGTGCGCTTCCTACCGTGTCGCAGAGTGCCAACGTTTCCGATAAGGTGGCATACGAGGCTGCTCTCAATCCTTATCCGGACGGGCTTCCGGAAGACGTGTCGAAGAAGTGGAACGAACGTATGAAGAGTTTCTTTAATCTGTTCGAGAAACATGCCGACATCGTGACGCGCGTTACCGCATGGGGGGTGACGGACGAAAACTCCTGGAAAAACAATTTCCCGGTGAAGGGAAGACGCGATTATCCGCTGCTTTTCGACCGCTCTTACAATCCGAAACCGTTTGTCAGTGAAATGCTTTCAAAGTGACGAATTGACAAGATAACGAGGCGGCAAGGAGGCAAACTGAAAACCTCGTCTCCTCGTCATCTCGTCTCCTCGTCAACTAAAAAAATAACAATCAATCTACAATCTTATGAAAACAGAAAAAAGATACTTGGTGCCGGGCGACTATATGGCCGACCCTTCCGTTCACGTGTTCAACGGGAAAGTGTATATTTATCCTTCCCACGATTGGGAAAGCGGAGTGCCTGAAAACGATAACGGCGACCACTTCAACATGAAAGACTATCACGTTTTTTCTACCGACGACATCATGCACGGAGAAATCAAAGACCACGGGGTGGTATTGGCTGTGGAAGATGTTCCTTGGGCCGGACGCCAGCTTTGGGATTGCGACGTGGCGGAAAAAGACGGCAAGTATTACATGTACTTCCCGATGAAAGACCGGAACGATATTTTCCGTATGGGTGTGGCTGTCGGCGACAAGCCCGAAGGCCCGTTTGTCCCCCAACCCGATCCGATAAGAGGAAGTTACAGCATTGACCCGGCCGTGTTCCGTGACGATGACGGAAGTCACTATATGTATTTCGGCGGCATCTGGGGAGGCCAGCTCCAGCGTTATCGTGACAACAAGGCGATAGAAAATCCATGCTTGCCCTCGGCAGGAGAACCTGCTCTTCCGGGACGTGTGGTGAAGATTGCGGACGATATGTTGCAGTTTGCGGAAGAACCGCGTCCGGTAGCGATTGTTGATGAAAACGGAAAGCCTCTGGCGGCTGACGACCCTCACCGTTTCTTCGAGGCTTCATGGATGCACAAATACAACGGGAAATATTATCTTTCTTATTCTACGGGAGACACGCATCTGCTGTGCTATGCTGTGGGTGACAATCCTTACGGTCCTTTCGTTTATCAAGGGGTGATTCTGACTCCGGTAGTGGGATGGACTACCCATCACTGCATCATTGAGTACAAGGGGAAGTGGTATCTGTTCCACCACGACAGCGTGCCTTCGGGAGGAAAGACTTGGCTGCGCAGCTTGAAGGTGTGCGAACTGCAGTACGATGAGAACGGAAAGATTATCACAATTGACGGAACGGACGAATAATGGTGAAGAAACTATTGGCTGTCGGGCTTTTCTTTGTCGGGCTTGCCTGTATGAGTGCGTCTGCCGAAGACGGAAGCCGCCTTTGGCTTCGACAAGACATAGCGGCGCAAGCGACGGTTTGCTGCAAATTGCAGTCGGCAACCCTCGACAAGGCAAAAGAAGAATTGCGCAAATCGTGGCAGGGAGGTCCGGTCATCCTGGAACTCTGCTATGATGCAGAGCATACGGCTCTGGGGAAAGAAGGATATACCATCAAGACTCTTTCAGACAGCGTGCGGTTGGGGGCTTCGTCAGAGGCCGGGCTTCTGTATGCAGCTTACCATCTGCTCCGGCTTCAGGAAACCGGGGCCGCTTTGGAGCGGTTGGACATTAAAGAGAAACCGGCATACGACTTGCGCATCCTCAATCATTGGGACAACCCGGACGGTACTGTCGAACGCGGATATGCAGGGCATTCGCTGTGGGAATGGAACGAACTTCCTGAAACGCTTTCTCCACGCTATGAGGCATACGCACGGGCGAACGCTTCCATCGGAATCAACGGCACGGTGCTTAACAACGTCAATGCTTCTCCCAATATGCTGGAAAGCGGCAACTTGAAAAAGGTCAAGGCGTTGGCAGACGTGTTCCGTCCATACGGAATCAAGGTGTATTTGTCGGTGAATTTCGCTTCGCCTGCCGTGTTGGGCGGACTCCCGAATGCCGACCCGTTGGACGAGGGCGTGTTTGAATGGTGGAAAGGGAAAGTGAAGGAAATCTATTCGCTGATACCCGATTTCGGCGGCTTCCTTGTGAAAGCCAATTCGGAAGGGCAGCCCGGCCCGTGCGATTACGGGCGCACTCATGCTGACGGTGCAAACATGCTGGCCCGTGCGCTCAAACCTTACGGGGGACTCGTCATGTGGCGTGCCTTTGTCTATAATCCTACCGAACATGACCGTGCAAAACAGGCATACGCGGAGTTCAAGCCGCTTGACGGGACGTTCTTGGACAATGTAATCGTGCAGGTAAAAAACGGGCCAATTGATTTCCAACCTCGTGAACCTTACAGTCCTCTTTTCACAGCTATGCCTCATACCTCGCTGATGGCCGAACTGCAAATCACTCAGGAGTATCTGGGACACTCGAACCATCTGGTCTTTTTGGCTCCGATGTGGAAGGAATTTTTCGGGTACGTGCGTCCGGAGTCTTTGCGTGCGGTGGCGGGGGTGTCGAACATTGGAAATGAAGCCAATTGGTGCGGCCATGATTTCGCGCAGGCAAACTGGTATGCTTTCGGTCGTCTGGCGTGGAATCCCCGGATGTCCTCCGAAGATATAGCTGAAGAATGGCTGAAACAGACATTTGCAGACGATTCTTCATTTGTCTGTCCTATGAAGAAGATGATGCTTGAGAGCCACGAGGCGGCCGTCAGCTACATGATGCCTCTCGGACTGCACCACATCTTTGCGTGGAACCATCATTACGGGCCGGAACCGTGGTGTGAGGTGGAAGGCGCACGTCCCGACTGGCTTCCGTCTTATTACCATCAGGCGGGGAAAGACGGGATAGGATTCGACAGGAGCAGCCGTACCGGAAGCGGTGCTACGGCGCAGTATCCCGACTCGCTGGCGCGTGTGTTCGACAATCCGCAAACCTGTCCGGATGAGTTTCTGCTCTGGTTCCATCATTTGCCTTGGGACTTCAAGATGAAAGATGGAAGAACCCTTTGGGATGCTCTTTGCTGCAAATATGAGGACGGGCTGCAAACCGCCAGAAAGATGCAGGCGGTATGGACTGAAATGAAGCCTTATGTCGATGCGGAGCGTTACGGCCGTGTGGCGGAACGTCTCGACATACAGGTGAACGATGCTGTGTGGTGGAAAGATGCCTGCCTGCTTTATTTCCAGACCTTCTCAGGAATGAAGCTGCCCGCAGGCATGGAAAAGCCGAAACACAAGCTCAAAGATTTGAAGAAAGTGAAGCTGCCTATATCCAATTACGAGCGGCCTGCAAGGGAAATGCTGCCGTAAGGGATTGGAACATGGGGCTGCCTCAATTCATTTTGAGGCAGCCTTTTTGTTTTTTTTACGGTAGACGAGGCTTTCCGACGGCTCGATTTCTGTATTCCGACGGCGACATTCCTATTTGCCTCAGAACATACCGGCTGAAATGTGAGAGCGATGAAAAATTCATTCGGTCGGCAATTTCCTTTAACGGAGTTTCTTTTTGGAGGAGCAGGCGCACTATTTCCTGGGTTGTAAAGCGGTCTATCCAATAAGTGGCAGGCTTGCCGCTTATTTTTTTGCAAACTTCAGTCAGATAGTGAGGGGTGATGCACAGTTGGGAGGCATAATGTGAAAGGCTGCGGTTTTTGATGTATTCTTTGCGGCAAAGCAATTCCACAAATCTCCTTAACAGGTCGCCGTTGCGTTCCGATACATTGCGTTCGGCCTGGCTCTTGGCGTGAATATCATACAGGTCAAGAATATGCGCAAGCAGCAAGTAGCCCATCATTTCCTCCCCGAACAAATGTTTGTCCTCGGCAAGGCGTTCCTTAATGCGCCGCAAGTCTTCCATGCAAATCCTATAGTCGTGGTCCGAGAGTTTCATTATCGGATTTAACAGCAAAGACATGTGCCCAATAATGCCGTAGCTGCTGCGTATTGACATGGAGGTAATGAACGGTTCAGAAAGACACATGATGACGGCTTCAAAGTCATCCGATTCAGAAAAATCCGAGGCCAAAGACGGATTGGGAAAGATTACGTAGTCTTTCGGCACGATGTTGTAACGCACGTCCTGGAATGTGAAGCTCATGTTCCCCTTTGTGCAGAGAATATGCAGCACATAATCGGAGTGTTTTGTGAACTGGTAGTCTGAAACAGAATTGAAAAACAGTATTTTATTCCACATGCTTTATTGTATCCGTCTATTGTGCGGATGTACGCAAAAGTAGATAAAATCCACGAATCATGAAAACTTCCCGATGCATTGTGTAACGTCTTTCCGCTTGTGCTTGTGTAATTTTGCAATATCAACAAAAAGATATCTGGCATGAAAGAGGCAAGACTGAACAATGGCGTAATGATGCCGGCCGTCGGATTCGGCGTTTTCCAAATCCCGGCGGATGAAACGGAAAGAATCGTAAGCGATGCGCTTGAAGCGGGATACCGCATGATAGACACAGCCGCTTCTTATTTCAATGAAGAACAGGTGGGCAATGCCATCCGCCACAGCGGATTGAAGCGGGAGGACATGTTTGTCACCACCAAACTTTGGGTGCAGGACTATGAATATGACGATGCGCTCCGCGCTTTCGACAAGTCCGTCAAGCTGCTTGGGCTTGATTATATCGACCTTTATCTGCTTCACAAACCTTACGGCAACTATTATGCCGCATGGCGGGCCTGCGAGCGGCTCTATAAAGAAGGGCTTGTCCGGGCCATCGGAGTAACCAGCTTCAGCAACGAGCGGCTGCAAGACCTTTTCCTTCACAATGAGGTGAAACCGGCCGTCAACCAATTGGAAACTCACCCGTTCTTCCAACAAAAAGCCGCCAACAAATTCCTGCAATGCGAGGGCGTACAGCATGAAGCGTGGGCGCCTTTTGCCGAAGGCCGGAATGACATTTGGAACCACCCTCTGCTGAAAGCCGTTGCAGAGAAGCACGGGCGGACGGTAGGGCAGATTGTCCTCCGTTGGCTGAACCAGCGCAATGTGGTGGTTATTCCTAAAACCGTACATAAGGAGCGGATGATAGAAAACCTTTCCATCTGTGATTTTACGTTGACAGACCGGGAAATGAAGGCTATTGCCGGACTGGACACGGGAAAAAGTCCCATTTACGACGATATGGATTTGGCGACCGCCAAATATATAGGCACGCATCGGATTCATGATTGAAAATAAGACAGTTATGAGAACAAGAAAATTAAGAGACTTGGAAGTCTCGGCAGTCGGTATGGGCTGCATGGGATTTACGCATGGTTATGGAGCCTGTCCGACTGAAGAAGAAAGCATCCGTCTTATCCGCAAATCCTTTGACTTGGGCTGTACGCTCTTTGACACGGCAGAGATTTACTCCACTTATGGCAACGAACTGTTGGTTGGCAAAGCATTGAAGCCGATACGGGATAAAGTGGTACTCTCCAGCAAGGTGCATCCCGCCGTGTTGCCCGGACAAGATTTCCCGGAAGGAAAGATGGGCCGTCGGGGTATACGCAGTGCATTGGAAGGCTCGTTGCGCCGATTGCAAACAGATCACCTCGACCTTTATTATGCGCACCGTGTGCCGCAAGACATTGATGTGGAAGAACTGGCGCGTGTATTTGGTGAACTGATTCAAGAAGGCAAAATATTGGGCTGGGGCGTATCGGAAGCCACGGCAGAACAAATCCGCAAAGCGAACGCCGTAACTCCGCTTACCGCCGTGCAGAGCGAATATTCGATGATGGCACGCCAATGGGAAAAAGACGTGATACCGCTTTGCGCCGAATTGGGCATCGGTTTCGTGGCCTATTCTCCTATGGCAAGCGGTTTCCTGAGCGGCAAATATACGGCTGAAACGGAATACAAAGGCGATGATGTACGCCGGGTCATCACCCGTTTTGCCAAAGAAAATGTCATAGCCAATCAGCCTTTGCTTGATCTTCTTTATAAATATGCAGATGAAAAACAGGTTACACCCGCACAGATTTCCTTGGCTTGGCTGATGCGCCGGGGAAATTTCATCGTGCCTATTCCGGGAATGAGACGGGAAGAACGTATCATCGAAAACTTAGGTGCAGCTGATGTGGTACTGACCGATGAAGAATTTGCACGTTTGGAGGCGGAGTTGGATAAAATTGCTATCCACGGAGACCGAAAAGACGAGGATATTGCGAAGTTGGGAACTATAGCAACTTACAAATAGGAGGAATGATGAAGTATGGAGTATTAGGTACGGGTAATGTTGCCCGCACCATTGCAGGCAAGCTGATTGAATTAGGACATGAGGTGATGATGGGTTCACGTACAGACAAATAATCCTTCGGTCCTCCTTTGGGCTGCGCAAAACGGAGAGCGGGCTTTGCATGGAACCTTTGCCAATGCTGCCGAGTTTGGAGAACGGGTATTCTGTTGCGTACAAGGCATTCATGCGTTGGAAGCCCTGCAAACTGCCGGAGAAGAAAATCTGGCAGGCAAGATTCTTGTCGACAAATCCAATCCATTCTTGCATAAGGATGGGAACATCTCGCTCGACCCGCAGTATAGCGGTTGGAACAGTCTGGGAGAAGAAGTGCAGCGGATGCTGCCTCGCACCAAGGTTGTAAAGACATTGAATTATTTAGGCTATAACCTGATGACCAATCCGGGGATGTTGCCGGAAGCCATCACCGGCTTTTATTGCGGCAACGATTCGGAAGCCAAACAAGCCGTGGCTGCATTGCTAAAAGATTTCGGTTGGACGGATACGATGGATTTGGGTGACATTTCACGTTCGCGCTATACCGAGATGCTCGGTGCGTTCTGGCCTGCCGTATATGGCAGTTTGGGGCACATGGATTGGGGGTTCAAGTTAATAAGGAAATAGCATCAAGCGAATAAAGGTATACGATATGAACAAGACAATCACTTTGAACAACGGAGTCGAGATGCCCATGATGGGCTACGGCGTATGGCAGATTGCTCCTGCTGAATGTGAGCATTACGTATCGGAGGCTCTGAAAGCCGGGTACCGTTCTATTGATACGGCACAGGCTTATTATAATGAGGAAGGCGTGGGCGAAGCTGTCAGCAAAAGCGGCATTCCACGTAAAGAATTGTTTCTGACTACCAAAGTCTGGATAAGCAACGCGGGTGAAGAAAAGGCGGCACGAAGCATTGACGAGTCGCTTCGCAAACTGAAGACGGACTATGTTGACCTGCTGCTCGTTCATCAGCCGTTCGGCGATTATTACGGTACGTATCGCGCTATGGAAAAGGCATATAGAGCCGGAAAGGTGCGTGCCGTCGGGTTGAGCAATTTTTATGACGCCCGTTTCGTGGACTTGGCGGAGAATATGGAAGTGAAACCGGCTGTGGTGCAGTTGGAAACGCACGTTTTCTCGCAACAGATAAAGATGCGAGAGCTGATGAAGGCATACGGGACACGCCTTATGGCTTGGAGTCCGCTGGCGCGGGGCATGAACAATCTGTTCGGCAATGAGACATTGAAGGGCATTGCCGTTCGGCACGGCAAGGACATCGCTCAAATCTGTCTGAAATTCCTGACGGATGAAGGCGTTATCGTCATCCCGCAGTCTGTCAATCCCGAACGCATGGCAAGCAATCTGGCTCTCGGCGATTTTGAACTGACAGGCGACGAGCGGGATGCCATCCGCCGTTTGGATGCGGGACATCCGCTTGCCGCCGACTTCAACGACCCTGCATTGGCAAGGTATTTGTTGGAGTATGACAAGCAGTTCAATCCGGACAACTCGAAATGACGGACATCAAAATGCAGCGAAACGCACGGATACCTTGCAGGGATGTTCAAGTTCTTCTTTCCATTCCTGAAGATAGGAGAACCATGTCTCTTTGTCGGGGTATCCGAACGTTTCTTTCGTGGAGGTGAATGTGATGTAGTAACGGAAACGGCTGCTGCCGGGCGCGCTGACGGTATAGAGGAAATTGTCTTTGTCCTTCGTTTCTTTTCTTACGTATTTATAAGGAATATATGTGCCCAGTCCAACCGTTTCTTTCTTGTACTTGACGGTGTCGTTTACGGGCCAGTCGGTGCCCCAGCTTCCTACAAGTCCCTTGTGGTCTGAGTGCATCGCAGCATTGCCCGCTATGTTCTGTACGCCCGTGCAGAATACTTCCTTGTCGAGCGGACGGTCGAAAATAATGTCCACCTGCACGTCCCGGTGTCCGGCATAGAGCGTATAGCGGCAAATCATGTTCAGTTCTTTTCCTTGGTATTCCCATCCTTTCACTTCTGCGTCAGCAACGGTGCGCACGGGGCCGTCGGCAACCAGCCTCTGCCCTCTGACGGCTACCGGCTTGATGTGGGAGGCTTCTTTTCCGTTCCACCCCTTCAGCGTGCCGGCTCCGCAGCTGTTTCCTACCTTAATCACGTCGTCTCCGAATCCCCGTTCCAGCTGTTCGTCGGTGGGGTAGAACATGCTTTCCTCAATCTCCAGCCCTTTTCTGAACTTTCCGTAGAGGTCGGTCGTCTGCTTTTCGTTGTAGTATATCCGGTAGGCTGCCAGTTCGCTCTCGAAAGCGATGCCGTGGTGGTGGAGTACCCTGTAGGTGTCACTGTTTCCGGGAGCGTAGATGGCTGTTCCCTTGGCATACTTGTTTTTCTTGGAGGTGCGCAGAAGCATCTGGGCGTACACGCGCGCCGGATATTGCTTGTCGGCCTTTTCCGTAGACAAGGTGATTGTGAACGTTTTCTTTCCGTTGGCCGGTACATCGGTCACGAAAGCCAGTTCGTCGGCTCTCATGTCGAAGTCTATATCGTCAAGCTGCGACGGCACTTCCTTGTCCCCGTCTTTCACTACCGCCGAGCGTACCGGGAAATCCGGCACCATCTCGTTGAGGTGAATGACTATCGGTTCGTCTGTCTTGTCCTTGGAGCGAGTGTTTTCTACCGTGACTTCGATTTCTTTTTCGTGGGCGCAAATTCCTGTCGCAGCGCACAGCATCAGAATGATGGAAGTGAATGTTTTCATCGTTGTGTCTTTTGTTTGTACAAAAATACGGAATCGGAAACAATGGCGTTTGTCCTTTTTGGTTCAATTCATGTAAAAACTGATTGGTTTTGTGTTGTTTCTGATATTTTGCGACTGGAAACGTGAGATTTGTAAATTAAGTTTGTATCTTTGTCCATCAATTTCAAATAAAAAGAATATGAGTTATAATTTATTGAAAGGAAAGCGAGGCATTGTTTTTGGCGCTTTGAACGAGCAGTCTATCGCTTGGAAAGTGGCTGAACGTGCAGTGGAAGAAGGTGCGACGATTACTTTGTCGAATACTCCGGTAGCAGTCCGTATGGGTCAGGTTTCTGCTTTGTCAGAAAAGCTGAATTGCGAAGTGATTCCGGCCGATGCCACTTGTGTGGAAGATTTGGAAAACGTGTTCAAGCGTTCTATGGAAGTGTTGGGCGGAAAGATTGATTTCGTGCTGCATTCAATCGGCATGTCTCCGAATGTCCGTAAGAAACGCACATACGATGACTTGGATTACGACATGCTGAGCAAGACGCTGGATATCTCGGCCGTTTCGTTTCATAAGATGATTCAGTCTGCCAAGAAACTGGGTGCCATCAACGATTACGGTTCGATTGTAGCTCTGAGTTATGTAGCTGCGCAGCGTACTTTCTACGGATATAACGATATGGCCGATGCGAAGGCACTGTTGGAATCGATAGCCCGCAGCTTCGGATATATTTACGGACGTGAGCATCATGTGCGCATCAACACCATTTCACAGTCTCCGACAATGACTACTGCCGGTTCGGGCGTGAAAGGAATGGACAAACTGTTCGATTTTGCCAACCGCATGTCACCGCTCGGAAACGCTTCCGCAGAAGAATGCGCCGACTATTGTATCGTCATGTTCTCCGACCTCACCCGTAAAGTGACCATGCAGAACCTGTATCACGACGGAGGATTCTCCAGTGTGGGTATGAGCTTGCGTGCGATGGCCACTTACGAGAAAGGATTGGATGAATACAAAGACGCTAACGGAAATATCATTTACGGATAATATGCGTAAACTTATATTCATTTTGCTGAGTGCAGTCGTGTTTTCCGCTTGTTGTTGGAACAAGCGGAGCGGCTGCCCGTCAGCGGATGTGGATATAAAGGTTTTTCGTTATGACCGTTTGCAGTATGAAGCGACCGAGTTGAACAGTCTTTTGGCTTGGCAGCGGATGAGTACGGAGTGGGCTCACGCCACTCGCCTGCTGATTGAGGATGTGCTTGAACTGGGCTCGGTGGACCAGCCGGATATTAACGGGCGCATGTGCGCTTACTTTTCAGACTCTGTGTTGGTAAGGCTGATGGAAGATGCCGACAGCGTGTTTCGGGATATGTCTCCGATAGAGAAGGAGTTGGACGAAGGCTTCAAAGGGTTGGAGAAAGAAGTTCCGTCGCTGCCATTGCCGCGCGTATATTCTCAGATATCTGCGCTGAACCAGTCGGTAGTAGTGGCCGACAGCTTGCTGGGATTCAGCCTTGATAAGTATATGGGTGCAGATTATCCTTTGTATAAAAGATATTATTATCCGTATCAGCGGCGTTTCATGTCGCCGGAACGCATTGTGCCGGACTGCCTGACTTTCTATTTGCTTGGACAATATCCTTTTCCGTGGGAGGAAGGCCACAGGGCTTTGTTCGATATCATGATGTATAGGGGGAAGATTGCTTGGATTGTAGAGCATGTTTTCGATGCGGACGGTTCGGGCGAATTTTCATTAGGCTATACGAAAGAAGAACGGGAATGGTGTGCAGGCAATGAAGAACTGTTATGGAACCGAATGTCGGAAGAAAACCAGTTGTTGAGCACTGATCCGATGGTTATCCGTGCTTATATATCGCCCAATCCGGGAGATGTCTTTTTCAAACAGCATACGCCGCCTTCGGTGGGAGTGTGGTTAGGAATGCGCTTGACAGACAAATGGATGAAAGAGCATAAAGATATGACTGTCGGACAGCTATTGGAAAAAACGGATTTCCGCGAACTTCTTCCATCGTCCCGCTAACTTCCGGGAATTGAATCTTACAATTAAACTCTTGAAGTGTGGAAACAGCTTTGTATTTGTTGCCCGTAACGTTGGGCGACACTCCCGTTGAGCGGGTGTTGCCTCCATATAATCGGGAAATAATCTTGAATATCAGATATTTCATTGTGGAAGACGTGCGCTCGGCGCGCAGATTCTTGAAGAAAGTGGATTCGTCGGTTGACATTGACGGGCTGACGTTTTATGAACTGAACAAGCATACCCGCCCTGAAGCAATCTCCGGCTATCTGCGTCCTTTGGAGGAAGGATGTGCGATGGGAGTCATTTCCGAAGCCGGATGCCCTGCTGTGGCCGATCCGGGGGCGGACGTGGTGGCCATAGCCCAAAGGAAACGCTTGAAAGTGGTGCCGTTAGTAGGCCCGTCTTCAATCATCTTGGCGGTAATGGGGGCCGGGTTCAACGGACAGAATTTTGCTTTCAACGGTTATCTTCCGATTGAGCCTGCCGAGCGGGCAAAGCGTCTGAAAGAATTAGAGAGCCGGGTTTATTCGGAAAACCAGACCCAGCTTTTCATCGAGACTCCTTACCGGAACCGGAAGCTGATGGAGGAAATTCTGCATGTATGCCGTCCGCAGACCAAGCTGTGCATTGCGGCCAATATCACTTGTGACGGCGAGTATATCCGGACACGTTCGGTAAAAGAGTGGAAAGGAAACTTGCCGGAATTGGACAAGATACCTTGCATTTTCCTTATCTACAAGTAAATTCTTGTGCGGTCGGGTTGACAAACCCGGCGGAGGATGGCGAAAACGCCGCAGCGTCTTAATGAAACGCTGCGGCGTTTTTCGTTATTTTGCCGCTAAAAGTTGGCTTGCCGCATGATAGGACGAGCGGACGAGCGGGCCGCTTTCTATCATTTCGAAGCCTTTCCGCATTCCGATTTCCCAGTATTTCCGGAACTGTTCGGGAGTAACGTATTCTTTTACAGGGTAATGTTTTCTGCTCGGTTGCAGGTATTGGCCGACGGTAAGCCGCCGACAGCCGTTTGCCAGCAGGTCGTCCATCGTTTCTTCCACTTCTTCAGGCGTTTCCCCCAATCCGACCATAATGCTTGTTTTTGTCTTTATGCCGCTTTCTGCGATTTGTTTCAGTACGCTTAGGCTGGTTTCGTAGCGTGCCACGCTCCGCACCTCCGGAGTAAGCCGACGCACTGTCTCTATGTTGTGCGACAGAATTTCCGGTCGTGTGCTGATGAGAAGCTCCACCAATTCGGTTCTTCCTTGAAAGTCGGGAATCAAGGCTTCGATTGTGGTCTGCGGATTAGTGCGGCGGACAGCGTTGACCGTTGCCGTCCAATGATGCGCTCCCAAGTCTTCCAGGTCATCCCGGTCGACAGACGTGATGACTGCATGGGCCAGTCCCATCAGGCGGACAGACTCTGCCACCCGTTCCGGTTCGTGCGGGTCGAGCGGCAACGGTTTGCCCGACGGAGTGTTGCAGAACTTGCAGGCGCGTGTGCAGATGCCGCCTCCAATCATGAAGGTGGCGGTTCCCATGCCCCAGCATTCGCTGAGGTTCGGGCAGCGGCCGCTGGAGCAGATAGTGTGCAGCTTGTGCACGTCTACAATACGCTTGGTTTCAGTGTACCGTGCGTTCGTGCCAATGCTCGTTTTGAGCCATTCCGGTTTTCTGAGGTGAGCCATTTGTTCCGCCTTTACAGGTTCCTGAAAAAGAAGTCTGCCATCCGGTTCATCAGGTGGTAACGGGTGTTTCCGCCCGAAATGCCGTGGTTACGGTTCGTATAGATTTGCGTTTCAAAATACTTGTCGGCTTGGATAAGGGCCTCGTTGTATTCCATGAAGTTCTGGAAATGCACGTTGTCGTCTGCGCTTCCGTGCATGAGCAACAGCTCCCCTTCTAATTGTCCGGCCCGCCTGATGGCTGAAGACGCGTTGTATCCGTCTCCGTTTTCTTTCGGCATCCGCATGAATCTTTCGGTGTAAACCGTGTCATAAAAGCGCCAGTCGGTAGGCGCAGCGATGGCTACTCCTGCCTTGAACGCTCCCGAACCTTCGCTCATCGACATAAGCGTGCAGTATCCTCCGTAGCTCCATCCCCAGATTCCGATGCGGCTTCCGTCGACGTATGGCAAGGCGCCCAGATATTTTGCGGCTTCTGCTTGGTCTTGCGCTTCCTTGACTCCGATAGAGAGATAGGTGCATTTTTCAAAAGCTGCCCCCCGTCCTCCGGTTCCTCGTCCGTCCACGCAAGCCATTATGTACCCTTTGTCGCACATATAGGCTTCAAACATGCCTCCATCGCCGAATCCTCCGATGCCCCATTTGTCGAGAACTTGCTGGGAACCCGGACCGCTGTATTGATACATGATGACCGGATACTTTTTGTTTGAGTCGAAATCGGCGGGTTTCATCATCCAGCCGTTCAGTTCAACCCCTTGACTGGTGGTGAAAGTGAAGAACTCTTTTTGCGGCATGTTCAGCGAGGCGGTTTGCGTTTTCAGCAGTTTGTTGTCGAGCAACGTGGCCAATTCTTTTCCCTTGCTGTTGTTCAGCGTGATGAGGGTGGGGGTGTCGATATTGGAGAACGTGTTGATATAGTATGTCAGGTCTGCGCTGAACAAGGCCGTGTTGGTCCCGGTTCGCGTGGAGAGCTTGGTCTTTTTCCCTTTCCCGTCGATTTTGTAAACGGCTGTCCGCAGCGGGCTTTCTTCATTGCTGGTGTAGTAAAACTCGTTTGTCTTTTGATTCCATCCCAGGAAGTCTTTCACTTCAAAATTGCCTTTCGTTATCTGTTTCACCAGATTGCCTCCGATGGTGTAGAGATACAAGTGGTTGTATCCGTCGCGTTCGCTCATCATGATGATGTTGTCCGGATAGAATGCGATGTCGGAATAAGCCTGTTCCTTGATATACTGTTCCGATTCGTCGCGGACGGCCACTTGGCAGACGGTGCTTCTGGGGTTGGCCATGTAGAGGCTGAGGCGGTTCTGATGGCGGTTGAGCGTCAGAATGGCCAGCTTTTCGGGGTCGGACGTGAATTTGATGCGCGGAATGTAGCTGTCGGAATCGATTGGCAAGTCCATCTTGCGGGTGACGCGGCTTTTGATGTCGAACGTATGCACGCTGACCTTCGAATTGTCGATTCCCGCTTTCGGGTATTTGTAGTCGTAACTTCCGGGATAGGTGGCATATTCCTTCTTTTCCGGCGCCAGTCCCTTGTACCATTGGAAAGAGTACATAGGCACCTGGCTTTCGTCGAAACGGATATAGGCTATCATTTTGCTGTCTGCGCTGAAGTCGAACGCCCGATTGAAAGCGAATTCTTCTTCATATACCCAGTCGGGGATGCCGTTGAGCACTTTGTTGTATTCTCCGTCTTTGGTGACCTGCGATTCGCTGTTGCCGAAAAGCAGCTTCACGAGATAGATGTTGTTGTTGCGCACGAAAGCAATCTGGTGGCTGTCCGGCGAGAACAGAGGCACCTGCTGAGGGCCTTTGTCCGACAGGGGTTCGAGCGTGCGGTTCTTTACGTTATAGATGTAGTAGACGGCGGTGAAGGAACGGCGGTAAACGGGTTTCGTTTCTGTCTGGATCAGGATGAGGCTTTCGTCGGGCGACATGATGTATCCGTCGAACGATTTGAGCTTTACGTTGCGTGCTGTGGCAACGTCGAAAACCGTCCCTTCTTCTTTTCCCGTCTTGAACGAGTATTTCACGATGCGTTTGCGGTCTCTGCTGATTTGCGTATAATGTTCTCCGTCGAGCATTGGCTTGAGCCCTTGGAGGGATTGTGCGCGATAAGTGCCGTCGGCGACGTCTTTCAGCGTGACTTTTTGTGCTGCTGCTCCGGAGAAGACGGCCAGCAGCGTGAGCAGGAGTGTGAAAATCTTTTTCATCGTTTTTTATCGTTTGTTCTGTTTTTATTTCGCGTCTTCAGGCTTTCCGCCCGATGCGGCGGAGTTTTTTGAATATGCCGCCGCTTTGGGCGGAACGTTCCGCCGCCTTTCTATTCTATTGCGGCGTTTCCGTGTTCGGGAGAGCGGGCGTTTCCTCCTTCTTTTCTTTGGGAACGGCAGCCTCCGCTTCTTCCTCTTTGTCTTTTATGCCGAACAGCCAGCGGAAGAATCGCACGAATGCGTTCCGCTTCTTAGGCTTCACTTCAGCGGCAGGCTGTTGCTCGCTTTGCACGAGCGAGTCTGTTTGCTGTGTGTCCGTTTGCCGGACTGCCAGGCTGTCGAGGCGTAAAGAGTCTGTGCGGAGCGGCAGTATCTTTCGCAGCGAGTCTGTCCGCAGCGAATCTTTGGCAAAAGCAGGAGCGAACATCTTGACAGAGTCGCTTGCCGCCGTATCTGCGGCAAGGCTGTCCGTTCGCAGCGAATCTTTCGGTATAGCCGTGTTTTCCGGCAACTTTTCCGGTTCCTTCGGTTCCGGCCGTTTGAAGGGGACGGGTACGGAATATTTGCACCGGACAACTGCCCCGTGGTCTTTTGCCGGAATCCAGTCGCGCATTGCGATGATGGCGTCCAGTGCAGCCGTATCCAACGCCGCATGCAGTCCGCGCACAATGCGCGGCGAAGTGATGCTTCCGTCTTTTTCCACTATGAACTGAACCACCACAGCCCCTTCCGTTTGAGTTTTCTCCGCCAGTTCGGCGGTGCGCGCTTTTCTGTTTACATAGTTGAAAAACGCTTTCATCCCTCCCGGATATTCCGGCATCTGCTCTGCGTTCGAGTAGATGCGGTCGGAGCCTTTGCGTGTCATCCTTATCGTGTAAGGCTTGTCGGGGTTCTCCAGGAAGATGCTTGCGCTCAGGTATTTGTTTTCCATCCTTTCCGCGCGGACCATAACGGCATGGCTGTAGTCCGTTTCGATGGCGAACTCTCCGTCTTGGTTCGTGAACGTGTGCTTTCCTGTTCCCTGTATGGCTACTTCTGCATTTTCTATGGGCTTGTTCCCGTTTGTGACGACACCTTTTATCAAGAACGTTTTTCCGCTCTGCTTGTATCGTATCATGTCTTCTTTGCTGTCGATTCGTATAATTGTGTCAGTAGCGGCTTCGTCAAGCCGCAACGACTTTACTGATTTCTGCTTGTTGTCCGGAAAGTAGAAATTGGCAGTTCGGATATTCTTTGGGTTGATTTCTTGTTCAAACTCGATGAGTCCTTGTTCGTCGCTGATGTGCTCGGCGCTGTATCCCGCAACTTTCAGAATCATTCCGGCTTGAGGGTCTCCGGAAGTGCTGAGCACGGTGATGTGGAATGTTTGTTTCTTATTGTCTTTTGCTGCGGCCCGAACATTGCATATTCCCGAACAAAGGAATGCCGTAAGAATGAAAAAAGCGGTGGAGATATGGCGTTTCATACATGCTTGCAGTTAAATTGTTACAAAACTACAAGTATTCTGCTTGATTCAGTATGGGCGGCATGTTAATAAAGGCAAACGGGCTCGTTTTTGGCCTATCCTTTCAGCCTTTTTGCTGCCAGTTTGCGCAATCTGAAAACGTACAGGCGTTCGAGGGCATGCCGGCGGCTTAATGTGATTTGATGTCGGAACGTCAGGAAAGTGGTGATGAAATAGAATCCCGTTTGCAGCCAAAGCGCGCGATATTCCGGAAGAACCTCTTGAAGTGTGGCTCCCATGCTGTTGATTCGCACGAATCCGTTGATGCCGAACGTCGACGGGAAAATGTAAGAAAACGCTTTCCAGAATCCGGGAATAGCGGCTCCCGGCCACGAGATGCCCGAAATGAACAGCAAAGGCACGGATGTGAATACATAAACTACCAGACATGCTTCGCGATGTTTGATAAGCACCGAACATGTCATCGCAAAGAAAATGCAGGACAGCAGGTAGGGGAAAATGAAAGCCAGCAATGTCCAAGGCAGCGCAATCTGCACCAAATTGAACATCTTGGGAACTAAACATAGAATATACGCCGAGACCATCAGGTAAATCAGCAGATAGGCGGATGCTTTCCCCATTATTACTCTCAGTGTCCCCTGATAATGTCTGGTTTGCGGAATGAGGTCATGGAAACGGTTGTGTTCCCTTGCCGTCCCGGCAGACATCCCGACACCCAGCAGCAGCGTTTGCTGGATAATCAGCATCAGCACTGCCGGTATGAGGAAACTGGCAAAACCGTCTTGCGGGTTGAACAGCGAAACGTCTTCGTATTCTATCGGTGCGGTGGTAAGCTCGTCTTGGCGTTCGGTTGTATTTCCGGCTCTTTCTATCTGGATTTGTTTGTTGACGGTCAATGAAGTGTTCGTACACGACAGCAGGAGCGATTTGTAATATAGCATTCCGCTCATGTCGCAGTACAGGCTTACGGTGGATTGTTTTCCTTCTGCAAGGTTCTTGCTGAAGTCTTCGGGGATATAGATGACGCCATACACTTTTGTTTTCTTAAGAAGCGTTTTCGCTTCTTCCATGTCAGCGCAATACGATTGGATTTTTACGTCGGCACTGGCATCAACCAAGCGGATGAACTCTCTGCTTTGTGAACTGTTGCTCAAGTCGACCACGGCTGCGGGCACATCCCTCACCACTTCGTTGGTGTAAATGAAAGCGTAGATCAACGGATATGCCAGCGGAACCAGCAGGAAGAATATCAGCACTCCCTGATCTTTGAACACCTGCTTCAGTTCGTGCGTGCAGATGTGCAGCAACCCGATGAAGCCTTGTTTGAGAGTATATCGTAGCGATTTGCGGTTCATGATAGAATGCTTTTAGGGGAGATAGACGAAATGCAGCATTGCCGTGCGGAGCTTTTTCAGTACGCAGAACGGCAGCAGCGTGAAAATGAGCAGGGATACGATTGGCTGCCACGCATAAGTGACAGGGTATCCGTTCAATGCCTGATTGACATAAATCAGGAAGTAGTGCCGAAGCGGGAACAATACGGACAAGCCTTGCAGGGTGGGGTGCATTGCCATAACGGGGTAGGTGAAGCCGGAAATGGAGAAGGAAATCACTCCCCACAATGACGCTGCGCTCAAAGCCAAACGGAGGTTTTCAAACAGGCCGAACAAAAATATGCCGAATGCCTGCGACGCTATGACGAGCAGCAGTCCGGCCAACAGCATCGGGAATATCCCGCTGTTGCATGGATAATGCAAAAAACCATACAGATAGACGTTGTAGAAAACGGCAATCAGGAAGAATATGGCGGTTTGCGGCAGAAACTTTCCGAATAGGGCTGTCGTGATGGAGTTGTCGGCCATCTGCATCCACTCTTTTGCCGTGTTTTCTTTCAGTTCGGTGCCGAGAGTGTAGATGGTGGTCAGGAAGATGAGCAGCATCAGTATGCCGGGGAATAGCGTGTTGCACAGATACACGGAATAGTTCAGCCACGGATTGTTCAGGGCATGGGTTTCGATGACAATAGGTTGGAGAAAAGCCATTGCTTGCGCTTCCGTTGCGCCTTTGGCAAGGAGCGTAGCTTGTCCGACTGCAGCGGAAGCCAGTTCGGACATTGTGCGTTCGTCCTTGTAGAGCAGCGAGCCGGCGATCAAGTAGGAATAGTTGATATAGAAAGACACTTTGGGCTGCCGGTTCGCCAACGCTTTTTCGGTGGTTCCTTCAGGTATGTAGTAGAAAGAATAGATTTCTCCCTTTTGCATGGCCCTTCTTGCTTCGCTGATACTGGCGTAGCTGGCGGTGATGCGGATATGTTGGAAAGCGTCGAGGTTTCGGATGATATTGCGTGTGGTGGCTGTATTGTCCAAATCCACTACTCCGGCAGGCATGTCCGTAGGCAATCCCTTCTCCATGAGCGTGGAGAAGAACACGAAGCAAAATATCGGCGCGACAATGATGCTGAACAGATATATCGGTTGGGTCGCAATCCGAAAGACTTCTCTTTTCGCAATAGTCCGAAGACGCTTCCAGGTTTGCAGTGACATAGTTGCTTATTTTTCAATGATGGCCGACATTCCCGGTCGGAAGTTCTCTAAAACTTGGACGGGTTTGGCTTTAACCTCGAAGGTCTTTAAGTCAAATTGCCCCGTCGTTTTTGTCGCTTTCCATGCAGCGTATGTTCCCAGGTCTTTTATGTAGGTAATTTTGAATGTCGCCGTTTTCTCCAAAGCAGGGATATAGGCTTCTACTTCCCCGCCCATTGTGAAGTCTTTCAGGAAGTCTTCGCGCACGTTGAACGTCACCCACATGTCGTCAAGCTGGGCCACGTTCATTATGGGTGCGCCGGTGCCCACCAGTTCGCCTGCTTTCGGAAATATTTCGGACACTTCTCCGTCTGCCGAGGCTGTAAGGTAAGTTTCTGAAATGTAGGATGACACCTCGGCAACGGCGCCTTTTGCGCGTTCCACTTGTGCGGCCGCCATCGCTTTGTCTTCGCGTTGCGCTCCGTTTTTAGCCATTGTATATTGTGCGTATGCTGCGCGTTCGGTTGCTTTCATCGCGTCATATTGTGCTTTCGTCTCGTCGCGTTTCTGTGCGGTCATCACTCCTTCTTCATAAAGGCGGTTTACGCGGGTATATGATTTTTCTGCAATGTCAAGTCCGGCTTTGGCTTTTTGCCACATCTCGAAAGCTGCTTGCAGTTGTTCGCTGCGCGTGCCTCGGATGGCTTTTTCGTTCATGGCCTGCGCCATCTGTTCGGCGGCTTGTGCTTGCGACAGCTTCGCCATTACATCAGGGGCTTCAAGGATGGCCAGCGTGTCTCCGGCCTTCACCGGGTCTCCTTCGCAGACGAAGAGTTTCAACACTCGTCCCGGTACCTTGCTTGACACTCTGTATTCGGTGGCTTCTGCTTGTCCTTGGATGATTTCCGGCCCTTTCCCTAACGTGAAGAATCCGATTGCACTGACGATGGCCACGGCTCCTGCGAGTGTGATGAATGCCAGCATGATATTGTTGCGTTGTGCTTTTTCCATATTTGTTTATTTTAAAATTCCCATTGATTTGTTTAAATAAAGTTCACTCAGTTTCACGTCGATTTGTGCGTCTATTTTAGCGGATTGCGCGGACAGCCAAGCCGTTTGCGCTTCCAGTACGTTGCTGGTAGGGATAACTCCTTCCTTGAATCCCAGATTGGCATAGCGTAAGTTTTCTTCTGCTCTTTCCATGCTTTTTTCTGCCATAGCCAGCTTCTTGGCTGCCTCGTTCACTTTGTATGCGCTTTGGGTGACTTGAAGTTCCACTTTTTCTCTTGTGTCTTCCAACTTGTAGCGGGCAATGTTGGCTTCTGCTTTGGCAGCCTTTACTTTGTAGATTCCTTCTCCCCAATGGAATATCGGGATATTTACTACGACACCTGCTGCCCACATTCCCCGGAAGCGGTTCTCGAATCCGTTGATTAACGACGGATTGGTGACTATGTAATTGGCGGTGAGAGCTACAGACGGCAGGAAATCCGAGCGGACGACGTTTACTTTTTGGCGATAGATGTCAGAAGCAAATTCCAGACTCTTCAATTCCTGACGGTTGGCCAAAGCTGTGCTTACGTTGGCTTCGGTGTATGCGTTCGGAAGCGTGAGGCTGTTTATTTCTTCGTCTGCCAGCTTGATGTCTGTGTCTAAGGGAAGCCCGCAGAGTTGGCAGAGTGCCATCTTCGCAAGACTCAGTCCGTTTCCCACTTGAACAGAAGTCATTTCTGCTTCATTGACTTTCACTTTTACACTGAGCATGTCAGCTTTTGTTGCCACTCCTTCTTTCACCATCTTGCTGACATCGGAATCCAACTTCGTTACGAGTTTGAGAAAGCTGTCGGCCAGTTTCTTTTTGTTGGCCAGCGATACCACTAACCAATATGCCTGGTCTGTGTCCAAGATGATGTTCTGCATACCTGTAGCGTGTTGTGATTCGGCAAGTCGCTCTGCGTATTTGGTGATTTTGTTGTACGCGATGATTTTTCCTCCCATGAAGATGGGTTGGGTCAGCGTTGCAGCTCCTACAGTCAGGTTGCGTGTGTCCGTGCGCAAAGCGTCCACTATTCCTTGTCCGATAGAGTTCAGTCCTGTAGTGAGTCCGGAAATTGCGCCCGGAAGCACGCCTTGCAGCCCTGCTGCGAGACCGGGGTTTTGTGCGGCCAACGTTTGCAGGCTTTGCTGGAGTTGCGAGCCTGTCGTTGTGCCCAAATTGCTGATTGTTTGTTTTTGTTCGTCGCTGAGCAAAGAGATTTCCTTTTGGGTACGTATGTACCCTCCTGTGACACCGATTTTGGGAAGGAAATTGGTGAAAGCTGCTTTCTTCTCATAATGGGCTGCATTTATCTTTTCTTGAGAGATGCGCAGCTCTTTATTGTTCTTTAAAGCAAGTACACGGCAACTGTCCAAAGTCAGTATTTGTTGCGCGAAACTGCAAAGGGTAGTGCCGACTGCCAGAATGAAACTTAGAGTTCTTTTCATTTCAATTGAGGACTTTGTTGTTTGGTTGCTTATGCAACTCACAAATGTATGCTTTTATAACAAACGACCCAAGCGAATTGTTGTAAAGAATCTCAACGCTGTTGATAAATTTGTTAAGCGTTTCCTTCGAAAGGTCCGGTACGTAAGATTTATTGAGGCAATAAGTTAAGTTTCGGCTTGTGGCTTATAGAGTTTTCCAGCACCTTGCATCTGGAAAGGCGGTTCGTCCGGCTTGAAGCGTCCGTGTTATCTTCTTCGGGAGTCTCCGTTGTCGGGAAGCTGCCGTTTGCTATGTGATAGAAAACAGGAAGCATCAGAAAGTCGGATTCCGTGCCGAACTCTCCAAGTTCTCCGCCCAAATCTTCTTCGATTTCAAAATCCGGTTGAAGTCCGTCTTCAAAATAATCGTAATATCCCTCTGAATTGCTCAGGTAAGTTGTAGTGAGCCAAAGTTCGATATTCGGTGCGCTTTCATCGGTGAACAGTTGCTGGGCCACATTCTTTCCGAATGTAGGTGTGCCTACCTGAATAAGTTGTCCGTCCATGTAAGGTTTTAGGCAATTGATAACTATTTCCGAGGCTGATGCCGTATTTTCAGAAGTGATGACATACAAGTTGTTGTATTGGTACGGACTTCCTGACGCAAGCAGGTTTGTGTCAAAAAACAGAGTCTCCGTTTTGTTGATTTTGTCGTTGTAAGTCATGCTCAAAAACGGCTGTCCTATTGCTGATTGCGGAGCTATCATGGTACAAACCCTTTGCGCCGTAGATACATATCCTCCCGGATTGTAACGAAGGTCAAGAATAATATTTTCGAACTGTCCGGCATATTGCGAGAATACGCTTTCTAAAACGTTGGTGTCTTCTCCGAATTCATTATATAATATGTAAAGGTTTTTGTGTGAGTTTACGTCAATAAGCCCGGCTTTGAGCACGTCTTGTTCCTCCACATAGCGCGGGGCCGGAAGCTGGACCACCCCCAGCGTGTCAAATTCGATATATTCTTCATACTCATCGTCGTTGCCGGTCATATCTCCTGCTTCATCTTCTGTGTAAGGATTGTATTTCCCCAATGTAAAGGCGTGCGTTCCGGAGGGGCGTTCAATGTAGTCGGTATAGTAGTCGTTGCGGGGGATTTCTTTTCCGTCTACGGCAATAATCCAGTCTCCGCGTTTCAGTCCTGCTTCTTTTGCCGGTGAGTCCGGTTGCACGTAAAGGACACGCATGGTATTTGTGCCTTCTGTAGTGCGGACAAGCGCAGCTTCGAATCCAAAACACGGATAAGCGCTTGTGGCGCGCGATTCTGTGAATACTGAATCTACGTGTGAAAAAAGTGTTCCGTTCTTGCCGTCTCTGTCGGAGGCTGCCGATTCCAAAAACTCTTGCGGGCGGTCAAAGAAGTCCAACCGGTCTTCGGAAGGTATGTCTTCGTAGAACAGGTAGTTTTCCTGCATGACTTCATATATCCATGTCTTTGTGGCGATCAAAGCATAATATTCGCCGGATCGGTCTTCTCCGCATGAAGACAACATGCAGGCAATCGCGAGTCCCGCCCAAAGCAGTTTGCCGGATGTTTTTCTCATGTTCATGGCACTATCTATAGGTTTATTTCATCGAAAAGTCCCCTTGCCCGATCATGTTGCCGTCGGCAAAGATATAGATATGATAAGTGCCGGCCGACAGAAACTCTTCCACGTTCCAATATACATTGACTGATTGTTCTTCGCCTGTATATTCGATGTATTTCTTGATGGAATAGCTGATTTCCCGGTCTTCGTATTTGAATTTGTCGGCATCGTTCTTTGTCAGAATGCTGTTGTCGGGCTTGGCAATGCGCACGTAAATGGTTTTGTTGCCCGTTTCGGCAGTGATGTTTTTGACGATAGTGAACGAAATGGCAATTTTCTTTACGTTTTTCACTCTCGAAGTTTTTCTTCCCCGCTTGTTCAGAGTTTGGACGGTTATGTTTGTGGCATCCAATTGAGCGGCAAGAGACACTTTCTGGTGGAGCGTTTCTTTCTCTTGAGAAAGGTTGGTGATTTGCGCTGTCGCTTCCGAATATTTGCTTTTCACTTCTTCGTTTTCCTGCTTCAGGGCTGCATTGAGGCGGTTAAGAGAGTCAATTTGGATGACATACGTGCGCAAGACGGCGCGTACCGTTTTCAATTCTTTCTTGAGCCGCATGATTTCGGCCGCGTCGCTTGTTTTCACTTGGCGAAGTTCTTCCAGCAGGCGTTGGGTTTTCAACTTTTCGCTTTCCAGCTTTTCGCGGAGAGAATCGTTGTTTATTTGTATTTGGAGCTCGTCGTATTGCGTGGCGAAGTTGCTGTATTCGTTTTCCATTTCTTGCTTTTCAATGGCGAACAGCTCGCTCATTTCCTTGTTCTTTTCCGTTTGCATGAAAGCAAAATAGGAAATGCCTGCAATAGCAGCAGCCAGAACAATGATGATAATGACAAGACCTTTGTTTTTGTTCATCTCTTTTCGTTTTTGCATTTAGCGCAAAAATACAACAATTTGTATAGACCGCCTTTTTATTTGGCTAAAAAAATATGAATATCCGCAATTTCCTGACTGTCTGGCGGGCGGACTATGCGTCTGAAAACATCCGTTCGGACAGGAGGCGTGCTTTACGGAACGGAGAGTGCGGCAGGCAGGGTTTCTCCTTTTTCCCATCTCTGAAATTCGATGTCGGGATATTTCGTTTTGCCGGTCGTGTCAATCCATTCGTTCAGCTTTTCGTGCAGGAGTTTGCCGGATGCGTCTGTCGTACAATCCTGGCTGTCATAGGTTTGAAGTTCTTCAAGAATGGCTCCGTAGTCGTTGCCGAATGGGGCTTTTGTGTAGTTGTTCGGATAAAAGCAGTGCGCGATGCGGGAGTTCTCTTTCGAGATGAAACAGAAAGCGCGGTACTTCCCTTCTGTGCCGTACACGTAACAGTTCTCCACATTGCCTTGATTCTCATGGCAGATATACGCGCCTCCCGTGGAGCCGCTGAATTTCAGGTTGGATGTATGGCAGTTTAAAATCTCCCCCGTATTGTATTTGGCGAATCCGGAGGTGGAGTTGGAAGACTTGTCCGTCGATATCGTAATGCCGCTTGCATGGCAGTTTGCTATGATTCCCTTGTTGTAGCCTACCGCTCCGCTGTAGTTCACGTCGGAGTCGCCCGTAGATTTCATGGAGCTGTTCCGGACAGTGCAGTTGTAGATTTTCCCGCTGTTCATACCGGCCAGCAAACCGACGTAATTGATAGCTCCGTTTTGTATGTAAGAAACGTTGTCTATTGTCAGGTTCCGCACGATTCCTGTCGTGGATACGTCTCCGAAGATGCCGTAATTGTAAGTCCATTTTTGCTGTTTGTGCAGTTTGATATTGGACAAGGTATGCCCTTGTCCGTCAAAGACATCGTTGAATGTTTCTCCCAATTTGTAGTTGCGCCCTATTCCCATCAGCTGTTCCGATTCCGCTTCTGTAAATTCAATGTCGTTTTTCAAATAATAAACGGTTGTCCCGTTGATTGTTTCTCCAAATTCTTCCAGCTTGCGTCCGCCGTATTCTTCGCCGTTTATCAGATGGGTGAAAGCGATGAAGTCTTCTGCCGTGTAGATGCCGATTCCGGAGTCTTTCATTCTTATGTTGCACGAATAGGCGTTTCCTGCCAGAAATTCCGGTGCCGAGAGTATTGCTGTAAGCGTATCCCGGTTGGCCGTTCGGACGGACAGCTCTGTTTGCAGCGTGTTTGCGGAATGTGAGGGAGGTATGATAAAACTGTATGTGCTTTCGTCGCATCGGTTTCGGACGGACGTGTTTGCAACGTCCGGAGAGCAGGCAATTTCTCCCGTTCGGGGATTGAACGATTCTATCGCGGCCGTTTTGCATTGCATGCTTTCTATCAGAGTGTTCAGGCTTGGTTCGGCAGTGAAGTTGAGCTGTGCGAACCGATGTTCGAATCTCAGTGTGATTACGTTTCCTTGCTTGCACGAATCTTGGCAGAAGAGGATGTCTTTCAGTCCGTTCCTGTCGTCGGCATACAGTTGCTCGCCGGAGTAGTTTCCGTTTTCGTCTGTTTCCAATGCCGGATAGGTTGCCGTATAACAGATTGGCTCTCCTTTCTGCCATTCGATGGGGCGGTCGGGATGCCAGGCGTTTCCGTCGAACGTAAGCACGATGCCGTCTGCGCGTATGCCGCCTTGTCCGAAAAACAGCGCTCGGTCTCCGGCTTTGAAGGCTGTCGCGTTTCCGCTTCTGCCGGCGGACGCGAACGACGGATATCTGTCTCCGACGATTTGAGGCCCTGTGCCGGGAAAGCTGGAAGGGCATTCGTTTCGGAAACATCCGGCAATCAACGGAAAACACAGAGACGTGCAGATATATAGAAACTGTTTCATGTCTGTAGTTCGATGGCTTTATTGAATTAAATGCACAAATGCCGGAACGTTCACCCTCTCCGCCGCATTTTTTTGACATTCCGCCGAAAAATTGTAATTTTGGCTCGGATTTTATAGGAAACTTGGGCGTGCCATTTTCCGGCCGGAATCGGAAAGCCGTTTCTGTGCGGCGGGAGTTTGGACGCCGTTAGAATATCTGTTTGCATGGGAAAAGGAAAATTAGCGAAGTTCGCGGATATGGCGGAATATCCGCATGTGTTTGAATATCCTTATTCGGTGGCGGATGAGGTGCCGTTTGAGATGAAAGGCCACTGGGGCAGGGACTTTTTCAAGAACGACAATCCGATTGTGCTCGAATTGGGCTGCGGAAGAGGCGAATATACGGTAGGGCTTGCCCGCCGGTATCCGGATAAAAACTTCATCGGCGTGGACATCAAGGGGGCGCGAATGTGGACCGGAGCTACGGATGCCCTGCGCGAAGGGTTGGCAAACGTGGCCTTCTTGCGCACCAATATCGAAATCATCGACCGCTTTTTCGGGCAGAACGAGGTGTGCGAAATTTGGCTGACATTCTCGGACCCGCAAATGAAGAAGGCCACCAAGCGGCTGACTTCCACTTATTTCATGAACCGTTACCGCAAATTTCTCGTGCCCGACGGGTTGGTGCATCTGAAGACGGACAGCAATTTCATGTTCACTTATACGAAATGTATGGTTGAAGAAAACAGGCTGCCGGTGGAGTTCGTCACCGACGATTTGTATCATTCCGGAATAAGCGATGACATTCTGAGCATCCGCACCTATTATGAACAGCAGTGGCTCGACAGAGGATTGAACATCAAGTATATCCGTTTCCGCTTGCCGCAGGAAGGAGAGTTGCGGGAGCCGGATGTGGAGATTGAACTGGACGACTATCGCAGCTATAACCGCAGCAAACGAAGCGGGCTGAAAACAAGCAAATAACTCTTTGGCGACAACATATTAAAAATAAACGATTATGACTTTATATCCAAAGTTGATTCTTGACGCATTGGCTACGGTGCGTTATCCCGGAAACGGGAAGAATTTGGTGGAGGCGGAGATGGTGGCCGACAATCTCCGCATCGACGGCATGAAGGTCAGCTTCTCGCTGATATTCGACAAGCCGACCGACCCGTTCATGAAATCGGTCGTGAAGTCGGCGGAGACGGCTGTCCATACATACGTGTCGAAAGACGTGGAAGTGACCATCGCCACGGAAAGCAGGCAGGCGGCGCGTCCGGAACCCGGCAAGATGCTGCCGCAGGTGAAGAACGTCATAGCCGTGTCTTCCGGAAAGGGGGGAGTAGGGAAATCGACCGTTGCAGTCAATCTTGCCGTAGCTTTGTCGAAGTTGGGCTATAAGGTCGGTCTGCTGGATGCGGACATTTTCGGCCCGTCGGTTCCGAAGATGTTTCAGGTAGAAGATGCCCGTCCGTATGCCGAGGAAGTCAACGGGCGCGACATGATTCTTCCTATTGAAAAGTACGGAATCAAGCTGTTGTCTATCGGCTTTTTTGTCAACCCCGACCAGGCAACTTTGTGGCGCGGAGGCATGGCAAGCAATGCGCTGAAGCAGTTAGTGGGCGACGCCGAATGGGGCGATTTGGATTATTTCGTAATCGACACCCCTCCGGGCACGAGCGATATCCATCTGACTTTGCTCCAAACGCTGGCAATCACGGGAGCGGTCATCGTGAGCACTCCGCAGGAGGTGGCCCTTGCCGACGCTCGAAAAGGCATCAACATGTATATGAACGACAAAGTGAACGTGCCCATCCTCGGACTTGTGGAGAATATGTCATGGTTTACTCCTGCAGAACTTCCGGAAAACAAATATTACTTGTTCGGGAAAGAAGGCACGAAACGGCTGGCCGAAGAACTTCACGTGCCGCTGTTGGGGCAGATACCTATCGTGCAGAGCATTTGCGAGAACGGCGACAAGGGGACTCCTGTGGCGCTCGACGAAAATTCGCTGACCGGACAGGCTTTCATCGGTCTGGCCCGTAACGTGGTGGCCCAAACCGAAAAAAGGAACGCAGAACTGGCGCCTACCGAGATTGTGCATACGCATAAATGACGGAGACACATAATTATGGGCAACCCCCGCCGTCTTGCGGAAAGAATGCGCGCGCACTTTCTCCGCAAGGCGGCGGGGGTTTTATAGAAGCGGGGCCTCGTTTTCAGGCAGGGCCGTTCTCTTTGAAGTCGAATTCCAGCTGCACCCATCCGGGAGCCTTCTCCGGCGGCCAGTCGTGTTCTTCTTTCGGATTTGACACGGAGAGGCCGATCAGACGGACGGGGTGGGTGGCGTAGTCAACCTCTTTCATCAGACGTTTGGCTATCGGCAGGATTTCTTTCAGTTCGTGCAGCGGATAGGCAGTGCTTTGGCTGCGTGTGATTTGCGTGAAGTCGTTGAACTTCACTTTGAGTGTAAGGGTGTATCCTTTGAATCCTTTCGCTTTCAGCCGCGCTGTCAGTTCGCAAGCCACGTGATACAGTTCGATGATAACCGCCGACTGCAGCGAAATGTCTTTTTCGAGCGTATGTTCGCATCCGATTGACTTGCGTATGCGGACAGGCTCCACGGGGCGGTCGTCGATTCCGCGCGCGAAATTGTAGTAAATGATTCCCGCCTTTCCGAACTGGCGCTGCAGCATGTCGAGCGAGCATTCGCGCAAAGTCTTGCCGTTGAAGACGCCTAACTTGTGCATCTTCTTGGCGGTGACCGGCCCCACTCCCCAAAATGATTCGATGGGAAGCCGGTCGATAAAGTCGGCGGCCTGGTCGGGATGGATGGTGCATAGTCCGTCGGGTTTGCGGTAATCGGAAGCCACTTTCGCCAGAAACTTGTTGTAAGACACTCCGGCGGAGGCCACTAAATGGAGATCTTCGCGGATGCGCCGTTTGATTTCCCGCGCGATGTCCACCGCCAGTTCGATATGCTTCTTGTTGTCCGTAACGTCCAAAAACGCCTCGTCTAACGAGAGCGGCTCAATCAAGTCCGTGTATTCGTGGAATATCTCGTGAATCTGCGCAGACACCTTTTTATATATGTCCATTCTCCCGTGTACGAAGATGAGTTGCGGACACAGCGCTTTCGCCCTTGCCGACGACATGGCCGAATGTACGCCGAACTTTCTCGCCTCGTAGCTGGCGGCCGCCACCACGCCCCGCTGTTCGGCGTGTCCCACGGCTATGGGCTTGCCCCTCAGTTCGGGATTGTCGCGCTGCTCCACCGATGCGTAGAAAGCATCCATGTCGATATGAATGATTTTTCTGAATGTGTCCATAAAGCTCTGCGGAGGGTTTTCGGCAAAATTAATCAAACTTTCTTGGGTTATCCTAAAAATCATTTGTATTTTTGCCCGCTGAAGGCGGCGAAGGCCGTCTGCCGGAAGGCTTTTACTTAACGACGGAAAAGTTATGATGAAAGATGAAATCAGAAAAGCGTGCGAGGTCATGCGTAATGGCGGAGTCATCCTTTATCCTACCGATACGGTTTGGGGAATAGGATGCGACGCAACGAATGAAGAGGCCGTGAAACGGGTTTTTGAAATAAAGCGGCGGGCTGACAGCAAAGCGATGCTGGTGTTGGTCGACAGTCCCGTGAAAGTGGAGTCGTATGTGGAAGATGTTCCTGAAGTGGCATGGGATTTGATGGAAATGACCGACAAGCCGTTGACTATTATTTATGACGGAGCGAAGAACTTGGCTCCGAACCTGATTGCGGCAGACGGAACGGTGGGTATTCGCGTGACGGCCGAAGAATTTTCCAAACAACTTTGTTTCGCTTTCCGCAAGCCGGTCGTTTCCACTTCGGCCAATATCAGCGGACAGCCGTCGCCGGCCGTGTTCAGCGAAATCAGCGATGAAATTAAGCAGGCGGTAGACTATGTGGTGGATTGCCGCCGCAACGAAACAGGGCATTCCAAACCTTCGAGCATTATCAAGCTCGGCAAGGGCGGCGAGGTGAAAATCATCAGGGAGTAAACGTTGGAGCGATGAAAATAGCTGATGAGACAAACAATTTCCTCCAAAACCTTCTGGTCTGGAGGGAAAAGCATATAAAAGACAAGCAGTTCGTCCTGATTCTGAGTTTTCTTGTAGGCATTTTTACGGCATTGGCGGCATACGTTCTGAAGTTTCTGGTGGAATACATCAAGGAATTTCTGACCGAGAATTTCGATACAACGGGAGCCAACTGGCTGTATTTGGTTTATCCTGTGGTCGGAATCTTCGTGACGGGTCTGTTTATCCGGAAAATCGTGCGTGACGACATCAGCCACGGTGTGACGAAAATCCTGTATGCAATATCGCGCAAGCAGAGCCGCATCAAGAAACACAACGTCTGGTCGTCGGTGTGCGCTTCCGCCATTACCATCGGTTTCGGAGGTTCGGTAGGTGCGGAGGCCCCGATTGTGCTGACGGGCTCTGCCATCGGTTCCAATTTGGGAAGCATGTTCCGTATGGATCACAAGACGCTGATGCTGTTGGTAGGGTGCGGTGCGGCAGGTGCCGTGTCCGGCATATTCAAGGCTCCCATTGCAGGCGTTGTGTTCACTCTGGAAGTGTTGATGATGGATCTGACGATGGCTTTTCTGCTTCCGCTGCTCATCACAAGCGTAACGGCCGCTTCTGTTTCTTATCTGCTTACCGGGACGGAAGCCATGTTCCAGTTTCACCTTGATTATCCGTTCTCGTTGGATCGCATTCCGTATGCTATTGCGTTGGGTGTCTTCTGCGGGTTGGTGGCCTGGTACTTCACCCGTTCGATGAACTGGATTGAAAATATCTTCAGACGCTACCGGAATCCATATATGAAGTTCCTTATCGGCAGCGCGATGCTGAGCGTGTTGATATTTCTCTTTCCTCCCCTTTACGGTGAAGGATATGATACCATTTCGCTTCTGCTCAACGGAACATCCAACGCTGATTGGGAGACGGTAATGAACAATTCGTTGTTTTATGGCAACGCCCGTCTGTTGGTGCTTTATTTGGTGTTGATTGTTTTGTTCAAGGTGTTTGCTTCAAGTGCGACGAACGGCGGCGGGGGCTGCGGCGGTATTTTCGCTCCGAGCCTGTTCTTGGGCTGCATCGCTGGTTTCGTGTTTTCGTATGTATGCAATCAGTTCAATATAGGCAACACATACATTCCTGAAAAGAATTTTGCTCTGATGGGTATGGCAGGACTTATGTCGGGCGTGATGCACGCGCCGTTGACAGGAGTTTTCCTCATTGCCGAGCTGACGGGAGGATACGGTTTGTTTCTTCCGCTGATGATTGTGTCGGTTTGCGCTTACCTTACCATTATCGTATTTGAGCCGCACAGCATTTATTCCATGCGTCTGGCCAAAAGCGGCGAACTGATTACGCATCATAAGGACAAGGCTGTGTTGACTTTGATGAATATGGAGAGCGTGATTGAAACGGACTTCCTCACTGTGCGTCCGGATATGGACTTGGGCCAGATGGTTAAAACGATTTCTCAGTCGGGGCGCAATCTTTTTCCTGTGGTTGATGCGAGGAAAGAGCTGATTGGGGTGGTTGTGTTGGACGACATTCGGAACATTATCTTCCGGCAGGAACTGTATCACCGCTATCATGTGAGCGATTTTATGGTCGTTCCTCAAGCAAGAATCATTACAACCGATTCGATGGAAGCGGTAATGGAAAAGTTCGATTCGACCAATTCGTGGAATTTGCCTGTGGTAGACGAGGGCAACAAGTATATCGGATGCGTGTCGAAATCGAAAGTGTTGAGCACTTACCGACAGATGATGGTTGATTTGTCGGCCGAATAAGAAACGAAAGGAACAAGATATGAAGAAGGAGGATTTGAGGATTGTGTATATGGGCACTCCGGATTTTGCCGTGGAGAGCCTGAAGCGTCTGGTAGAAGGCGGGTATAATGTGGTGGGGGTCATCACTATGCCCGACAAGCCGATGGGGAGGCACGGGAGCGTGCTTCAGCCCAGCCCTGTGAAGCAGTATGCCGTGTCGCAAGGCTTGAAGGTGCTTCAGCCGGAGAAGTTGAAAGATGAGGCTTTTGTGGAAGAACTGCGTTCGCTGCAGGCTGATTTGCAAATCGTGGTGGCATTTCGCATGTTGCCGGAGGTTGTGTGGAATATGCCCCGTTTGGGGACGTTCAACCTCCACGCTTCGTTGCTTCCGCAGTATCGCGGAGCAGCCCCCATCAACTGGGCGGTAATCAATGGAGAAACGGAAACAGGAATCACTACGTTCTTCCTGAAGCATGAGATAGACACCGGAGAAATCATCGATCAGGTGCGTGTCCCTATCGCGGATACCGACAATGTGGGAGTTGTGTACGACAAACTGATGAACCTGGGGGGAGGCCTTGTGTTGAAAACGGTGGATGCAATATTGGCAGGCACCGTGAAAACCATTCCGCAAGAAGCTCTTGTGAAGGCGGAGGCGTCGGAATTGCGTCCGGCTCCGAAGATTTTCAAGGAAACTTGCCGTATTGATTGGGGGCAAGGGGTGAAGCGGATATATGATTTGATAAGAGGGCTTTCCCCTTATCCGGGCGCGTGGACAGAACTGCATGAGGGAGAAGGACTGGCGGTCACGCTGAAACTTTTTGAAACGGAAAAGATGTTTGCAGTGCATTCGGAAAAACCGGGGACAGTATGCACTGACAAGAAGACTTATTTCCGCATTGCCGTTTCCGACGGTTATCTGAATGTGCTTTCCTTGCAGCTGGCCGGGAAGAAACGAATGGAAGTCGCTGACTTTCTGAAAGGCTACCGTTACGCGGAAGGCTCTTATGTGGGGTGACGGGCGGCGATGTATTCTTGCGATGCGCCTTCCGCATTGTGGTACACGATGCGGAACCCTTCAAATTTCGGGTCGCTGCATTCCGGTATGTCAGACAGCGTAAAAGATACGACACCCCAGAACGTTTCTTTCTGCAAGTCCCCGTTCGCATCGTGGCGCAATTCTGCACGTATCAGTCCGTCTTCGTCAAGCGAACTTTCGTTGGTCAGCACTAAACTGATACGGTGGGGAATGTCTTCCGTATTGTGTCCTAAAATATAGTATTGTACGTTCAAATGATGTTTGCTGATTGAGGCGGCGCTGATTTCAATCGGATTGCTTCCATATTGTTTCGCCGCATTGTCTGAGAAACCTTGGCCGGAGTTTCTGATGTCGTCTGCTCTTTTTGTCAAAACTTTGTAGAAACGTGACAGCTGTATCGGCCGGATGCCATCGGAGGAAGTCTCGGAAGTTTGTTCTTCAAAGGCGAATTCCAGCAATGCCCTTTGCCCGACAGTGTCTGTTTCGGGATTGACAAACTGCTCGGCGTTGGCCGGAGCCAACAACCCGTATATGTCTGATTCGATGAGCAGCCCGTCTGTTTCGACGATGGTTCCCAACGTCGAGTACGAACCGGTTCCCATGTATATGTCCTCGCTTTTGTCGTTTGCGCACGATTGGAAGAGGCAGGCCGACAAGATGAGAATCGTTGTTGTAATATCTTTGCAATTTAAAGCCATCCCTTTTGTCTTTTTATACAAAAAATGGGCTTCAAGCCCGTTTTACTGCTTTTGCTTTTGTTAAAACAGTCTAATAAGAAAAAAACTTGAAATCGGTGCAGTATTTTTGCAGTCCAATCATTTATTAATCAAAGCACCATTGGCCGGACATGACGGAAGAAGAATTAGCGTTTAAGTGCAAGCAAGCGGACAATCAGGCTCGGAAGGAGTTGTACGAGCGGTACGGTGGTTCGTTGTTGGCGATTTGTCTTCGTTATATCGGCGACAGGGAATCGGCGAGGGACGTGCTGCACGACGGATTCCTCCGCGTGTTCCAGTCCATCGGGCAGTTTGCTTACCAAGGGCCCGGCTCGTTGAAGGCATGGCTGTCGAAGGTGATGGTGAACGAGGCGCTGGGATATTTGCGGAAGCACGTCCAGATTTCCCAGCAGGAAGTGCTTATGGAAGAACTCCCCGACGTTCAGGAAAAAGACGAGGGCGTTGAAGAGATTCCGCGCCCGGTTTTGATGAAAATGATCGCGGCGTTGCCCGAAGGATACCGTACCGTTTTCAACCTGTACGTATTCGAGGGAAAAAGCCACAAGGAGATTGCAAACATGCTGGGCATAACGGAGCATACGTCATCGTCGCAGTTCTATCGGGCGAAGACGCTGATGATGAAAAAAATAAGAGAATATAGAAAAGAACAATATTATTCATGAAGGCGAAGGACGAGGAAAAGTGGATTGAAAGCATGCGCAGACGGATGGAAGGTTATTCCGAACCTCTCCCCGATGGGCTGTGGAACGAGCTGGAAGGGGAGTTGAATGCCTCTGAAGTGAAAGCGATTCCGTTCTGGAGAAGATGGTATGTGGCGGCGGCAGTGCTGGCGCTGCTGGCGTCTTCTTTGTCTGTATGGTTCTGGACTTCTCCCGCTGCCGACTTCAAGAATCAGGATATGGCAGTGCAGAAAGCCGTTTCCCTTCCGGCAGAACAGATGCGGGCAGGCGGGATGCCGGAGAATCAGACATTGCCGGAAGAAGCGTTGGCGGACGCTTCGCCGCGCAGGATGAAGAAGGATGCCGCGCTTCGTCCTCTTTCTCCGACGGCAGAAGCGGAAAACGCTTCTTTGCCGCACGTGCAGTCTGAGCCTGAGACAGAAGAAGCGCGCGACGAAGACATGCCGGCCTCGTCCGCCTCTCCGGAAAAGCAGAACGCCGGGCAAACGGACAGCCGGACAGATGCAGAACGTGTGCGGAAGGCCAGCCGTGCTGCCGACAGGAAGCAGATGCGGCAGAATGCGTATTCGCTGAAAACGAACAAAGGCAATGCTGGCAAAGAGAAGTTTTCGGTAGGGCTTCTCGCCGGAAACATGCCTTATTCTTCCTCCAACACTTACAACGGAATGGTGGGGATGGGTGCAATATCTTCTTATCAAGTGGGAAATCTGACGGGGGCCGTAAGTGACAAAGAAACGGCTTTGGTGCAAAACTTCTATGAGAATCAGGGATATACCGCGAAAACCAATATAAAGCATCACATGCCGGTAACTGTCGGCGCATCTTTCCGTTGGTCGTGGAACGAAGATTGGGCCTTGGAAACAGGGTTGACATACACAATGCTGGCTACAGACTGGAGTTCCGGCGCCAAGACTTATTTGGAATACGATCAGCGGCTTCACTATGTGGGGATTCCGCTGAAAGTGCAACGCTCGATATGGAAAAATAATCGTTTCGCCTTTTACGCTTCGGCAGGCGGAGCGGTTGAGAAGTGCGTTTCCGGCAAATTGAAAACGACGGACGTGAACAGCGGCAGAAGCTGGGACGAAGATATGGATGTGGACCCGTTGCAATGGTCCGTGACGGCGGCCGTAGGCGCGCAGGTGAACTTCAATCCTCAAATCGGCCTGTATGTAGAGCCTGGCATGGCCTACTATTTCGATGACAACAGCGGCGTGGAGACAATCCGCAAGGAGCATCCTTTCAATTTTAACCTGCAGTTGGGCTTGCGCTTCAGCGTGGGGAGGTAACTTCCGTCGGAAAATAAACCAGCTGAGCCAAAACTTCCGGGAATCACTTGGCAGTTTGAAAAGAATGTTTAACTTTGTTCCATATTTGTTTTCTAACGGATGAAAATATGGCAAAGGATTTGAAAATAGCCCCTTCCTTACTTTCCGCTAATTTTGCGAACTTAAGTGAAGACTTGGAAAAAATAAATCGGAGCGAAGCCGACTGGCTGCATCTGGACGTGATGGACGGCGTGTTCGTTCCGAACATCTCTTTCGGCTTTCCCGTATTGAAAGCTGTGGCCCGAATAAGCGAAAAACCTTTGGACGTGCATCTTATGATTGTGGAGCCTGAGAAGTTTATTTCTCAGGTGAAGGAGTTTGGCGCCATGATGATGAACGTGCATTATGAGGCGTGTCCGCATTTGCATAGGGTTGTCCAGCAGATAAAGGAAGCAGGCATGAAAGCGGGAGTCACTCTGAATCCAGCCACTCCTGTTGCGATGCTGTCCGATATAATAGGAGACGTGGACATGGTGCTGCTGATGAGCGTGAATCCGGGATTCGGCGGGCAAAAGTTTATTCCTCATACCTTGCAGAAAATCCGCGAGCTTCGTGAGCTGATGGAGCGGAGAGGGTCGAAGGCATTGGTTGAGGTTGACGGAGGCGTCAACTTGCAGACGGCTCCCTTGCTGGCCGAGGCGGGCGCTGACGTGCTCGTGGCCGGGAGTGCGGTGTTCAAGTCGCCGGATATGATTGAAACGATTTGTCGGTTGAAAAACAGTTGAAAAATGCATAGCCCTTTGTGAAAATACATTCTTCTTTGTTAGCCTATCCCGTATTCCGGCTGGCCGTGTCTTTGGCGGTCGGAATCTTTGTATTCGACCGTTTGTCGGATTTCGTGTCGTGGGAGTTTTTGTTTGCGTGCTTCCTTGTTCTTTCAGGGACGGTTGTCTGCTTTTATCGCAGCTCGCCGTTTGGTGTCCGTTATCGTTTCGGGTGTTTGGCTTGCATGTCCTTTTTCTTGTTGGGAGGAACTTTGGCGCTTCATGAGCGGGAGGAAGTGGAGTTCGATTGGAGCCTTCATGAACGATTGTATTGGGGGCTGGTGGAAGATATTCCCCGCCGTTACGGAAAGGTAGTCCGGGCAAGAGTAAGCGTTTCTCATGCTCAGAACTTGTCGGACACATTGTCCGGAAACGGTTTGCGGGAGCGTGTGGAGCGTTCCGTCCTGTTGTCGTGGATGCCGGACTCGCTTTCTGAGATTCGGTGCGGCGACAGCATCTGTTTTTATGCCAAGCTGTCCCGTCCCGTCTCTACGGAAGAAGTGACAGGTTTTGACTATGGCAAGTATTTGATGAGGCAAGGAATCAGCGGAACCGGAATCGCTTTTTCCGGCAGGTGGATGCGCGTGAAGGAAAACGAACTTTCTTTCAGGCAACGCGCCTTGGCTGTGCAGCAGGATATCGTGTCTCTTTATCGGGAGTGGGGGCTGGAAGGAGACGTGCTGGCGGTGGCTTCCGCTCTGACGGTGGGCGACAGAAGCGATATCACTCCCGAATTGGAAGCGGTTTACACGGCTACGGGCGCAAGCCATGTGCTTTCTCTGTCAGGGCTTCATATCGGTATATTGGCCGGCATCTTGTTTTTGCTGTTCTATCCCGTCCGCAGTTTGAAATATGGGGATTTTGTTTCTGCGGCTTTGATTGTCTTGCTTCTTTGGACGTTTGCGTTTATATCGGGGCTAAGCTCTCCGGTGGTTCGTTCGGTCGTGATGTTTTCGTTGTATATGGCAGCTGCGCTTGTTTCCAAAGACCGGTTCTCCGCCATTTACTCCGTGACGCTGACCGCTTTCCTGATGTTGCTATGCAATCCGTTTTATCTTTTTGACATCAGTTTTCAGCTTTCGTTTGCGGCTGTGTATTCCATTTTGTTGTTTTATCCGCTGTTTTCAGGCATCTGGAAGCCTCGAAACCGCTTTCTCAGGTACGTGTGGAACACGCTTTCTTTGTCTATGGCCGCGCAGTTGGGGACATTTCCGCTTGTACTGCTCTATTTCGGGGCTTTCCCCACTTATTTTTTGTTGGCCAATTTGATTGTAGCTCCGTTGTCGGCTTGCATTCTTGGAGGTGCGCTGGCTGCCTTGGCTTTGTTTGCCGTGCCTGTAGCGGGCGATTTTGCCGTATGGCTTTTGAAATTTTCCACCGATTCGTTGAATCTCTCCATGCTTGCGGTCGCACGTCTTTACGCTTCCCAATTGACATCTCTGTACATTACGGAAAGCCAGCTGGCGCTTTTGTTCCTTTTCTTGGGCTTCTTTTATCTTTTCTTGGCCGGGAACAGACTGAAACGCGCCCGCAATTTGATATGCGCTTCGGCGACGGGAGTGCTGTTCCTCGGCGCGTGCTGGTATGAGCAGGTGAAATCCTCGCCTTGCAGCCTTTGTTTTTTCCGTTCAGAAGTTTATGCTCGTCAAGGGAGGGCTTTGTCATTGTTGCAGTCGTCCGACGGGCTGTTTCAGGTGGATTCGTTGCGGATAGGTCTGATGAAGACCGGACGATGGCGCGGCAAATCGTCGGATGTCCGTCTGCCCCTCGACTATGTGTATATATGTCGCGGCTTCAGAGGCAATTTGGCAGAACTGAACCGTTTGTTCGTTGTCCGCCGGGTGATTATCGACAGCTCGTTGAGCGACGGCTACCGGGAGGCTCTGATTCGCGAATGCCAATTGCTTAAAATATCTTATACGGATTTGTCCGTCAGCGGTTCTTGCTCGATAATTCTGTAGTTTCTGGAAATTAATTTGTACTTTTGCCGCTCTAACAGTAATGGATTTTGATGCAATATGTTATCGAAAGTAATACTTCAGGCCAACATAGATAAGGTGCAAACCTATTTTGATCGGGCCGAAAAGATTGTTGTCGTCACTCATCTTTCGCCCGACGGCGATGCGTTGGGCTCATCATTGGGCCTTTACCATTTCTTGACTTCTTTGGGGAAGACGGTCAACGTAATCGTGCCGAACGCTTTCCCCGATTTTTTGCGCTGGATGCCGGGGGCGAAGGAAATTGTGCGTTACGACAAATATGCGGAGTTTGCAGACAAGCTCCTTGCGGAGGCGGACGTGATTTGCTGCCTCGATTTCAACGCCTTGTCGCGTATCGGCAACATGGGCAATGCGGTGAAAAACGCTCCTGGGCGGAAGGTGATGGTCGATCACCATCTTGACCCGGAACCTTTCTGCAAAGTGGTCATCTCCCATCCTGAGATTTCTTCCACTTCGGAGCTTGTGTTCCGGCTGATTTGCCGGATGGGGTGTTTCGATGACATCTCGTTCGAAGGGGCGGAGTGTATCTATACCGGCATGATGACCGATACGGGAGGGTTTACGTACAACTCGAACAGCCGGGAGATTTATTTTATCATCAGCGAACTGCTTTCAAAAGGCATTGACAAGGATGAAATCTACCGGAGGGTGTTCAACACTTATTCCGAGAACCGCCTGCGTTTGATGGGTTACGTGCTTTATGAGAAAATGCAGGTTTTTCCGCAGTTCCGGTCCGCATTGATTTGGCTGACCAAGGAAGAACAAGGAAAGTACCGCTGCATGAAAGGCGATACGGAGGGATTCGTCAACATTCCGCTTCAGATTAAAGGAGTCTGCTTCTCGGTTTTCTTGCGTGAAGACACGGAAAGAGACATGATAAAGGCTTCCTTGCGTTCGGTGGGCAGCTTCCCGTGCAATAAAGTTGCGGCGGAATTCTTCAACGGAGGAGGGCATCTGAACGCATCCGGCGGGGAGTTTTATGGCACGATGGAAGAAGCTGTCGACGCATTCAAGCGGGCTTTGGTGAAATACGAAGAAATCTTGCGAAGAAGCTGACGCGGATTTGCTTATAATTGGACAATATTAGACATAATTGGACAAAATGAGAGGACGCTTGTGCGTGGAAATTCTTATATTTGTCCGCAGAAAAAGCATGGAAATGAAAAAGATTTATTATCTATTGGCCATAATCGGCGCATCAACTTTCGGAATCCAGAGTTGCGATGACGGAAAAACATACGCGGAGATGAAGGAAGACGAAGCGGACGCAATCAACAGATATATAAACCAGAACGACATCGAGGTGATAGACGAGGCGACCTTTGCCGCCCAAGACTCGGTGACGATAGGAGAGAACCAGTATGTGTTGCTGGACGAAAGCGGAGTTTATATGCACGTGTCTTACCGGGGAGACGGAAACGAGGTGTTGCAGGAGGGAACTCACGACATGGTGGCGCGTTTCGTCGAAGTGGCTTTGCAGACGCGCAGCGAAATGTTTGAGGCAGGCGACACGCTGATGGCAAACATGTACGTGCGCAACTCGGACTATTACATCGAAGGAGAAGAATTCAAACTGACAATCAGCGGCGGTTCTTATTCCGCTTCGTTCTTGCGGAACGATTCTTACAGCATGTACGGGCTTTACAGCACTGCTGCCGTTCCGTCGGGATGGCTGATTCCGTTGCGTTATCTGAAGCCTTCGCGCACGACACGTTCCGACAGGCAGGCTCGCGTGAAGCTCATCGTTCCGCACAGCGAGGGAACGTCCACGGCGCAGTCGTATGTCTATCCTTGTTATTATGAGATTGCATACAACATTGTCAAGTAAATTCATTAACCAATAATAGCATTTAAATCTTTAAGATTATGACACTGATCAAATCAATTTCCGGTATTCGCGGCACAATCGGAGGCCACGCCGGTGAAGGACTGAATCCTTTGGACATTGTGAAATTCACAGCAGCTTATGCTACTTTGATCCGTAAAACGACAACAAAGACGAGCAACAGGATTGTAGTAGGACGTGACGCGCGCATTTCCGGAGAGATGGTGAAGAATGTGGTTTGCGGTACGTTGATGGGAATGGGATTTGATGTACTGAATATCGGACTGGCTTCTACACCGACAACCGAACTGGCCGTAACCATGTCGGGTGCCTGCGGAGGTATTATCCTGACAGCCAGCCATAATCCGAGGCAATGGAACGCCCTGAAGCTGCTGAACGAGCATGGGGAATTCCTGAATGCGGCGGAAGGAAACGAAGTGCTCCGTATCGCTGCTGCAGAAGAGTTTGAGTTCGCCGATATTGATCATGTCGGAAAATATACGGAAGACAATACTTATAACCAGAAACATATTGACAGTGTGCTGGCCTTGAAGCTGGTTGACATTGAGGCTATCCGTAACGCACATTTCCGTGTCGCCATTGACTGCGTGAACTCTGTGGGCGGCATTATTCTTCCTGAACTTCTGGAACGTCTGGGCGTGGAACACGTGGAGAAACTTTATTGTGAACCGACCGGTGATTTCCAGCACAATCCGGAACCGTTGGAGAAGAATCTGGGAGACATCATGGGCTTGATGAAGCAGGGCAAGAATGACGTGGCCTTTGTGGTCGATCCGGATGTGGATCGTCTGGCAATCATCTGTGAAAACGGTGTGATGTACGGTGAGGAATATACGTTGGTAACTGTAGCCGACTATGTGTTGAAGCATACTCCGGGCAATACTTGCTCGAATTTAAGTTCTACCCGTGCGTTGCGTGACGTTACCCGCAAGTACGGTATGCAGTACAACGCTTCGGCTGTGGGCGAAGTGAACGTGGTGACCAAGATGAAGGAAACCCATGCTGTTATCGGAGGTGAAGGTAATGGCGGGGTTATCTATCCGGAGTCTCATTACGGACGTGACGCCTTGGTGGGTATCGCTCTCTTCCTGAGTCATCTGGCACACGAGGGCAAGAAGGTGAGCGAACTGCGTGCTACATATCCGAACTATTTCATTGCCAAAAACCGTATTGACTTGACACCGGAAACGGATGTGGATGCTATTCTGGCTAAGGTGAAAGATATGTACAAGAACGAGGAAATCAACGACATCGACGGCGTGAAGATTGATTTCCCCGACAAGTGGGTACATCTGCGCAAGAGCAACACCGAACCGATTATCCGTGTTTACTCAGAGGCTTCTACAATGGAGGCGGCCGATGAATTGGGCAAACAGATAATGGACATCGTGTACAGTCTGGCCAAGTAATAAAGATACAGGTATATAGAATGCCGGATTGCAGTGTGAAATCACCGCAGTCCGGCTTTTTTGTTTGTTATACCCACATCAGGTCGCTCATGATTCCGTCGGATATGAAGATGCCTTTTTCTGTGAGTTTCAATGTGTTCCCTTTGATTTCCAATGTGCCTTGTGTTAAATGGGTATGGGCCATTCTCAGGCAATAATTGCAGAGCGTTTCTCCGAAGTCCGTTTTCAGTTTGTCCAGCGGCATTCCCCGGCAGGTGCGGATTGAGGTGAGCACAAAGTCGTTATAGCGGCTGTACAGGTCAAGTTCTTCCTTTTCGGAGATTTCTTCACCCTTTTCCATCCCTTTTATATAGCCGTCAAGTGAAGCGACATTCCATTGGCGTGAAGTCCCGTTGTATGAGTGGGCGGACGGCCCGCATCCCAGGTATTTCTTTCCGGTCCAGTAGCTTGAATTGTGGCGGGAGTGATACCCCGGCAGACAGAAGTTGGAGATTTCGTAATGCTCGTAACCGTTTTGTTTCAGGGTATGGATGAGCTGTGTGAAGAAGGCTACGCTCAAATCCTCATCCGTTTCCTCTACACGATGCGTTTCCCGGAGTTTCCACAATGCGGTTCCTTCTTCATAGATGAGGTGGTAGGCGGAGATATGTTCCGGTTTCATTGCGAGTGCCTGATTGAGGTCGGAGACCCATGTCTTCATCGTTTCGCCTGGAAGCCCGTACATCAGGTCGATACTTATGTTGCGGAATCCGGCTTCCCTGCAGTCTTCAAACGCTTTTATTGCTTGCCTTGCCGTATGTCTCCGGTTCAGCAGCTTCAGAATCTCGTCCTGAAAAGTCTGTATTCCGATGCTGATGCGGTTGAATGGCAGGGAGCGCAACATGCGGATGTAATCCGGATTCAGGTCATCGGGATTGGCTTCGAGGGTGATTTCCGCTCCTTCGGCTATGGGGTACACCTTATATATTGTGTTGAAAATCGCGGAAAGTTCTTTCTCCGACAATTGGGAGGGGGTGCCGCCTCCCAGATAGACGGTTTCCACGGTTTCGCAGCCGATGTATCCTTTCCGCAATGTCAGCTCACGGCACAATGCACTGGTGTATGCGGCCTTTTTCTCGCTTTGTGTGGTGGAGAAGAAGTCGCAATAGATGCAGCGTTTTTTACAGAACGGGATGTGGATGTAAATGCCGGCCATGAATGTTCCTTTTGTTTCGGCTGATAAAATTAGCTATAATTTCCGATACGGCAATGCTGCCGGAAAATCTTTTTAACGGCGGCGTTTGTTTGTCTCGAAATAAAACCGTTTCTTTGTGTATATCTCAAAAACGGAATGTTATGAAGTACCCTATCGGAATACAGAGCTTTGAACATCTCAGGGAAGACAACTATGTTTACGTGGACAAGACGGAGCTGGTTTATCGGTTGGTGACGGAAGGAAAGACTTATTTCCTCAGCCGTCCGAGACGCTTCGGAAAAAGTTTGCTTCTGTCTACGTTGGAGTGTTATTTCCGTGGGCGGAAAGAGCTTTTCAGAGGGCTTGCCATTGATGCGCTTGAGTCGGAATGGGCGGAATATCCGGTGTTTCACATTGACTTCAACGGAACGAACTTTCTGGAGCCGGGGAAACTGGATGACATTCTGGAAGGTGTTGTCAGCAGTTGGGAGAAGGAATATGGGCGTACAACCGATTTTCATGACATAGGTAGACGCTTTGCCTATGTGCTTCATCGGGCGCATGAGCGGTACGGACGCAGGTGCGTGGTGCTCGTAGACGAATACGACAAGCCGATTCTCGATGTACTTGATACGGGCGCAAGGATGAACTCTGCCGAAGAAGACCGTTTGCTTGAGGACCGTCACCGGGAAATCCTCAAAGGCTTCTATTCCGTGTTCAAGGCTGCTGATAACGACCTGCAGTTCGTTCTGCTTACGGGGGTCACCAAGTTCTCGCAGGTGAGCGTGTTCAGCGGCTTCAACCAGCCGGCAGACATCAGCATGGACGGGCGTTACGAGACTCTTTGCGGCATTACGCAGGAGGAACTGGAGCGTTATTTCGCTGAACCCGTCGGCGGGCTGGCGAAGAAATACGGAACGGACCAGGCAGGGATGATGGAGATGCTGAAGCGTCAGTATGACGGCTATCATTTCAGCGAGAACCTTACGGACGTGTACAATCCTTTCAGTCTGTTGAACGCTTTTGCGCAACAGGCTCTCCGCGATTTCTGGTTTTCCAGCGGAACTCCCACTTATCTGATTCGTCTGCTCAACCATACGCAGGAGAATTTGGATGAACTGACAGGACGCTATTACCGTCCCGAAGAATTCGTTGACTATAAGGCTGATGTGGAGCAGCCTCTCCCCATGATTTATCAAAGCGGATACCTTACTATCAAAGACTTTAATCTTAGGAGAGGTACGTTTCTTCTTGATTTCCCGAATGATGAAGTGAAGAATGGATTTGTTTCTGTGGTAGCGGCCAATTATCTGAAAACAAAGAATACGAATGTGAGCGGATGGATACAGGAACTGGTGGATGCGCTTGAGAATGGCCGTCCCGACACCTTGCGCAACCTCTTTACCTCCTTTCTTGCATCCGTCCCTTACACCATGCGCCGCAAGGAGAACGAGCGGGAACGCGAACGCTATTTCCATTACACGTTTTACCTTATCTTCCGTCTTGTCAGCGTGTACACGGTCTATACGGAGAAGGAGCAGAGCGAGGGACGGGTGGACTGCATCGTGGAGACTCCGGGATATGTCTATATCTTCGAGTTCAAGCTCGACGGGACTGCGGACGAGGCTCTCCGGCAGATTGACGGGAAAGGGTATGCGCGGCCTTACCGCTCGGACGCCCGCAAGCTCTATTGCATCGGAGTCAGCTTTTCTTCGGAAACCGGAACCGTGGACGACTGGAAGTGCGTTGAGAGCGCGGCTTCCTGCTGAACTTGTGCTTGTCCGGAAAGCAAAAAAGAACCCTCTCCGCTTGCGGGCAGCCACCGCAACGGAAGAGGGTTCTTTCACTATGGAGAAAAGAAACTTTATTTGTATTCTACGGTTACGCTTTCCGGTTTCTTGATTGTGGTGAGGGTGCTCTTTTGGCTTTCCGATGCAATGATGGTGCTGAAACTGCAACTCACATGTTCGGCTTCCAATGTCGTCAATGCCGGGCATTCGGAAACATCGATGGTTTCCACATCATAACTCCATCCCCAGTCATCATCCATAGCTCCATCTACATTCACGTTCAACGTAACGAGTTTCGTGCTGATAAACGTGATGGTTTCTACTTCAGGCGCATCCGTACCGTCTTCCAAATTGAAGAAAGTGATAGGGTTGTCCCCGAAGTTGAACACTTCTATATCTTCGGTACCGTCTGCTTTTAATTCTTTTACTTTATGCAGGCCGGAGATGTCTATTTGGCTCATGTCCCGTCCGCAACTGAATTCCAATGACTCCAGATTCGGGAAGTTTTCAATACCCGTTAAATCATTGATAGACCCTGATTCAAATGCGGTAGCTTTCAGTCCGGCCTCGAGCACAAGGTATTGTTCGCCGACTTGCATTACCCAGTCATTGTCTAATGCCGTTTCAGCGACATCATCGCTAAGCTCAACCAATTGGTCGGATTCCGATTTCTGTATGATTGTAATTTCGTTGTCTCTTCTTTCGCTTTTAGCTTTGATGTTGACCTTTCCGACACGCGCGGCCTGTGCTTCCGGCACATTGATGGTAATCGTGTAGGTGGAAAGTCCGTCTTCGCCGGTTTGCGGTTCTGACACTTGCGGCTCTCCCAACCATTCTTTGCCTTCTGTAATTTCGGCTACGTATTCTATGTTGGTTCTCATTGTGAACAGAATGTCTTGTCCTTTCATGTCACAATAAATGATGTTGTCTTCCATGCTTTCGCAAGTAACCTCGAAGAATTCGTTCGGAGCCTGATTGACGGTTATGTTTACCGGTTCGTCAGAAAGCGAGTTGGTCGGGCTGACTGTAGCGGAGCGTGCAAAGTAGGTTTCATTCTTGACCACATTGATGTAAACCATCGTCTCTCCCATAAAGTGGACTTGCCTGCCCAACGACAGCCAGCTTTCGCTTCCTTCGCTGCAAGCGATGGAAAGTCCTTCGGTGTATCCGGTAAGTTTTATTACGGCTTCCGTATCGTCTTTGTCCAAGTCGATGGTCGCTTCCGACTGCAAATAGATGTTGTTGTCCGGATGCGATTCGATGACGAACGGAGCGACGGTTGCCCCGGTAAAGAATTTGAATGTCGCTGTGCGTATATCTTCCGTACCGTTCGGGTCGACGGTAAAGGTTACTTCTGCGCCGTTCGCGCCTTCCGTTACGGAAGGATGCGCCCACTCGCAAGTGCCTGCCAGCCTCCAGTCGGAGCTGCTTGTCACGGTTACGGCAATATCGCCTCCTTCTTTTGCCACCTGAACGGTGTCTGCCGACAATGAAATCTCGGCGTCCGCTCCATTGTTCGCAACAGGAGACCCGTCATCGTCGGAGCAGCTTCCTAAAGCGAAAACTGCCGACATTATCATTAAATAGTATTTCAACTGTTTCATCTTTTGTCAATTTAATTAGGTTCATTGAATGTCCGCCGCCAAACCCGCCGTCTCCCTATTGAAAACGTGCGGACGATTACCCCAAAACGTCCGCACGTTTTTTAAAAACGACGGCGAGATTTGGAGGCAGGACATCCGTTCTTTTAAAGGGGCTTGCGCTCCGTGCTGTTTTTTTCGTAATAGTATGTCGGAGCTATGAGTTCTTCATCGTAGAGTCCTTTGCATACGCTTTGACATTTGTAGACTTGTGAGCTATATTGTTTGGGGTTCAATGCAAAGAACATCCAATAACCATATCCATCTTCTTTAATTTGACGGGCTTTAGATTCGGTGGCAGTTCCTCTTCCGAGATTTAATTCAATGGACATTCCTCCGCATTGTTTTTAGTGTCATTCCAGTGCCGGGATCTGCTTTCCTATTATAATCAGCCACTGCATAGTCGCAATATTGTCCCGGCTTGATGCCGTCAATCACTTCAAGTTCGTATGAAAGCATACTGCCTAAACTGTAGAGCGATACGATTTTGTCGGGCATGGCTGCCTTGCATTCATACATCAGGCGAGAACCGGCATACTGGCTTGTTTCCGCTAACCAGGGATTTGACAGGTCGGGGTCGTCTGAATACTCATCATCGAATGCCACTCCGTCCAAGTTGTAGGCATTGCAATAAGCCGCCAGCTCTTTGGCGAACTCGCGTGCGCCCCAGTCGGACAGTTGCGCCACTCCTGCTTCGTCATGGTTTCCGAGAATGCTGATGATGACTTTCATGCCAGCCTTGCGGAGCGGCTGCAGATATTGTTCGTTGTTGTCGAGCAGGAACTGCACGTTCGCGTTGTTGTAGACATATACGCGCTTGCGTGCGGCATCCCAGTTGATGTTGGCGGCAAAGAGCACCACGTGGTCGAAGAAGTATTTTCCGCTTTCGGTCTTGAACTCCAAAGCGTTCAGCGGGTTTACGTCGTTCACCTCAAAGTAGAGTACGGTCTTTACTGCGTCCGGCCCTTTGTCGGTGGTCGGCATGTTGCGGCAGTCTTTCACCAAGAGCGCCATGTGTTGCGCGTCTTCCGCAAGCGTGATTCCCTCGGTGGCCGATGTGACGGTCAGCGGCACGATATAGGTTTGGTCTTCCTCCATCCCTTCAAAGGCAGTCAGCGTCACGCCGATTTCCGGCGAAGTCTGTTCGTCGGGAGCGAGCAGGAAAACTCCGTCGTTCGCTATGCTTACGTTGGCGGAAGGGAACAGTCCGAAGTCCGTTCCGTGCAGCTCGTTGTAGGTTGTTGCGTATGCTTCGTCAACGGCCACTTTGATGTCTACGCCTTTTTGGGGGCGGGTGGACAACTTAAAGGTGACATTCGCCGTGTATTCGTCGCCGCGCATCTCCACGACCGAGCTGTTCTGGCGCGTGTCTTTGTCGATGAGCTGTCCTTTCACTTCCGTGATGCCCGTGTACGGCGATTCGCCGCTCGATCTGACAATGGCTTCCTCTTCGCATGAAGTGGCCATTGCCATAGCCAGCATTGCTAAAGGCAGTGCCAGCAGGTTTCGTTTGATTGTGTATAATGTGTTCATACGTTCAGGTTTAATCCGTTGTTAATGTTATTTTCCGCTTTCAGGCAGTGCGACCGGAGTCCATACAAGGTCGCCGTTTGCCGTGACGTCGTTGCCGTTGGCCGTATGGTCTTTGACAACCTTTCCCGTGCCGTCGTCAAACTTCCAGTAGGCCACGAGCCCTTCGCTTGCAGGGTCTACCTCATAGAAGTGCGAGGCGATTTCTTCCGGCGTGCGCTGCACGTTCCAGATGCGGAGCTCCGCGATTTCGCCTTCCAGCCAGCGTTCGTCGTTGTATGCGCGTCCTATGTAGCATCCGTCCTCTCCGGTCTCCGATATGTCAATCGTTCCGCTGGCTTCATAGTCGTGGGCTATTTCTTCGCCGTTCGTATAGATGATGCGGTCGCCCGTCGTTGCGTCCCACACCACGGCCACGTGTACCCATTCGTTCGTGGGAAGCCCTAAGCTCGAATTGCCTTCCGGGAAGTTTCCGTTGGGGGTGACCAGCTGCACTTGGTTCTCCGGGAATCCGCTGTCGCCGATGCGGATAAGGAACTCCCCTTCTATGCCGAAGATGCTGCTCATGTTTTCTCCTTTCTTTCCGCCGACATTCCCGAAATCGCGCACGCGGATCAGTGCTTCCACCGTGATGGTTGACATGTCGCTCACCAAGTCAGGTGTCTTCCAGTTGACGGGGAAATAGTTTTCCGCAATGTCCGCCACGACATTGATCAGCGAAGCTCCTTCAAAGACGAAGTAGGCGGTTTTCTTGGAAGCGAGCAGAGCCGTTCCCGTCACGTCCGTCACTTCCACGGGCATGACGTAGACAGAATCACGGTTCAGCGTTTCCAAGTTGACGAACGATACGGTAACCGGGTTCGATTTGGTCCCTCCCGCGTCAATCGTGGCTACCGGCGATTCGATGACGCATTTGTCGTCGGGGAGAGCGCGAGCCTCTTCGCCGTACATCTCATTGTAGTCGGAAACCTTTGACGGAGCCGCAACGAAACGTCCCGTAACGGCGGCTTCCGCTTCGAGAGCCGTAGCAAGATAAAGGTCCTGCGATGCCGACGAGCTTTCCGTATTCTTGAATACAAAGTTGCTTATCGGTTCTGTCATGTCCACGAAGACCTTGTTGTCGAAGTGGTGTTCGTTCAGGTCATCGTTGGTCTTGCATCCGCATACGGCAAGTGCCGCAGACGCAAGGACAATCATATTCAGTCTTTTCAGTTTCATGGTTCTTTTCATTAGGTGTTAGTTCATGATTTGTATTGCCTGGCGGATGTGCGTGTAGGTGTGCTCAGGGTTGAAATAGTCGTCCCTTACATTCTTGACGCAAAGTCCGGCCTTTACGAAGCTGCCTTCGTCCGAGGCGATGTTGGATGCGGTTTCAATGACCGCGTATTCCGTTCCGTTGAAATAGCCGTCCGTGGCTTTTTCGTCTGTCAGCGACGGTATCGCCACTCCGAACACGATGCGGTCGGAAGGCACTCCCTCGGCCAGCGACATTTCCGCATTCCATAAAACTTCGTTGATGTTTCCTGCGTCATATCCCGGAATGATGATATAGTCCGCATGGCTGAGGATGGAAGCGTCGACAAGGTTCTCCGGTTTTCCTTCAAAGAGGAAAGGAGCGTCCGGATGGCTTTCGGCCCAATTCCTGATTTTGCCGAAGAAAGCGTCCTGCCGCGCCTGTAGCTGCGCCTTTTCTTCTTCCGTCATGCTTCCCGGATAGGCGATGTTGTTATATACGGCAAGGATTCCGTCGTAACCGTATTTGTCGTACAGGGCCAGCAGGCTGTCTGCGTAATGCGTGCATACTTCGATGAAGCGGTCGGCATCCGGAGTCTCGGTCTGTTCCGTTCCTTCGGTTTGTTCTGTCCCCTCTTCGGGAGCCGGGCTTTCCGTTTCCCCGTCAGATTCCGCAGCTTCGGCTTCTTCCTTGTCAAGGATGGCTTGCAGCTGCGCTTCCACATCGGCATAGTCAAGAGCATAGAGAGTTCGCGTGCCTTTCTGTTCGCGCATTCCTTTCATTTCCTGCTCGATGACCGGGTTCAGACTGTCCGCAGCCTGAAGCACGATGAAGTCGGTGCTGTCGGGCAGTGCGGAAAGGCGGTCAGCCTGTCCGCTGACTTCGTATTTGCTGTTGTCGAATTTGGCAATCAGTATCTTGTGCGGGTTCTGCTTGTATTCTTTCAGCAGAGCCAGGTATGCGTTGTAGGCTTCCGGGTCTTGTTCCGACGGGAGCGTGTAGTGGTAGTCTACGGCCTCTACATCCGTCCAGTCCGAGCAGGAATACATTGCCGGAACTGCAAGGACAGCCAGCGCAAAGTTTTTGATCAGTTGTTTACAGTTGTTCATAACATTCAAGTTTAAGGGTTAGTTTTGCTGTTTGCATGCCCACCATACATCGGTTCCCATGTTGTCCGGTCCGTTCAGGTAGTTGTCTCTCGCATACTGCACGTTCTCGAAGTTGTCCGTGTTCTGTGAAGCCGGATACGGCATGCGGCGTGCGCCTCTGTTGCTGTCCACCACGCCTCCGCTCTTGTTCCCGTCTGTCGGGACAGGCATCAGGCGCGGGTATCCCGTGCGGCGGTAATCCGCCCATGCTTCGTTGCCCAGCATCCAGTTGGCAATCCATTTCTGGGTGATGATGCGTTCCTGCTTTTCTTCGGTTGTGGCGCCTTCGTCCCATTTGACGGTGATGTTGCTCAGGTTTGAATCGTATGAATACAACCCCTCCGCAGGATCCGTGTAAGAAGTCGGAATGCTGGTGCCGTCATTCAGATAGGCGTCCGCTCCACCGGCTCCCCATTGCTCGAACGACAGGCGGATGCCTTGCTCATAGAAGTCTTTGGCGGTTCCGCCCATGTTGAAACCGAACACGGCCGCACCTTCCGCACGCAGGAAAGCCACTTCGGCGGCATTCATCCATTGGATGGCGTCGCTTGCCGAGATGTTGATGTCCGTGTATCTTTGAAGTTTTTCCGTACCGACCGCATCGAGGAGACATCCGCGACGGATTCCGCATAATTCATTGGAGTCCCAAGCGTTTTCGGCTGCCTTGAAATAGCTTGAACGGCGGTTGTCGTTATATCCGTTCATATAGCAGATGATGTCTGCCGCCACGCGGCTGTCGTGAGTGTTGTAGGTGACGGCGGTGTACAGCGGGTTGGTCACTGCCCCGAAGTAATGCCATGCGGCATTGTCCTCGTTCGATTCGATGACGCTGAATTCCTGCGTTACGGCACTTTCCGCCATCTCTTTGGCCTTTGTCGGGTTTGCATAAGAGATGCGCATCGCCAGACGGAGCTTCAGCGAGTTGGCGAACTTGATCCATTGCTGCACGTTGCCGCTGTACACGTAGTCCGCGCTTGCGGTCAGTGCCGCATCCTTGTTGTCTGTCAGGGTAGTTATCGCTTCGTCCAGTTCGGTGAAGAACGTGTCGTACACCTTCTCCTGCGAATCGTATGGAACCGTTATCTTTCCGTCCACTCCGATTTGCGTGTAGGGAATCGGGCCGTAGGCGTCGGTAACACGGCTCATCGCTGCCACTTTAATAATTAAGGCAATGGCATACGGCACAGGGTCGCCGGTATTCTGTGAGACAATCTTTACTTGTTCAAGGTTGGCATACAATACGGGGAGAACCCTGTCGCTTGCGAGAAACACGTTGGTCCACCCGTCCACCGGATTGAAGTTGGATATGGTTTCCGTCCATGTGCTTTTGGCATCGGCAAAATAGCCTCCGCAAGTGCCGCCCAGCAAGCAGTCGGTAAACTGAGCCGTGTTGACATCGTCTGACACAACCGCAGACGCCAGACCGCTCATCGCCGTTCCCAGCGCATAGTCGTCGGCAGTCAGGCTTCCGGGTTCATAGGGGTTGGAGTTGATGTCCAAATATTTTTCCGTACATGAGAAACTGCCTGTCGCCAGAATGCCGCACATCAATGTGTTCAAAATATATCTTTTCATACCTATCTACTGATTAAAATTTAAAACTAACGTTTACACCTATGTTGCGTAATGCCGGCATCATGAAATAGTCTATACCCTGATAGAAGTTGCTTGTCGACGCTGTGGATTCCGGATCGAACGGAGCCTTGTTGTAAATCATCCAAAGGTTGCGTCCTACGAGCGAGATGCGGATGTCGCAAATGTCGCGAAGCATCTTTCTTGGGAACTGTATCCGAATGATACTTCCTGCAGGCGGACATTGGTGGCCGAGTAGGTATAATATTGCGGAACCGCATTCCCGGCTGCAACCGTTCCGTACCAGTTTTCCGGAGTTATCCTATCTCCGTTGTTTATGTTCATGTAGCCTAAATCGCGTGCGGCCGCCGTTGTTTCCGACACGCCGAAATTGTCCAGAATGGCTTGCGTGCGCGAGAATACGATGCCTCCCAAGCGTGCCGATATCATGAATCCCAGATTGAAGTTGTTCCAGCTGAAGTTGTTTCTCCATGCCAGGTTGCCTTTGGGCAACACGCTTCCCAACTTGATGTAGTCCTTAGGGTCTTCAATGGTCGCAGTGGTGATGTTCCCGTTCTGGTCTACGTAAATCTGTCCGTTGTCATCACGTCTCAAGTCGATTCTTGAATAAAGGTCTCCCATCGTGCCTCCCTCACGGAGCAGGAATCGTGCGTCACCCAGACCTCCCATGTCCAGCTGGTCGAGAGAGAACTGTTCGCCTGTGGCCGGATTGACAGCATTGTCTGCCAATGTCAGAATCTTGTTGCGGTTCATCGAGTAGGTGAATCCGGTGTCCCACGTGAACTTGTTCCATGTGTTCTGGTAGTTCAACGCCAGCTCAATACCTTGGTTGCGCACAGCTCCCGTCTGGATGTAGATGGAAGAATATCCGCTGGCGGTCAGCTGCGGGTCGAATGTCTGGTTTTTGGTCTTGGCGTTGTAGTAGGTTACATCCAGATTGAAGTTCTTCAGGAAACGCATGGTCAGACCCACTTCGAACGATTCGGTGCGTTCCGGCTTCAGATTGTATACCGGATATTGAGTCTGGACGTTCCATCGGTTCCCGTCCCATTCGTAACGCGGATTGGCGATGTAACGTTGGAACGGAGTACCTACGGATGCCCACGAACCGCGAATCTTGAGGTAGGAAAGATAATCCTTGTTCAGGTTAGGCATCAGTTCGGAGAGCAGGACGGAAGCGCCGACCGACGGATAGAAGAACGACTTGCTGGTGGAGTTCGGACCTGCAAGCTGTGAAGGCCAGTCGTTGCGTCCGGTCAGCGTCAGGTAGTAGGTGCTCTTGTAGCCGATTTCAGCGGAAGCGAAGAGCGATTGCGTCTGCTCGCGATAGCCGACTTGCGTGCGGTCGGTAGTGCTGCTCAGGTTCTGGATGTTGAACCAGTTGGTCAGTCCCACTGGCTCTCCCGCAAATTTGTCAGACCCGTCGGCGATAGGACCGCGTACCTTGATTATGTCTTCACGTACATCTGAGAACGAACCTCCGACATTGGCCTGAAGCGACCAGTCGGTACCGAACGTCTTGTTGATGTTGATCAGGAAATCGGCGTACAGCTGCTTGTCCTGTGTGCGCTCGATGTTGTAAAGCCCTCGGCTGGAGCCTTCGGTCAGTTCGTCATCGGTCGATGCATAGAACTTCTCTGTGTAATCGTTTGTGGAATTGTCCAGACGGACACGTCCGGAAACGCTCAGCCAGTCGAGAATCTGATAGCTCAGTCCTGCGTTCAGCATATAGCGGTCTTTTTTGTTCTCGCGCAAGTTGCGGTAGTTCACCCAATACGGGTTCTGCATCTGCATACTGGCTGAGCCTATCGGCCAATATTGCGTATAAGTCTTGCGTGCAGGGTCATAACGCTCATACATCTTGATGTCTTCCCAGTCGTTGCCGCGCGGAAACAGGTATGCCCCTACCAGCGGATTGCCGCTGATACCCTGATTGATCATGTTCCGGTCGTTCTGCAGGATGTAGCTGGCACCGATGTCGAGCTTCATCTTGTCGTTGAGGAAAGACGTCGTGTTGCGCACTGTAAAGTTATAGCGGTTGTATTTGTTGTTCGGCACGATTCCTCTTGAGTTGACAGCTGCGGCTGAGGCGTATGTCTGGTTCTTGTCCGTACCTGTAGACAACGAAACGCTTTCCGTTCCGATGATGCCTGTTTGAAAGTAGTCGTCTCTCGGATTATAGCCGTAATAGTTGCTTCCCGTCAGTCTGGCTCCCCAGCTTTTCTCGCCGGAGGTAGAGTATTTGCCGTTTATTCCTGTTCCGTAGCGGTTCTGGAACTTGGGCATTACGAACGGAGACGTGAACTCCGTATTGCTGCTGACCGTCACGCTCAACTTGCCTGCCTGACCTTTCTTGGTTGTGATGACAATCGCACCGTTGGCGGCATCCGAACCGTAAAGTGCAGCGGCAGCGGCACCTGTCAGCACGGAGATTGATTCGATGTCTTCCGGATTGATGTCGGCTATCGCTTCTGTGGAACCTCTTGAGCCGAACTCTGTTTCCTGGCTGGCATTGTCGCTGCTGCTGCCGGCCTTGGTGCGTCCGGTGAACATCGGTACGCCGTCGATGACATACAGCGCGTTGGACGACTGCATGATGGATTTCGTACCGCGCATCACCACTCTCGATACGCCTCCCACACCGGAGGAAGAAGAGTTGATGTTGACACCCGCTACCTTTCCGCTCAACGCGTTGACGAAGTTCACGTCCTTGTTGGTGGTGATTGCGTCCGACTTCACTTCCTGCACGTTGTAGGACAGTGCTTTCTCCGAACGCTTGATACCTAATGCCGTGACCACTACTTCATCCAGCATTTCCGAATCTTCCCGCATGGTCAGGTTGATGGACGACTGATTTGATACCGGCATCTCGGTTGCCTTGTAGCCGATGTAGGAGAATTGCAGGGTAGAGCCTTCCGGAACCGTCAGCGTATAATTTCCCTCGAAATCGGTAATTGTTCCGTTGGCCGTACCTTTTTTCCAAGACAGAAACGCCGATAAGCGGTTCTCCGTTTGCATCCACGATTTTTCCTGTAATCTTTTTGGGCTGTTTCTTGGTCTGTTCCGTGGAAGGAACTTTCTCGCCCGGTCTGGACAGATACACCACATTCTCGTCAATTCTGTATGAAATGTTCTTGCCGGACAAAGCCTTGTCCAACACTTCACCGATGGAAGCGTCAGTCAGACTGACCTTCTTGATCGGTATCGATTCCACCTCATCGTCATAGAAAAAACGATATTTGGATTGAGACTGAATCTGCTTTATCATCGCTCCTACGGTGGAGTTCGATAAAGTCACGTTCAGTTGGGCGGATACAAACTGCGTCGGGGCAGTGAGCATTGCCGTAACCACCATTGCTCGAATCAACGAGCGTCTGCACGAGCTTTTGCTTCTCATACTGAACTTTTTAAGGTTATACATTGCATTTATTTGTTATTTTTATCTGTTATTCCGTTTCGAATAACACTTTTATAACAGAGCTGGCGGAGAAAATACTTACTCCATCTGTGACTTTTTTGAGAATTGTTCGTGTGTTATCCGAAAAATCCTTTGAACGCCAGTAAAATAAGAATGAATATTTCATGCAGGTGGGAGAGACGTCCGCGCAGAATTCTCAGGGCTTTGTACATGTGCGCTTCTACGGTTCGCAGGGAGATGTTGAGCGCGTCTGCGATTTCTTTGTTCTTCATGTTGTAAAGATAACTGAGCTTGAACACTTCTTTGCATTTGTCAGGCAATTCATTTATGGCCTGATGGATTTCGACACGCAGCTCCCTGTCTTCAATCCGTTTGATTACATCCGACTGGTCGGGCTGATAATATTCCGTCCTTTTCTTCATCAGCTCGGCTTCTTCCGTATTATAGTTGTTCACGATGGTGCGGTGGTTGATCAGGTTGATAGCCCGCGTATAGACAGAGCGATACAGGAGCGACTGTGCCTGTTCGCCCAGTTCGATGTCATCCTTTCTTTTCCAGATGTCCAGAAATACGTCTTGCACAATATCTTCCGCATCGTCTTCGCCTACAAGACGTGCGGCATAGAATGACAGTCCGGAATAATAACGCCGGAATAAAGTTCTGTATTTCTCCTCAAATTCTTTTTCCATAGTTTTAACTCCTTTCGCCATAAGCGGTACGGCAATGAGAGTCTGTTCTTTTCTTCCGCTAATATATACATAACAAGCAAGACGCAAAAAACACTTATCCAAAATTTGATAAATTGACATCGTATGCTAAAATCTATTCCCGAAAACCTGAAATTTTTCTTGTCGCGCTAAAATGCAATGAAAAACATTTGTTTAAGAATCTTATTTTGATTACATTTGGCACGAGATAGTTTGAATCTCCTTTATAGGAGGCTGTATTAATAATATTAACCTTAACGGATGAAAAAGATCAGAGCCCTTTCGGATGAAGAACTCATTGGGATGTATTTGAATGAGAAATCGCAAAAAGCAGCTTTAGCCTTGTATGAACGTTACGAACCGTACATAAAAGCACAGATTCAAGACATGGTGCTGGACAATGACGGTAGTTTGGACATACTAATGGAAGTGGAAATTAGCATTTTTGAAAACCTGCCTCATTACTGTCAGGAACAAGAAAGTTTTGAAGATTGGATTGTAAGGATTTGCCGGGATTCATTGTAGAACCGTCTTTATTCTTCTAAATAGTTTTTATTGGAAAGAAGCATTTCTGAACACTATAGTGTTCAGAAATGCTTTTGTTGTATATTGTGGGTGGAGGTCAACCTGCCCAGCTTTCTCTGTCCAGGCTGCGGTAACTGATCGCTTCTGCCAAATGGTGCGGCAGAATGTTGGCCGACTGCTCTAAATCTGCAATGGTTCGGGCCACTTTCAGTATGCGGTCGTATGCTCTTGCTGAAAGATTCAAGCGGGTCATGGCGTTTTGCAACAGCTTTAGACCTTGCGCATCAGGTTGTGCATGGAGATGGAGCAAACGGGAGGTCATCTGTGCATTACTGTAAATGCCCGCTGTCTGTGCAAAACGTTCTTCTTGTATTTGCCGTGCCTGTATGACGCGCTGCCGTATGGCGGAACTGCTTTCACCCGGAGCACCGTCAGACATTTTTTCGAAAGGTACGGGAACAATTTCTATTTGTATGTCGATGCGGTCGAGTAGCGGGCCGGAAATTTTGTTCAGATAGCGTCTTACCTGTCCGGGACTGCATACGCAGTTGCGTGTGGGATGGTTGTAGTAACCGCATGGACAGGGGTTCATTGAGGCGACCAGCTGGAAGTTGGCCGGATATTCAAGTGTGTATTTAGCTCTTGATACGGTGATATGTCTGTCTTCGAGAGGCTGCCGAAGCACTTCGAGTACGTTGCGGTTGAATTCCGGCAGTTCGTCCAAGAAGAGTACGCCGTTGTGAGCCAAGCTGATTTCACCGGGTTGGGGGCTTGTGCCTCCGCCTACCATCGCTACTTGTGAGATTGTGTGGTGCGGACTTCTGAACGGACGGACTGCAATCAACGAAATGTCTTTTCCCAGTTTCCCGGCGACAGAGTGTATTTTCGTGGTCTCCAAACTTTCTCCTAACGAGAGCGGGGGCAAAATGCCGGGAAGACGTTTTGCCATCATTGACTTTCCGCTGCCTGGAGGACCGATAAGGATGACATTGTGTCCGCCGGCGGCAGCCACTTCCAATGCACGTTTCACGTTTTCTTGTCCCTTTACATCTGCAAAGTCGAACGGGAAAGACGATTGGTTCCGGTAGAACTCTTCCCGCGTGTTGACGACTGTGGGTTCCAGTTCGCGCGTTCCGTTGAAAAATTCTATCACTTCTACAATGTTTTCAGCTCCCAGCACCTTTAAATTGTTTACGACAGCTGCTTCGCGGGCGTTTTGCTTGGGGAGGATGAACCCTTCAAATCCTTGGTTTCTTGCCGCAATTGCTATTGGGAGAGCGCCTCGGACAGGTTGCAGGCTCCCGTCGAGGCTGAGTTCGCCGATAATCAGGTATTTCTTTAATTTCTCGTCCGACACGCTTCCGGTGGCTGCGAGGATGCCTATTGCAAGCGGGAGGTCGTAGGACGAGCCTTCCTTTTTGATGTCTGCCGGTGCCATGTTGATTACAATCTGGCAGGATGGGAACTTATATCCGTTGACCTGCAATGCAGACAAGATGCGTTCATGACTTTCTTTCACTGCCGAGTCGGGAAGACCTACAAGAAAGAATTTGATGCCACGCGATGTGTTCACTTCAATGGTTACGATGGCGGCGTCGATGCCTTGCACGGCGGCGCCAAACAGTTTGATCAGCATTTAAGGTTAAAAGATTTTATGTTAGTTCTTATTTTCGTTTTTCGTTGCTCAAATCTTCAAGTTTTTCCAGCAGACTGTCTCCGTATAGGTTGACGCCTTGTATTTTTCTGTTTGCATTGACCAATACATTGGCCGGGAGCTTTTGGAAATTCATCTGTTTGATTGTTTGGTTGTCCCATGCTTTGGTGTCGCAGATTTCTATCCATTGTTCCGAGTCTTTCTTGCAGGCTTTCTCCCATGCTTTCTTGTCATAGTCGAGCGAAAGGTTCAAGACCCTTAATCCGTCTTTTTTGAGCTTCTTGACGAGATTGTACAGCGAGTCGTGCCGTGCTGTGCTTTCAGAGTCCCAAGTAGCCCAGAAGTTGATCAGCGTATATTGTTTTTTTGAACTGTTCCATGAAATGTATTTCCCGTTTCTGGCTTTTGCAGAAAAATAGTTGACATATTCATCGTTGTTGCTGCGTTTTTTTTCGTCTTCTTCCGGGATTGCTTTCAATGCTACGTTCAGAATGCGGCTGTCTTTTACAGTTCCGCTTAAGGGCTGTATCAGCGACCTAATTTTTTTTTCATCCGGTTTCTCAGCTTGTATGAAGTACTGATTGATCAGGTAGGCCGATACAAATGATTGCGGATGGGACTTTATGAATGCTTCTGCAGCCTTCCGTTCTTCTTCCATGCTGTTTGTTTCTGCAATCTGGTTGCGGAACTCTTGAAGCTCCTTGTTGGGGCCGTCCCCTTTTATCGTGTATGAGCGGAAGTCTCCTTTTAGGGAAACGCGCCATTCTTGGTTGGCAAAGACAGGTATGGCTTCGCCCGAATCATTGACTATGCGGAATATGTTCAGGGTGTCGGGATTTGTTTTGTACACAAACTTGCCATCCTGAAGGAAGATGGTGTCTGTTTTGGACTCCGGGTCGTCATATACGACCAGCAGCATGTCGGATGGAAGTCCGCCCAATTCGCCTTCCAGCACGAATCCGCTTTCTTTGCGGCATGAGTTCAGGCACAAAAGCAGACCGGCGAGTATCAGAAACGGGTATGATCCTTTCATAAGCATTTCTTTGTTTGTTGCGAAAATACATAATAAAATCGTAATATGCACGTTTTCTTCGGAGAATATTGTCCGGAAAGTGAAAATAAAAGGCCGGAAGATAAGTTCTCTCCCGGCCCTGAAAGAAGTTTGGTTTTTATCCTTTATTGGATTTCGCTTGCATATTTCGCAAATTCGCGGTCGTTGGCAGCTTGAGCGGCCAAGGCTGCGTCTTGCTGTTTCACTTTGTCCATGCTGCTCTTAACCAAGTCTGCATTGTTGGTTCTTGCTCCTACGATAGCCATCAGGTAGTTGGTATAAGCGTTCGGGTTCTTGATGGCAGTCAGAGTTGATTTTGCCTTGTTATAATCCTTGGCAAGAATCTGAGCCAATGCAGCCGAGTTAGACTTGGTGTCGCCGAATGCCTGTACGGCACGGTCATATTGTCCTTGCTTGATATACAGGTTGCCCAATGCTTCGTTGGCAGTGTTGGCGCCTGTAGACTTGCTCAAGTAGGTTTCAGCTTCGGCCACGTTGCCTTTAGCCAGTTCGCACAGGCCGAGGTTCGTGTTCACTTCAGGAGCGTCTGCATTCTTCGCAGCAGCTTGCTTGAAGTAGTTTTCGGCAGCGGTGCGGTCGCCGGCAGCATAAGCCATCATACCCAAGTTGTTGTAAGCGCGGTAGTCGTTCGGATACAATTCTACAGTTTTCTTGTAGATAGCTTCCTTGCGTGCGTTGTCGTTTGTCAGAGTAGCGGCATACAGCAGTTCTTCTACGCTCAGAGAATCAGCGTGAGCGTCGAACGTAGCGTTGATTTCTTCATCGCTGCGGCCGATTACGTCGTAGTTTACGGTCAGACGTGCGCGGCGCAACTGCGGCAGGATTTCGTCGGCCAGAGTCTTGTAAACTGAAGATATGTTCTTGATTTCTGTTTCGCGCTGTTCCGGATCGGAATACATGGAAAGAACTCGCAAAATCAGGTCTTTGTCCTGAATGTTCGATTTGGAAACGAGTTCCTGGAATCCTTCCCAGTCCTGAGCCGTGTATTTTGTGTCAACCTGAGTTTCGATTTCACCTTTCTTCAACTCTTTGTTGATGTATTTTTCGGTGTTGCTCTGGCGGTTGGCAGCCAATTTGTCGTTCAGCGTAAATCCTCCGTCCGGAGAAGCGTAAGCAGAAATTTCGATGTTGTTCAGCTTGTAGTTCTTGGTGTCGTTGGCTACGTTGACAACTTGCTTGTTGAACGCTTTCAGGCTGTCTGATTTCAGTTCGCTTGCACGGATGTTCGCTTGCTGAATCAGGAACATGATTTGAGCTTGCTTGGCTTCCTTGATGATGCGTTCGTAAGCGTCTGCGGAATAAGCTGTGTTTGCAGAGTTTACGGTCGGGAGCTCGGAAGTGGCGATTACACCGTCAGCAATCTTTACGGAAGGGATAGTGTATTCTTTCTTCTTGTAGTTGATTTTGAAATCCAGATAGAGTTCTGATTTGGCCATTTCAGGAACATAGTCGAAAACAGCCTTCATCGTATAGGTGCCGCCGGCTTTGTAAGAGATGGTCTGGTCGTTGCCTTCCACCTTTTCGCCTTGGAAAGTGGCCGGTTGGCCTTTCGCTTCGCCTCCGTTCCATCTCAAAACCGGAGTCACTTCAACTACGGCGTTTTTCTTAAAGTATTTTTCCGGGAAATTGCCTGTGATAGTGACAGGGACTTTGCCGGCTACAGCTTCCAGAACTTCCGGATCGGTCGTGAAATAGTCAGGGGACAATTCGCCCATCTTGCCGCATGAAGAAAGGGCAAGGACAAATAATGCCACGAGGGGCAAATACAACTTTTTAATCATAACTTTAATATTTAGTAGTTTGTAATAGAATAATCTAGTCGTGTTGCTTTGATTATTTTGGGCAAAGATAAGAAAAACTCGTATACGTGTTAATCTTTTCTCCCTTTTTTTTTGAGCCTGTTTTTGAAAAAAGATTAAAAAATGCACGGCGGCATGACAAAATGTGCGGCTTTGCCTCCTTGTGCTTGTCGGCAGGGAGGAAGCCTCCTGCGGGTTTGGGGGTGGAACACCGCCGCGTTTTTCCGGAAGTCCCGCGCGTTTCGTGCCGAACTTCGGGGCGTTTTTCAAAAGGCGTGCCGCTTGCGGTTGTTCCGGGGGTGGTGTTCGATGATTTCCTCGCGCAGGCGGTTGCGGTCGATGTGCGTATAGATTTCCGTAGTCCCTATGCTTTCGTGTCCCAACATGCTCTGGATGGCCCGGAGGTTGGCTCCGCCTTCGAGCAGGTGGGTGGCGAAAGAGTGTCTGAACGTGTGGGGGCTGATTGTTTTCTTCAGCCCGATTTGTTCTGCAAGTTGCTTGATGATGTGGAACACCATGATGCGCGAGATGTTTTTCCCGAACCGGCTGATGAACACGAAGTCCTCGTATCCGGGCTTTATCAGTCCCGCATTGCGGTCGGGGAAGTAGTTCTTCAGCTCGTTGACGGCGCGCGGAGAAATCGGCACTAACCGTTGCTTGCTGCCTTTTCCTTCCACCTTAATAAAATTTTCGTCGAGGTAGAGGTCGGAAATTTTCAGGTTGCAAAGTTCGCTCACCCGAAGCCCGCAGCTGTAGAGCGTCTCTAAAATGGCCCGGTTGCGCTGGCCTTCGCGCGAGGTGCGGTCGATGGCTCCGATAAGGCTGTCGATTTCTTCCACGGTCAGCACGTCGGGCAGATGCTTTCCCACTTGCGGCGATTCGAGCAGTTCGGCGGGGTCTTGCCTGATGTAGTCTTCCAGCAGGAGAAACCGGTAGAACGAGCGGATTCCCGAAAGGATGCGGGCCTGCGAGCGCGGATGTATGCCGATGTCTTTCAAGCCGGCTGAAAAGGTTTCCAGGTCGTCCGGCGTGGCTTTTCTGAAACTTATATTTTCGTCGAGAAGGTATGACAGGAGTTTGTCGAGGTCGGCAAGGTACGCTTCGACTGTATTGTCCGACAGCGACTTCTCCAGTTTGAGATATTGCCTGTATCTCATTATTATTTTGTTTTTCTTTATTAATGGGTTTTTCTCCGATGTTTTCATTCTTTTTCGTATCTTTGCGCCAATATTGACTGCAAATGTATTAAAAAACAGTAGAGTTTGTTCTGATGAAAATACAAATAATCAATGGCCCGAACATTAATCTGCTGGGCAAGAGGGAGCCTTCCGTTTATGGCTCCGAAACTTTTGAAAGCTGCTTGCAGAGGTTGGAGGCGCAGTATCCGTCGGTGGATTTCAGCTACTTCCAGTCGAACGTGGAAGGCGAGATGATTGACAAGATTCATGAAACGGGATTCGATTTTGACGGAATCGTGCTCAATGCCGGAGCATACACCCATACTTCCATCGCCTTGCAGGACGCAATCCGGGCGGTGACGGCTCCGGTGGTCGAAGTGCATATCTCAAATGTCCACAAGCGCGAAGAATTCCGTCACAAATCGATGATTTCGTGCGCTTGTGTGGGGGTTATCTGCGGCTTTGGACTTGATTCTTACCGTCTTGCTGTGGAGGCTCTGCTGAACATGAAGAAACAATAAATTTAGATAAGAACATTATGATGCTCAAACAAACAAAAATCGTAGCGTCCATTTCGGACTTGCGTTGTGAAGTAGACTTTATCAGAGACCTGTTTGAGGCAGGTATGAACGTTGTGCGTATGAACACGGCGCACGCCAGCCGCGAAGGTTTCGAGAAGCTGATCGGCAATGTGCGCAGCGTGTCTAACCGCATCGCCATATTGATGGACACGAAAGGTCCGGAGGTTCGTACCACTGTAAGTGCGGAAGGGCCCATCGATTTCAAGACGGGCGACAAAGTGCGTATCGTCGGCGAACCGGACAAAGAAACAACACGCGAGTGCATTTCCGTGACTTACCCGAATTTTGTGCATGACTTGTCTGTCGGCGCCCGCGTGCTGATTGACGACGGCGATTTGGAGCTGGAAGTGTTGGAGAAGAAAGACGGCGCTCTGTATTGCGAGGTGCGCAACGACGCAACTTTGGGAAACCGCAAAAGCGTGAACGTTCCCGGAGTGCGCATCAACTTGCCTTCGCTGACGGAAAAAGACCGTAACAATATTCTTTATGCAATAGAGAAAGATATCGACTTCATTGCCCACTCGTTCGTGCGCAACCGTCAGGATGTGCTGGATATCCGTGAAATCCTCGATGCGCATCACAGCGATATCAAGATTATCGCCAAGATAGAGAACCAGGAAGGCGTGGACAATATCGACGAGATACTGGAAGTGGCCGACGGAGTGATGGTGGCGCGTGGCGACTTGGGTATTGAAGTGCCGCAAGAACGCATTCCGGGCATTCAGCGAGTGCTGATAAAGAAGTGCATTCTGGCTCGCAAACCGGTGATTGTGGCCACCCAGATGCTCCACACCATGATCAACAATCCGCGTCCGACCCGTGCCGAGGTGACGGATATCGCCAATGCAATCTATTATCGCACTGACGCTCTGATGCTGAGCGGCGAAACGGCTTACGGAAAATATCCGGTAGAAGCAGTGAAAACGATGGCGAAGATTGCGGCGCAGGCAGAAAAAGATAAAATGCAGGAAAACGACATTCCTATTCCTCTGACTCCGGAAAATACCGACGTGACGAGCTTCTTGGCTAAACAGGCCGTCCGCGCCACCAGCCTGATGCCCATCCGCGCTATCATTACGGACAGTTTCAGCGGCTTGACAGCGCGTAACCTGGCTGCCTTCAGAGGCAAGTATCCCGTGCTGGCCATTTGTTATAAGGAAAAGACCATGCGTCATTTGGCGCTTTCCTACGGAGTGGAAGCCATCTACATGCCGGAAAAGGCGAACGGCCAGGAATATTATTTTACGGCTTTGCGCAAATTGCTCAACGATGGCGTGTTGTCAGAAAACGAAATGGTTGCTTATTTGAGCGGCGGCAAGCAGGGAACCCAGACGTCTTTCCTCGAAATAAATCAGGTGGGCGATGTGCTGACGAACGCTGACGAGTATGTGCTCCCCAACCGCAACCGTTATCTTTAATTCGCGGAATGAAAGAGACGGATGCGCTTGATGAATACATTCTTCACCATATCGACCCGGAGGGAGACTACCTTGCAGAACTGTATCGGGCGACGCATGTCAAGCTGTTGCGTCCCCGTATGGCTTCAGGGCACCTTCAGGGTCGGATGTTGAAGATGTTCGTCCGGATGATTCGTCCGAGGCAGGTGCTTGAAATCGGCACGTACAGCGGATATTCCGCCTTATGCCTTGCCGAAGGTTTGGAAGAGGGGGCGGTGCTCCACACGTTTGAAATCAATGACGAGCAGGAGGACTTTACTCGTCCTTGGCTGGAAAATTCGCCTTATGCCGATAAAATCAAGTTTTATATCGGTGATGCATTGGAGATGGTTCCTAAGATGGATGTTGCGTTCGATTTGGCATTTGTGGACGGAAACAAGCGGTTTTATCTGGATTATTACGAGATGATATTGCGGAAGATGCGTTCCGGGGGATATATCATTGCAGACAATACGCTTTGGGACGGGCATGTGTTGGAAGAAGAACCCTGTCATGCGGATGCGCAAACCATCGGGATAAAGAAATTTAATGATTACGTAGCGGCCGACAATCGCGTGGAAAAGGTGATTCTGCCTTTGCGCGACGGTTTGACTATTATTCGGAAAAAGTGAAATGAAAATATATGGAAACTACCAGACAAAATAAGATTGCCCGGCTGATTCAGAAAGAATTGAGCGAGATTTTCTTGTTGCAGACGAAAGCGATGCACGGAGTGTTGGTGTCGGTGAGTGTGGTGCGCATCAGTCCGGATTTGAGTTATGCGAAAGCCTATCTGAGCGTGTTCCCTTCCGCGCGCAGCGAGGAAATCGTAGGAAATATCAATGCGAACATGAAATCCATACGTTATGAATTGGGAAAACGGGTGCGCTTTCAGTTGCGTATCATTCCTGAACTGAGATTTTTTGTAGACGATTCGTTGGATTATGCGGAACGTATCGATGAGCTGCTGAAGAAATAGCCATGAACTTCCCCTTCTACATCGCACGCAGGTATTTGTTTTCCAAGAAATCGCACAATGCCATCAATGTGATTTCCGCGATTTCGGTGTGCGGAGTGGCCTTGGCGACATTGGCTCTTGTATGCACTTTGTCCGTTTTCAACGGTTTTCAAGACTTGGTTTCCACTTTCTTTACGGCTTTCGACCCTCAGTTGAAGGTGGTTCCTGTTGAGGGGAAGGTGTTTGACGGGCAAGACGAGCGGATTCGGAATTTGAAGTCCATGCCGGAGATTGCTTTGGTGTCTGAGTCGCTTGAAGACAATGCGCTGGTGCAGTATCAGGGGAGGCAGGCGATGGCCGTCATAAAGGGGATGGAGGACAATTTCAGCGAACTGACTCCTATCGATACGATTCTGTTCGGACGTGGTGAACTGTTGCTTCACGATGAAGTGGCCGATTATGCTGTCCCCGGCGTGCAGCTGCTCGCTTCGCTGGGCGCAGGAGTTCGCTTTCTCGATCCGTTGGAGATATATGCGCCCAAGCGCGGGGCGAAAGTGAATATGGCCAATCCTGCCGCTTCTTTCAATTCGGGCAATTTGTTTTCTTCGGGGTTGGTGTTTGCGGTCAATCAGGAGAAGTATGACGGTTCGTACATCATTACCTCGCTTCAGTTTGCCCGTAAATTGTTTCAGTATGCAGGCAATGAGGTAAGTGCCGTCAATCTCAAACTGAAGCCTGACGCTGATGCCGGTGCCGTAAAAGCAAAGATAGAAGAAATGTTGGGCTCGGATTTCCGTGTGCTTGACCGCTATGAGCAGCAGGCCGACACGTTTCGTATCATGGAAATCGAGAAGCTGATTTCATACCTTTTCCTCACTTTTATTCTGGCGATTGCCTGTTTCAACGTTATCGGCTCGCTCTCGATGCTGATAATCGACAAGCGAGACGATGTGGAGACGTTGCGGAATCTCGGCGCCGACGAAAGGCAGCTCCTTCGGATATTCCTTTTTGAAGGGCGCATGATTTCGTGTATCGGGGCGGTGGCAGGCATCGTGCTGGGCGTACTGCTTTGCTGGCTGCAGCAGACGTTCGGCTTGATTTCATTGGGGACTTCCGGCAGTTTCATTGTCGACGCTTATCCTGTGAGCGTGCATTTCTGGGACGTGGCCCTTGTCTTCTTTACGGTTGTAGCGGTAAGTTTCCTTTCCGTGTGGTATCCGGTCCGTTATTTCTTCAAGAAATGTTTCGGCAAGGAGTGAAGCTCTTTGCCTCTTTACTTCCGTTGCACGATGCGCGCTCCTGCGGGCACGCTTTCCGTCACCCAGATGTTTCCTCCTATAGTCGCTCCTTTTCCCACAGTGATGCGCCCCAGAATGGTGGCGTTTGAATAAACGATTACGTTGTCTTCCAGAATCGGATGGCGGGGAATGCCTTTAATCGGGTTTCCTTGTTCGTCGAGGGGGAAGCTCTTGGCTCCTAAGGTGACTCCCTGATAGAGTTTCACGTTGTTCCCGATGATGCAAGTGGCTCCTATCACCACGCCTGTGCCGTGGTCGATGGTGAAGTGGTGGCCGATTTGCGCGCCCGGATGGATGTCGATGCCGGTTTCGGAGTGCGCCATTTCCGTGATGATGCGCGGAATCAGCGGAATGTTCAAACTGTACAGTTCGTGGGCGATGCGGTAGTTGGTGATTGCGCGTATCACCGGATAGCAGCAGATAATCTCGCCGAAGCAGGTTGCGGCGGGATCGCCGTAATAGGCTGCTTCCACGTCGGTGGCCAGGATGCGGCGCATCTCAGGCAGCCGGCTTACGAACCGGGCCGCGAGTTCGGCAGCCGTTTCTCTGCAAGGCGATTCTCCGGTTTCGCTGTTCTCTTTGCCGAAGCAGATTCCCGCCTGGATTTGTTCGGTGAGCAGGGAGAACAGTTCTTCCACGTTCACTCCGATGTGATAGTTGATGGTCTGGCTGTGGATGGTCGGGTTGCCGAAATAGCCGGGAAAGAGGATGGCGCGGGCCAGTTCCACGATTTGCCTCAGCTTTTTCCCGGAGGGGAGAGGCTCTCCGTCTTTGTGCTGATGGAAAAGCCCTTGATACGACTTGCTGTCTGAGAGTTCGCTGGCAACTTGTGTCAGCGTGTCTGTATGTTTGATGAGAGTCATAATGTTACCTTTCTGTTTCCGGCAAATGTAGTGATTATTTGCGAGAGTTGGTTGGCGGATGTCTATAAATGTGCGGAAAGCTGCGGAATTTGGCGCAAAAACGGCCGCCCGCTTCAGTTGAAAGTCCGAGGCGTTTTCAGCTTGAAGCGGGCGGCCGTCTCTGAAAGCGCCGTCGGCTTATTCGAACACTTTGAACGTATAGCCTTGCTCCTGCAGCCATTCTATGGAGCGGGGAAGGGCATACTTCATGTTCTTTTCTGATTTCAGCGAGTCGTGGAAGGTGATGATGGAGCCGTTCCGCACGTATTTCTTTACATTGTCGAGCACTTGCGCTCCATTGAGGCGTTTGCTGTAGTCGCGGGTCACCAGATCCCACATCACAATCCGGTATTTCTTTTTCAGCACGTGGTATTGCACCCAACGCATGTGGCCGTGCGGCGGACGGAACAAGTCGGTATGGAGGTATTCGTTTGCTTTGTCCGTATTGCGCAGATAGTTCTGGCTCAGATATTCAAAGCCTCTAATGTGGTTGAACGTGTGGTTTCCGATGCGGTGTCCGCGTTCGACGACCATTCTGAACTCTTCCGGATGTTTGCGCACGTTGTCGCCGACCATGAAAAAAGTCGCTTTGATTCCGTACTTGTCAAGCAAGTCCAGCACCCACGGAGTAACTTCCGGTATCGGCCCGTCGTCGAATGTCAGGTAGACAGCTTTCTCGTTCTTGTCCATTCGCCAAAGGGCGCGGGGATAAAGCAGGCGCAGTATTTTCGGTGGTTGTTCTATCAGCATGGTAAATTGAATCAAGAAAAAAGAGTGAAGAATGAAGAATTGCCGTGCGGCATGGGATTCTTCATTTTCCACTCTTTAGGTTTAATTATTGAACTCTATTTTCCAGTTGCTTGTACAGCTGTTCGAATGTCTGCCGGTATTGCGCGCTGCGGGGAGCGGCTTCCGCCGTTTCCGGCTCTTTCAGTTTGTCCATGCTTTTGCATACATCGTCGAGGATGTAGAAGTAGCGCATGCAGTTTTCGTATGAGTTTGCAAAGCGGGCGTCGTCCAGACTCAGATACCATGCAGCGTATTCGGCCGCATTCTTTGCCAACGCTTCTAATATCGCTCCTGCCTTTTCATATTCTTCCAAAGCAAGGTAGTCGTCGGCCATCTCTTTTGAGCTGCTGTAGATGTAGTCATGGCGGACTGTTGTAGACGGAATCACTTTCTCGCAATAATCCAGCACTTCGAGCGCTTTGTCTTTCTTGCCTTCACGGATGAGCTGGCTGGCGAGCTGCACGAACATGCGGCGATGGGTATCGCACATTCTCAGCACGGTCTCATCAAGGTAGATGTCCGGATTGTCTATACCTCCGAACTTGAACTTGTGCATCAGGTTGTCATACATCTTGTCCGAATCGATGCGTGTTCCCAGCTGGTTGTGCGTGAACGGTGTGATTCGGTAAGCCAACCCCTCCTGAATGAAGTTGTTCGTCAGGTTGAGCTGATTTTCCGATCCGACTGTAATCGCCATATAGAGCGGACGTTCCCAATTGGTGTTGGCCAGCATCTCTAACATCATCAGTTCGCTCTTGTAGAGCAGATGTTTGCCTTTCAGGGAAATGTGCATGTAGTCAGGAATTGAATCCGGAACCATCATGCCCGAACGTTTGATTGCTTCCTTGTCCAGCCTGATTACGATGCTGTCTGTAGGAATCATCTGCAAGTCAGCCTGGGGCGAGCGTACCCAATGTTCCAGAATGTTCTTCAGTTCATAAGGGTTGTCGCCGAATGTAGCTTTCGCTTCTTCCGGATTCTGTTTGTAAAACTCAGTGATGGTTTTCATGGCTTCCGGACGTACATACACGGCTTCGTTGTGTCCCGAAACGTAGTCGATGCGTTCCCAGTTGATGGGGACGGACGGAGAATCGTATGCCGGGCGGCGCATCTGGTCGATATACCAGTCTGTTTGCAGGTAGCTCAGATTGCAAACGCGCACGTCGGTGCGGAATCCTTCCGTTTCCTGGTTGTACCAGAGGGGGAAGGTGTCGTTGTCGCCGTTGGTGAAGATAATCGGATTGCCTTCCGCCTGCACGGAGTTCAGATAGTTCTGTCCGAAATCGCGGCAGGTGTAGCGTCCGCTTCGGTCATGGTCGTCCCATGTCTGGCTTACCATCTGTATCGGCACAAGCAGGCAGGCCGCTCCTGCTATGGCGGCGGCAGTGGTTTCTTTCACCTTCTTTTGGCTTAGCCATTCGGCAATTGCCGCTACTCCCAAGCCAATCCAGATGGTAAACGCATAGAACGAACCTGCGTATGCGTAGTCGCGTTCGCGCGGTTGCTGGGGCGTTTGGTTCAGGTAAAGCACGATGGCGAGTCCGGTCATGAAGAACAGGAAGAATACAATCCAGAACTGCTGGATGCCTTTTTCGCCTTTATAGGCTTGCCAGAACAGACCGATGATGCCGAGAATGAGCGGCAGACAGTAGAAAACGTTGTGTGCCTTGTTGTTTTTCAAGTCGCTCGGCAATAGGGTTTGGTCGCCTACAATCAGGCTGTCGATGAACGGAATTCCGGTTATCCAGTTGCCGTGTTCGATTTCGCCTTGCCCTTGTATGTCGTTCTGCCGTCCGGCGAAGTTCCACATGAAGTAGCGCCAGTACATGTAGTTGAGCTGGTAGATAAAGAAGAACTTGATATTGTCCCATTGGGTCGGAACCTTTACCATGACGGTTTCTCCGCATTGGTCGTAAGGAACCTGACGGCCTTCCACGCCTCCTAACCAGCTTTCGTAGGCTGCGGCATGGGCATCGCTGTACATGCGCGGGAAAATCATGTTCTGTGCATATTTGTATTCCGTCTTGTAACGGACGATTTCGTAGCTGTCCTTTTCGTCCGGAGATTCCTTTTCCTTGCGCTGGTAGACGGGGGCGCCTTCCTCCACATCATAGACGCAACCGTCGTCCGCTACTTTCAAGGCAGGTTTCGATGCGTAGGTTTGTCCGTAGAACAGCGGGCGAGTGCCGTACTGCTCGCGTCCGAGGTATTCTCCCAACGTGAAGATGTCTTCCGGAGAGTTCTGGTCCATCGGCGTGTTGGCTGACGAACGGATTACAATGACTGCGTATGAGGAATAGCCTACTACAATCATCATCAATGCCAGAAGCGAGGTGTTCAGTGTGCGTGCGCTTACGCGATATTTCTCTCCTACATTGGCAAAGAGATAGATTGCCAGAACCGCAAGCACGATGATTCCGATAAACACGCTTCCCCAGCCGTGCCCGTAGAAGGGGATACCCAGCAGACCTACGGTGGTCAGGAACGAGATGTTCATGCGTTTGCGGCTTTTGACGGCATAGCTTTCGCAGACGCCCCAGATGATGCTTGCCGCCAGAATAATCATATAGATGATGACTCCCGTATTGAACGGACAGCCGAAATCGTTTACGAACAGCAGCTCGAACCAGCCTCCTACTTTCACGATTCCCGGCACTACGCCGTAGAGCACTACGGCTACCAGCACCATAGAGCCGCACAGGGCCAGCAGGCTGCCTTTCAGGTTTGCATGAGGATTCTTCTTATAGTAGTATACAAGAGTGATGGCGGGGATGCACAGCAGGTTCAGCAGATGCACGCCGACCGACAGTCCGGTCAGGTATGCGATGAGGATGAGCCAACGGTCGCTGTGCGGCTCGTCGGCACGGTTTTCCCATTTCAGAATGAGCCAGAACACGACGGCTGTAAAGAGGCTGGAATAGGCATAGACTTCGCCTTCCACTGCGCTGAACCAAAATGTGTCGCTCCACGTATAGGCCAATGCTCCTACTGCGCCCGAAGCCATGATGACAATCAGCTTGCCCGTGGTCAGGTCTTCGTCTTTCGGGCATACTAGCTTCTTGGCCAGACACGTGATGCTCCAGAAAAGGAACAGGATGCAGGCCGCGCTCATCAGCGCGCTCATGATGTTCACCATCTTTGCCACTTGCGACGGGTCGCTCGCGAACTGGCTGAACAGGTTGGCCGTGAGCATGAAGAACGGTGCGCCGGGAGGATGCCCGACTTCCAGTTTATAGCCTGTGGTGATGAATTCGGGACAATCCCAGAAACTTGCGGTGGGCTCGATGGTCATGCAGTAGGTGAATGCCGCTACAGCAAACACGAGCCAGCCCATCACATTGTTAATCTTGTTGTACTGTTTCATTGAATCGTTTCGTTTCGCGTTTTGTTTCCAATGCGGCAAAGATAATACAAAAATGTGACATACCGCCTAAATCGTTGAAGTATGATTGGGGGTTAACGGTTTGTGAGGTTTTATGGGAATTGCTAACAGAAGTCCGGCCTGCAAGAAAAGAAAGAAGCCTGCTCGTCGGCACGGACTTCACAGCCGGTGCCGATTGCAGACTTCACTAATATAAATGAAAATAAAAATTCTGTGTTGTCCTTTTTGTTATTGGATTTGAGTTACTTCGCCCCATGTGCCGGTTACTTTCAGCGTGTCTATGCCGAGAGCATTGACATTGATGGGAAGAGTGATGGTGACAGGTACATCTGTCAGTGCTGCAAACAGAGTGTCAAGCAAATTGTCAAGTCCTATAATGCTCAAAAGTCCGTTCAAGATAGCTCCGACGGTGCCAAGCACTCCCTGAAGAAGGTCGCCTATAGGACCTAAGATTTCCAGCAGTCCGTCATCGGGACGTTCTTCATTTGAAGTTTCTCCGTTGATGATGTCTTTCAGCAGGTCTCTGAGGTTTGCGATGTCTCCGATATTTACTGTAACGGTCAAAGGGGTGCTTTCTTCGCCTTCTGTATAAACGCTTTCGTCCACGTTCAATGTAGCGAGTCCGTAAACTGATTTGTATTTAAAGTTGGGTCCGAAGGTGTAGGTAAGCCCTTCTGAGTTGGTGTCGATGAGCGAGGCGTCGAGGATGTATTCACTTTCTACAATCTGGTCCAATACCAGTCCTCCCACAAGACCTTTCTTCAAGATGTCTACACGGCCGATAGTCCATGCAGTCTCTGAATCAGCCAATCCGGTAATGTCTATGTAGCGGAAGTTGTCGTCCTCTTTCAAGTCGTACACATATTGCGTTCCTTCCGCATAGCAGCTTGCCACTTTGCCGTCAAGGTTCAGTGCATTAGGCACTTGCTTGAAGGTGACTACCGCACCGTGCTCTGCACCTGCCCACGGATTGGTGAGTTCTTGCAGTAAAGCGCCTTTGTTGTTCATCTTCAGCGTCTTGTCAAGCAGAGGGGAGAGCTCCTTTATAAGGAGCGGTCTCAGCCCTTCCGCCAATCCTTTGGTGAGAGGTTCTATCAGAATGTCTTCAAGAGCCGGAATCAGAGCCTCATGTCCCGGCAATTTCAGCAGATTGTCGAATACGTCTTTGAGCGCATCCCCCACAGGTCCGCCTACCAGTCCCGTTACCGGGTCTTCGGCACTCAGATGGTCCAATACGTTCTCCAACAAAAGCGTCAGAATCTGTCCGTTGTCCGAAGCTACCGTTTCTCTCCACAGCTGCACTTTGTTGACTTTGCGTTCCAGCCATATCTGGGCGTTAGGCGCGTCATTGCTCACCTCCGCTGCATCCATGTAGAACATGTTGTTGTCTCCGAAAGGTTTGTCCGGCATGTTCAGCCGCACTTCCTCCCAACTCCCTTCCTTGCTGTAGCTCAGCAGTTCGTTGCAGTCTTCGCCGAA
>CALUGI010000001.1 GCA_944320135.1 uncultured Phocaeicola sp. | reverse complement strand
TTCATTCCTCATTCTTAATTCTTCATTTATATGATTTGGAATCCCAACAAAGAATGCATGCCGCGCGAACAGTTGCGCGAGCTGCAGGGCAAACGGTTGCAGAAGCTGGTTGCCTATGTGTATCACAACGTGCCTTTCTATCGGCACAAGATGCAGGAAATGGACTTGATGCCGGATGATATCCGGAGTATTGACGATATAGTGAAGCTGCCCTTTACTACAAAGCAGGATTTGCGCGACAACTATCCGTATGGGCTGATGGCTGCCCCGAAGTCGGAGGTGGTGCGCGTTCATGCTTCATCGGGCACGACCGGAAATCCGACTATCGTGGGTTATACGCGCAAGGATCTGGCTGTATGGTCGGAGGTGATGTCTCGTTGTCTCTCGGCATACGGCGTGACCCGTGAGGACACTTTCTCCGTGAGCTACGGATACGGGCTTTTTACCGGAGGACTGGGGGCGCATTACGGGGTGGAGAATCTTGGGGCTACGGTCATTCCGGCCTCTACCGGAAATACGGAAAAGCATGTGCGCCTTATCCGTGACTTGAAGATTACCGGAATCGCCTGCACACCTTCCTACGCACTCTATCTGGCAGAGACGGTGGAGAAGATGGGGGTCAGCAAGGATGAGCTGAGTCTCCGTATCGGTGCTTTCGGCGCGGAACCGTGGACCGAACACATGAGGCAGGAGATTCAGGAGCGTCTGGGACTGAAAGGTTACAATCTGTACGGACTGAGCGAAATCATGGGGCCGGGTGTGTCGTGTGAATGCGAGGAACAGAACGGCTCGCATATCCATGAAGACCATTTCTATCCGGAAATCATTGACCCGAATACGTTGGAACCGCTTCCTTACGGGCAGCAGGGAGAACTGGTGTTCACCACGCTTACCAAAGAGGGGATGCCCCTGCTTCGTTATCGTACCAAGGACCTGACATCGCTCATGCCGGGAGTATGTCCCTGCGGGCGTACCAGCGTGCGCATGACCCCGATTATGGGACGAAGCGACGACATGCTGATTATCCGAGGTATCAATGTATTCCCGTCGCAGGTGGAGAGCGTGATTCTGGGCATGAAGGAATTTGAGCCGCGCTACATGCTTGTGGTCGACCGTATCAACAATCTGGATACGTTGCAAGTACAGGTGGAAGTGCGCCGTGACTACTTCAGCGATGACATCAGCGCGATGCTGAACTTGAAGAAAGCATTGTCCGACAAGCTGAAGAGCGTCCTTTCCATCAGTGCCGACGTGAAACTGATGGAGCCGAACAGCATCCAGCGGAGTCAGGGAAAGTCGCAAAGGGTGATAGACAAACGTGTGTTGGTATAAAACGGATTTAGTTATGACAATCAAACAATTATCGGTCTTTCTGGAGAACAAGACCGGACGAATCAACGAAGTGGTGCGCACGTTGGGCGCGAACGGAATCAACATGCACGCCTTCAGCATGGCGGAAACCGCCGATTTCGGCATCCTCCGCCTGATAGTGTCAGATGTGGACAAGGCGGTGGAAGTGCTCCGCGCGCATGATTTTGCAGTGATGTCGACCGATGTGGTATGCTTGAGCTGCGACAATGTGCCCGGTTCGCTGGCCGTCATTCTGGAATATCTTGCGGAAGAACAGATTTTCATCGAATACATGTATGCCTTCGCCCAGAACGATAAGGCACATGTGGTTATCAAGCCCAACGACCTGAAGCATTGCCTCGAAGTGCTTGAAGCGCATCATTGCAGCATTCTTACGCGGGAGAAGTTGTAAGCGACATATTCTGACCGAAAGCGGGCGGACATTTCCCGTCCGGCGGCGGTTTTCCTTACGGGAAGCCGCCGCATTTTTGTATGAGCGCGGCGGCTTTTTGCCGGGAGGCCGTTTTGCTATAATTATTAAGGTGCAGGTTTGTGGATTTGTTTGCGCACTGTAGAAAAAATCCACGAAATTCCACACTCTGTCATCGGGCATATACAGAGGCGTTCTCCTTGAAAGTGTTGTATGACAAAGCGTTGCTTTATATTTGTCCGGAATGTTTTGTGGCGGTATGTTATTTGCTTCTTTCAAACGATGGATGAAAAATAAATAAAAAAGCAAATGAACAAAGTGAAAATTCTGCTTCTTGTGGCATTAGGAATGGCGAATGCCGTCCTGTTCGCTCAAGATCGCATTTTGCAAGGAACTGTAACTTCCGCAGAAGACGGAGAGCCGCTTATAGGCGCGGTGCTGGCTCTCAAAGACAATCCCTCGATAGGAGGCGTGACGGACATAAACGGACGCTACACATTCTCGGTGCCCAAAGGTTCCAAGATGCTGGTGGTTTCTTATTTGGGGATGAAGACGCAAGAAGTGCGCATCATGCACAGCAACAAACTGAACATCGCCATGCAGCCAGACGACCAGCTGTTGGATGAAGTGGTGGTCACGGGATATGGCAACTTCACCAAGTCTTCGTTTACCGGCTCCGCAAGCACGGTGAGGGCTGACATGATGAAGAACGTTCCTGTGATGAGCGTAGAGCAAAAGTTGCAGGGCATGACGAGCGGAGTGACCATCACGGGCAGCTCAGGCCAGCCGGGAGCGAACCAAAGCATCCGCATCAGAGGCATGGGTTCGTTCAACGCCTCGCAAGAGCCGCTTTTTGTGATTGACGGAGTGCCCGTCACGTCCGGCAATTTGAGCACGGGAGGGCCTGACGCCTCGTACATGAACAATTCGAAGACGAATATCATGAGTACGCTCAATCCCTCCGATATAGAGAACATCACCGTGATTAAGGATGCTGCCGCCGCCTCGCTTTACGGTTCAAGAGCGGCCAACGGCGTGATTCTGATTACGACAAAGAAAGGAAAAGCCGGAAAGACGAGGGTCGTTCTGAACGTGTCGGGAGGTTTTTCGGACGCAGCTGTCGATTTCCGCCCCACGCTGGGCGGCGAGCAGCGCCGGGAGCTTCTTTATGAAGGGCTGGTGAATTATGCTGAAGACAACGGCTATCCGTCGCCGGAAGATTATGCGGCCCAACAGATTGACGGGTACGCCTCGCGCCCTTCGCCCGGCTATACGGACTGGCGCAAGGAGCTGCTCCGCACCGCAACCCAGCAAAGTTACGAGGCTTCAGTGTCGGGGGGCGGCCAGAAGGCCACGTATTACGCTTCTTTAGGTTACAACAAGCAGGAGGGATTGGCGAAAAACTCCGGACTTGAACGCTATTCCGCACGTTTGAACATGACGAGAAAAGTGGCCAAGTTCAGCGAAGTGGGAGTGAACATGATGTTTTCCAGATTGAATCAGGAGCTGAATGAGGAACGCACCTCCGCCATCAATCCTTTTTATGACGTGGCGGTAACGATGAATCCCTCCATGACCGTGCGCGATGAGGCCGGGAATTATGTAGGAGCATACGAAGGTTCGACGTTTAATCCCCTTCGTGATATCCTGACCGACTATAACCGGACGAAAATGACACGCATGTTTTCTACGGGATACGCCTCCATAGAGCCGGTGAAGGGCCTGAAAATAAAAGAAACCCTGAGCTACGACTATAACATTCAGAAAGATTCGCGTTATTACAGTGCGCTCAGTTCGGCCGGTCCCAAGAGCGGTTCGGACGCACAGACGGCTAAAGGCTTCATTGAATACGGCAGGCTGAACACGTCAACCTCGGCAAATTATGTACATACGTTTGCCGGAAAACACAATATAGACGTGCTTGCCGCTTACGAGGTGGAAAGGTACGACACCGACCATGCGATTGGAGAGAAGTCAAGACTGCCGTCTCCGTTGTTGACGGAACCGGAAAACGCAGCCATCATCAGTTCGTTCGGCTCGTATACCGAGGCTTACCGGATGATTTCCTATATTTCGCGCCTGAATTACGACTATGACGGAAGATATTACGTCGCGGGGAGCTTTCGTCGGGACGGGAGTTCGAGGCTCGCTCCCGAAAACCGTTGGGGAAACTTCTGGTCTGTGTCAGGAATGTGGTATATCAGTGCGGAAAAGTTCATGGAACCGTTGAGGAATGTGCTGACCGACTTGAAGGTTCGCGCGTCTTATGGCGTGAACGGCAACCAGCCGAACAGCTTGTACGGGTACATGGGACTTTATTCTTACGGGCAGAATTATATGGGAAATGCCGGCTCTTACGAGTCATCCCAACCGAATCCGAATCTGAAATGGGAGAAGAATTACAGTTTGAACATCGGCGTTGACCTTTCGTTCATCAACCGCATCTTCGTGAGCCTGGAATATTACAACCGCCACACGAAAGATTTGCTTTATAACATGCCGATAAGCAACACTACCGGGTTCGCGAATTATCTGGCCAACGTCGGAGAGTTGAACAACAAGGGATGGGAGCTTGAGCTTCGCACGATGAACTTCACTACGGGAGACTTCCATTGGACTACCATTTTGAACCTGAGCCATAACAGGAACAAGGTCGTCTCGCTCAACGGGCAGTCGGAGCAGTCAATCGAAGGCACTTGGTTTATTCATAAAGTGGGGCTGCCCTACAATACCTTTTACGTGAAGGAGTATGCCGGAGTTGACCCTCAAAACGGGCGGGCGCAGTATTATTTGAACACACGCAATGCGGACGGCACCTATAACCGCGCGCTTACTTACAATGCGGATGAGGCGCAGGCCGTTCCCTACAAGTCGGCCGAACCTAAAGTGTCGGGAGGATTGACGAACATGTTCGACTACAAAGGATTCGACCTGAGCTTTACGCTCACCTACTCGTTGGGAGGACATTCTTTCGACAAGGCCGGAACGTATATCGAGAACGGGACAAACAACATCTACGGCGACGGATTGGGAAGCAAAGGCTATAATCTTCCCGTTACCGTGCTCGACCGTTGGCAGAAGCCGGGCGACCGGACCGACGTGCCGCGCTTCGTGTACGGCGAGGCGAAAGGGCCGGACAATTCTTCGCGCTACATCCATAGCACGAATCATCTGCGGTTGAAGAACCTGACGTTCGGATATACCTTGCCCAAGCGGTGGGTGAACAAAGCGTTGGCCGAGGATGCGCGGATTTATTTCTCAGGAAGCAACCTGCTGACGTGGGCCAAATGGAAGCAGTATGACCCGGAAACTCCGGTTAACGGAGAGGTGTTTTGCGAGACGCCTCCGATGCGCACGTTCAGCTTCGGCGTTCAGCTTACATTCTGAGATGGAGAAAGTATATGACAAATGCAAAAAAGAAAGTTTGAACATGAAAAGATATTGTTTCGGCTTGCTCCTGACATCTGCTTTAGGAGCGGCTTCTTGCTCTGACAGCTGGCTTGACTTGAATCCGTCCACGTCCGTTACAACGGAACAAGCCCTTTCTACGATGGATGACATTCGGACGGCATTGAACGGGGCCTACCGCCAGACCTCGGTACACAGTTATTATGGAGACAATTACTGGTATTACGGCGACTGCCGTGCGATGGACGTGCAGGCACGCGAAGGGAAAGGATCGGGCAGGCGCGTGTCGCCTTATTATGAATACAACGCGGAAGCTACCGACAACTTCAACATTGTGCTTCCTTGGCAGCGGCCTTATGTGGTGATACGCCAGGCGAACAATATAATAAGCCATATCGACGCGGGAACGGTGACGGACGGAAACCCGGACGAACTGAACGCCATAAAGTCGGAAGCGCTGGCGCTTCGCGGCTTGGCGCTGTTCAATCTGACCCGTCTGTTCGGGATGCCTTACACGTATGACGGAGGGGCTTCGCCGGGAGTGCCCGTCATTACGGAACCGACGGGGCCGGAGTCTTTGCCTGCCCGCAACACGGTGGGCGAGTGCTACGCTCAGGTGGTGAAGGATTTCACGGACGCTTTGCCTGCACTGAGCAGGGAGAAGCGGGACGGATATGTGAATTATTGGGCTGCACAGGCTTTGCTTTCGCGCATATATCTCGACATGGGCGAATATCAGAAAGCATACGATGCGGCAACGGACGTCATCAAAAACAACGGAGGGCTGTATTCTTTGTATTCGCAGGCCGATTATCCGGGCGTTTGGGGGCAGGACTTCCAGTCGGAGTCGCTCTTTGAACTGTATATCACGCTGACCGAACCGAGCGGAGGCACGGGAGGCGAGGGCGCTCCGATGGTGTATGCCAACGAAAGTTCTACGGACTGGAACAACCTGATACTGACCGAGGACTTCTTGAACCTCCTTGATGAAGACGCGGACGACGTGCGCCACTGCATTACGCAGCCTTCGCTGATAGAGAACAATGCAGCCCTTCCCGACGCGGCCCGCAACCGCGAGGTCTTTCTCGGCAAGTTCCCCGGAAAGTCCGGCAATCCGCAGGACAACAACATCTGCATCATCCGCTTGTCGGAGGTCTATCTCAATGCGGCCGAGGCGGGAGCGCATTTAGGAGGGGCGGCGCTTACGGAGGCGCGCGGCTATCTGAACCAGCTTGTCTCGAACCGCACCCCGAACACTTCGATGCAAGTGTCATCGGATGCCGGCCTCACTGTCGACCGTGTGCTGAGGGAATGCCGCAAGGAACTGGTGGGCGAGGGACAGATATTCTTCATCTTTTTGCGGAACAAGAAGACGATAGAGCGCAAGGGCGGATGGCATCTGAACACGCTGGCATCGTCAAAGGCGGAAGTCATCGAGCCGACGGATTTGCGCATCGCGCTTCCCGTTCCGCAGGCCGAGATTGACGCGAATCCGAACATCGTGCAAAACGCGAGATAGGGCGGCGTTTGCTGCATAAGAACAGGGCGGAGACCCGGAACGTTTGAGGCCAGGCGTTCCGGGTCTCCGCTTTTTTTCTGAAACTCCGGCGCGTTTTGGCTTCAACCCCGGCGCGTTTTGCGCAAAGGCCGCGAAGTTTTTCCGGCAAGATTTTGCGCTTCCGGCGGGGCGCGCACTCGATTTTGGTTTCTTTTCAACGTAATCAATATTACTTTCAACGTGGGTAAACCTGGGAATGGCGTTTGTGCCCTTATTTTTGCAGCGTATGAAATGTTTTCGATTATCCATTAATTAAAAAGCGTTTGTTAATGCCATGAAAAAGAATTTGATTTTATGCGCTGTCGCGGGATTGGCTCTTGCCGCCTGCCAGCCGGAAGAAAAGAAACAGGAGGCATGGGTTTCCCATGCGTTTGACGTAGCTCTTCATCAGGCGAAAGAAATGTCTTCGCTGATGGCGGACTCGGCGGGCAGGATGCCCCGCTCTTTGTATACGGGTTATACGATGGATTTCCTGGTGGAGCAGATGGAGTGCGATTCGACTGTGTTCATCGATTCGCTGCTCGCCAACCCTCCGAAAGAGAAACTCGGCAAGCTGCGCGCTTGCAGCATTTACGACTGGACGAGCGGGTTCTTTCCCGGCACGCTGTGGTACCTTTATGAACTTACGGGCAACGACACCATCCGTCAGGAGGCCGTGCGTTATACCAACCGACTGTATCCCGTCCGCAAGATGACCAATAATCATGACATCGGCTTCATGATGTATTGCAGCTACGGCAATGCGCTGCGCCTTTCTCCGAACGACACGATAAAGCCGGTGCTCGTGGAAACCGCCGACAATCTGTACGCTCGCTTCAACTCCCGCATCGGCTGCATCCGTTCGTGGGACTTCGGGTTGTGGAACTACCCGGTAATCATCGACAACATGATGAATTTGGAACTCCTGTTTGCCGCAAGCAAAATGACGGGCGACCCGAAATACAGCCAGGCAGCCGTGCAGCACGCCAAGACTACGATGAAAAACCATTTCCGTCCGGACTACACCTGCTGGCATGTGGTGAGCTACAACGCCGACGGTTCGGTGGAAAAGAAACAGACCCATCAGGGAAAGAACGACGGTTCGTCGTGGTCGCGCGGCCAAGGGTGGGCGGTCTACGGATATACCCTTTGCTATCGTGAAACGAAGGACAGCATATTCTTGAATCAGGCGGTCAACGTGGCTGATATGATTATGAAACGCAACACTCCTGCCGATTTGGTTCCCTATTGGGACTTCGATGCCCCGGTGAAGGGCGACACTCCGCGCGACGCTTCAGCGGCTGCGGTAATCGCTTCCGCCTTCTTCGAACTGAGCGGATACGCCCCCGACGGACAGAAGTACTTCGATTATGCGGAACGCATCCTGAAGTCTCTTTCAAGCGATGCGTATCTGGCGGAGAAGGGGAAGAACGGACATTTCATTCTTATGCACTCCACCGGTTCGCTCCCTCACGGCTCTGAGATAGACACGCCGCTCAACTATGCAGACTATTACTATCTGGAGGCTTTGAAACGCTATTCGGATTTGAAGAAATAGACCGTTTTGAAAGAAGATAGCACAGATTTGAAAGGCATTTCTTTCAAGTCTGGCTACTTTTGCGAGTGAACAAACAACTGAGAATGACGTATTATGAAAAATGTAAAGTTTCTATTGATGCTTTTTGCTGTCTGGATTGGATGCGCTTCCGCTTATGCCCAGCAGCTTACGGTGACGGGAAAGGTCATCGATGCTGAGGGGCTGGAGGTAATCGGCGGCACGGTCCGTGTGAAAGGCAAAGCGGCGGTCGGGACAATCACCGACATCGACGGAAAGTACTCCCTTCAGGTCGGTCCGAAGGACGTGCTTGTTTTCTCCTATATCGGATATGTGACTCAGGAAATTCCCGTGAAGGGACGTAAGGTGATAGATGTGCAATTAAAGCAGGATAACAAAGTGTTGGAAGAAGTCGTTGTCGTCGGTTACGGTTCGATGCAGCGGAAAGACTTGACCGGTTCCGTTGTCTCCGTGCGGAGCGACGAACTGATGAAAACTCCGACATCCAACGTGGCTTCGGCCCTTGCCGGACGTGTGGCGGGTGTGCAGGTCACGCAGTCGGAAGGCGGTCCCGGTTCGAGCATCTCCATCCGTGTGCGCGGAGGCATGTCCATCACCCAAAGCAACGAACCGCTCTATGTGATTGACGGATTCGCCAGCGAAGACGGCCTTGCCGACCTCGACCCCGGTGAAATCGAATCCATCGATATCCTGAAGGACGCTTCCGCAACCGCCATCTACGGTGCGCGCGGCGCGAACGGCGTAGTGGTTGTCACCACCAAAGGCGGAAAGGACAAGACGGATTCCAAAATGACGGTCAGCTTCGACGCGTATGTGGGAGTGGCGAGAATCGCCAAACAGCTTCCGGTGCTTTCTTCCGAAGAGTTTGCCGTGCTCGACTATGAACGCAATTATTTCAGCGCAAACTCAAGCACGGGCTATGTCTATAACGACGAAGGCGTGAACCGTTTTCAGAATACATACGGTTCGTTCCGTGAGATTCATGACAACTATGCCCATCGCGGCATCGATTGGCAGGACGAAGTGCTGGGGCGCACCACCACAAGCCAGAATTATCGCGTGAGCATCTCCGGCGGAGGGCGTGAGCTGAACTACAGCCTGAATTATGCCTATTATAAAGAATTGGGCGCGATGATGTACAGCGGAACGGACAAGCACAACATTTCGTTGAGCTTCTCCCAGCGCGGAGACAAGCGTCTGTCGGTGAACGGACGAATCACTTTCAACCAGACTAACGTGAGTGGTGTGGGCACGTCGGAAGGAACGACCCGTTTCAACAAGATGGAAGGCATTCTGCAATACCCTCCCATCGCCGGAATCACTGCGACGGAAGAAGAACTGCTGGAAGGTGAAAATCCGCTTTACGAGGACGATGCCTCGAATACGATGCAGAACCCGCTGATTGAGGCGGAGCAGAGCCGTGATGACCGTGTGACGCGTGCTTTTCAGGCGAACGGAGGCATCACGTTTCGTTTCAATAAACGATGGTTCCTGCGCAGCACGTTGGGAACGCGCTATCAGCATATCCGCCGCGACGTGTTTTATGGAGAACTTACATCGAACGCCAAGCGTTCCAGCATCAACGGATATGTGCAGAACTCGGAGAGCGGAAGTTTCCAAAGCTCGAACGTGCTGAACTATGAATACAAATCGAAAACACACCGGCTGACCCTTATGTTCGGTCAGGAATGGGTGTCCCGTTGGTCGCAGTGGGTAAGGGCCAGAGCTACGAACTTCCCGAACAATGACATCGGCTTGAATGACATGAGCCAGGGAACGCCGAGCCAGATAACGTCGGAGGTGAATTATGACGACAAACTTTTGTCTTTCTTCTCGCGCGCTAACTGGAACTTCAAGGAACGTTTCTTGTTAACCGCTACCATTCGTGCCGATGGTTCTTCCAAGTTCGCGAAAGGCCACAAGTGGGGGATTTTTCCTTCCATATCGGGTGCATGGCGTTTGAGTGAGGAAGAGTTTGTCAAGAAGTTAGATGTTTTCTCCGACTTGAAGCTCCGTGCCGGTTACGGTCTGGCTGGTAACAACCGTATCGCCAGCTATTCGTCGCTTTCCTTGTTGCAGTCGGTTCTTTACCCCAGCGACGAGAGCGTGTCCACAGGGTATGCTCCCCGTGGAATACCGAGCGTGGAGTTGCAATGGGAGTCGAACAAGACTTTGAATGTGGGTGTCGATATGGGCTTCCTCGGCCAGCGGATTACGGTTTCTCCGGAGTTTTATCTGAACAAAAGTTCGCATCTGTTGCTGAACTCCAAGATGCCTGCTTCATCGGGCTACACTACCATGCTCCGCAATATAGGAAAGACGCGCAACATCGGTTTCGACTTGAGCGTCTCGTCGGTAAACATCCAGTCGAAGGACTTCACGTGGTCTACGGACTTGAATCTGTCGTTCAACAGGAATCGAATCGAAGCCCTCTCCGGTGAGGATTATTTCTTGGAAGAAGCCGCGTTCGGATATAACCAGAACACCCACAAGATTGCGGTGGGCGAGCCTATCGGCCAGTTTTACGGCTTCAAAACATTGGGGCTTTATCAGGTGGAAGACTTCGATTACGATGCCGCGACAAAGACCTACCGTCTTAAGGAAGGAACGCCGGGGCGTTCTGACTCAAACGTGCTCCCCGGTTCATGGAAGTTCGCCGACATTAACGGAGACGGAATCGTGAACGATGACGACCGCACGGTAATAGGCAACGCGAACCCCGATTTTTACGGAGGCATCACGAACAATTTTTCTTATAAAGGCTTCGACTTGAGCGTATTCTTCTCTTTCAGTTATGGGGCTGAGGTGTTGAATGCTACCAAGCTGAGCAACACGAAGACCGGCAACCAGAACAAGAACGTGCTTGCATTGGCAAGCAGTTCCAACCGGTGGATGACCGTCGATTCGGACGGGAATGCCATTACCGACCCTGAGACGCTGAGCGCAATCAACGCCGGAAAGACGGTGGCTTTCCTCGGCGACCAGCAGCAGGGAGACTATTTCGTTCATTCGTGGGCGGTGGAAGATGCGTCCTATCTCCGTTTGAGCAACCTTACTTTTGGATATACTTTCCCAAGGATATGGACACAGAAGATGAGCATAAGCAAGCTGAGGCTTTATTTTACGGGAAGCAACCTCTTTGTGTGGACACCCTATACGGGTTTCGATCCGGAAGTTTCCACGATGGGGAACAACCTGACTCCGGGCGTGGACTTCGGCGCTTATCCGCGTAACCGTTCTTTTGTATTCGGTATGAACATAACTTTCTAAAAGTCGATATTATGAAATGTTTGAAGAATATATTGATAGCAGCGGCGGGATGTCTTGCGTTCGCGTCATGCGAGGATAAGCTGACCGAGCATCCCGGCTCTTATTACGAGAAAGAAGAATTTTTCTCGAATCCGGACAATGCGCAGTCGGGCGTGTTGGGCATATACAATGTGGTGGGCGAACTGTACGGCATCAATGAACTGTCTTTCTTTGCGTCCGACGACTTGTTCTTTTCCCAGGCGGGACCGGCGGATAGCGGAAGGCGTGACATCTCCGCCTATACGATGACCACTTCCAACAAATGCGTGGAAGATGTGTGGACTGCTACGTACAGAGGGCTCGAACGTGCGAACTACATGATTGACGGCATCGAGAATATGGACGGATATGCGCAGAACGAGAATTTGCAGGCGTTGGTGGCTGAAGCCAAGTTCCTGCGTGCCTTGCTTTCTTTCAATCTGGTGGTCTATTGGGGCGACGTGCCTTACAAGACGACGCCTACGAATACATACGAAGAAGGCTACCAGCCCCGTTCCGACAGAGAGGACATTTATGACCAGATTGTTCAGGATTTGACCGATGCGGAAGAAGGGTTGGAATGGGCGACGGCGGAATCCTCGCCCGAACGTGCCACTCAGGGTGCCGCACGTGCCCTGAAGATGCGCGTGCTTCTCCAGCGTGCGGGATACAGCCTGCGGATGGACGGGACGTTGAAACGTCCGGAAGATGCCGTGCGCCGGGAGTGTTTCGAGTCCGTCATCGAGGAATGGGAGGCTTTTGAAGCGAACGGGTATCACGGATTCTTCGATTCTTCGGTAGACGGGGCTACCGGTTATGAAGGTTTGTTCCGCTCTTTCTCCGCAGGAGTGTTGGATTCGAAGGAGAGCTTGTTTGAACTGGCTTTCTATACGCTGGATGGAAGTACGGGAGTGAGAGGCGTTTGGGGAACCTATATCGGCCCTGTGGTGGCGGCTCCGGGCATCAGCAACTCCGAAACCGACCAGTTCATGGGACGTGCCCAAGGCTTTTTCAGGGTGATTCCCGAATGGAAAGGATTCTTTGAAGAAGGGGATTCCCGCCGGGACGTGATGATATGCACTTACCGGTACGACTGGGATGCGGAAGCGTACAATCATGAGAAGGTGGACGTGGAAAGAGATGTCCGCAACTGGTATCCGGGCAAATGGCGCCGCGAGTGGATGCCGTTGGGATATAAGGACATGAATTACACGGACGTGAACTTCTGTCTGCTGCGTTATGCCGATGTGGTGCTGATGGCGGCGGAGGCTTACAATGAAACGGGCGATACGTCGAAGGCGTGGGAGCTTCTCAATTCCGTGCGCGAGCGTGCCGGGGCTTCCCGGATTACGTCGGGCAACTATGACGAGCTGATGAAGTCGCCGAAGGTGTGGAATCTTGACTATATAGACGATTCGGACGAGCAAGGACGTTTCCGCACTGCCCTTTATTGGGAACGCAGCTTTGAACTGGCGTTTGAGGGGCAACGCAAGTATGACCTCATCCGTTGGGGAGTGCTGGCGCAGGCTTTGAAGCAGACCGGCAACCTTACGGAAGCGAACACGGCGGGAAGCACGAAGGCTTTCCTGGCAGGCGACAACTTCCAGACCGGAAAGAACGAGCTGTTTCCGATTCCTTTAGACGAGATTCAGGCGAATCCGAAACTTGAAAACAAGAACAATCCTAATTATTGAGCGATATGAAACCGAATTTGACATCAGCTTTGTGTTGCGGCGCGCTTCTGCCTGCGGCTGCAATGGCTCAGGAACGCCCGAACATCATCTATATCATGACCGACCAGCAGTCGGCCGATGCCATGAGCTGTGCGGGCAATGCGGATGTGCATACGCCGAATATGGACCGCCTTGCCGCACGCGGGGTGAGGTTTGAGAACGCCTATTGCTCTTTGCCTGTGAGCGGCCCTTCGCGTGCTTCCATGTTCACCGGCTGTGTGCCGAGTGAGATAGGGATGACGGCCAACGGCACGCCGCTTCCCGACTCGTTGCGGACGCAGGCTTTGGGCGATGTGATGAGTGAAGGAGGATACGACTGCGCATACGGGGGGAAGTGGCATGTACACACCAACTCCCTGCCTTCGGAACGTGCTTTCGGTTTCGAACGTCTGCACGGACATAACGACTACGGGCTGGCGGAAGCCTGCGTGAAGTTCCTCCAACGGAAGCACGACAAGCCTTTTTTCTTGGTGGCTTCGTTCGACAATCCGCACAACATCTGCGAGTATGCAAGGAAGCAGCCCCTTCCGTTCGCCACGGTGGATGAGCCGTGCATAGAGGACTGCCCGAACCTGCCGGAAAACTTCTATGTCGCTCCGTATGACGCGGATGCCGTGGCCTACGAGAAGTCGCTGAAATATCGCCTCCACCCCACGCGGAGCTACACGCCCGACGACTGGCGCAGATACCGCAACGCCTATTTTCGTCTGGTTGAAGCGGTGGATACGGAAATCGGTAAGATTGTAGACGAAATAGACCGTCAGAACCTTTGGAAGAACACGGTCATCATCTTTACCAGCGACCACGGGGACGGGCAGGGCGCGCACCAATGGAACCAGAAGTCGGCGCTCTATGAAGAAGTGGTCAACGTGCCTTTCATCGTCTGCCTCCCCGGAGGGAAGAACGCCGGAAAGGTGCTTCCCCAGTTGGTGAACAACGGCACGGACTTGATGCCGAGCGTCTGCGACTGGGCGGGAGTGAAAGCTCCTTCCGGAAGGCAGGGGGCAAGCGTCCGTCCGATAGCGGAAAAGGGTGATTCGTCCGTTGAGGGCCAGCCGTATGTGGTTTCTGAAACCGACTTCAGCGAGACGGGCGGAGGCACGATGGGCTGGATGGTGCGCAGCGGCAACTACAAGTATGTGCTCTACAGCATGGGCTTGTATCGCGAGCAGCTTTTCGACATGACATCCGACCGGGGCGAGATGCGCAACCTTGCCGTAGAGAAGAAGTACGGGCCGATGTTGGAACAGTATCGGGCGATGCTGGCCGACTGGATGAGGAAGCATCCCGTCAAGGGCAAGACTCCTTACCTGCGGTATATCCCGAAAAAATAATATGCCGCCGTTTGAAAAAACGTCCGCACGTTTCCGCCGGAACGTCCGCACGCTTTGCAAAAACGCGCAGATGTTTTTCGCAAAGCCGGGCAGACGCGGAGCGGACTCTGGAAACGGACAATAATTGAACCGAATAAGAATATAAACATCAATATCATGAAAAGAAAATACATTATGGCCGGTGTGATGCTGTATCTGTCTCTCATGGGCGGAGCGGTGCAGGCAAATCCCCTGACTGTGGCAGAGGAACCGGAAACAACCGACGTGTGGCAGGTGCCCCACAAGCCGAAAGGGACAAAGACCCGTTTAGGAATCCAGTCCAATGCAGAACGTCCTGCCGCGAAGAAGGCGGACGCGCCGAAGAAATCCCAGGCTGCCCCGAAGAAATCCGGGCAGAAGGCTTCGTTCGATCCGTCATCGCGCTATGTGGCAATCAAGTCGAACCTCGTCTATTGGGCGGGAGCCATCATGAACCTCGGCGCGGAGGTGCAGCTTAACGAGCACATCTCGCTCGATTTGCCGCTGAACTGGAGCCTTTGGGACATCGAGCGGGAACACGGAGTGCGCCTCGTGCTCTTCCAGCCTGAAGCACGCTGGTGGACGAAAGGCGTGGGCAAGGGGCATTTTGTGGGTGTCCATGCCCATATAGGGGCGTTCAACGTGAAGTGGGACAAAGACCGCTACCAGACAGACAAGCGTCCCGTGCTCGGAGCGGGCATCACCTACGGCTATTCGCTCCCCTTCTCCGACCATTGGGGCGCGGAGTTCCTGATAGGAGCCGGATACGCGAATATGAAGTATAACCAGTATTACAATGTGGATAACGGTGCGCAGATAGGAAAGAAGTCCTATAACTACTGGGGCATCACCCGCCTTGCCGCGTCAATCGTTTATCGTTTCTAAAAAGATGAGTATCATGAAAAAGACTATGACATACAAGAACAGGCTGGTTCGCTGGGGAATGGCGGCGCTGCTCCCTCTGTTCGCAAGCGGATGCCTGATGGAGGAACCCGAACTGACTGCCGACGGAGAACTGGGCGTTGACCCTACTTCGGTGAATGTGGAGGCGGAGATTACGCTCGATTTGGAAGTGCCTGCAGCCGTTTCGCGTGCCGATGACGAAGATGTGTTCAGTCATCGCATCATCGTGGAGGCTTATCTGGACAATCAGTTGTCGGACAGGGAGGTGGTGTATGAAGATCCGACCCTGACAAACCGTCTTCAGACGAAGGTCGGACTCAATCTTCATGCGCGCAACTACAAATTGGCGGTGTGGGTGGACCGTTACAATACGGAAAACGACTCGTGCCTCTACGATGCAAGCGATTTGACCGGAATCATCCGTGCGAACAACCGAAGCTACGGAAATACGGAAAACAAGGATGCCTTTTTCGCTACGGCCGACCTCGATCTGACTCCTTACCGCAACGAGTGGGGAGCGAAGGTGGACGTGGAGATTGCTCCCCGGCGTGCGGTGGGACGCTATACGCTGATTGCTACGGATGTGGCCGACTTCAGGCAGAAAATTGCGGACGGAGAAGTGACACCGGATGCGGAGAACGACAATTTCCGTGCGCGCCTCACCTATAACGACTACCTCCCCGTGGGCTTCAACGCCAAGGAAGGCATCACGCGCCATGCGTTCCGCTATGTGACTTACAACAAGTCGTTCCGTATCTCTGACGACACTCCCGACGAATTGGAACTGGCTTTCGACTATGTGTTCGTGAATGCCGATGAAGAAGCGTCCATCCCCGTAACGCTTGAGGTGTACAGCAACAATGCGAGCGGCGATGAAGTGATATGGGCAAGCACCACTTTCCGTATCCGTTGCGTGCGCGGGGAAAACACAGCAGTGCGCTCGAACTTCCTGACCGCCGACCCGGAAGAAGGCGTGGGCATCGATCCGGACTTTGACGGGCATGAGGAAGGAAACCTTGGAGCAATAGAGGCGGAGTAATGCCGTATGCTTCCAATCCGCTAACGTAGGGGCATATCTCATACGCCCGGAGTGTCCGTGCGAACCCGTTCCGGGCGTATGAGATATGGCCCCTATGGACATTGGACTGAATGGTTCATAAAAAGTAATTTGCATTATATTAATCTTTAAACTAACACATCATGAGAAAAGGTTTATTATTTTCAGCTTTGGCCTTGGGCATGGGGTTGTTTTCATGCACTCAGGAAGATTTGACAAACCGGTCGGCTGCTGCGGGCGGCCCCGTAACGGTATCAGTGGGTTTGCCGGAAGGCAGTTCCCGTTCCGTGCCAACGGCACCGGAAGGCTACGACTTGCGCTGCGTGCTGCAGGTAGTTTACGGTGACGGAAACGAGACTTTGACTTTAACGGAGAAGGCAGGAGATGCAGGCTCGAACATTGTTTTCCACTTCCAGCCTAAAAGTTCTGACTATAACTGCCTGTTTTGGGCGGATTATGTGACCGAGGGTACGGAAACCGACCGCTTCTATAATACCGCAGACCTGACCAAGATAGGCTACGTGCAGTCTGCTTTGACAGACGGCTCCTTGTTCAACAACGATGCGTGCGACGCTTTTTGCGGGACAAAGGACGCGCAAAGCATTATGGATGCCGGAAATCAGGTGAATGTCACGCTGTTCCGCCCGTTTATGAAGGTGTCGATTGTGGACAAGCAGGGAGTAAGCGGCGACCGGCTTTCGGTGACTATGGTTTCTATGCCGAGCGGCTACAACGTGTTGACCGGAGAGTATGACGAAAGCACCGTGACGATGAGCATGACGGATGCCGATTTGTCGGGAAGCACGGACGATGTATGGTTCTCAAACTACATGTTCGCTCCTTCAAACATGAGCGTTTATGAGGCAAGCAACATCACGATGACGGTGACGACCGACGGAGAAGAACCGGTGGTGAAGACGCTGGACGGTGACATCAACGTGGGTGCGAATACGACCTACAACGGAAACATTGAATTTTCGTTGGACGACGTAACCGTTGAGGTGGGAATCGACGGCGATGACGCGGCAAGTCTCCCGAAAGTAGGCGACTATTATTACAGCGACGGCACATGGTCTGCCGACTACAACAGCGAAAAGACGGTAATCGGTGTGGTATTTGCTACGAAAGACAACGTAATGGGCGATGTTCCGGCCAACTATGAAGGTGTAACCTTTGCGAAAGGTTATATCCAAGGCTGGGTTGTCGGTGCAAAAGAGGCTGACAAAGCATTGTTCGTCAGCTCAGGTAAAATCAATACTATCGACAAGGTAGGACAAGGCGCGGAGGACATTAAGGGGTATGCCAACAAGGCAGCTTGGGAAAGCAATGCGTTGAGCGGAGCAACTTATACGGCATTGGATTGTTCTGCCTACAGTTTGTCCGCTCCGGAATCGAATACCAGCGGGTGGTACCTCCCTGCACTTGGACAAATGGATGCGCTGCGTTCTGTTTATCTGGCCAATGAAAGCGTCGTGAAGGCAGCTTTGCAGGCGTTGAGCGATAATGAAATCGGCGATTTGATGTCGGAAGAAAGCGGAGCTTCCAATTACTATTGGACAAGCTCGGCTAATTTGAGAACCGCCGACAATCAGGCTTATCTGATAACTTTCACGGCATCGGAAAGTTATTATACCGGTGCCAGCGGTGAGCAATCCCGTCGCATCCGTCCTGTCCTGACATTCTGATACAGCAAGACGGAAAACAACGGAATCCCCCGCCGCTCATAGAAAAAACTTCGGGGCGTTTTGTCTGCAACGCCGCGACGTTCCCGGTTGGCGGGGAAGAACTTGAAAAAGAACGTATCCAAGAAAAAACATTGTCCATGTCATTGTTCAAGAAAGGTATAAGATGGAGTTTGCCGGTGTGCCTGTCTGCATGTCTGACGTGCGGATGCACCCTTGCGGAGTTTCCGGAGAACGGAGGAGTCGACCCTACCGCCATTTCCGTGAAGCTGGTCGTCAAGGCGGAAAACTCTTCTTATCCTTCACGGAGCGTGCCGGGCATAGACGGGGGAGGCGGCCTCTCCCGCCGTATGATAGCCGCCGCCTATTTAGACCATGAACTGGTGGATATGCAGACCGTGTACGTGGATAAGGTAAAGAGTTCCGACAAGGCTGAGATAGAGATGCTTCTTCATGCCAGAAACTATCAGCTTGTGGTGTGGAGCGACTTTGTGGAGGCCGGGACGATGCGCGAGCTTTATTATGCTTCTGCCGGGTTCCCCATAATCGGCCCTGCCGACGGATATGCCGGAAACGTCTTGTTGAAAGACGGTTTTTCCCATGTCGGGGAGCTGGACTTGACTCCTTATGCCGACGAGTGGGACGCAACGGTGTCGGAAGACATCCTTTTGGAGCGCGTTACTGCCTGCTACGAGCTGAGGGCCGACGATTCGGATTTGTTTCTTCAGAGGCTGGAGAAAGGAGAGATAGAGGGAGAGTGTTTCACCGTGCGCGTAACTTATGCGGGATATTATCCAGATTCGTTCGATGCATATTACGGCATAGTGAAGAACTTCGGCGAACGGGTTTCTTACAGCCGTCCGTTCTCTCCCGACGAGCTTGGCGAAGATTTCCTGTTGGCTTGCGACTGTCCTTTGGCGGACGAAGAAGGAGAATCGTATCCGGCGGCAGTGGAAATCGTCGATGAAAAAGGAAATGCGATTGCTCGCACGAGCGTAAGGATTCCGTGCGAGCGTGGCAAGAAAACCGTTGTCCGTTCTGATTTCCTGACCTCGGAAACCGAGGAAGGAATCCACATTGATACGGACTTTGACGGAGTGATAGAGATAGAAGTTGTTAAATGACAATTAAAAGATTGATACAGTATGAAAAGTACAAGATTGCTTTGTGCAGCTTTCGGAATGGGGCTGCTGGCTGCTTGCAGTCAAGAAGACTTGAACGGGCCGATGAAGGCAGGAGGTGAAAGCGTAGTGTCGGCTACGGTCAATGTGCCGGGAACAGGCGTTTCGCGTGCCGTGCCCGCAAATCCGGACGGATATCAGTTGCGCTGCATCCTTGAAGTGTGGGATGCGGACGAACAGACCCGTCTGACACGTCAGGAAGCGTTGCCGGAAGGCGGACAGTTCAACTTCCAGTTCTCCGTAGACGATGACGTGAACTACAGATGTTATTTCTGGGCCGACTTTGTGGATGCCGGCGCATCAGCCAACGAGTCAGGAAACTATCCCGACAAATATTATACGACAAACACGGCTGAAGGTCTGACTAACGTTGCTGTGATAGCTCAGAACGGACTGTTCAACAACGATGCGTGCGACGCTTTCTTCGGCGTGGTGGAAGAACAGGAAAACGTGTACGACATCAACGCAACGCTTACCCGTCCGTTCGCGAAACTCACCGTGTCGGACAAGGTGGAAGGGAAGGTGGCCGACTGCACGAACCTTGAAGTCTCTTATTCCGTGCCGACCAATTTCAACGTCTTTACCGGAGAATGCACCGGCACGCAGCTGATTTCTTATTCGGGATTGCCTGCCGATGCCGAAACTGACGCTTGGTTCTATAACTACGTGTTTGCGCCGGTCAATGCGAACACCCTCGAAAGCGACATAAACATGAACATCACAACAACTTCGGGCACGCATGAAACGGTGATTTCTGCGGAAAAGAACAATATTCCGTTGCAGCGCAACTACCTGATCAACGTCACCGGAAACATGACATCTACCGTGAACGTAACCGTTGATATCGACTCTGAGTTTATCGACCCGAACGCTCCGCAGCCTCTTCCGGAGCCGGTTGCAGGCGACTTCTTCTATACAGACGGCACATGGTCGGCAAGTTTGGATGAAGACAAAACCGTGGCCGGCGTGATTTTTGCAGTGGGCGATGCGGTTTCTGCCGATGCTGTGTCCAATTATTCGGGCATAGAAGGTGCTTCTGCCGTGAAAGCATGGGTAGTAGCGTCCGATGATGCGGGAAGCGGCATCCGTTTCTTGGAGCAGGATCAGACCGCAGCCTTGCCGGAAGGAGCAGGCTCTGGGCAGGATGACATCCTGGGCTGCAAGAACACTGCTTTGTGGTATGCACAAAACCAGACCGCTTATCTTGCCGTAAACGCATCTTTAAACTGGAACGTAGAAGTGGCGGGAGGAATCAACAGCGGATGGTATCTTCCTTCGGCAGGACAAATGCTGGAGTTGGTCGGCGTGTATGCGGAAAATGCAGGCAACGCCCAAGGTGAAGCCTTGGCCGTTCAAACTTCCTTGCAAACGCTTGCCGATGCAGGAAAAGGAGGTTTGATGGGAAGCGGCTACTATTGGACAAGTACGGGCGGAATGTCCGGCGATAATGTGGGAGTCTATCGTGTAGGTTTCCATACGGCGGACAATTATGCGAAGTGCGGTCTGAACAATAACATCACAAATGGTTCGTATGTTCGTCCGGTTTTGACTATATTTGCAGAGGAATAATACAAATAAGGTTTCCATAATTCGAAAGAGCGCTTTCCCTTTTGTCTTTCAAATGGCGGAAGCGCTCTTTGTTTATGGGCGGTTTAATATCATTGATATGGTAGTTAAAAGTTTTTATGTAGCGGCTGCTTTTCTGTTGTCTGTATCCGTGAACGCGCAGACTGCGGATGCCGTCTCCGGTTTGGATGAGGCTCGCTTCGAAACATGCTGGCAGGTGGAGTCGGAGTCGCCCGACTATAAGGTGACGTTCTTCGGCGATACATGCGAAATCTCGGCGCCTTTGGGACTGACTCTCTGGAGGAAGGAGAAGATGGAAGGCGACATTGCCATCGAGTACGACGCCTGCGTGATGGATGAAGGGAGGCCGGGCGATCGTCTGAGCGACCTGAACTGTTTCTGGATGGCTTCCGACCCGAAAGAAAAAGACATCTGGACGCGCATGAAGTGGCGAACGGGCAATTTCTCGAAGACCTATTCCCTTCAGCTTTATTACGTGGGTTATGGGGGAAACCACAACTCGACTACCCGTTTCCGCCGTTACGACGGGGATGAAGCGGGCATTCGCGACAAGAACTCCCGTCCTGCTATTCTGAAAGAGTACACAGACAAACCTCATCTGCTGACAGCAAACAAGTGGTATCACATCAAGCTGCAAAACACGGGCGGCCGCGTGCGGTATTATATCGACGGGGAACTTTTGGTAGACTACCGCGACCCCAATCCGCTGATGGAAGGATGGTTCGGATTCCGCACTACCGAATCGAGAGTGAGAATAGCTAATTTCAAATACGAATGACAGTCAGGCAGATTTGCCGCATAAAGTTTATGTGTATGAAACGAATGTTTTATTATGTTTTGCTGGCCGGCCTTTTGGCCTTGCCTTCCTGTTCGGATGACGACGTTCCCGCTCCCGGAGAGGCTCCGGAGGTGGACGCTCCGGAGGCATGGCACGACAAGACACGGACACAGCCTTATCCCAAACTCTCGAACGAGCTTTATCTCAATCCGCCGCCCCTTATCGTGCCGGAAGGCATGAAAACGGGCGAGCGGATTCAGTTTGCTCTTTCGCAAAGCGCGGATTTCCCTGAAGGAAGCACTCAAACGTCGGAGGCCGACAAGTGGTGCATGTTTAACCCCCATCGCCAGCTTGAAGCGGGAACGTGGTTCTGGCGTTACCGCAACGTGTCGGCCGACGGGACGGAAAGCGGATGGAGCGACCCCATCGAGTTTGAGGTGAAAGCGGAGACTCCCGTTTTCGTCACTCCCGGATATGCGGATTTCCGGAAGAACATCAAAGGAGGCCATCCCCGAATCTACGCCTTCCTTGACGACTGGCTGGCGGAAGGACGGGCGAAAGCGCGTTCGCATCCCGAATACAAGAAGTTAGTGAACAGGGCGGAATCCGCAACGAGTACGGATTTCGATGCTCTGCTTTCGGCTGTATCGGAGGCGAGTATGGAGACGGCAGCCCAGCAGGTGGAGTATCTTTATCAGGCATCTCTTTTGTTGAACGACAAGGATTATTCCGACAAATTAGAAGAAGTGCTCGACAAGTTTTTGGCGCATTCGTTCTCGGATGCGGAACTCTTCATCTCCAATTTCTGCGCTACGAGCATCGCCTATTCGGTGCTTGCTCCTTACGATTTGCTATATGACGGGCTGGACGCTTCACAGCGTACTGGAGCTGAACGGCTGCTGATGCGTGTGGCATCCCGCTATTATAAAATGTATTGCGGAGCGCAGGAGAACAATATCTTCGACAACCACTTCTGGCAGCAGAACATGCGCGTGCTTTTTCAGATAGCTTTCTGCCTTTACGACAAGGCCGGATGCGAAGACGTGCAGGAGATGTTGGAATACTATTACGAGCTTTGGACGGCACGCGCCCCGGCATCCGGATTCAATCGCGACGGGGCTTGGATCAACGGGTCGGGGTATTTTGAGGCAAACGTGCGCACGCTTTTTTATATGCCGATGCTCCTTTCTTACACGTCGCGGGGAGACTTCCTTCAGCATCCTTGGTATCAGAATGCCGGACAGGCGCTTGCCTACAATTGTCCTCCGGGTTCCAAATCGGTCGGTTTCGGTGACGGAAGCGAAAGGCGCGACGAGCCTCACCGTTCGTATGCGGCGTTTGCAGACTTCCTTGCCCGCGAACTTGGCGACGGATATGCCGGATGGTATGCTTCGGAGTGCGAGGAACAGGTGCGCGAGGACGTGAATCTCCGCCTTTACCGCATGTGCCGTTATCGCGGCTATTCGGCCAACCTGCCTGATGACGCTCCGAAGATGAGATGGAACAAGGACATCGGCGAGGTGGTGATGCACAGCGACCTTGCGAACACGGCGGACAACCTGACGCTGAGCTTCCGTTCGAGCACCTTCGGTTCGGGAAGCCATACGCTGGCCGACCAGAACAGTTTCAACTTGCTCTATGGCGGCAAGGAGGTGTATTACCATTCGGGGTATTATACGGCGTTCAGTGACGCGCACAACCTGATGTCGTACCGTCATACGCGGGCGCACAACACGATTCTTGTGAACGGTATCGGCCAGGCGTTTACGACCGAAGCCTACGGCATGATGCTCCGTGCGGGCGGGGGAGAACATATCGCATACGCGCTGGGTGACGCTTCGGAGGCTTATCGCGGCATCTCCGATGACCTGATGTGGATAGAGAACTTCAAGAAAGCGGGAATCGAGCAGACTCCCGAATATGGCTTCGGCGCCACTCCTTTGACGAAGTATCGCCGCCAGGTGCTGATGCTTTATCCGGACATCGTTGTCATCTACGATGAGTTGGAAGCGTCAAAGCCTGTCACGTGGGACTGGCTGCTCCACAGTCCGGTGCAGTTCGGCATAGAAGGCGAAAAGTTCACTACTCGTTTAGGCAATGGTGTAGCGGTGGCTCAGGTGTTCAGTGACGTTTCATCCGAGGTGTCGCAGACTGACCGATTCGTCGTATCCCCCGGTTCCGGTTATGCGAACCAGTGGCACCTGACATCGGCTTTCAGCAACAGCGCGGAATGTCGCATACTGACGGTTGTTCAGGTAAAAGATTCGGAAAACGAAGTGACGCCCGCAGTGCGGAACGGAAACCGCATTACGTGCGGTGACTGGACAATCGACGTGAATCTTGATCCTTCATCAGCCGAACGCCTTCAAATAACGAGCTGTTCCGTTCCCGCAGTCTACAGCTACGGTTCGGACAATCCGTCATTGGGCGGAGCGTCTTATGCAAGGCAATACCGCAATTCGTCCGTGCTTTATGACGAAACGGGCGGAACCTATCAGACAGACGAGCAGACAGACAGGGAGCCGGCTTCGAGCAGGAGGGGAAATTGAATGAAAAATGATGGATAGAGAACAGAATCATGAGCGTCTATCTGCCGGAAGATAGTGAGGCAGAGCGATGATAAAGCCCCGAATCGGCTGTACGGACAGTCTTTTCGGGGCTTCTGCCTATTGAAAACCTTTATTAATGTAAATTGAAGATAATGTCATTTTTTCGGTCCGGCTCCGGTGAACTGGGGTTCATAGTCGGACATTTCATGCACGAGCCATTCTCCGTCAATCTTGTCGAACAGAACGGACGAGCCGCTTTCCAAACGCTTGTAGGTGGCCCCGTTGATGTCCACGTTGCCCTCACCCAATGAGAAGGTGGCGTTGTTCCGGTCATTGAACACCCTGAGTGAGGCCGGTTTGGTCGGGTCGAGTTCCGCTTCGATTTTCCATCTTTCGCAATTGAACGTGTTTGTTCCTTTACGTGAAACCACTTTCTCCTTATTGCCGTCCGGCGTGATGCGGATGATTGTCAGGATGCGGTTCTTGTCGCACGGCTGGAACTTCGCGTCTAAATGCCATTGGTTCGGATAGTTCACGCCCTTTCTCATCTTCTTCGGGTCGGGAGCCACCTTGAACTGGTCGGTCTGCGTGATTTCGCAAGGCTGGTTGCTGAATAGCTGCGCCACGGACGTGAACTGCTTTTCCTCGTAGCGTGTGGTCATGGTACGCTTCGCGTTGTCAATCTGGAATTGTACCGGGCTGTGCAGGAGCCAGTCCCACGTGACGGGTTTCGACGCTTCCAGTTCATCGTAGATAACTACGATGTCCGGATGGAGCAGCAGGATGTGGCGGCGGTACTTCGTGAGCGGTGTCTCGCCGAAGCCGTTTTCCGGAGTCTGCGTGATTCCCGCTTTCTTGAAGTTCTCTATCCACATCGGGTATTCGCTCGTCCCGCAATAAGCGTTCGATGCGTCGCCGAGGGCGTATGTGATGTTCTCTCCGTTCAGCATACGGGTAATCTTTCCGTAAGCGCGGGTCGTGAATGGCTGGCCGATTCCGTCTACGAGGATGGTGTTGTGCGCACGGGTGTGACGGTACGACATCAGGTTGTGCGCGTCACTGAAATTCAGGTAATAGCCCGTGGAACGATAAACCGGAACTCCCCGGAAGTGGAGGTTGAAGCTATTCTGGTCGGCCAGTGTGTGGCTTCCCGAACCGAACTGGCTGGAACGGAAGCTGAGGAAGAGGTTGCGGTTGGTGTTCTGGATAGCCGAGTGCGCCACCACTTCACCGATGTCTTCATACCACAACGCCTTGGCGCTGCTTGGCAGGAGCGTCTTTGATGCAGTGTAAGTCTTTCCGCTGGTTGCCATACGGTACAGGCGCATGTCGAAATCCCTTCTCAGTTCACGTTGGCAGTTGGTCGCGTACCATGCGGAGTAGGGGTTTCCCAGTTCTTTGGCCAGAAAGTCGGCGAAAGCCAGACGCTGGCGGTCGGGAGCGGTGGCCCTTTCGTTCTGGTCACCGAAGCCTGCGCTCATGGTGTTGAAGGGGAAAGCATACAGTTGGGCTTGTCCGGCGTTCTGATACCAAGGGTGTTTTAGGAAATCTGTCCCCGTGATGTACGAGAAAAGGCTGGGAACGTAATATAACGTTTTGACGTTTGCCGTGAAATATCCCGTACCGTTGTGCCATTCTCCGTCGCGGTTGAAGCCGGAAGCCGGGGCGCGTGAAGTCCAGAGTTCGTAGCAGTATTCCAGCATCTCGCGTGCGGTGGCATTGCTTTCGTAGAACATCAGACCGATTTCGAGCGTCTGGCGCAGGCCATGTTGCCAGAAGTGATTGTCGAAGATATGCGTCTCTTCCGCTCCTTTGCGCATGGGCTCGTGATGATGCTTCGCTACCTTAAAGACAAGCGTTTCGATTTGTTTCAGTTCTTCGGGCTTGAACATCTTGTAACAGGCATCGTAAGCCATAAGCAATTGCTCGATGAAGTCACCGCAGAAGAAGTCATCGCGGAGCAAGTTGGCATCCGGTTCTCCTTTTGCAAGGTAGTTGCGTACCATAGACACCATCTTGTCCGCATATTTCTGTTCGCCGGTAAGTGTGTAGGCGGTATGCAGGTAGGTGATGTACAGCAGTTCGGTTCTTGCTTTCGGGAACGGATTGGCATCCTGCTGGTAGTCGAGTCCCATCTGTGCCCGGCGGAGCATCTCCTTGTATTCCGGATTTGTGGTGATGTTCGGGCGCGACTGTTTCAAGTCGTCTTCAAGGAAGCTGAACATACGCGGATAGCCTTTCGGCAGGTTCTTGAAGAATACGTCGTATGACGGAGTGACGAATTGCGGTTCGTCTCCGTTGATGTTGAAGCTGTACGTCTGGCTCCATGCCTGCGCCCCGTCTTTGGCAACCTTGCGGTAACGCCAGTACCACGTCCCTTTGTCGAGAATTTTGTGTGGGTTGAACATCAGCCAAGGCTTCGGTTCTCCGGTGATGGTCTTTCCGGCAGGGAAAGTCTTGTCCTGGCTCATTTCGAACTGTACCAAATCCGTTTTTGAATGTTCGCTCTTAGGAAGAAGCAGCGGAGTGGGGTTCAGATACACTTGGTGCATCGATTGCGGATAAGGAGTTTCCCGGACATTTTCGTGTATCCGTTCCAGAGAAGTTTTCTGTGCCGTTATCGGATTGGTTCCGGCAAAGGCGAGCAGTGACAAAGCCATCACCGCTCCCTTGAATAACGAGTGTTTTTTCATGTTGCAGTTATTTAATGAGTAATTCAATCAAAGTTGAAACGGAAGGCGACTGGTTCATTTTCCATCCCTTTGGGAAGGGTGACGACAACCTTTCCGTCCTTGCATGTGTACTTGACCTTCTTGTTTCCTTTCAGCAGGCGTATACTCCCTTTCGGCTCGTTGCCTGTCCATTCGATGGTGGACGGAAGGGACTCCCCGTCCGGAAGAACATAGATTGCGTAAAGCGTTTTCTTGTCCTTGTCTGCGGTGAACCAGACGTTTCCGTCGTTGTATGCAGGTGTGGTGCGTGTGGAGTAGATTGCCTTGCCATAATCTTTCAGCCACAGGCCCACCTCATGCAGGATGTCCGCCGTTTTGTCTTCTATGGTTCCCTGCGGGGTGGGACCTACGCCCAGAAGCAGCGAGCCTCCTTTTGCGGTAATCTCCGCCAGCATGTTGATGATGGTGCGGGCCGACTTGTAGGTTGTTTCCTTGCGCCATCCCCATCCTTTCGTGATGGTCATGCAACTTTCCCACGGATAATTCAATTGAGTTTCCGGTATGGCGTGTTCCGGAGTGGCGTAGTTCTCGTTTCTTCCCGGAACCGTGCGGTCTACTGCCAGCATTCCCGGTTGGGTGAGGCGTGCCTTGTCGATGATTTCATCCATCCGAATGTCTTGTCCGTTGGATTTGCGCACTTGTCCTCCGTCGAGCCACAGGATGTCTATCTGTCCGTAGCGCGTGGTCAGTTCTTCAATCTGTGCGGCTGTGTATTGCTGGAATTTCTTCCACCATTCGGGATGCCTGCTGATTTCGTAGTTGTTGTGCCGGTCGGGTGTTGCCATGTCCGGATTCCAATAATACGGGCAGTGCCAGTCCGGTTTCGAGAAGTAGGCACCAATCATAAAGCCCTTGTCGCGGAATGCGTTGAAGACATGAAGCGCTACATCCCTTTTCGGATTGTTCTTGAACGGTCCTTTCGCTATGGAAAAGTCGGTAGTCTTCGTGTCGAACATGCAGAAGCCTTCGTGGTGCTTGGTGGTGAAGACCAAGTATTTCATCCCGGCATCTTCCATAACCGAAGCCCAGTCTTCCGGGTTGAATCCGGTCGGATTGAATTGTTCGCTCTGGCTCCAATACCATTGCTTGAACTGTTCATAGTTCAAGTCGGGGCGGATGTTTTTGCGGCGTTGGTAGAAGCGTTCCTCGGAACAGAGCGGCCACGATTCGTTGATTCCGTTCACAGAGTACAATCCCCAATGGAACAGTACGCCGAACTTCAGGTCTTGCCATTGGTCGAGCTTCCTCAATACGGCAGTGTCTGTCGGCCATGTATATTCTTTGGACATGACATGCACGTCTGTGGCATTCTTCTGTACATATTGTTGCGCCTGTGCTCCGGCAGTGAGCATAAGGGCGGTAAAGAGTATGGTTGTTTTTGAACAGCGTATCATAACATGAGGCGTATTTGAATGTTTTTTATTTTTATTTCGCTCCCGTCAGCTGTGCGGGACGGTCGCCCGTCTCTTCCGTTGTCCAGTTTCCGTTTATCCGGTCGTGGATAACCGAGTCGGTCGGCTTGTTGAAGCGGTAAGTCTGTCCGTCCACGTCCATTTCCTTCAGTCCGTAGCCGAATGTCGCTTGGTGTTGGATATTCCTTATGTGAAGCATTGCCGGGCGGTTGGCATCCAGTTCCGCTTTGATTGCCCAATTGCCCAGACGGAACGTGCCGTCTTCTTCGCGCATGGCAGGAAGAGGCTTTTCTCCGTCAGGAGTGACGCGGATAAGTGTCAGCACGCGGTTCTTTTTGCAGGGGGTGAAACGTGCGTCAAGCGACCATTCTTTGTAGAATTCTTCTCCGCGCACGGCTATCGCTTTGTTCGGGGCGGCCTGATACTTGTCTGTTTGCGAGATTTGGAAAGGCTGTTCGCTGAACAGTTCGGCAACGGATGTGAAGCGTCCTTCCGGGCATACGGTTGTCAGCCGGTTGCCGTCTATCCGGAATTGCTGGCGGCTGTGCAGGAGCCAGTCCCAATGAACGGGCTTCGACGCTTCCAGCTCGTCGTAAATCACCACGATGTCCGGATGGAGCAGGAAGATATGGCGGCGGAACTTCTTCATCGGCGTGTTGCCGAATCCGTTCTCCGGCGATTGTTCCAACCCGGCTTTCTTGAAGTTTTCCTGCCACATCGGATATTCGCTGGTGCCGCAATAGGCGTTCGAAGCGTCGCCCAGCGCATACGAGATGTGCTCTCCGTTGAACATGCGGACAATGTTTCCGTAAGCCCGTGTGGTGAAAGGCTGTCCGATGCTGTCTATAAGGACGGTGTTGTAGGCGCGTGTGTTGCGGTAGGAAAGCATGTTGTGTGCGTCTTTGAAGTTCATGTAATGCCCTACGGCACGATAGACCGGAACTCCCCGGAAGTGCAGGTTGAACGCATTCTGGTTGGAGTGCGTGTGGCTTCCCGAACCGAACGGGCTGGAGTGGAAACTCAGGCACAGGTTGTTGTCCAAGTCGTTCAGGTTGGAGTTGGCTATCATCTCGCCGCTGTCCTTGAACCATACGGCTTTGGGGAACCCGTCGGGAAGTTCTGTGTTTGCAGGACGTTCCCGTCCGCTGGCAAGACGGAAAAGACGGGTTTCATATTCGTCCAGATACTTTTGGTTGAGCGAGGAATACCATGCGGCATACGGGTCGCCTGTCTTTCGTGCCAGATAGTCGGCATACGCGCTTCTGACGCCTAAAGGTTGCGGATTCAGTTTCTCGTGTCCGTCGCCGAATCCGGCTGCTGACGAGTTGGGGAGCCAGCTGTATGTTTGTCCGATGCCGGAGTTCTGATACCAAGGATGCTGCCAGAAGTCAACTTTCGTGAGGTGGGAGAACAGTTCTGCTACATATAATAAGGTGACGGCGTTGGCACTGAAATAGCTCGTCCCGTTGTGCCAGTTTCCGTCGCGGTTGAATCCGGATGCAGGAGCGCGCGATGTCCAGAGTTCGTAGCTGTATTCCAAATAGTCCTTTGCAACGGGATATTTGTCGTAGATGACGAGGGCCGCCTGGAGCAGATGGCGGAAAGTGAACTGCCAGAAATGGTTGTCGAAGAAATGCACTTCCTCTTTCCCTACGATGTGCGGGATGTATCTGTCGAGCACGGTGAGCAGGATGCTTTCAATCCGTTTCCGTTCGTTGGCGGTCAGTTGCGCATAACAGGTTTCGTAGGTACATGCGAGGACAAAGGCGAGTTCGCCGGCTTTGAAGTCGTTTGCAAGCACGCTTTCGTCCACGTCGGCATTCAGCAGGCACCGCACGTTCTGCATCATCTTGTCGGTGTATATCTTGCGTTGCAGCATCATGTAGGCGGTATGCAGGTAGCAAGTATGCTTATACATAATAGATATTTTCTTGTAGGGAGCCGTGTCCGTGCGGTAGTCCATCGCCAGCGCCTCCCTTGATTCCGTAATCATCGGTCCGAAGTCGGGAGATTGGCGCATCCTTTCACGCGCTTTTCCGATGGAGTCGGCAAGGAAGCAATAGAGGCGCGAGCCTTTCCGGGGAATGTTCCGCAGAAAAGTCTCGAAAGGCGGGGTGGCAAATTGCGGCGTCGCTTCGTCCATAGTAAATTCGTATGTCTCGCTCCATGCCGTCGGCTTGCCGTCTTTGCCGATTGAGCGGAACCGCCAGTACCACGTGCCGGGTTGGAGTGTCCGATGCGGATTGAATACATGCCATGCCGTCGGCTTGGACAATTGCGTGGCGTTGTCTTCAAACTTCTTGCTCGTGGAGAGCGCGAACTGCACGGAGTCTCCTTTCTTCATGTTCGGAGGAAGAAGCAGCGGCGCCGGGTTGATGAACGGTTTGTGGAATGCCTGCGGATAGGGGGTTACCCGTTCGTTCTCGTGGATACGTTCGGGCGTGTGTGTTGTCTCGGCTTGGAGGTGCGGCGTGCCGGGCAGGAAGAGGCAGGCGGCCAAAGCCAGACTTTTCATGGTTAGCAGATTCTTTTTCATATTTTGTTTCGTTTGTAGCAAAAGTACGCCGCTTGCAGAATTTCGCCTTTCTATTTTGACGAAAAAAACTTCACTTTTATCTTATGGATGGAGTATGAGACAGAATTGACAGCGGATTCAACAAAATTGAAAGTCGGAATTGCGAAACATTTTCCTATATTTGTAACAAGATTATCTTCAGGTGTTGAATTAAAAAACGCAATGCAATGAAAAACGCAAAGGCATGGCATTCTTTTCTGTGTACGGTTTGTTTCTTGTCCGTTTCGCTGCTTGTTTCCGGACAGGTCTCGTTCGAGCATATCGGGTTGGAGCAAGGATTGTCGCAAAGTACGGTGGTGGGCATCGCCCAAGACCGGAAAGGCAATATGTGGTTCGCCACGCATGACGGGCTGAACCGTTTCGACGGATATAACTTCACGGTCTACCAGCACGACGACACGGACTCTGCCAGCATAGCGAGCGACATTGTTCGGACGGTTGTGGCGGACCGTGCCGGGAATGTCTGGGCCGGCACTCATCGCGGGCTTTCTCTTTATGATACAGATACGGACGAATTTCATAATTTCCGCCATACGGTTCGGGGAAAGGACGTTGAAGTGTTGCATATCGAATACTGGGAATCCGGCAAACTGATACTCAACACTTCGGAAGGTCTTGTTCTGTTCGACAGAAAACGCCGCCGCTTTGAAGACGTTCCCCCGCCGCTGAAGGCGTTAAAGCCGACGGCGATGGAGCGCAAGGACGGGCGGATTTATTTCGGCACGGACAGGAAGCTGATGGTCTATTCGTTTCCCGACCGTGAGCTGCGCGAGGCGGACTGGCTGCGGTTGGACAGAACCGGGCGCATTCTTGCCATATTCCAGCGGTCGGAAACCGAATTGTGGGTGGGGACGGAAGGCAACGGACTTTTTCTGCTGAATCCGAAAATCCGTCGCGTGGAGCACTTTCGGGCAGGAGACAGGGGGCTGAGTTCCGATTACATACGCAGTCTGGCTTTGGACTCCGAGAACCGCCTGTGGGTGGGGACAATCAATTCTCTGAATGTGTATGACGAAAAGAAAAAGCGCTTCACTGTTTATGGCAGCGACCCCGTGCGCGAAGGCTCGTTGTCCCAATCTTCTGTCAGAAGCATATACAAGGATACGCAGGGCGGTATGTGGCTCGGCACTTATTTCGGAGGGCTGAACTATTACCATCCGCTGAAGCAGCGTTTCGGGGTCATCCGCCATATTCCTTATCACAATTCATTGAGCGACAATGTGGTGAACTGCATAAAAGAAGACAAGGACGGGAACTTCTGGATCGGCACCAATTCGGGAGGAGTGGATTTCTATGATGCGGGCAAAGACCGCTATACCACTTATTCGTCGTCCGACGGGCTGGAATACAACGACGTGAAAAGTCTGTATATCGATGAAAAAAGCGGTCTGGTCTATATAGGCATCCATTCGGGCGGGCTGAACGTATTGGACCGGAACACGGGGAGAATCCGGAAATACACCTTGTCGAACAGCAGTTTGCGCGACAGAAGCGTGTATGCCATTCTTCCGGGAGACGGAAACACTTTGTGGTTGGGGACGTCGAACGGGGAAATCTATCGTTTCTTTACCGGCTCGAAAGAGTTCAGACGGATGCCCTGCTATATCGGAGAGCGGCCCTACAACGCGAAAGGACTGACGGCAATGTGTCTCGACTCGAAAGGGAGACTGTGGGCAGGAGGGCGCAACGGCCTTGAAGTGTACTCGTTGCGGGAAGACCGTCTGGTCAGCGTGGATTCTTTGACGAACCGAACCTTGCGGAATGAAATGGTGAACTGCATTTACGAAGACAGGCAAAAGGCTCGTTTTTGGATTGGGACAAGAAACGGGCTGTATAGCTTGGACGAGAAGAACAAGGCGTTGAAGCACTATACGACGAAGGACGGATTGCCGAACAATGTGATACAAGGCGTTTTGGCGGACAATGCCGGAATGGTGTGGGCGAGCACCAACAAAGGGCTGTCGCGCCTGCATCCGGAGAGCGGAGTCTTCCGCAACTATTCGGAAATAGACGGCTTGTCGGGCAACCAGTTCAATACGGGAGCCTATTGCATGGCTTCCGACGGGCGGCTGTATTTCGGCGGAGTGAGCGGAATCACCTCGTTCAATCCGGAGGCGTTGACCGAAAGCCCTTATATCCCTGCGGTGCTGATTACGGAACTGCAAGTGTCGAACAAGGCGGTGAAGCCCCATGACGGAAGCGGCGTGCTCGAAAAGCATATCGGCGAGACGGAGAAGATAACCTTGTCGGCATGGCAGTCCTCGTTCATGCTGAAATTTGCCGTGACCGACTATATATCGGGAACGCATAACCGCTTTGCCTATCGTCTGGACGGATATGAGAAGGACTGGGTGTATGTGGAAAATCCGAACCGTTTTGCCGTGTATTCCAATCTTCCGGCGGGGAAATACCGTTTCCTTGTGAAGGCGGCCAACCGCGACGGGCTGTGGAATGACGTGCCCACCGAACTTGAAATCGAGGTGCTGCCCGTGTGGTATCGGACATGGTGGGCGCAGCTCTTGTTCTTTGTGTTGGCTGCAGGAGCTGTGTCGTTCGTTATCCGCTATTTCTGGGTAAGGAAATCCATGCAGGTGCAGCTGGAAATGGAGCGTTTGGACAAGGAGAAAATGAAGGAAGTCAATGAGATGAAAGTCCGCTTCTTTATCAATATCTCTCATGAGTTGCGGACTCCCCTGACGCTGATTGTCGGGCCGTTGCACGATGTGCTTCCTAAAATTGCGGACAAATGGGTGCTGTCGAAGCTGAGATACGTGGATTCCAATGCCCGGAGACTGTTGCGTCTGGTGAATCAGTTGCTGGATTACCGTCGGGCGGAGTTGGGCGTGCTCCATCTGAAAGTCCGCCGGACGGATATTCATGCGCTGGTGGAGATGGTGTACAAGGCTTATGCTGATTTGGCCGAATCGAACCGGATTGCCTATCGCCTGGAGTCGGACATGAAAGGGCGGAGCGTGTGGTGCGACAACAATTATGTGGAGCTGATATTGAACAACCTGCTTTCAAACGCTTTCAAATACACGCCGAAGGGCAAAGAGATTACGGTCGTTCTGCAAGAAAACCGCGACAAGCTGCTGCTTCAGGTGAAAGATACGGGGCAAGGCATCTCCCCGGAAGAACAGAAGCGGGTGTTCGAACGTTTCTATCAGGCAGACCATGCGCATGTCGGCAGCGGCATCGGCTTGTCGTTGGTGAAGAAGCTGGTCGATTTGCATCATGGAACTCTCAGTCTGGAAAGCGCTGTGGGCGTGGGGAGCACTTTCTCTGTTATGCTCCCCTTGAGTCCGGACGCTTATACGGCGGATGAGCGGGCAAATGAAGCGGAGAAGGAACTGTCTCTGGAAAATGCCGTGATAAAGCCGGAGATTGCCGGTATGCCTGATGAGGAATCGTTTCTTGCGGAAGAAGGGCAAGCGGAAACGGGCAAGAAAGAATGCGTCTTGCTGGTGGAAGACAACAAGGAAATCATAGATTATCTGGAAGACGGCTTGAGGGGCAGTTTCCATGTGCTGAAAGCCGGGAACGGACAGGAGGCATTGGGCATTCTTCAGGAAAATGAAGTCAACTTGATTCTGACGGACGTGATGATGCCGGTAATGGACGGCATCAAGCTCTGCCTGCAGGTGAAGCGCAATTTGAAGACAAGCCATATCCCGGTCATCATCCTTTCGGCCAGAACTGAAGTGAAAGACCAGCTGGAAGGCTTGCATGTAGGCGCCGACGATTACATTCCGAAACCTTTCGTGATGGAGGTGGTGATAGCGAAGATTCACAATGTGCTCCGCACCTACCGGCAGGCGGTGGAATACTACTCGAAATCGCTGGATGTCAAGCCGGAAAAGATGGCGATGAATCCTCTGGACGAAGAATTCCTGACAAAAGCGGTGAAGGTGGTGGAGGGTTATCTGGACGATGCGGACTTCTCTGCCGACAAGTTTGCGGCCGAAATGAACATGAGCCGTTCGAACCTGCATCTGAAAATGAAGGCGATTACAGGAGCCTCCACGACGGACTTTATCCGCAAAATCCGTTTCAGCCGTGCTTGCAAGTTGCTCGAAGAAGGTCGTTACAATATTACGGAAATCAGTGAAATGGTAGGCTTCAACACTCCTTCCTACTTCACTACCAGTTTCAAGAAGTATATAGGATGCCTTCCTACAGAATATGTTGCGAAGAAGAAGGGACAGGAGTAAGCGAATAATGATGTCAGCAGATTTTTTAATTCTGTCAAAAAACGTATCTTTGCATCCGAAAAGGAACAGGTGTTTTACTATTGCATAATAAAACTATGGTGAGAAGACTATTTGTCGGGTGGCTGCTTGCGGCTATATTGTGCCTGCCGGGAATAGCCCAGATTCAAGAACCCGTGAAGTTCGAGGTGGAATGGAAGCAACATTCGCCCGGAGATTATGAAATCATCTTTTCCGGTACGATGGATGCGGGATGGCATGTCTACTCTACCGACCTTCCGGAAGGAGGGCCCATCTCTGCCACCTTGAATATAGACGAGATGGAAGGAGCCGAACTGGTTGGCAAACTTGAGCCGAGAGGGAACGTAGTTGAAAAGATGGACCCCATCTTCGGCATGAAGGTGAAGTTTTTTGAGGGAGAAAGGGCTGAGTTCGTGCAGAAAGTGAGGATGAATGGAGGAAGTTATAAGATAAAAGGCTATCTTCAATACGGTGCTTGCAATGACGAGAGCTGCCTGCCGCCCACTAATGTGGAGTTCTCTCGTGAAGGAACGGTCTTGATTGACCGTTTTCCAACCGGGCGGAAAGAGAAAGCTGTAGATACGGCTGCTGTAGTTCCGGCAATTCCCCTTACTCCGGCTATTATGAAGAATCCGGAACCGGGTTATTGGAAGCCGGTCATCGACGAACTGCGCAATTATGGAGAGCAGATAAATCAGGTATCCTATTCATGGCTTTATATATTCTTTGCCGGATTTGCAGGAGGGCTTCTGGCTTTGCTTACCCCTTGCGTCTGGCCTATCATCCCGATGACGGTGAGTTTCTTTCTGAAGCGCACGAAAGACAGGAAGAAGGGTGTCCGGGACGCTTGCACATACGGGGCCTCCATTGTTGTTATCTACGTGGCTTTAGGGCTTGCGGTGACGTTGGTTGCCGGAGCAAACGCCTTGAATGATTTGTCGACCAATGCGATATTCAATATCTTTTTCTTCCTGATGTTGGTTGTGTTTGCGGCATCGTTCTTCGGAGCGTTTGAGATTACTCTTCCTTCGAGGTGGAGCAATGCGGTCGACAGCAAGGCTGAACGGACGACTGGGCTGTTGAGCATATTCCTCATGGCATTCACTTTGTCGCTGGTATCGTTCTCCTGTACGGGGCCGATTATCGGTTTTCTTTTGGTGGAGGTCTCTACGGCCGGCAGCGTGGTTGCTCCTGCTATCGGCATGTTGGGATTCGCTATAGCGCTTGCTCTTCCGTTTACTCTGTTCGCCCTTTTTCCTTCATGGCTGAAGTCGATGCCGAAATCGGGCGGATGGATGAATGTCGTTAAGGTGACATTGGGCTTTTTGGAGCTGGCCTTTGCGTTGAAGTTCCTTTCCGTTGCTGACTTGGCATACGGATGGCATATTCTCGACCGGGAGACTTTCTTAGCTTTGTGGATTGTGATATTCGCGCTTCTGGGCTTCTATCTTTTAGGAAAGATTAGGTTTCCTCATGATGATGAAGGAGGGAAAGTCAGTGTGCCGCGATTCTTTATGGCATTGGCGTCGCTGGCATTCGCCGTGTATATGGTGCCTGGACTTTGGGGTGCTCCGCTAAAGGCGGTAAGCGCGTTCGCCCCTCCCATGCAGACTCAGGATTTCAATTTGTATGACAACGAAGTGTATGCCAAATTCAACGACTATGATGCGGGAATGGAGTATGCCCGTCAGAACGGAAAGCCTGTGATGGTTGATTTTACCGGGTACGGATGCGTGAATTGCCGCAAGATGGAACTTGCCGTATGGACAGACCCGAAAATCAGTCGGCTGCTTAATGAAGATTATGTGTTGATAACGTTGTATGTAGACGAGAAGACCAAGCTCTCCGAGCCGATAAAAGTGATAGAGAACGGAACGGAGCGTACTCTTCGTACCGTTGGTGACAAATGGAGCTATCTGCAACGTTCGAAGTTTGGCGCCAACGCACAGCCTTTCTACGTTTTGCTCGACAATGAAGGGATGCCTCTAAACAAATCTTATGCATACGACGAAGATATCGACAAGTATGCGGAATTCCTTGAAACAGGGCTGAAGAATTATGAGAGCGGGAAGTGAAACGGCCGTTTCTGCCATGTCGATTTCTTCTCGGATGAAGGATGATACCACTCGTATCCGGATGCTGGTCGCCGAAGGGGAACATGCGCATCAGGACTTCAAGTTTGCCGTTTCAGACATACGGAAGATTGCCAAAAGCCTGTCTGCATTTGCCAATGGCGGCGGGGGACGTCTGCTTGTCGGAGTGAAAGACAACGGAAAGATTGCGGGCGTGCGTTCGGAAGAAGAAATGTATATGGTTGAGGCAGCAGCGTCTGTTTATTGCCGTCCGTCGTTGACGCTGGAGAACCGCGTGTATCATGCAGAAGGGAAAGACGTATTGGAAGTCGTTGTCCGCGAAAGCGAGTGCAAGCCCGTTTGCGCTTTAGACGAAGGCGGAAGGCCGTGGGCGTATATCCGCATCGCTGACGAGAATATTCTGGCAAGTCCTGTACATTTGTCGCTTTGGAAGAATCGGAAGAAGGAGCGAAGCGTCATGGCCTATACCGAGCACGAACGGCATCTGCTCAATCTGTTGGACAAGTGCGGGGAGCTTACGCTGAACCAATGCTGCAGGCAGGGAAGAGGCATGACGAGAAAGCGGATTTGCGGGCTTCTTGCCGATTTTATCCGCTTCGGATTAGTGGAGCAAATATTCAGGAACCATACTTTTTATTATAGGTTAGCTTGAAATGAAAGAGCGTTTTTCGCTTATTTGTCATCGATATTATTAGCTTTTTATGCAATTGCAAACAAACTAAAACTACAATATAATGGGTATATTTTCAAAACTTTTCGGAAAAAGACAGGCCGACACGGCGGAACAGGCGCGTGTGGGCGGAATGGAAGACTTCATGACGCTTATCCGCGTATATTATCAGTCGGTTATGGCTTCCCAACTGGGAATAAGCAACATCAATCTTTTGCCTGACATGGCCGTGTTCAAGCGCACGCTGAAGGTGGCTACGCAGAACAACAAGCTCGGCATTGCCGAGAAAGCCCGGTGCAAGAAGATGCTGTCGGACATTTACGGACTGAGCGATTCTTTTTTCAAAGAAATAGACTTTTCGGTGAAGAAGAACTGCAAGAACATGAATGACATCAAGACGTATCTTTTCATGTTTCAGGGTTTCAGTCAAGATTTGATGATGGTGGTGGCTAATCTGATGCAATGGAAGTTCCGCGTGCCGAGCATTTTCAAGAAGGCTATGCGGACCATGACAGAGAAGACCGTTCACGATATTTTCACCAAGAACAGCTGGAAAGATGAAGGGGTGAGGAAAACTTGCGCCAACATCCGCCAGTATCAGCACACGCTGCACTATTCGGAAAGCTGGATCAGCGAATATGTCTACAACATCCTGATGCTTGCCAAGAAGGAACCGAAGCCTAAAGAATAATTTCCGCCGGGAAGAAAGGGAAACGCGCCCGTCTGCATTGGCCGGTTTCGGCGCATTCGGATGGAAAAGCGGGGGCGTTTCGTGATTTGTCGGGTTATGACACAGGCGCAGAGCTGAAGAAGTGTTTAATCTTCTGAGGCTCTGCGCTTTTTTGTGCTTTGTCGGTCGGCGTCGGGAAGCGGCGTTTCAAAAAAAACAGGCACTTCCCTTTCAATCTTGCTCCCGAATCTAAAAAATTCGTATATTTGCTTTTGTAAGGCTCCGGCCTTAAATTTTTGATTTTGAATCTGAATATCAACAAAAACACTCTAATTATGGCAGAAAGTAAAGAGAAACTGTTTTCGGATTTTCCGCCCGTGTCCACCCAGGAGTGGATGGACAAAGTGACAGCGGACCTGAAAGGAGCCGATTACGAAAAGAAACTGGTGTGGAAAACCAACGAGGGATTCAAGGTAAAGCCGTTCTACCGTCGGGAAGATTTGGAAGGATTGAACACTACGGAAGGGCTTCCGGGCGAATTCCCTTACATCAGGGGCAATAAAAAAGATGACAACACGTGGCTTATCCGTCAGGATATTGCCGTAGACGACGTGAAGGCGGCCAACGCCAAGGCGTTAGACATTTTGAACAAAGGCGTCGATTCGTTGGGCTTTTCCGTGAAGAAGGCTGATTTGAGTGCCGAGTTCGTTCGCGAGTTGCTGAAAGACATCTGTTGCGAGTGCATCGAATTGAATTTCTCGACGTGCCAGCGTCACACTTTGCTCCTTGCCCAGCTGCTGGCGGACTATTTCAAGGAGCAGGGATACGAGCCGGAAAAAATCCGTTGCTCGCTCAACTTCGACCCGATAAGCAAGATGCTGCAGAAAGGAAAGGACGTGAGCGGGGTAATCGCTGTCGGAAAAGATATTGCGGACACGTTGAAAGACTATCCGCATTTCCGTTGCATTGCGGTCAATGCAGCCATGCTGAACAACTCAGGAGCTTACATTTATCAAGAATTGGGCTATGCGCTGGCTTGGGGGAACGAATACATGCGCCAGCTCACGGAAGCAGGCGTTCCCGCCGGACTTGCCGCAAGCAAAGTCAAGTTCCATTTCGGAATCAGCTCGAACTATTTCATGGAAATCGCCAAATTCCGTGCGGCACGTATGCTTTGGGCAAATATCGTAGCGCAATACAAGCCGGAAAGCCAGGATGCGTGCATGATGAGCGTACATGCGGAAACCTCCACATTCAACCTCACTCTGTTCGATTCATACGTCAACCTGCTTCGCACGCAGACCGAAGCGATGAGTGCGGCAATCGCAGGCGTAGATTCCATTACGGTTGCTCCTTTCGATAAGGTTTATGAAACGCCGAACGAGTTTTCCGAGCGTTTGGCGCGCAACCAGCAGCTGTTGCTGAAAGAGGAAGCCCATTTCAACCGGATTGTAGACGCGGCAGCAGGTTCCTATTACATTGAGAACCTCACCGTATCCATAGCGAAAGAGGCATGGAAGCTCTTCTTGCAGGTGGAAGACGAAGGCGGTATGCTGGCTTCCGTCAAGGCCGGAAAGGTGCAGGAGGCAATCAATGCCAGCAACAAAGCGCGCCACGAGGCGGTGTCCAAGCGGAGAGAAATTCTGTTGGGAACCAACCAATACCCGAATTTCAACGAGCAGGCAGGAGGAAAAGCTCCGCTTGAGGCATCGTGCAGTTGCGGAGGAAAGGAACATGCGCACGCATGTGAAAAGCCGTTTGCAGCATTGCGCACAGACCGTGCCGCCAGCGAGTTCGAAGCGTTACGTCTGGAAACGGAACGCTCCGGCAAGCGTCCGAAAGCATTCATGCTGACCGTCGGCAATCTGGCCATGCGTCAGGCGCGCGCTCAGTTCTCGTGCAATTTCCTTGCTTGTGCGGGATATGAAGTTATCGACAACCTGGGCTTCAAGAGCGTGGAAGAAGGAGTGGAAGCGGCAGTGCAGGCCCATGCCGATATTGTGGTGCTCTGTTCAAGCGATGATGAATACGCAGAATATGCAGTTCCCGCCTTTAAGGTCCTTGACGGCCGTGCGATGTTCATTGTGGCCGGCGCTCCTGCATGTATGGAAGAACTGAAAGCCGCCGGTATCGAGAACTTCATCCACGTGCGCTGCAACGTTTTGGAAACTTTACGCGAGTACAACAAACGATTATTGAAACAGAACTATGAAACCAAACTTTAAAGACATTGATATATTTGCCGGATTCCGCCCGAAAGATGGAAAGGAATGGCAGAAAGAAAATGGCATCACTGCCAGTTGGAATACACCCGAACAGATTCAGGTGAAACCCGTATATACTAAGGAAGACCTGGAAGGCATGGAGCATCTGGACTATGCGGCGGGCATTCCGCCTTACCTTAGAGGGCCGTACTCTATGATGTATACTTTCCGTCCGTGGACTATCCGCCAATATGCCGGGTTTTCTACAGCTGAAGAGTCGAACGCATTTTATCGCCGCAACTTGGCTTCCGGACAGAAAGGGCTTTCTGTGGCTTTCGACCTTCCTACTCATCGAGGTTACGACCCTGACCATCCGCGTGTAGTGGGCGATGTAGGCAAAGCGGGGGTTTCCATCTGTTCGCTCGACAACATGAAGGTGCTTTTCGACGGCATTCCTTTGAACAAAATGTCTGTGTCGATGACCATGAACGGAGCGGTGCTGCCTATTATGGCCTTCTACATCAATGCCGGGCTGGAGCAGGGAGCCAAATTGGAAGAGATGGCAGGAACCATCCAGAACGATATTCTGAAAGAGTTCATGGTGCGCAACACTTATATCTATCCTCCTGCTTTTTCCATGAAGATTATTTCGGATATCTTTGAATACACGTCACAGAAGATGCCGAAGTTCAACTCTATTTCCATTTCGGGTTATCACATGCAGGAGGCCGGTGCTACCGCTGACATCGAACTGGCCTATACGCTGGCCGACGGACTGGAATACTTGCGTGCCGGTATCGCAGCGGGGATTGACATAGATGCGTTTGCACCCCGTCTGTCGTTCTTCTGGGCTATCGGAATGAACCATTTCATGGAGATAGCCAAGATGCGGGCCGCACGTATGCTTTGGGCGAAGATTGTAAAGCAGTTCAATCCGAAGAATCCGAAATCGTTGGCTTTGCGTACTCACTCGCAGACTTCGGGATGGTCGCTGACCGAGCAAGATCCGTTCAACAATGTGGGGCGTACATGTATCGAAGCGATGGCGGCTGCGTTGGGGCACACCCAGTCGCTCCATACCAATGCGCTGGACGAGGCTATTGCTCTGCCTACCGATTTCTCGGCACGTATTGCGCGCAATACGCAAATTTACATTCAGGAAGAAACCCAAGTCTGCAAGAATGTCGATCCGTGGGCCGGTTCTTATTATGTAGAATCGCTGACTGACGAAATCGCACACAAGGCTTGGGAGCACATTCAGGAAATTGAGAGGTTGGGCGGTATGGCGAAGGCTATTGAAACCGGCATTCCGAAAATGCGTATTGAGGAAGCTGCCGCGCGCACTCAGGCCCGTATCGATTCCGGCGAGCAGACCATTGTGGGAACCAACAAGTATCGTTTGGAGAAGGAAGACCCGATTGATATTTTGGAAGTGGACAACACTGCGGTGCGTCAGGAGCAGATAGAAAACTTGCGGCGCTTGAAGGAAGGACGCAATCAAGCCGAGGTGGACAAAGCGTTGGAAGCCATTACCGAATGCGCGCGTACCGGAAAAGGCAACTTGCTGGAGCTGGCAGTGGAAGCGGCTCGCGTGCGCGCTACGTTGGGAGAGATATCAGATGCCTGCGAGAAAGTTGCAGGACGCTATAAAGCAGTAATCAGAACTATATCAGGAGTGTATTCATCAGAAAGTAAGAAGGATGCAGATTTCGCCAGGGCTTGCGAACTGACCGAGGAATTTGCGAAGAAAGAGGGCCGTCGTCCGCGTATCATGATTGCCAAGATGGGGCAGGACGGACACGACCGGGGTGCGAAAGTGGTAGCGACCGGATTTGCCGACTGCGGTTTTGACGTGGATATGGGGCCGTTGTTCCAGACTCCGGAAGAGGCTGCGCGCGAAGCGGTGGAGAACGACGTACATGCCGTGGGAGTATCTTCTTTGGCTGCGGGCCACAAGACACTGATTCCGCAGATAATAGAAGAATTGAAGCGCATGGGGCGCGAAGACATTCTGGTGTTTGCCGGAGGCGTCATCCCTCCGCAGGACTATGACTTCCTCTACAAGGCGGGAGTGGTTGCCATTTTCGGTCCGGGCACGTCGGTGGCGAAATGCGCGTGCCAGATGATGGATATCCTGCTTGATGCAGAGGATGAATAAACGCTTTCATGCGCTGTCAGCAAAAAAGGCATACCAGGAAAACCGGTATGCCTTTTTTGTGTGTTGTGCGGTAAATCAAGAAAGAATTACGCTTCAGCAGCCGTTTCAGCGGCGGGAGCTTCTTCAGCCGGAGCTGCTTCTGCGTTTGCAGCCGCTTCAGCTTCAGCCTTGGCCGCAGCAGCCGCAGCTTTCTTGTCGGCCACTTTCTTGGCGATTTCTTCGTTGATTTTCTTTTCTGCTTCGAGGCGTGCATTTTCAGCAGCTTTCTTTTCTGCGTCAAGTTTGGCCTTCAGAGCGTCCAAGCCCGACTGCTTGTTTTCTTTCCAAGCGTTGAAGCGAGCTTCTGCCTGAGCTTCGTCGAATGCGCCTTTGGCTACGCCGCCCAGCAAGTGCTTCTTCATGTAAACGCCTTCGCGCGACAGGATGTTGCGCACGGTGTCTGTCGGTTGCGCTCCTACCATCACCCAATATAAAGCGCGGTCGAAATTCAAATCTACTGTGGCAGGATTGGTGTTCGGATTGTAAGTACCAATCTTTTCAATGAATTTACCATCACGTGGTGCTCTTGAATCTGCAGCGACGATTGAGTAAAAAGCATACCCTTTGCGTCCTCTTCTTTGCAATCTGATTTTAGTTGCCATTTTTTTTAACGTTGTTTTTTTATTAATAATGATTTGAATTGTGCCAATAACCCGTATTGGCGGCGCAAAGGTAGTGCTTTTTATTCGCTCTGCAAAGGGAGTGGGGAACTTTTTTGGGCTGGTTGTCTTGATTTTCCGTGTTTTGGCGGTTGCGCCGTCGTTTTGCTTTTGGAGCGCGGGCGTGTTTCGGCAAGAGGCGGCGGACTTTCAGGGAGAGCGTCTGCGCGTTTTGCGGGGAATGCCGGGGCGTTTCTGAATGCAAAGGCGCAAAGAGCGGAATGTTGCATTCCGTGTCTTTGCGCCTTTGCGTAGCGGCTGGAACCGCAAGGGGGAGCCTTTATTTGCTGATTTCGCGCAGCCATTTCTCCAATTCGCCTGTCCATTGGCGTTTGTAGATGAAGCTGTCGCCGAATCCCCATCCATGCCCTCCGACAGGATAGGTGTGCAGGGAAGCCGGAACGCCGTTCTTCACCAATGCCATGTAATAGTTCACGCTGTTGGCCGCAGGTACGACCCCATCGTCTGAGCTGTGCATGATGAAAGCAGGCGGCGTTTGCGGAGTGACCTGGAGTTCGTTGGAATATTTCTTTTCGAGCTCTTTCGACGGATTCTTGCCTAACAGATTGTCGTGCGACCCCTTATGCGTGTAAGCCGGGTCCATCGTGACAACCGGATAGAACAGGATTTGGAAGTCGGGGCGGGTCTCCGCATCGAAATGCGTGGCGGCGGTACTTGCCAAATGCCCTCCGGCCGACGAACCCATGATTCCCAATTTCTTGATGTTCCACTCCTTCGCGTGCTGGCGCATGAGGCGGATAGCCTGCTGCGCGTCGCTCAGAGGCACTTCATGGTGGCCGTTGGGCATACGGTAGCGCAGCACGGCATACGTGATTCCTTGTGCGTTGAACCATTCGGCCATGTCTTTTCCTTCATATCTCATTGAAAGATGGGTGTATCCTCCCCCCGGACAGGCAAGGACGGCCATGCCGTTTCCGTTTTTTGCCGGATAGAGATACAAGATGGCTTTGTTCGTGTAGCCCGGCCAGTCGGTGTTTCCGTCTTTTTCCTGCGTGATTCCGTTATCGTTGGGAGGCGTTCCGTCTCCCCAGACGGGCAGTTCCTGCATTTGTGCGGATACGGCGGACGACATCATGAGCAAGCCGGTTAAAACGAAGGCTTTCATTGCGGATAAAATAGGCAGTTGTTTCATAGCGGTATTGGTTTTATATGTTTATGATTGTGCTAAATTACTAAAAAGAACAGATGCGGGCAAATAAATTTGTAATTTTGTGTATCGGGGCAGCTGTGCGCGGCTTCCGAAGCAAACGGAAACCAATTATGAGAAAACTATTGTTGATTGTTGTATGCTTGGCAGGCATTGTTCATGCAAAGGCGCAAGACGGAGATTTGGTGCCTTTGACCGAGCGGGTGAACATCCAGCGCGATTCGGCCCGCCTGCACCAGATTGTTGACGGACGTTGGGTGGCGGTCGGTTCGAAGAAAGCGTATGCCGTGCAGAAGGATTGCTCGCTTCCCTTCGATGGAGTTCCGTCTTACCGCTTTGAACTGAAAGGAGGCGACAATACGCTTGCCGGATATTCGGAGGGAAGCAGAAAAGGGCGTGCGGAACTGTCGTACTGTTACGCCACTTCGGACGACTTCAAGGAGCATCCGGCGGGCGCGTTTGCGGCGGCGCAGCAGATGAAGTCGGTCTATCATTACGGTAAAGGAAGCTGCTCTCAAGGCGCTTCGATGCGGTATGCGTTTTCCATCAATGTGCCGCATACGCTTGACCGCAACGTGTCCGTCATCTTCGCGCAATGGCACGGGATGCCGGACAGGACGCTGGTGTCGGACCCGGAAGGGCGCGTAAGCCTTCTGACGCCGGAAGATTTTCTTGAACTGTGCGGGCGGATGACGTTTGAAAAAGGGAAGGGGTATTTCAAGACGGCAGCTTCTGCAAAAGGAAGCGGCAAGCGCAAGGCCGGACAGCCCTCCGGATGGTCGGTGGAGCAGGGAGGGTATCCTCCTTTGGCTTTCGGCTTTTCGAACGGATACTTCTATATCAAGGCCAATTCAGACCGCCGGAGAATGACTGACAAGGGAGACCGTTGCAATTCGAATCCGGAAAAGGACGAAGTCATGCGCCCTGTCGTTTCTCGTTACAAAGCCTCTACCATCGCATTCAAGATGCCTTTCGAGGATTTCCCGAAAGACTGTTGGGTTACTTTCCTTATCGACATAGATTGGACGGTATATGGAAAAGAAAAGGAAGACATCTTGAAGCCGGGATGTCTGAGCGTCGAGATGGATTATGACCGGGGAGGGGAAAAGGTGAGGACGCGGATTGTGGACAATCAGGAGCTTCTTGTCGGGCGAAACGATGAAGCGGGGTATTATTTCAAGTTCGGAATATATCGGTTCAACGACATTCCTGTATGCTATAACCTGGCGGGTTACAAAGAAATGGAAAGGAACAAATAGAAACGTCGCTCGCAGAAACGCTTCTTGCGGGAATGTTTCTGCGAGCGACGGGCATTTTATCGCTTGAGCTTCATGCTTGCTTTGACCATATAGGCGATGAGCAGGATGTAGGCGATGAGTGACACCACTTGGCTCAGCGGATTGCCAAGCCATTCTTCATGGATGAAATTGATGTCGCAATAGCGCATGACAGCGCTCACCACTCCCATCAGTGCGCCTCCGGCTATGAATCCTGAAGCCAATAACGTTCCTTTTTCCTGACGTGCATTGTTTGTTGAAGCGTCCTTGCTCCGGCTTGTTACGTACCAGTTGACGGCGCCGCCCACCAGGAGCGGAAGGTTCAACTCCAAGGGGATGAACATGCCCAGAGCGAAGGCCAATGCCGGTACCTTGCAGAGCGTCAGCGTCAAGGCCAGCAGTGCGCCGATTCCGTAGAGCAGCCACGGCGCGCCCACTCCGTTCATCAGAGGGTCTATTACGGCGGCCATTGCGTTGGCTTGCGGCGCAGCCAATTGTCCGCTCGTAAATCCGTATGAATCGTTCAGCACCATGATTACTCCGCCTACGGTGGCGGCAGAAACCAACGTGCCGAGGAACTTCCAGCTTTCTTGCTTCTTGGGCGTGCTTCCGAGCCAGTATCCGATTTTCAGGTCGGTGATAAATCCGCCGGCCATCGACAGAGCCGTGCAGACCACGCCCCCCATTACAAGGGCTGCGACCATGCCTGCCGCGCCTTTCAGACCTACGGCTACCATGATGACGGATGCCAGAATCAGGGTCATCAGCGTCATGCCTGATACGGGGTTTGTTCCTACAATGGCGATGGCGTTGGCTGCTACAGTGGTGAAGAGGAAGGAGATTCCGGCCACAAGCAGGATAGCCACAACCGTATGGAGCACGTTGCCCTGCATCACGTCGAAATAGAAAAAGAGCAGAGTGAGCGCCAGCGTGAAGACAGACCCGAAAGCGATGACTTTCATGGAGAGGTCTTTTTGGGTGCGTTCCACTCCTTCTTCCGTTTTCTTTCCTTTCATTTCGCTCGCTGCAAGTCCCACCGCACTTTTGATGATGCCCCATGAGCGCACGATGCCGATGATTCCGGCCATAGCGATGCCGCCGATGCCGATGCTCTTGGCGTATTCGCTGAAGATGGTTTCGGGCGACATGTCTTTTACGGCGGAAGTGATTTCAGGGTTCCATGCGTTCAGCACTTGGTCGCCCCAGAGCAGCGAAATGCCCGGAACGATGACCCACCACACGGCCACCGAGCCTGCGCAGATGATGGCGGCATACTTCAGTCCGACGATGTAGCCTAACCCCAATACGGCTGCTCCCGTGTTGATTTTGAATACCAGCTTGAACTTGTCGGCTATCGTCTCTCCCCATCCGCATACGCGGCTCGTGAAGTTTTCGTTCCACCATCCGAAGGTTCCTACGATGAAGTCGTACAGACCTCCCACCAGACCAGCCATGAGCAGCGGCTTGGCTTGGTCGCCTCCTTTCGCTCCCGAAACGAGCACTTGCGTGCTGGCCGTCGCTTCAGGAAAGGGGTATTCTCCGTGCTTTTCTTTTACGAAGTATTTGCGGAACGGGATGAGGAACAGGATGCCCAGCACGCCTCCCAACAGGGAGCTGACGAACATCTGCATGAAGTTGACCGTCATTTCAGGATATTTCTCCTGAAGGATGTAGAGGGCGGGGAGGGTGAATATGGCTCCGGCCACAATCACTCCCGAACAGGCTCCGATAGACTGAATCATCACGTTCTCGCCGAGCGCGCCTTTGCGCTTCGCGGCGCTGGAGATGCCCACGGCGATGATGGCGATAGGGATGGCCGCCTCGAACACCTGGCCTACCTTCAGGCCCAGATAGGCGGCTGCGGCGGAAAAGATGACCGCCATGACAATTCCCCACGAGACAGACCACAGGTTGACTTCGGGATAGGTCTTTTCGGGTGACATCAAAGGCTCGTATTTTTCGCCCGGTTTGAGCGGACGGAACGCATTGTCGGGCAGTCCCGTCGGTCTTTCGTTTTCTTCTTTCATGTGTTTATGGCTTAAAGGGTGAATTGTTGCCGTTCAGGTCGGGCGGCTTTGGCGCAAAAATCTCCCCGTCTTTCCGCTTGAATGCCGCGACTTTTCTCGTAAAGTCTCGCGGCGTTTCAGCGGAGAGCGGGGGCGTTTCGGAGAAGGCCTATTTCGCTTCGGCGGAAGTCATGTCGCCTTCGATAATCAGTCGGGTGATTTCGTTCTTCGAATTGGTGCGCAGGGTGATTGTTTTGCGGAAGTGTCCGGGGAATTTTCCCGCCCCGTTGTAAGTGACGGTCACTTCTCCGCTTTCGCCGGGCTTGATAGGCTCTTTCGGATATTGGGGGACGGCACATCCGCATGACGCTATGGCCTGATGGATAACCAACGGGCCGTCGCCCGTATTCTTGAACTTGAATGTGCAGGTCACTTTCGGACTGCTTTCGGGGAAAGAGCCGAAGTCGTGCGTCGTCTTCTCGAATGTAATCTGTGCCGTGCCTTGCGCCAGCACGAAAAATACGTTCACGGCCAGCATGAACGCTGCGAATAAGAATTTTTTCATGGTTGGTGTTCGTTTGTATTCCGTTTGCAAAGGTATCATTTTATCGGTTAACCTGCATGACGCCCTTTACTGTTTTTATCTTTTTTATCAGGGCTTCGAGTTTCGCGTTGTCGTCCACGGTCACCGTAATCATGCCGGAAAACAATCCGTCGTGCGAGTCGATGCTGATGGCGCGGAGCAGGATGTTGTCTTCCTTGTTGATGATGGAAGTGATGTTCGTGACGATGCCGATGTCGTCATGTCCCACGATGCGCAGCGTGATGGGATATTGCTTTCCTTGGCTTTTCCCTGCCCAGCGCGCCTTCACGATACGGTAGGGGAAGCGCGATTTCAGCTCTTTTGCGTTGGGGCAGTCGTTCCGGTGAATCTTGATGCCTCCGTTGATGCTGATGAAGCCGAACACGTCGTCTCCGTAGATGGGATGGCAGCACTTGGCCAAAGTGAAGTCGAGCCCTTTCAGGTTGCGGTCGATGACAAGCACGTCGTCTTTGTAGTCTTTCGCTTCCGCAGGATGGGCGGGCATGTTGTATCCTTCCGCGCTCCGGTAGGTGATTTCGTCGCGCAGTTCGTTTTCCCGTTTCTGCATTTCCACGTATTTGTCGATAATGGCGTTCACGTCGGCCGACTCGTCGGAGATGCTTTGGTAAAAGTCCGTCACCGTCTTGAATCCCATTTTCCGGATGAGGCGCATCATGATGGCCTCGTCATACTCGATTTTGCGGTTCTTGAATTTGCGTTCCAGCGTTTCTTTGGCAAACTCGCTCTGGCGCGCGGCTATCTCTTTCAGCGCTTGGCGGATTTTGTTTCTCGCTTTCGAGGTGGTGACGAAGTTCAGCCAGTCGCGTTTGGGGGTTTGCGTGTTGGATGTCATGATTTCCACCTGGTCGCCGCTGTTCAGCTTTTGGCGGAGCTGCACGTTCTTCCCGTTCACTTTCGCTCCGATGCACCGGCATCCTACGTTGGAGTGGATGGAAAAGGCGAAGTCGAGCACGGTCGCTCCTTTCGGGAGCTTGTAGAGGTCTCCTTTCGGGCTGAACACGAACACCTCGTCTTTGTACAAGTCCAGTTTGAACTGGTCCATTGCGTCCAAGTCATTGTCCGCGCTTTCCAGCGTTTCCCGGATGGAGTTCAGCCATTCGTCCAGCCCCGTTTCTCCCTTGATGCCCTTGTATCTCCAGTGGGCGGCAAGTCCTTTTTCCGCTATCTCGTCCATTCGTTCGGTGCGTATCTGCACTTCCACCCATTTCCCTTCCGGCCCCATCACTGTGATGTGGAGCGATTCGTATCCGTTGCTTTTCGGCACGGAGAGCCAGTCGCGCAGGCGTTTCGGGTTGGGCAGATACATGTCCGTCACGATGGAGTAGGCTTGCCAGCACTCCTGCTTCTCCTTGTCGAGCGGAGAGTCGAGGATGATGCGGATGGCGAAAAGGTCGTACACTCCCTCGAACGGGCATCCCTGCCGCTTCATCTTCTGGTAGATGGAGTGGATGGATTTGGTCCGGCCCTTCATGTGGAACTTCAGTCCGGAGGCTTCCAGCTTTTTGCGGATAGGCTCGATGAAAGCCTCTATGTATCGGTCACGGGCTTCCTTGGTGGCGTTGAGCTTCTCTTTGATGTGGTAGTAGATGTCGTGTTGCGTATATTTCAAAGAAAGGTCTTCCAGTTCCGATTTCAGCTTGTACAGTCCCAGCTTGTGCGCAAGCGGAGCGTACAGATAGGCCGCTTCGTTGGACACCTTCAGGCGCGCCTCTTCATTCGGGCTGTCTTTAATCTGGCGCATCAGGTTCACCCTGTCGGCAATGATGATCAGGATGACGCGCATATCCTCGGCGAACGACAGCAAAAGGTTGCGGAAGTTTTCCGATTCGATCGCCGGGCTTTTGGCATAAAGCTCGTTGACTTTTGCCAGCCCGCGTATGATGCCTGCCACGTCCTCTCCATATTCCTCCCGGATGGTGTCGAGCGTGCATAAATTGTATTCTACAGATTCATGGAGCATGATTCCGAGGATAGACGCGCGCCGCATGCCGATTTCCTCAGCCACGATGACGGCGGTCTGCATATCTTCGATGACGGGATTCATCCCGAACACGTTTCGCGGAATCGCTCCCGCAGACATATCTTTTATAAGGTGGGATTTCAGCTTCCGGCAATCGTCTTTTTGCAGCGTGTCTTTCGACAAGGAAAGCAGTTTCCTGTAGAGAGCAATCAGTTGCCTGTGTTCCTCCGGAGTGAAAAAAACGTTCTTTTCCATAACCTTATTCCTTAAATCTTTTAGTTTGCGGGTAAAGTTACTTTTTTTCTGCCTTTTTGGTGCTATCTTTCGGGATTTTTTATATTTTTGGGCATCCGTTGGCGTGGATTTTCATGAACCTAAAATAATATATTTATGTTGACACAGGAAGACAAAGACTTATTGCTCCGGAAAGGCATTTCCGAAGAAAAAATTGCCGAACAGCTGGCTTGTTTTGAAAAAGGGTTCCCTTATCTGAAATTGTATGCGGCAGCTTCTGTCGACAATGGCGGGATTGTCGTTCCCGACGAGAACATGCAGAAAGAATGCCTTGCGGCTTGGGACGCCTATAAGGACGGCGACAAGAAGATAGTCAAGTTCGTGCCCGCTTCGGGTGCGGCAAGCCGTATGTTCAAGAATATGTTTGAGTTTCTCGGCGCGGACTATAACGTTCCGACCACAGACTTCGAGAAGAAGTTTTTCGACCATATCCATGATTTCGCCTTTTACAACGATTTGAACGCCGCTTGCATGGACAACACGGGCAAGAGCGTCGATGCCTTGTTGAGCGAGAAGCAATATAAGGCGGTTGCTTCCAATCTGCTGGAGTCCGCCGGGCTGAATTACGGCTCTCTGCCGAAAGGACTGTTGAAATTCCATCGCTATGCCGACGGCGTGCGTACTCCGCTGGAAGAACATCTGGTGGAAGGTGCGCTTTATGCGGCGGGCAAAACCGGACAAGTGAACGTTCATTTTACGGTTTCTACCGAACACCGCGCCCTTTTCGCCAAGTTGGTTGAGGCAAAAGCTGCGGAATATGAAGCGAAATATGGGGTGAAGTACGACATCAGCTTTTCGGAGCAGAAACCGAGCACGGATACCGTTGCCGCTGATATGGACAACAAGCCGTTCCGCGACAAGGACGGACAGCTCTTGTTCCGTCCGGGAGGCCACGGCGCGCTGATTGAGAACTTGAACGATTTGGATGCGGACATCGTGTTTATCAAGAATATCGACAATGTGGTGCCCGATCGCTTGAAAGACGATACCGTATTATATAAAAAGGTGATAGCCGGCGTGCTGGTTACTCTCCAGAAGCAGGCGTTCGAGTATCTGGAGCTGTTGGACAGTGGGCACTACCGCCACGACCAGCTGGAAGACATGATTCGCTTCGTGCAGCAGCGGTTGCATTGCCGCAAAGAAGACATCAAAGATATGGAGGATGCCGACCTTGTTATCTACTTGCGCAAGAAGTTGAACCGCCCGATGCGCGTGTGCGGTATGGTGAAGAATGTGGGAGAACCGGGCGGAGGTCCGTTCCTTGCTTACAATGCCGACGGGACCGTTTCGTTGCAGATTCTCGAAAGCTCTCAGATTGACATGAAAGACCCTGAAAAGAAAGCGATGTTCGAGAAAGGCACGCATTTCAATCCGGTGGATTTGGTTTGTGCGGTGCGCGACTACAAGGGGAACAAGTTCAACCTTCTGGAGCATGTGGACAAATCAACGGGATTTATCTCCTACAAGTCGAAGAACGGAAAAGACCTCAAGGCTCTCGAACTTCCGGGCTTGTGGAACGGTTCGATGAGCGACTGGAACACTGTTTTCGTAGAAGTGCCCCTGAGTACGTTTAATCCGGTGAAAACCGTCAACGACTTGTTGCGCGAACAGCATCAGTAAGGCAAGATAATGAAAGATGAGCGGTCGTCTTGTTCGGGATGACCGCCCGTCTTCAAAGGAATGAGCGGTCGTCTTGAATAGGACGGACGCTCGTCTTTTTTGTGCTTGCCGCATCGAAAAGCCGGTTTCCGCAGAAGCCGTGCGAAAAATATGTGCATCCGAAACGGCATTTGTGGCGGAAAATTTTTATTTTTGCTTTATGAACAAAACAGACATGCACTATGAACGAGCACTATGTAATCAATCTGGGCCGTCAGCTGGGCAGCGGCGGGAAAGAGATAGGAGAGAAGCTGGCCGGAAAGTTGGGCATCTCGTTTTATGACAAAGAGCTGATTAATCTGGCGTCGAAAGAAAGCGGGCTTTGCCGGGAGTTTTTCGAGAAAGCCGATGAAAAGGCTTCGCAAACTATTCTGGGAGGGCTGTTCGGCACGCGCTTTCCGTTTATCACGGAAGGGGCTTATCCGTATAATTCTTATTTGAGCAACGATTCGCTGTTCAAGATTCAGAGCGACGTGATACGCAAGCTGGCGGAAGAGAAGTCGTGCCTTTTCGTGGGGCGTTGCGCCGACTATATTCTGCGCGACCATCCGCGTTGCGCCAACGTGTTCGTCTCGGCTTCTCCCGAAGCGCGCATCGAACGCTTGATGCGCTTGCATGGCATTGCCGCCGATGAAGCGGAAGAACTGATGGAAAAAGCCGACAAGAAACGTTCTTCTTATTACAACTATTACAGCTACAAGACATGGGGCGCTGCGGCCACATATCACCTTTGCATCGATTCGTCCGTGCTGGGCATTGACGGGACGGTGGATTTTATCAAGCAGTTCGTGACGATGAAGCTGAAACTGTAGGCGTTTTTGGCAGAAGGGAGCCGATTGAATCAGACATAAAACTTGATAAGCAGCCGGTTCAGCCATCCCCAACCGACACGGAACCAGCGGCGGCTGCTCATCTGCCTGCCTCCGAAGCGGAGGATGAAGTCGCGGTAGCCGTATTTCTTGAACGGAAGTCCCGCCTCGATGAATTCGAAATGGTCGTAACCGTGGTCGTGGGCGTATGTCATCGCGTTCCATACGGCCAAAACGCCCGGATATTGCAGCGGATAGCTTTTCCGCAGTCCGCCCGAAAAGAGAAGGTAGGCGTCCTTGTCGGAAAACAAGCATACGGAGCCGCCGATGATTCTCCCTTTGTAGCGGATGATGAATATCTTCGCGCGTTCGGACGATTGCCTTTGCAGGGAAAGAAAAAAGTCGATGTCTGGCAAATAGCGGTAAATCTTTGAAGAATAATAGCGTCGCAGGAGGTTGAAGAAGTCTTTCACTTCCTGCTCTGTTCGCGCTACGTCCATTTCCGCTCCGTTCTTCAGTCCTCGGCTTATCTGCCGTTTCCTTGAAATGCTCATCCATTTGTCGATACAGTTGCCGTGTACGGAGTTGCGCACGCGCAGCCAGCGTATGGGGAAATAGCCGTATTCGCGGAAATACCGGTAGCCGAAAAGGGGTTCTTTCAGGTTGCGGAACTCAAGCAGAAAGGCGCGCTCTTTGAAGATGGACGTGAAGCGGGCAAGCAGTTCGCGGAATATTTCTTCTTTTTTATAGGAGGACGGAAAATATTCGCCGGTGCCGTACACGTATGTTTTGGTGAAGAAAAGTTGCGAGCGGAGGCACTTCCGAGTGAGGCAAAGCAGTTTGCCTACGGCACGTTCGTCTTCGTATGCCACGAGCAGCAAGGGGCGGAATCCTTTGGCATGTTGGAATGCCTGAAACATCTCAACGGAACAAAAGGCATCCGAACCGGGCAGGGAAGGGATGTCTTCGGCATGGTAATATGTTGCCAGACGGAGTGCCATACATGCAAATTTAGAGTTTTTTTTGAGAATTTGAAACGGATGAACTATATTTGTCGGGACAAAACGGTTTTTTTATGGAGAATTTCAATGAATTGATCAAGCGCAGAAGAAGTATGCGCAAGTTTACCGAGGAAAAGCTGACCCAAGACGAAGTGGTTGCTGTCCTCAAAGCCGGACTGATGTCGCCTTCCTCGAAGCGTTCGAACTGCTGGCGGTTCATAGCGGTGGACGATAAGGAGCTGCTTGAAAAACTGTCGCATTGCAAAGAGGCCGGTGCCGATTTCATAAAGGATGCAGCCGTTGCCGTGGTGGTAGCTGCCGACCCGTTGGCAAGCGACGTATGGATTGAAGACGCTTCTGTGGCATCGGTCATGATTCAGTTGCAGGCGGAAGATCTGGGGTTGGGAAGTTGCTGGGTGCAGGTGCGCGAAAGATACACGGCCGACGGCATCCCTGCCAACGAATACATCCATGAGTTGCTCGGACTCCCTTTGCCGCTCCAGGTGCTTTCCGTCATTGCGATAGGCCACAAGGGTATGGAACGGAAGCCTTTCGACGAATCCCGTCTGCAATGGGAGAAGGTTTACCTCAATAAATATACGGAACGCGATGGCAGCGGCAACGAACAATAAGGACACGTATAGGGCTACGGCTGTGTTTCTTGTCGTGATGGGAGTGCTGTATCTGGTTGACAAACTGATAAGTTTCAGCAGTATGGGCGCTTCGTGGGTGATGCAGAAAGACATGATGCTGCTCTATGCTTCTGCCGTATTCCTGTGGTTCAAGCGCGACAAGTCGGTGGGGATTATATTGGCCGGAATCTGGTTGATTCAAAACATCGGATTAGTCATCGCTTTGTTGGGGCAGATGTCGGCTTACCTGCTTCCTGCCGCTTTGCTGCTTGTCGGCATTTTGCTTTATTTCTTGTCTTCTCGTTGACTATGGACGCGCAAGATTTCAACATTGTTTTTGTGGGAGCCGGAAATGTGGCTACCCATTTGGCTTCGGCTTGTGCCCGCAAAGGGTGCCGCATCGTCCAAGTGTATAGCCGGACGGAGGCTTCGGCACAGACGCTGGCGCACGGACTCGGTTGCCCTTATACGACGGATTTGTCGGAGGTCTCTCCGGAGGCGGACCTTTATGTCGTTTCTGTGAAAGATTCTGCTCTTGAGGAAGTAGTGGAGGCACTTTCCCGTTACGGAAATCCGGATGCGCTGTATGTGCATACGGCAGGGAGTATGCCGATGGAGGTATGGCGGGGGAAGGTGTCCCGTTGCGGAGTGTTTTACCCTATGCAGAGCTTCAGCAAGCAGAGAGCCGTTGACTTTTCGGAAGTACCGTTCTTTGTGGAGGCCGACTCCCAGGACGGGGTTTCCCGTTTGAAGAAGTTGGCCGGACTGCTCGGTTCCAAAGTGTACGAAGCCTCTTCCGAACAGCGCAAGTATCTGCATATAGCTGCTGTGTTCGCCTCCAACTTTACGAACCACATGTATGCGGTATGCGAGCATTTGCTGGCTGCTCAAGGTCTTCCTTTCGGTTCGATGCTTCCGTTGATAGACGAAACGGCACGCAAGGTGCATGAACTTTCTCCTGTGGAGGCGCAGACCGGTCCGGCCCGCCGGAACGACCGGAACGTCATTGACCGTCATTTGGACATGTTGAAGGGGGAGCCTGAGCTGGCTCTTATCTACGACTTGCTCAGTCAAGACATTCATGCTTACGAATCTAAAAAACAGCAATAGAAAATGATTGATTATGATTTGACTAAAATCAAGGCTTTGTTCTTTGATGTGGACGGCGTGTTGAGCGGCGAGACCGTAGGGCTTCATCCCAACGGGGAGCCTATGCGCACGGTAAACATCAAGGACGGATATGCTCTGCAGCTGGCCGTGAAATGCGGACTGCACGTGGCCATCATTACCGGAGGGAAAACCGAGGCGGTAAGGAAGCGTTATGAGGGGTTGGGCATCAAAGACGTATATTTGGGGGCAGCCGTCAAGACGAAAGAATACAACGAGCTGCTTTTGAAATACGGATTGAAGCCGGAAGAAGTGTTGTATATGGGAGACGACATTCCCGACTATGAAGTGTTGAGACTTGTGGGGCTTCCTTGCTGTCCCGCCGATGCCGCTCCCGAAATCAAGGCCGTCTGCAAATACATTTCCCATCGCAACGGGGGATACGGATGCGGGCGTGACGTCATAGAGCAGGTGCTTCGGGCGCAAGGGAAATGGATGTCCCATCAGCAGGCGTTCGGATGGTGAGGAAATCATGTCTTTCGTTTTCTTAATTTGTAATACGTATTTGTATGGCATTGGACAATCTGAAAAAATATCATATCATTCTTGCATCCAATTCCCCTCGCCGTCGCGAGCTGCTTTCGGGATTGGGAGTCGACTACGAGGTGAAAGTTCTTCCGGGCATTGACGAGAGTTATCCAGAAAGTCTTGCAGGAGAGGATATTCCTGTCTATATAGCGCGCGAAAAGGCGGATGCCTATCGTGCATTCATTCGGGAGAACGACCTTGTAATCACGGCCGACACCATTGTCTTCCTCGACGGACAGGTGTTGGGCAAGCCCAAAGATGAGGCGGATGCCTGCCGGATGCTCCGGCTTTTGTCCGGAAAGACGCATCAGGTGATTACAGGGGTTTGCATAACGGCAGCCGGGATGCAGCGTGCGTTTTCTACAGTGACGGAGGTGACGTTCGATGCGCTCAGCGAAGATGAAATCGGCTATTATGTGGACAAATACCGTCCTTTCGACAAAGCCGGAGCTTACGGCGTGCAGGAGTGGATCGGGTTTGTCGGCGTTACCCGTCTGGAAGGCTCGTATTTCAACGTGATGGGACTTCCCGTGCAGCGGCTTTATCAAGAACTGAAGAAGCTGTAGCGGCGAAGGGGGCCGGACATCCGGAAACGTCCGCCGCTTTTCGGATTGAACGCCGGCCCGTTCATTTTGGAATGCGGCGGCATTATATACATCAAACAAAGCAGAAATCATGGAAATCGTTTTTTTGTTGACGGGGCTTGCTGTGGGAGCCGTTGTCGGTCATTTTGTCTCGGCACGCAAGGCTGCCGCGTTGGACGCGCAGGTGAAGATGCAGCAGGCGCACGCTCAAGATATGCTGAAAGCCGAACAAGAAAAAACGGCTGTCTTGTCGGAGCGTGAAAAGCAGGAGAAGGAAATGCTTCGCAAGCAATTGGACGCAGCGTTGCAAAAGCTGACCGAAGCCCGGCAAGCTGAGGCTTCGCTGCAAACTGAAAACCGGAATTTGAACGACAGGATAGAGCAGCAGAAAAAAGAGGTTGCCGATTTGCACGAGCGTTTTCGCATAGAGTTTGAAAACATAGCCAACAGAATTTTTCAGCAGAAGGCGGAAAGTTTCAACAAACTCAGTGCGGAAAGCATCTCGAACCTGCTGAAGCCTTTCGGCGAGAACCTGCGGGAGTTCAAGCATCAGGTGGCGGAGGCATACGACAAGGAGTCGAAGCAGCGTTTCTCGCTCGAAGACCGGATTAAGGAGCTGATGCTGCTCAACAAGCAAATCAGCGACGATGCGAACAACTTGACCCGTGCGCTGAAAGGAGAATCGAAAGTGCAGGGAAACTGGGGGGAGATGATTCTGGAAACGATTCTTGAACATTCCGGCCTGCGGGAGGGGGAAGAGTATTTCCGTCAGGAATTTTTGAAAGATGAATACGGGGAACCCTTGAAGAACGAGCAGGGGCAGCGGATGCAGCCGGACGTGCTGGTGAAATATCCCGACAACCGGCAGGTGATTATAGACTCGAAGGTGTCGCTTACGGCATACGCAAACTATGTGGCGAGTGAAGACAAGTCCGTACAAGAGCAGTGTCTGAAAGCGCATCTGGCATCGGTGAAGGCGCATATCGACGAGTTGAGCCGGAAAGATTATTCTAAATATGACGCTGCGGCGCCGGATTTCGTGATGATGTTCATCCCCAACGAACCTGCCTATCTGCTGGCGTTGCAAGCCGATTCCGAATTGTGGAATTATGCTTATCAGAAGAAGGTGGTGCTGATGAGCCCGACCAATCTGATTGCGGCTTTGCGTTTGGCTCTCGACTTGTGGAAGCGGGAATATCAGCTCAAGAACATTCAGGATATCGTGAAGCGGGGTACGGCGCTCTACGAGAAACTGGTAGGTTTTACCGAGACGTTTGAAAAAATCGGCGAAACGCTGAAAACGGCTTCCAACGCTTATGAGAATGCGCGCAGCCAGCTTTCCCAAGGAAAAGGGAATCTGGTCCGCCAGGCGGAGATGCTGAAAGAGTTAGGCATTACCTCCAAGAAAAGAATCCCTTCCGCCCTTCAGAGCGGAGAAGAAGAGAAGGGTTGAATCGGCCCCTCTCTTCTTGGCAAAACCTTACAGCAAGTCAGGAATCAGGTAGATGTTTTCTTCAGCGACGCCCTTTTCTAGCAGCAACTCCTTGTCTGCCAGATAAAGGCTCATGAACTCGTCGTGGGTAGCGGTGCGTTTCTTCGCTTCCCGGTAGCACTCCAATGCTTCTTTTACCCGGTTCAAGACAAGATGCACGTGTCCGGCATTCAGCCAGTCGCTCGTCCGGACTTCCGGCGTATGGAGCAGCTTTTCGTAGAAGCGGAGCGCATCTTCGTATTTCCCGGTCATGAAGTAGCACCATCCGATGGCCCTGCGCGCGTTGTCCGGCGTCTTGTTCAGATATTCTACTTTGAAAAAGTATTGCAACGCTTTCGTATAGTCGTGCATCATTGCCAGACATTGCCCGATTTGCAGCTGAATGTTCAGGTTGTCCGGCTGGACGGTTTCTATCCTGCGGAAATATTCCAGCGCCGTTTTGTAGTCGTATGTCTTTTTATAGCATTGTCCCAACCGCTTGAGCGTCCATATATCATCAGATTTCAGGATGTCCGCCTGCCGGTAGGCGCTGATGGCATCTTCGTATCTGTTCATTTTCTGGTAAGAAAATCCCAATCTTTGCCATATTCCCGCTTCTCCCGGCTTTTCCTTTGCCAGCCCTTCATAGAGTTCGGCGGCTTCTTGGAAATAGTCTCTTGCAAACAGGTGGTCGGCTATGTCTTTGCTGTATTTCCCTTTCAAGAGCAACGGACGCAGGAAAGGGCATTTCCAGAAGGAAAGTTTGTCGGTAAAAATGTCATGCTGTTCGTTGCGGTACATCCACAGTTTGAAGAAACGATACAGGTCGTGGATGTATTGCCTGCTTGTTATGCTTTCTTTTGTCATGTTGGCGCCCTCTGTCAGCAGTTTGTTCATGCTTTCTTTTGTTCTTTCGCCTTTTTCGCCGATTGGCGTGCCCAGAATTTCTACTTGTGATTTCGGCAACCGGTTCAGCGTAAGGCAGAACGAATATTTGTCTGAGTTGCAGAAGAAGGGCGAATCGAGCAGGAAACTGACAAAAGACCATTCTTCTATTTTTTTTTCGGTCAAGAGGCTGGCGATGTCAGGCGTGTGCCGGTCGAAAGGATAGAACCAATGGGCTGCTTGCCGGAAGAAGGGATAGCCTTTCAGTTGCGAGAATGTGCTCATATACGTGTCGGCGCCTTCCATCTGCAGCTCACGCAGCTGTTGGATGTCGTCGCTGATTTTTTCCATTTCCTTTTCCCATTCCGGATTTTTGTCTTCCATGTCTTCATTGATGAAGGCGTCTAATCCGAGAGTCTTCAGGCGGGGGGAGCGCATCATCTGCGGGATGATTTCTTCGCGCATCTTTTTGTCTATCTTTTCCGTTTCGCGCGAGAAGAGAAAGATTGTCTGTATGGCATTCAGTTGCTTTGCAGTGTCGGGGCTGTCGCCCAGCAACGCCAATGCAGCGGTAAGTTCGGGATAGAGCGCGAGGCGGTTTTCTTGATAATATGCGGCAATCAAGATTCCGACGAGCGCGCGTTGTGTGACGACTTTCTCCGTGCGTCGCTGGTAGGCTTGGAGCAGAAATTGAAACTTGCGTGCGTCGAAAAGTCTCAACAGGCTCATTGTGACTGCGCTTGCCATTATTGCCAGCGCGTTGGCCGGGATGCGTGAAGAACCGAGCAGTGCGGCAGCTTCGTTGGCTTCTTCTTCAGTCCACTGAGTGGAAGTCCATATCTTGTCGAACAGTTCGTCGTTGGCTTTCTCGTTTTGTGCGCAAAGTCTTTTCAGTTCCGAGTTTTTCTCGTTTTCGTCGGCGTTCATTTGCGGGACGGCCTCTATGCTTTCAGCGACCGACTCCAGCGCAGTTCTGATTTCTTGGAACGTGCGAGGCGGATTTTTCCTGAAGCTGCGGAATTTGGACGGGAAGTAGCCCTCTGATTTTTGCAGACTGTTCAGGAAGTTCGCGCGGTCAGCCAGTTCGTAGCCCGTGCGTCGCAGCTGGAAATACATTTTTCCCCGTTCCGGGTCGTTCACGCCTTCTCCGGCATATTGCAGCATGTATCTGTAAGTGGTCTGCAGATTCTCCGTTTCTGATTCCAGTTCCCAGTCCTTTATCTCAGATACTAACGAGCTTAGTTGTGCAAAGGCTTCTTTGAGCCTTCTTTGGTCGAGAAATTGAATGATGTCTGTATACATATTGGTCTTGTCAGTCTTCGTAGCAGGTAGAAATATATTCGTCTCATGAATGTGCCGGTTTGCGGATTATTGTTTTGCGCCCGCCTTCATTTCCGTTTGTGCCCGCGCTTGTTTTGTTCGCGCCCGCGCTGTTTCGTTTGAAACGGCAATTGCGGACATTCGTTTTGCGTTTGTATGCAAAAGTAGCAATAATTTTGTAATTTTGCACCATCTATCAAAGTAACAATGAATATAACGGAACTTCAGAGTGTGTATGCCAAGCATCCGAACGTGGCGGGCCTGGCTTCGTTGCTGGACAATAAGGAGATAAGGACGGTCTTTCTTGATGGGGTGCATGGCTCGTGCGCTTCGCTTTTTGCTTCCGCTTTTGTCAAGCGAAAGCCGGGGGTGCATATTTTTATATTGAACGACCAGGAAGAAGCGGGATATTTTTATCACGATCTGGTGCAGGTGAACGGGGAAGAACATACGCTGTTTTTCCCTTCGTCGTATCGTAGAGCTGTCAAATACGGGCAGAAGGATGCGGCGAACGAAATTCTGCGCACCGAGACCCTGGGCGTATTGGAGAGCAACGGGCCGGTGACGGTGGTCACCTGTCCGGACGCGCTGGCCGAAAGGGTGGTGTCGCGGCAGATGCTCAACGACCGTACCGTGACATTGAAGGTGGGGCAGGAAATCACGACGGAGAAGATAATGGAAGAATTGGCGGGCTATGGTTTTGAGCATGTAGACTATGTGTACGAGCCTGGCCAGTTCGCTTTGAGGGGAAGCATCCTTGACGTTTATTCCTTTGCGTCGGAATATCCTTACCGTATCGACTTTTTCGGAAATGAAATAGACAGCATCCGCACGTTTGAAGTGGATTCCCAACTTTCAAAGGAGAAAAAAGAATCGGTAAGCGTTGTGCCTGAACTTTCGGTTGCGGCTGACGGAGACATCTGTTTTCTCGACTTCATCCCGAAGGATGCGGTGCTTTGGGTGAAAGACTTGCTTTGGGTGAGGGAACGCATCCAGTCGGTTCACGACGAGGCGCTCTCCCCTCAGGCGCTGGCGGCCTACGAAGGAGAGCAAACAGAACTGACGGGTTTGGAAAAGAAACTGGTGGACGGAGGAGAGTTCATGTCGCGTGCGCTGGATTTCCGCAGGATTGATTTCGGACATAAGGCTGTCGGCGCTCCGCAGGCGGCATTGAAGTTCGAGACGTCCGTACAGCCCATCTTCCATAAGAACTTCGATATGGTCTCAAGCGCGTTGACCGACTATCTACAGCGCGGCTACGGGATTTATATCTGTTCCGACAGCGCGAAGCAGACAGACCGTCTGAAAGACATTTTCAAGGAGCGGGGAGACAGTATCGCGTTTGAACCGGTAGACCGTACTTTGCATGAAGGGTTTGTCGACCATACGCTGAAAGCCTGCATTTTTACCGACCATCAGATTTTCGACCGTTTCCATAAATACAGCCTGAGAAGCGACAAGGCACGGAGCGGAAAGGTGGCCCTCTCGCTCAAGGAGCTGAACATGTTCGAACCGGGCGACTATGTGGTGCATATCGACCACGGTATCGGAAAGTTTGCCGGACTGGTCCGCATCCCTAACGGGAACACCACGCAGGAGGTCATCAAGCTGGTTTATCAGAACGACGATGTGGTGTTCGTTTCTATCCACTCATTGCATAAAATATCAAAGTATAAAGGCAAGGAGGGCGAGCAGCCTCGAATCAGCAAATTGGGAACGGGCGCTTGGGAGAAGATGAAGGAACGCACGAAGACGAAAATCAAAGACATCGCCCGCGACCTCATCAAGCTCTATTCGCAGCGCAAGCAAGAGAAGGGGTTCCGCTTCAGTCCCGACAGCTTCTTGCAGCATGAACTTGAGGCCAGCTTCCTGTATGAGGACACGCCCGACCAGTTGAAGGCCACGCAGGAGGTGAAGGCAGATATGGAAAGCGACCGCCCGATGGACCGCCTGGTGTGCGGCGACGTGGGCTTCGGAAAAACGGAAGTGGCCATTCGTGCGGCGTTCAAGGCGGTGGCCGACAACAAGCAGGTGGCCGTTCTGGTGCCTACCACCGTACTTGCTTTCCAGCATTACCAGACATTCAAGAAACGTCTGGAGGACATGCCTTGTACGGTGGAGTATCTGAGCCGTGCCCGTACCGCCAAAGAAACAAGCCGCATCTTGAAGGATTTGGCTGACGGGAAGATCAATATCCTTATCGGTACGCACAAGATAATCGGGAAAAGCGTAAAGTTCAAGGACCTGGGGCTTCTGATTATTGATGAAGAGCAAAAGTTCGGCGTGAGCGTGAAAGAGAAGTTGCGCCAGATGAAGGTAAATGTAGATACGCTGACCATGACAGCCACTCCCATTCCGCGCACTTTGCAGTTCTCCCTGATGGGAGCGCGCGACCTGTCGGTCATCCAGACTCCGCCCCCCAACCGTTATCCGATTCAGACCGAGGTGCATACGTTTAATGAGGAAATCATTTCAGATGCAATCAACTTCGAGATGAGCCGCAACGGGCAGGTTTTCTTCGTGAACAACCGCATCCAGAACCTTTCGGAACTGAAAGCGATGATTCAGCGGAACATTCCGGACTGCCGGGTGTGCGTAGGTCACGGACAGATGCAGCCGGAAGAACTGGAGAAGATTATCTTCGGTTTCGTGAACTACGATTATGATGTATTGTTGGCCACCACAATCATTGAAAGCGGCATTGACATTCCGAATGCCAATACAATTATCATCAATCAGGCGCAGAACTTCGGGTTGAGCGACCTGCATCAGATGCGCGGACGTGTGGGGCGAAGCAATAAAAAGGCGTTCTGTTACCTGCTGGCGCCTCCTTTGTCGAGTCTGACCCCGGAAGCGAAACGGCGTCTCCAAGCCATTGAGAACTTCAGCGACTTGGGAAGCGGCATCCACATTGCCATGCAGGATTTGGACATCCGTGGAGCGGGGAATATGCTGGGGGCGGAACAGAGCGGCTTCATCGCGGATTTGGGTTATGAGACCTATCAGAAAATATTGGCTGAGGCTGTAACGGAACTGAAAAACGATGAGTTTGCCGACCTGTATGCCGATGAAATCAAGGCCGAGAAGATTAGCGGAGAAGATTTCGTGGACGAATGTACGGTGGAGAGCGATTTGGAACTGCTTTTCCCGAACGAATATATTCCGAGCAGCAGCGAGCGTATGTTGATTTATCGGGAATTGGACAAATTGGAGCTTGACAAGGATGTGGAAGCGTTCAAGATTCGTCTGGTTGACCGTTTCGGACAGATTCCGCCTGAAGGGGAAGAACTTATACGCATTGTCCCGTTGCGCCGTCTGGCCAAGCGTTTGGGCGTGGAAAAGGTGATATTGAAGGCCGGACGCATGACGCTTTATTTTGTCAGCAATCTGGAAAGTCCGTATTACCAGAGCAAGTCGTTCGGGAAGGTCATCGAATACATGTCGAGATACCCTCGCGGATGCAACCTTCGCGAACAGAACGGCAAACGGAGCATGGTGGTGCAGCGCGTCTCTACGGTGCAGGATGCGGTGGGTATCCTGCAGGAAATAGTGAGCATGAGCGGAGATTCTTTCTCTGGTTAGTTGCATATTGATTTTTCCTGTAAAGAAAAATGCCGGACTTCATTGGAATCCGGCATTTTTTCTAAAAGAGCAGGTATGTCCTGTTTGAGTCGTACAGCCTTTCTCAATCTGAAAATGTAACAGGAAAGAAATAATCTTGTAGTTGTGATGAAAACGTTTTCGCTTACCTTTGCGGCAAATGAATGAAAAGTATATTTATTGTATGTAGCGATTTGATTTTCTTAGGGGAATTTTTTCGTTGGGCAGACATTTTTTCAAATTCATTTCAGTTTTCCTCTCTAATTTTGCCGCATCAAACTTAACCAAAATAAACGATTCATTATGATTTCATTGAAAAGAACTTTGAGCATTTTGGGCGTGTCGCTGGCAGCATTTGCTGCTTTTGCCCAAACTCCTGCCGAGTGGAAACCGCTTGAAAAGCCGTTGAACTTCTATTTAGCCAACGATCTCGGTCGCAATGGATATTACGATCAGAAACCGATAGCCGAACTGATGGGAAAGATGGCCGAAACCATCGATATTGAATTTGTGGTGGCCGCAGGAGATGTGCATCATTTTGAAGGTGTGCGGAGTGTAGACGACCCTTTGTGGATGACCAACTATGAACTTATTTACAGCCATCCTGACCTTATGCTTCCTTGGTATCCTGTTCTTGGAAACCATGAGTATCGCGGAAACACGCAGGCGGTGCTCGACTATACGAATGTAAGCGCACGCTGGCAGATGCCGGACCGTTATTATACGAAGGTGATGGAAGAAGACGGGGCCACTTTGCGTCTGGTGATGATTGATACGTCTCCTTTGCTTGATAAATATCGTGAGGATACGGAGAAATATTCTGATGCCTGCAAACAGGATATGGATCGGCAGTTGGCTTGGATTGACTCGGTACTGACCTCGGCGAAGGAAGACTGGGTGCTTGTGGTAGGTCACCATCCTATCTATGCCGATACCGACAAGAGCGAATCGGAACGTGTTGACATGCAGGAACGTGTGGATTCGCTTCTCCGTAAGCACGGCAATGTGGACATGTATCTTTGCGGACATATCCACAATTTCCAGCACATCCGTAAGCCGGGAAGCAATATTGATTATGTGGTGAACACTTCGGGTTCGTTGAGCCGCAAGGTGAAACCGATAGAGGGAACGCAGTTCTGTAGCAGTGCTACAGGTTTTTCACTGATTACGGTAGACAAGACTGAATTGAACCTGCACATGGTTGATAAGGATGGAAAGGTGATTCATTCCGTAACCAGAACCAAATGATTTTTTTGCCATAGGCATGTAGAATATGTCAGATTGGTGACAGCCGGATTTCATTTGTGCTTCATTTGAAGTCCGGCTGTTCTTTTTTGTCATATGTCGGTCGTGAGGCATATAAGAAAACACATAAATTCGCCACAACTTAAAACAATATTTATATGAAAGGACAACTGTTGATTTTGTCGTTGCTTGTTTTCCCGTTGGGAATGATGGGGCAGAGCGCGCGTGAGGAAATCCGTCAGAATCCGGACCTGGCTGCCGGGAAGTATTATGCATACCGGGAACCGCAAACCCGGCTGACACCTGCCCCGTCCGGCTACGAGCCGTTCTATATATCATCCTTTGCGCGTCATGGTTCGCGTTATCTTACTAAAGAGAAGAAATATTCCCAGCCCTTGAACTTGCTCCTGGAAGCCGATGATGAGGGGGTGCTTACTTCGGACGGGAAGCGTGCGTTGAAGGTGGTGGCTTTGTTGGCGCAGGAAGCCGAAGGGCGTTATGGTGAGCTGACACCCAAGGGAGCCGAACAACACCGGAAACTGGTCGACAGAATGTATGCCAACTATCCGCAGGTGTTTCAGAACGGTGTTCATGTAGACGCGCGCTCCACGTACAAGACTCGGGCCTTCCTTTCTATGGCGGCCGCCTGTGTGGAGCTGAAGGGGCTGAATCCGGAATTGCACATTACGACCGAGGCCAGCGAGCATGACGCGTATTATATAAAGTATAAGAATCCGCTCTATGAGGCGCAGCATCTGGAGGACATTGATTCGGTGTATCATGCGGCGGACAGCGTATTCATCCATCCGGGACGCCTGATGAAGCAATTGTTCAATGACTCGGCATATGTGGCGGAGAACATTGATGCGGCAGAGTTGATGTCCGCTCTGTTCGAATTGCATGGAATCAGTCAGAGCAGCTACAGTCAGGCGAACCTTGGCTTTCTGTTCACGGAAGATGAACTGTATGACATGTGGCAGCGCAACAACTTCGAGTGGTATTATGAGAAGGGGCCTTCGCCTTTGAGTGACGGATGCATGTACATGCTGGAAAGGAATCTGCTGGACAATTTCATAGAAACAGCCGATACGGTAATCGCTTCCGGAAAGAACGCGGTCTCACTGCGCTTCGGACATGACACGAATCTGGCTCCGTTGGCGGCATTAATGGGAATGGACCGGTTGACCACGGCCACAACGGACTGGGAGAAAATCGCCGACACTTACCGCACGTATCGCATCATTCCGATGTGTGGAAACGTGCAGTTGATATTCTACCGTAAGAAAGGCAGCGACGACATTCTTGTAAAACCGCTTCTGAATGAACGTGAAGTCACTCTGCCCGTCAGGACCGACAAGGCTCCTTATTATCATTGGAAAGATGTGAAGAAATGTTGGACGGAGCTTATATCATCCATTGACTTGCCGCAATATGTAAAAGAAGATGATTGAACGGTTGTGATGAAGAATGTCCGATAAGGCTGTATCAAAATGGGATTTGTGACTGTCGACCCCTGTTTTGATACAGCTTGTTATCTTTTATTTATAGTGTATGGTTGAAGTCTCTCCCCAGCTGATGCTCGTTTTCCCTCCTTTATTCCACAGACATTCGCGTGCGGTCATCAGATGCCGTTTGGTGTCTATGCAGACAACGATGAATGACAGTTTGCTTTCATCTTTGGACGAGATTTCCCCTTTCATGGGGGAATCAACCCTGAATACCGGGAGCGAGACACTGCCCTCAGTTCCTTTCCACGTATAGAACTCATTGTAATTGCAGTCTCCATGAAAGTATGCTTTGATTTGCGGATGGGATGCAATGAACATTTCCAGTTGATGCCAGCTGCGTCTGGGGCATTCTTTCACGTTTCTGACGCAGGCTGTGTCCGTGATGAGGTTTTCAAATCTGTCTGTCGCGTTGATTGAATGGTTGCCGTTGGGGTTCGTGAAATGTTTGGCTTCTGCCTCAACAGGATCATGAGTGAAAAGGAAAGTGGGCATTCCGCCATCTTTCTGTATGAGGGTGTCCAGCCATTCACGTGCTTCTTTGTCAATCCACATTCCAGAAAAGGCAAAACGGATGCTGTCTTTTACGAAAGAATATCTCACTTTGTCCCTGTCATAGCGGAAGGTTGTGGAGGTCCGTGCTGTTTTGGGGCGCATTGTCCGGTTGAATATGCCGGCCGCACAGGTAGCGTCAGCCAGAGAATCCAGTCCTTCCGGATGCCCGATGGCATTTGATATGTCGTGGTTTCCGGGTACCAGATAGACCGGTGTGCCCACGGCATCATCCCAGTCTTTTGTAAACTGTTCCCATGAATGTCTGGCGGTCCATGCCCCATCCTGCATTCTGTTCGCTATGTCTCCTGTACATACGATGAATTGTGCCTCTCCGTAAATCTTTCCTGCATTGACCCCGCTGTCTTCCGGAAGCCGTGCGTCTTTCAGAAGTTCGAACGCTTTCATCATTTCTCTGTTTACTGCATCCGCATCCGTCTGTTTTCCTCTGAACTCACGTTTGATTCCGTAATGGAGGTCGGAACAGTAGATGAAGCGTAACATGTTTTCTTGCGCTTGCAGATTGCATACGGTCAGGCCGGCAAGTAAGATTAACGATTTTCTTTTTAAAGTAATCATGCTTGTATTTGTTTGATTTTTTATTTGTCGGTGTAAAGAAAACAAGAATATTTCAAGAATGGATACTTTGCGATGGCCTGTAATCGCTTTGTAACGGATTTGTTGCATATTCTTTAATTTCCCGAAAAAAAGATGAAACGAAAACAGAAGAACTTTGCAGCGTCTAAAAAACAATTATTAGAACAATATGAAAAAAGTTTTTAAAACAGCATCTTTGTTGTTGGCTTCGGCGGCCTTTTGTGGGAATGCTTTTGCAGTGGACGATACAGCATTGTCCGAAATGGCGACAATTCGCGGCCGTGTGGTGGACGGACAGGAAAACATTCTTCCGGGCGCATCTGTTTATGTGGAAAACCTGAAGACCGGTACAATCAGTGACATTGACGGTTTCTACACATTGTCAAACCTGAAACCGGGCACTTATACGGTTAAGATAAGTTATGTCGGATATGATCCGGTGACAATGACTCTGGAAGTTCCGGGCGGAAAGACTGTAGAAAAGGACATCGTGATGCGCGAGGGTTTGGTGCTGCAGGAAGTGGAAGTGAAAGGTGCGTTCAGAGGACAGCGGAAGGCACTGAGCATGCAGAAGAATGCGTTGAACGTGAAAAACGTAGTGTCGGCCGATCAGGTGGGCAAATTCCCTGACTCGAATATCGGTGATGCGCTGAAACGTATTCCCGGCATCAACGTGCAGTATGACCAAGGTGAAGCGCGTTTTGGTCAGGTTCGTGGCACAAGCGCGGATTTGAGTTCCGTGACCATTAACGGGAATCGTGTCCCTTCGGCAGAAGGTGAGACGCGTAACGTGCAGCTTGACCTCATCCCGGCTGATATGATTCAGACCATCGAAGTGAATAAAGTGGTTACTCCGGATATGGATGCTGACGCCATCGGTGGTTCCATCAATCTGGTGACGAAAAATTCGCCTTCCAAACGTCTTATCAGCGCTACTGCGGGAACGGGATATAATTGGGTGAAGGACAAGCTGAACCTGAATCTTGGATTCACTTATGGCGACCGTTTCTTCAACGACAAGTTGGGCGTCATGCTTTCTGCTTCTTATCAGAACAACCCTGCCGGAAGCGATGATGTGGAAATGGCATACAAGAAGGATGATGACGGAAATGTATATATCGATGAATACGAAGTCCGTCAGTATTATGTGACTCGCGAGCGTCAGAGTTATTCACTGGCTCTCGACTGGCAGATCAATCCGAACCATAAGCTGGAGTTCAAGGGTATTTTCAATAACCGCAATGATTGGGAGAACCGTTACCGTCATACCTATGAATATGCAAAACCGGAAAATCCGGGCGACCCGACAAATTTGTATGACGTGAAGTACGAAGTAAAAGCCGGAGGACCGGACGAACGTTATGCACGTCTTGAGCGTCAGCGCACAATGGACTATGCCTTGAGCGGTGACCATTTGTTCGGCCGTCTGCACTTTGACTGGAACGCTTCTTATTCGCAGGCGGGCGAAGAGCGTCCTCACGAACGTTATCTGGCCTTTGAAAAGAAAGGGATAGCGATGAGCACGGACTTCTCGGATATTCGTCGGCCTTATATGTCTGCCTTGAATGAAGGTGACCTGCTTCTGAACAGCGGCAACACCAATGGATATGAGTTTGATGAATTGACCGAAAGTTTCGAGCATATCAAAGAGAAAGACTTTAAGTTTGGACTTAATTTTGAAATCCCTCTGGTTTCGGGTGAATATGCCAATAGACTGAAATTCGGTGCGAAGGTAGTTGACAAGCACAAGAAAATGGATATTGACTACTATGATTATTCACCGGTTGATGAAGCCGGGTTCGTGGATGATGCACTCGGCCATTTGAGTTCGCAAAACCGTGACGGCTATATGGCCGGCGACCGCTATCGGGCAGGCAATTTTGTGAATAAAGAATATGTGGGCAATCTTGACGTGAATGACCCTGCCGTGTTCGATAAGGAAGAAAAATATGATGAAGAAGCAGAAAACTACAAGGCTCAAGAAACCGTAACAGCCGGTTATGTGCGCTTTGACCAGCAGTTGGGCACGAAATGGAATCTGATGGCGGGCCTTCGTCTGGAAAATACGCATGTTGCCTACAGCGGATTCGTCTTCGACGGTGACGAGACGCTGACTCCGACAGGGGAAAGCACCAAGCATTATTTGAACGTACTCCCGGCTTTCCTGGTCAGATACAATGTAAACGACAATTTCAAGTTGCGTGCTGCGTTTACCAACACTCTGTCTCGTCCGAAATATGCGAACCTTGTGCCTAACGTGATTATTGACGATGAGGACATCGCTTTCGGTAATCCGAATCTGGAACCGACTATTTCTTATAACTTGGACTTGAGTGCCGAATATTATTTCGAGAGCATCGGTCTGGTAAGTGCGGGACTCTTCTACAAGAAAATCAATGATTTCATCGTAGACTATCGTCAGGATGACTATCTGTATAACGGCACCGAATACAGCGAAATGAGTATGCCGATCAATGCCGGCGACGCTAAGATTTTCGGTGTGGAAGTGGCCTATCAGCGTGACTTCGGATTCATTCATCCGGCTTTGAAATGCGTAGGTCTTTACGGAAACTATACTTACACTTACAGCAAGGTTGACAACTTCAATTTTGAAGGACGCGAAAATGAAGATTTGCGTATGCCCGGATCGCCGGAACATACGGCCAACCTGTCTCTCTATTTTGAAAAGAAAGGGTTTAACCTGCGCTGGAGCTACAACTTCGCGAGCGACTTTATCGATGAAGTGGGTGAAGAGGCGTTTGAAGACCGTTACTATGACAAGGTGAACTATATGGATGTGAACGCGAGCTATACGTTCGGAAACAGATTCAAGACCACGTTCTATGCAGAGGCTACCAACTTGTTGAACCAGCCGTTGCGTTACTATCAGGGAACTCCCGACCGCACGATGCAGGCTGAATATTATGGGGTACGCGTGAATGCCGGCGTGAAGATAAGTTTCTGATTTCCCTGACGGATTTTTTTACATTCCTTTTTTCTCGATACTGTCCGGTTGCCGTATTGGTTGCGGCAATCGGGCAGTTCATTTTGAGGATTATGAGGTTGAGCCGTCATCCCGGTAAAGGCGAACCGTTGTCATGGCCAGTTTGACGGAGCGTCTTTGCAGGGATGACGGCTCGTCTTTTTTGCAAACCCGGCATTGCTTTCCGCCGTTCCCCGCATCTTTTCGTCGCGTATCTTCCGCTTATTTCGCCGAAAAAAACGCCTCCGGAGGGAAAAAAAGCCCGTTCTTTAGACAAATGTTTCTTTTTTTTGCTACTTTTGCACAGATTTAAGGTTGTTGTGCTGGTTTTTCTGACGTGCCTTCGGCCTTTCAAGAACGGAAGTAATAACTAAAACATAAAGCATGATACACAAAGTATTGATCGCTAACCGTGGTGAAATTGCTGTGCGCGTGATGCGTTCGTGCCGTGAGATGGGCATCCGCACCGTGGCAGTATTCTCTGAGGCCGACAGAACCGCCCGCCACGTGCTTTATGCGGATGAAGCCTGCCTGATAGGTCCGGCTGCATCGCGCGAAAGTTACTTGAATATCGACAAGATTATCATGGCGGCCAAACGTCATGGAGTGGATGCCATCCATCCGGGATACGGCTTTCTGTCGGAAAATTCGGAGTTCGCCCGCCGTTGCCGCAAGGAAGGCATCATCTTTATCGGACCGGATCCGGAAACGATGGATGCGATGGGCGACAAGATTTCCGCCCGCAAACACATGATTGAGGCGGGCGTGCCGGTCGTTCCGGGCACAGAGCAGCCGCTGCAGAGCGTGGAAGAAGCCAAGGAAATCTGCAACCGCATCGGCTATCCGGTGATGCTGAAGGCTTCTATGGGCGGAGGCGGAAAGGGAATGCGCCTCATCCACAACGAGGACGAAGTGGAAGAAGCCTACAACACCGCCCGTTCGGAATCCATGTCGTCCTTCGGCGACGACACCGTCTATCTGGAGAAGTTCGTCGAAGAACCGCATCACATCGAATTCCAGATTCTGGGCGACAACTATGGAAACGCAATTCATCTTTACGAGCGCGAATGTTCTATCCAGCGCCGCAATCAGAAAATCGTAGAAGAAACTCCTTCGCCTTTCGTGACTCCGGAGCTGCGCCAGAAGATGGGAGAAGCAGCTGTGGCGGCTGCCAAGGCGGTACATTATAAAGGTGCAGGAACAATCGAGTTCCTCGTCGACAAGCACCGCAACTTCTATTTCCTTGAAATGAACACCCGCCTGCAGGTGGAACACCCGATTACGGAAGAAGTGCTCGGCGTGGACCTCGTGAAAGAACAGCTCCGCATAGCCAACAACGAGCCGCTCCATCTCAAGCAGGAAGAACTGAAGCAGCGCGGGCACGCCATCGAGTGCCGTATCTGCGCCGAGGATTCGGAAAACAACTTCATGCCTTCGCCGGGTGTCATCCGTCAGCTGATTGAGCCGAACGGAATCGGCGTGCGCATCGACAGCTACGTCTACGAAAGCTACGAAATCCCCATCTATTACGACCCGATGATCGGCAAACTGATTGTGTGGGCCACCACTCGCCAGTTCGCCATCGAGCGTATGCGCCGCGTGCTCTATGAGTACAAGATTACGGGTCTGAAAACCAATATCGGCTATCTCCGCCACATCATGAACGTGCCCGATTTCGTGGAAGGCCGTTATGACACGCTCTTCATCCCGAAGCATCAGGACATGCTGCGCAAGTGGGCGAACAAGAAGGAGGAAGAGACCGAAAACATCGCGATGATAGCCGCCTACATCGACTATCTGATGAATCTGGAAGAAAACAAGACCGCTTCTTCGGACAACCGTCCCATCAGCCGCTGGCGCGAGTTCGGCCTGAAGAAAGGGGTATTGAGAATCTAATAAACGAACAATTATGGAAATACATATAGGTGAAAGAGTGGCCGATGTGTCGTTGGTCAGCAAGGAAGGCAACAAAGTGCAGCTCACCATCGACGGAGTTCCCTACGATGTGGACATCGTGATGGCCGAAAACGGAAGCTGTTCCATCCTTCATAACGGGAAGTCGTACAACGCCGAACTGATTCGCAAGGATGGGGGAAAGAGCTATACGGTGAACGCGCACTACCAGTCGTACAACATCGACATCATCGATTCGCAAGCCAAATACCTGCGTATGCGCAAGGGAGGCGACGAGAAGCAGCAGGACAAGATTATCTCTCCGATGCCGGGCAAGGTAGTCAAGATTCCCGTGAAGGTGGGCGACCGTCTGGAGGCCGGTGACATTGTAGCCGTAATCGAAGCCATGAAGATGCAGAGCAACTACAAGGTGAACAGCGAATGCGTGGTGAAAGAGATTTTAGTGAACGAAGGCGATTCGGTGAACAGCAACCAGGTAATCATGACGTTGGATGTGATAAATAACGAAGAATAACTATGACAGCAGAAGAACAATATAAGAAATTTGAGGAGCTGGACAAGCTGGCTTCGCAAGGCGGCGGTGTAGAGCGTGTGGAGAAACAGCACGCAAACGGGCACATGACTGCCCGTGAACGCATCGACATGTTGCTCGACAAGGGCACGTTCAATGAAATCGACAAGTTCGTGATTCATCACTGCGCCGATTTCGGCATGGACAAGAAGCATATTCCGGGCGACGGCATCGTGTGCGGTTACGGAAAGATTGACGGACGGTTAGTGTATGTGTACGCTTACGACTTCACCGTGTATGGCGGTACGCTGAGCACGACCGGCGCAAAGAAGATTGTGAAGGTGCAGGAACTTGCGCTGAAGAACGGCGCTCCGGTCATCGCGCTGAACGACTCCGGAGGCGCACGCATCCAGGAAGGTGTGGGCAGCATCTCAGGCTATGCTTCCATCTTCTACCAGAACACCATCGCTTCGGGTGTGATTCCGCAGATTTCGGCCATCCTCGGTCCGTGTGCGGGAGGTGCCTGCTATTCTCCGGCACTGACTGACTTCATCTTCATGGTGAAGGAAAAGAGCCACATGTTCATTACGGGACCGGACGTAGTGAAGGCCGTGACGCACGAGGAAGTGGACAAGGAAGAACTGGGAGGTGCATATACGCACAGCAGCAAGAGCGGCGTGACGCATTTCCTTTGCGATACGGAAGAGGAAACGCTGATGAGCATCCGCGAACTTCTGAGCTTCTTGCCTTCGAACAACATGGAGGACGCTCCGATGGTTCCGTGTACGGATGATATCCGCCGTGCTGAAGAGTCGCTGATGTCTGTCATTCCTGATGACCCGAACATGCCGTATGACATCAAGAACATCATCGAGCCGGTGGTCGACAACCAGTATTTCTTTGAAGTGATGCCGCATTTCGCCAAGAACATTGTGGTGGGCTTTGCCCGTCTGGGCGGACGTTCGGTAGGTATTGTGGCCAACCAGCCGGCTTACTTGGCAGGTGTGCTCGACATCGACGCTTCCGACAAGGCTTCACGCTTCATCCGTTTCTGCGACTGCTTCAACATTCCTATCGTTACGTTCGAGGATGTGCCGGGATTCCTTCCGGGATGCGCGCAGGAGCATAACGGCATCATCCGTCACGGGGCGAAAATCGTGTATGCGTATGCCGAAGCGACCGTGCCTAAGATTACGGTCATCACCCGCAAGGCTTACGGAGGCGCATACATCGTGATGAACAGCAAACCGATTGGTGCCGACGTGAACTTCTCTTATCCTACCGCAGAGATTGCCGTGATGGGAGCCGACGGCGCGGTGAACATCCTCTACCGCAAGGCCACTCCCGAAGAAAAGGCGCAGGCCATCGAGGACTACAAGGAGAAATTCTCCAACCCGTACCGTGCGGCCGAGCAGGGCTATATCGACGAAATCATCCTTCCGAAAGATACCCGCTTCAAGCTGATTCAGGCGCTGGAGATGACCCAGAACAAGAGCCAGAGCAATCCGCCGAAGAAACACGGCAACATGCCGCTATAAATCTTAGGAGAATAAAGTTTATTAAAAGGGAAGGGTTGCACCAATTCGTTTTGGTGCAGCCCTTTAAACTTGTGTGTCTTTATATGAAAGAAGCGTTTGTCAAACTCCATCTTTCCATTCTTATTGCCGGAGGTACGGGCATCTTCGGCAGGCTTATCACGCTGAACGAGGCGTTGCTTGTGTGGTATCGGATGTTGCTTGCCGCCCTGATGTTCGCTGCGTTGCTTGCCTTGTGGAAGAAACTCCGCAGGGTGACGGCGCGCGATGTGGCGAAAATCGGCGGAGTGGGCCTGCTGCTCGCGGCCCACTGGCTTTTCTTTTACGGAAGCATTAAGGCGTCGAATGTCTCGATCGGGGTGGTCTGCCTTTCGCTGATGAGCATCTTTACCGCCCTGTTCGAGCCGATCATCAACCGTCACCGCATATCCGTGCGCGAAGTCCTTTTCAGTCTGGTGGCCGTGGCGGGTATTGTGCTGATATTCCATTTCGACACGCGCTATCGTCTGGGCATTTGTATGGGGGTGGTTTCTTCCGCTTTGGCTTCTTTGTTCACTATAGTCAACAAGAAGGTTTCACCTGGATACACCTCAAGCACCATGCTGCTTTATGAAATGGCGGGAGGTTTCGCGGGCGTTTCGTGCGTGTTGCCTTTCTATCTGCACCGGTTTCCGGTCGAAACGGTGGTGCCCGGCGTGAAGGACTGCCTTTATCTGCTTTGTCTTGCGTCCGTGTGTACGGTCGTGCTCTATATCCTTCAGATTCAAGTGCTGAAGAAGGTGTCGGCCTTTACCGTCAATCTGAGCTACAATCTGGAGCCTGTCTACAGCATCGTCGGGGCGATGGTCATCTTTCATGAGGCGAAAGATTTGGGCGCGAGCTTTTATTTCGGACTGGGGCTGATTGTTCTTTCGGTGATGTTCCAGACATGCAGCGTTCTGCTTCACCGGAAGAAAATTGCTCCTTCCGCCTGTGTCAAGTGGAAGCGCTGAAGAATTTCTTGTTTTTTTCTTTATGATTTTTATAGTCCGGCAGCCAGACTATACGGTCTACGTATGCAGTCCGTACAGTCCGGCTGCCGGACTGTACGGTCTTCGGCGCAGTCTATAGAATTTTTGAGCGCGGGCGGACAAATGATGCGGCGGAGAAGGGATTGTGAGGCGCGTTTCAAAAAGAAATTCAAGTGCGGCGTTTATGTTATATTTATCCGAAAGATTTGCATAACGAGAACAGATTGATATGTTTTGTCGGCTTTTGTGTGGATAATTGATTTTATTTCCCTATATTTGCGGCATCGGTAAAAATGATAAAAGGATAATCCGTTATGGTTTACGACATTGAAATGATTCGGCAGTTCTACGCATCGTATCCGATGATAGTGGAAAATGCCAGAAAGGTATTGGGAAGGCCCTTGACGCTGGCCGAGAAAATCCTCTACGCGCATCTGTATGACGGGAAAGCGGCGGCACCGTTCCGCCGGGGAGAGGATTATGTGAATTTCCGTCCCGACCGGGTGGCCATGCAGGACGCTACGGCGCAGATGGCTCTCTTGCAATTTATGAATGCCGGGAAAGAGGCGGCAGCCGTGCCTTCTACGGTGCATTGCGACCACCTGATTCAGGCTTATAAAGGGGTGAAGGAAGATTTGCCCGCAGCATGCGAAGCGAACAAGGAGGTGTACGGCTTCTTGCGGAGCGTGGCTTCGAAATACGGCATCGGGTTCTGGAAGCCGGGTGCGGGAATCATCCATCAGGTGGTGCTGGAAAACTATGCGTTTCCCGGCGGAATGATGGTGGGCACCGACTCGCATACGCCGAACGCCGGAGGGCTGGGCATGGTGGCCGTCGGAGTGGGCGGCGCGGATGCCGTCGACGTGATGGCGGGCATGGAATGGGAGCTGAAGATGCCTAAGCTGATAGGGGTGAAGCTCACCGGGAAGCTCGGCGGATGGGCGGCTCCGAAAGACGTGATACTGAAACTGGCCGGAATCCTCACCGTGAAGGGGGCGACGAACGCCATTATCGAATACTTCGGCGAAGGGACGGCTTCGCTCTCCTGCACGGGGAAGGCTACCATCTGCAACATGGGTGCGGAGGTGGGTGCCACCACTTCGGTGTTCCCGTATGATGAAGAAATGGGGCGTTACCTTTCGGCTACGGGACGCGAAGAAGTGGCTTCGCTGGCCGCCGCCTGCGCTTCCTGCTTGCGTGCCGACGATGAAGTGGAGGCGAATCCAGAAGCGTATTACGATCGGGTCATCGAAATCGACCTTTCCGCTTTGGAGCCTTACATCAACGGCCCGTTCACTCCCGATGCGGCATGTCCCATATCCGAGTTTGCGGCCAAGGTGAAGGCGAACGGATATCCCCAAAGGATGGAAGTGGGGCTGATAGGGTCATGCACCAACTCGTCTTATCAAGACCTGAGCCGTGCGGCTTCCTTGGCCCGGCAGGTGAAGGAGAAGAAACTGAAGATGGCCTCTCCGCTCATCATCAATCCCGGTTCGGAACAAGTGTATTGCACGGCTGTGCGCGACGGCATGATAGCCGATTTCGAGGCGGCAGGAGGCGTTGTGATGACCAATGCCTGCGGCCCATGCATCGGCCAATGGAAGCGGGTGACCGACGACAACGCCCGTCCTAATTCGATAGTAACTTCGTTCAACCGGAACTTTGCCAAGCGCGCCGACGGGAATCCGAACACTCACGCATTTGTGGCTTCGCCCGAACTGGCTACGGCACTTGCCATTGCGGGCGACTTGTGCTTCAACCCGCTGACGGACACGTTAGTCAACGAAGACGGGCAGGCCGTGAAGCTGGATGCGCCCGTGGGCGATACGCTTCCGCAAAAGGGCTTTACGGTGGACGACAACGGATATGTGGCCCCGGCTTCCGACGGTTCGCAGGTGGAGGTCCGCATCGACCCTCAATCGCAACGCCTGCAGAGGCTGGCGCCTTTCGCTCCGTGGGACGGAAACGATTTCTTGGAGATGCCTCTGCTCGTCAAGACCCAAGGGAAGTGTACCACCGACCACATTTCGATGGCGGGCCCGTGGCTGCGTTTCCGGGGACATTTGGAGAACATCTCAGACAATATGCTGATGGGAGCGGTCAATGCGTTCAACGGGAAGACGAACTGCGTCTGGAACCGGTTGGCAAACACGTATGAGCCGGTATCAGCCGTAGCCAAGCAATACAAGGCCGCAGGCATCGCCTCCATTGTGGTGGCTGAAGAAAACTATGGCGAAGGCTCCAGCCGGGAACATGCGGCTATGGAACCGCGCTTTCTGAACGTGCGTGTGGTGCTGGCGAAGAGCTTTGCCCGCATCCACGAAACAAACCTGAAGAAGCAAGGTATGCTTGCGCTGACATTTGCCGACAAAGAGGATTATGACAAGGTTCGGGAACACGACAAAATATCCGTGTTGGGACTGAAAAGTTTCGCGCCCGGAAAGCCTTTGAGCATAGTCCTTGTTCACGAAGACGGAACCACTGAAACTTTCAAGGCAACACACACGTATAATGAGTTGCAAATAGGTTGGTTCAAGGCAGGGTCGGCATTGAATGCGAAAGCGTGAGACTGAAAAAAGAAAAACTGCAAATTCAAAAACTCGCAAACTCAATGAATAAAGTATATATGCAAGACGGGAAACTGACGGTTCCCGATAAAGTGACCGTCCCTTTTATTGAAGGCGACGGAGTGGGCGCGGAGATAACTCCGGTGTGTCAGAAGGTGGTGAATGCCGCCGTGGAGCTGGCCTATCTGGGCAAGCGTTCTGTCGAATGGAAAGAAGTGCTGGCGGGCGGGAAAGCCTTTAAAGAAACGGGCGAATGGCTGCCCCAGTCCACGCTCGATGCGTTCAACGAATATTTGGTAGGCATCAAAGGCCCTCTGACTACTCCTGTGGGAGGCGGTATCCGCTCGTTGAATGTGGCTTTGCGCCAAACGCTTGATTTGTATGTCTGTTTGCGTCCGGTGCGCTGGTTCAAAGGAGTGGTTTCTCCGGTAAAGGAACCCCACAAGGTGGATATGCACATCTTCCGCGAGAACACGGAAGACATCTATGCCGGCATCGAATGGGAACAAGGTACGCCCGAAGCCCGGAAGTTCTACGCTTTCCTTCGCGACGAGATGGGAGTGACCAAGGTGCGCTTCCCTGAAACCTCATCGTTCGGGGTGAAGCCGGTGTCGAAAGAAGGGACGCAGCGTCTGGTGCGTGCGGCCATTCAGTACGCCATCCAGCACCGTCTCCCGAACGTGACGCTGGTGCATAAAGGCAATATCATGAAGTTTACCGAGGGAGGCTTCAAGCGTTGGGGCTATGAAGTGGCGGAAACGGAATTTGCCGGGCAGACTTTCACCATGAACCAGTATGAGGTTCTGAAGAAAGACCTGGGAGAAGAGTCCGCCAAGGCTGCTGTCGGCAAGGCTATCAACGAGGGAAAGGTAATCGTGAAGGATTGCATCGCTGACGCATTCCTCCAGAATACGTTGCTGATGCCTGAAGAATATTCGGTTATCGCCACGCTGAATCTGAACGGAGACTACGTTTCCGACCAGCTTGCGGCAATGGTGGGAGGCATCGGTATCGCTCCGGGTGCCAACATCAACTATCAGACCGGACATGCCATCTTTGAAGCCACTCACGGCACGGCGCCGAACATAGCCGGAAAGAATGTGGTGAATCCTTGCTCTCTGCTTCTTTCGTCCGTGATGATGCTGGAGTATTTGGGATGGAACGAGGCTGCTTCCCTCATTACGGCGGCGTTGGAAAAGGCTTTCTCGCACGGGGAGGCCACGGCCGACCTTGCCCGCTTCATGCCCGACGGAAGAACATTGTCTACCGACGAGTTCGGACAAAGGATTGTAGAGCTGCTTTGATTGTGAAACCGGAAATACGAAAGCGATGAAGAAAGAATACATTGTATATAAGTTGTCGGAATGCGCCAAGCAAGCGTGCCGTATCGACAATGAACTGTTTACGAAGTACAACGTGAAGCGCGGGCTTCGCAATGAAGACGGAACCGGCGTGTTGGTGGGATTGACAAAAATCGGTAACGTTGTGGGTTATGAGCGCACCGACGAAGGGTTGAAGGCGATTCCCGGAAAGCTGTTTTATCGGGGATACGATTTGGATGACATCGTTCATGCGTTGCTGAAGGAGAAGCGCTTCGGATTTGAGGAAGTGGCCTATCTGCTTCTTTCGGGGGAGTTGCCCGACAGCGAGCAGCTGGCGGCATTCAAAGAACTGATTAACGACAATATGCCGCTCGACAAGAAGACTACGATGAACATCATCGACTTGGAAGGACAGAACATCATGAATATCCTTGCACGGAGCGTGCTCGAAATGTACACGTTCGACCCGAACCCGGATGACATCTCCCGCGACAATCTGATGCGCCAGTCCATCGAACTGATTTCAAAGTTCCCGACTATCATTGCGTATGCGTACAGCATTTACCGGCACAGCACGCACGGGCGTTCTTTGCATATCCGTTATCCGCACGAGCATCTTTCGATTGCGGAGAACTTCCTCTACATGATAAAGAAAGATTATACGCCGCTCGAAGCCCGTATGCTCGACCTGCTTCTGGTATTGCAGGCGGAACACGGGGGAGGAAACAACTCCACTTTCACCGTGAGGGTTACCAGCTCCACCCGCACCGATACGTATTCGAGCATCGCTGCGGGTATCGGCTCGTTGAAAGGGCCGCTTCACGGGGGCGCGAACATCCAGGTTGTCAAAATGTTCCATCACCTGAAAGAGGTGATATCCGATTGGACCAACGTGGACGAGATTGACACCTATCTTGTCAGGATGCTCAATAAGGAGGCATACGACGGAAGCGGCTTGATTTACGGCATCGGCCATGCCGTATATACCATCTCCGATCCTCGCGCCATTCTGCTGAAGGAGCTGGCGAGCGAGCTGGTAGCCGAGAAAGGATGCGAGAAAGAGTTCGCTTTCTTGGAGCTGATTGAGCAGCGCGCCATCGAATGCTTCAAGAAGGTGAAAGGCACGAAGAAGCGTGTCTGCTCGAACGTAGACTTCTATTCGGGCTTCATTTACGAGATGATAGGCTTGCCGTTCGAGATATACACTCCGCTTTTTGCAATGGCGCGTATCGTGGGATGGACTGCACACCGCATTGAGGAATTGAACTTCCAAGGGAGGCGCATCATCCGTCCAGCATACAAGAACGTGCTGGACGAGGTGGAATATACTCCCATCAACGAGCGTTGACGGGGGAGAATGCTTATTTCCCGTAAAGTTTCGGAATCAGGTCGTTCCGGCCGATTCTTTTCAATTCATTGACAATGGCGCGGCGCTGTTCGGCTTTGTACCAGAAGAAGAACATGCGTTGCGCCAGTTTTTCTTTCTGCGTTTTGGCCGAGAACACCGGTTCGAGCGTGTAGGGATGGATGCCCGTGTACCACGCTTCGGTGGCAACCGTCATGGGAGTGGGGGTGAAGTCTTGCACTTGCTCCAGGTGGAAGTCCAGACGTTTGGTGATGACGGCAAGTTCGGCCATGTCTTCTTCCGTGCATCCCGGATGGCTGCTGATGAAGTAGGGGATGAGCTGCTGGCGCAAGTTCAGCTCCCGGTTCAGCTTGTCGAATATTCGTTTGAATTCATAGAACTGCTCGAACGGGGGCTTGCGCATCAGGTAAAGCACTTTGTCGGCGGTATGTTCCGGAGCCACTTTCAGCCGTCCGCTCACGTGGCGCACTATCAGTTCGCGCGTGTATTCCGCTGCACTTTTGTCGATGGCCGCGTTTTTGCTTTTGTGCAGCAGAAGGTCGTAGCGCACGCCGCTCCCGATGAAACTTTTCTTGATTCCCGGCATAGCGTCCACTGCATGATAGATGTCGAGCAGGGGGCGATGGTCGGTGTTGAGGTTCGGGCATATCTTGGGATGGATGCACGAAGGCCGCTTGCACTTGCGGCACAGGCTTTCGTCTTTTCCTTTCATGCGGTACATGTTGGCCGAAGGCCCTCCCAAGTCGCTCAGATAGCCTTTGAAGTCGGGCATTTCGGTGATGGCCTTCACCTCTTTCAGGATGCTTTCCTTGCTCCGGCTTACGATGAACTTGCCTTGGTGGGCGGAGATGGTGCAGAACGCGCATCCGCCGAAGCATCCCCGATGGATGTTGACCGAAAACTTGATCATGTCGTAGGCGGGAATCCTTTTGCCTTTGTATTTCGGGTGGGGAAGGCGCGTGTAAGGCAGGTCGAACGAGCGGTCGATTTCTCCCTGGGTCATCGGAGGAAAGGGCGGGTTTACCACCACCGTTTGCTGCTCCACATCCTGCAAGATGCGTGCGGCCGCATATCTGTTGGATTCTTCTTCGATATGGCGGAAGTTCTGCGCCTGTTTCTTTTTGTCCTTCAGGCATTCTTCGTGAGAGAACAGAGTCAGGTCGCCTTCCCCGTTCGGGTTCGGGGCGAGGCTTTCCGCTTCTTTCCGGTCTATGAGGAAGGCCGTTTGGAGGATGTCGTGCGGCACGTGGCGCACATACGCCTCTTCCGTTTCTCCCAATTCGTTCAGCAGGTGTCGGCACATGGCGGTTATGGGCTTTTCTCCCATTCCGTAAACCAGCAGGTCGGCTTTCGATTCTTTCAGGATGGACGGACGTACCCGCTCGGCCCAATAGTCGTAATGCGTGAGCCTTCGCAGAGACGCTTCGATGCCTCCCAACACGACGGGCACGTCGGGGAACAGTTCTTTCAGGATGCGGGTATAGACGATGCTCGGATACTCCGGGCGCATGTCGTGCCTTCCGTCGGGCGTGTAGGCGTCTTCGCTCCGGAGCCTTTTGTTGGCCGTGTATTTGTTGACCATGCTGTCCATACATCCCGCCGAGACCCCGAAGAACAGGCGGGGGCGGCCCAGTTTTTTGAAGTCGCGCAAATCGTCGCGCCAGTTGGGTTGCGGAACGATGGCCGTCCGAAGCCCCAACGATTCAAGCGTGCGCCCTATGACCGCCGCTCCGAACGAAGGGTGGTCTACATACGCATCGCCGCTGAAGATGATGACGTCCGGGCGGTTCCATCCCCTCAGTTCCATTTCCTTTTTGGTTGTCGGCAACCAGTCGGTCAGTTGATGCTCTTTCAAGGCGTGCGGTCAGTTAGATTCTTCCGTTTCTTCCTTTTCTTCTTTCTCCTTTTCCCATTTGATGTAGAGCAGGATGAGCTGGTGAAGTCCGAAAGCCTTCATGTTGTTGTGGTAGATCACGTCGAGACACAAGTCGAGCAAATCCTTGCTGTTGCCTTCCGTCGAGGCGATGAGCGAGCGCACGTTCAGCTTCAGCTTGTCGAGCACGGACTCGTCGATGATTCCGTTGCTGTCAATCAGTTGGCGGAAAAGCGCGTATTTTTCGATGGTTTCCAGATGCTTTTCCGATATTTCCATGCTTCGGGTTCCCGAAGGGTTTGTCTGTATTGTGTACATGGTTCGTATTTTTGATTTGGTTTGTACGGACAAAGTTAAACTTTTTTGCGGAAAAGTCCGGCGGGTTTTGCTGAAAAATGTCGCAGGCTTTGCGGAAAAGTCCGGCGGGTTTTCCGGTGCGGTTCGGGCGTGAGCTTGTTTTTGCGTTGCGGGCAGAAACGCCCGCCCCTTCCAAATACCTGCAAATGGTGATTGCAAACATTGGAAAAATTGCCTTATTTTGCGTTCCGTATATATGAGAACTTTATTTATGTGCAACAACGGAACCAGAAGATACAAGTCTTCCGACAAGATGAGCGACCTGATTTGCGAAAACTATGCGCTTCTTCAGGTGCTGAGCCGCTTCGGAGTGTCATTGGGATTCGGCGACAAGTCGGTGAAGGAGGTGTGCAGGATGAACGGAGTGGATTGTGACACGTTCCTGATAGTGGTCAACTTTTTAGGCGAGGACGGAAACCGTATTCAAGACCCTCCCGCAGGGCTTTCCATCTCCGCGCTGATGGACTATCTGAAGCGTGCCCATCATTATTTCCTGGATTTCCAATTGCCGGCCATCCGCCGGAAGCTCATCGAGGCAATCGACTGCTCGCCGGAAAACGAAGTGGCTTTCCTGATAGTGAAGTTCTTCGACGCATACGTGAGCGAAGTGCGCAAGCACATGGAATATGAAAACGAGAAAGTGTTCGTGTATGTCGAAAAACTGTTGAGGGGCGAACGTTCCGGAGGGTACAACATCGGCGTGTTTGCCCGCCATCACGACCAGATAAACGCGAAACTGACCGAACTGAAAAACATCATCATCAAGTATTATCCGGGAGGGGCCGACAACCGTCTGCTGAATGCCGTCTTGTTCGACATATTCAGCTGCGAGGAAGATTTGGATTCCCACAACCGGGTGGAGGACTATCTGTTCGTGCCCGCCATAATGGAGCTGGAAAAGGAGGCGAGATGAAACCGGAAGATACAGTAATATACGTGGCCATAGCCGAGTCGTCGGCCATCGTGCGCGGAGGTTTGGCTTCCGTCTTGAAGCATTTGGAAGGGCTTGACGTGCAAACCGTCGAAATATCCTCGAAAGAAGGGTTGCAGCATTGCATGGAAGCCCGCCGTCCGGACATTCTGATAGTCAATCCCCAATTTGAGGGATGGTTTGATCTTGAAGGTTTCAAGAGCCGGTATCCTGAAGCGGACGTGAAGTGCGTTTCCCTGATTTATACGGTGGTTGACGGAAACCGGCTGAAAGGTTATGACGAGTCGGTCGACCTGTTTGACGATGCCGGTTCGCTTGGACGGAAAATATCCGTGCTGATGGGCATATCGAGTGCGGAGGAAAGCGATGCCACTTCGCTGAGCCAGCGCGAGAAGGAGATTGTGGGATGCGTGGTGCGCGGAATGACCAATAAGGAAATAGCCGAAAAGCTCTTCATTTCCGTGCATACGGTCATCACTCATCGGCGGAACATTACCCGCAAGCTGCAGATACATTCCGCAGCCGGGCTTACCATTTATGCCATCGTGAACAAGCTGGTGGAACTGAGCGAGGTGAAAATGGCTTTATGAGCTTCCTGAAAAATACCGACATGTAGGTATTGTCGGAAAGTCTGGGAACCCCTACCTTTGCATCGTTAGTCATATTGATATTACGTAAACCACAAAAGTAAAAAGTTAGTTATTAGTTGGGTCCGCCCTGCGAAGCGATTCGCGGGGCGGTCGCGCGTTGCAGAGCTTTCTTGCGGGGCGGAATCTTTTTTCGTAATCTTTATTTTCGTATATTTGGACGGATTTAGAACAGGAATGAAGTGTGATGAGATACCTTGCAATGAAAAGCATATTGGCATTGGCGCTGTTGGCGGCTGTTTCTGTGGAGGCTTTTGCCGGAAATGGCTTGGAGCCGTTGCTTGCGCGTCTGGATTCGGTGTTGGCCGTCAGCGAGAAATACATTTTGGAGAAGGAGGAAAGGATAGACGGGCTGCGCAAAAAGTTGTCCGTCCCGCTCAAGCTGGAAGACAGGCTGTGGCTCAACAAGATGATGTATGACGAATATTTCTGCTATAACGCCGATTCGGCGATGGTTTATGTGGACGAGAACATACGCCTTTCGGAAAGGTTAGGAAGAAAAGACAAGCGAACCGAGTGGGCGTTGAACAAGGCTTTCCTTCTTGCTGCCCAAGGGCTGCTGAACGAAGCGGAAAAAGAATTGCATCATATCGACACAGCTTTCCTGAACAAGGAGGCCATGTACCAATATTACGACACACGGATTTATCTGTGTTCGCACCAGGTGCAGTTCATCGGAAACCGGCAAGAGCAGATAAACCCGTATTACATTCTTGAAACGAAGTTGAGGCGGGAGGCCGGCAAGTACATCACTCCGGAACATCCTGCCTACTATAGTTTCTGTGCGGCGTTGCATAGAGACTATCCCCGTTCGGCTGAAGGTGACAGCATCAAGGCGAAACTTAAAGAAACGGTGGACAATTCGTCTCTCTCCACACTGACAGATGCCATCAATGCCTACATGCTTTCCACCATGTACAGCAGCGAAGGAGATGAGACCAACCGTATGAAATACCTCGCTTGCTCGGCCATTGCCGATATAAGGATGTGCAATCGCGACATCGCTTCGTTAGAAGAACTCTCCAATATCCTGTATGTCCGGGGCGACATCGACCGGGGATATGCCTATATCAGCCATTGCCTCAAGGCAGCGCTGCTCTATCCAAACAGGGTTCGCGTGATGAACATTTCGGCGGTGATGGACAAACTGCAGTAGGCTTACCGAAAGAGGAACGAGATGCAGGCCAGAGAACTTCGCAAGTCGCTCCGCACGGTCAGTGTGCTGTCCGGAGTGTTGCTCATGTCGTTCCTTCTCATATTTTTCCAGTTCAGAAGAATAGCCCGTTCTCGCAAGAGGTTGGACGAAAGCAACCGTTTGCTCAACATTCATGTCAACGAACTCTCGGAAGCCCAGAAGATGCTGACCGAAATGAACGAGAAGCTCAAGAAAAGCAACGAGCAGCTTACCGAATCCAACTACGTGAAAGAAGAATACATCGGGTATGTCTTTTCCATTTGTTCCAGCTATATCACCAAACTCGAAGAGTACCGGAAGAATATCGGGCGCAAAATCAAGGCAGGACAGATAGACGACATCAAGTCGCTTGCCTCCAACACGTCTATGACCCAGAACGAGTTGAAGGAATTTTACCATAGTTTCGACACTATTTTTCTGCATGTCTATCCTGATTTCGTGGACGACTTCAATTCCCTTCTCCGGCCGGAGGACCGGGTTGTTCCTAAAGAAGGCGAATTGCTGAACACGGAGCTGCGGATTTATGCGCTCGTCCGGTTGGGCATCAACGACAGCGTCAAGATTGCGGAGTTTCTGCATTGTTCTCCGCAGACGGTCTACAACAACCGGTTGCGGACGAGAAACAAGGCCGTGATTCCAAAGGAAGAGTTTGCAGAAAGGGTACGTTCGTTAGGGAAAATGCAGAGATAAGGAGACGCGATGGCGCAATCCGGAAAGGAACTCGGTTTACTTCTCGAAAAGTTACTTTCTTGATTTACAATAGGCTAATCGTAAAAGAGTTTACTTCTACCGTTTACTTGCATATACACCGCGCTATATGCTATATTATCTTTGCCTCAGAGAACGAAAATGGATAGTGTTAACTTTTAAAATTGATTTATGAGACAAGAAAAGCTGAGTTTAAAGCAGGTCGTAAGACGTGCGTTCGCGCACCGTTCTTTGAAAAATGCGATGGCATTGTCCTTGTCATTCCTCTTGTCCGCTCCCCTTTCGGCGCAGAGCGGCAAGGTTGCCGTGGTGAACGACCCGACGGGGGCACGGCTGACCGTAAACGGCAAGCCGTTCATGGTAAACGGAATGAACTGGGACTATTTCCCTATCGGAACCAACTATTCTTATTCCTTATGGGCGCAATCGGATGATGTAATCAAGGCCGCTCTCGATGCGGACATGCCCCTGCTGAAAAATATGGGTGCGAACGCCATCCGATTGTATGCGGACGTTCCGGCCAGATGGGTGCGCTACATCTATGAACAATACGGCATCTACACGATGGTCAACACCACGTTCGGACGCTACGGACTGACGCTGGACGGCGTATGGATGGGCAATACGGACTACTCCGACCCCCGCGTGCGGAAAGCCCTTCTTGCCGAAGCGCGAGGCATGGTGGAGAAATTCAACGGCACTCCCGGCGTACTCCTTTATTTATTAGGAAACGAAAACAACTACGGGCTGTTCTGGCAAGGAGCAGAAGCGGAGGATATTCCTGTCGAAGACCGCAAGTCGACCCAACAGGCCGTCCATCTTTACAAGATATTCAACGAAGCGGCGGTTGAAATGAAGCGGATGAATCCTTCGTGCCCTATCGCCATCTGCAACGGCGACCTGATGTTCCTCGACCTCATCGCCAAAGAATGCAAGGACGTGGACATATTGGGCATCAACTGCTATCGGGGCGAATCGTTCGGAGACTTGTTCAGCAGGGTAAAGGCGGAGTGCGGCAAACCCGTGTTGTTCACGGAATTCGGGTCGGATGCGTTCAATGCCGTAACGCAGGGCGAAGCTCAAAAAGAACAAGCCGACATTTTGCTGAAAAACTGGGCGGAAATCTATCTGAACGCCGCCGGGCTTGGAAACAACGGAAACGCCATCGGAGGATTCACCTTCCAATGGGCGGACGGATGGTGGAAAACCGGACAGACCACGAACCTGAGCATCCACGACACGCGGGCTTCATGGAGCAACGGGGGTTATAAGTTCGACTATGTGGAAGGGGCGAACAACATGAACGAGGAATGGTTCGGCGTATGCGCCAAAGGTACTCCCGATGCCAGAGGCATATACGAGCTTTATCCGCGTGCCGCATATTATGTGCTGAGAGACGTACATAAAATCAACCCGTATGCTTCCGGAAGCACTACATCTTCCATCATAAGCCAGATTTCAGATGTCAACGTAATGTCGTCCGTCCTGTCCGCCAGAAGCGACAAGGCCGCCTTGCAGGGCGAAAAGACCAGACTGATCGGCCTGAGCCAGCTGAGAGGTGATTTCACCACTTTCTATACGGGAGCAAGGCATACCACGACTCCGGAAACAAGAGCGGACGCTCCTGCCAGCTTCCCCAGTTCAAAGGGCTTTGACCATACGGAATCGTTCTACGTGGGCGTGGAGTCCAAACCGGCGGAGAACGTCCACGCGGAAGTGACCGTGAACGTGCTCGGAAACGTGGCGGAGAATCCGATTGACGAAATTTTCTATGAAAACAGAGGCCGGACGAACTACATCAATGAAAACGGAGAATACATCGATTTGGGTCCGCTGGAACGCATCAAGGTCTACAGCGCCAGCTTCAACTGGGACGGCAGCCTGTTCAACCTGAACGCATTTTTCCGCAAGCCCCACTACCATTGGGGATATGAAGGCGACTTCTTCGGACTCTATCAGGAGGCAAGCTACGGCGACAACATGGATATCTACGGAGGCGAGGCCCCGCTTGGATGCGAAATCGAGGGCAAGAGATGGTTCTCCGGACTGAAGCTGGCTTTCGGACCGGAACTGTGGTGGGGCGCGAACCCGGCTCTGCTCGTCAAATACTATCGGACTTTCGGCAATTGGAACGTGGGAGGTATCTTCCATTACGACATTGACCAGCGAAACGAAACCGTCACCTCTTTCGTAATCCCAACTCCGAAAAACACCCGTGCCTCACTGATGGTACAGCGGCGTTTCGGACGTTTCGATGTTACACTGGGCGGGCTATGGTCAGGAACGACTCTGGTAGGAAGGACATTCCAGGCCACCAAAGAATACAGCCCCACAGCCACTGTCTATCAGGATGAAGTGAAAACATCGGACACTTTCGGCGGAAAGCTGAAAGTGGTGTACAGCGGAGGGAACTTTAACATGTATGCGCAAGGAGCCATCATGGGACTGGTAGCAGGCGGCGGAGCGGACAACACACGGACGCTGACCGGATGGAAACTGAAAGACAGCGGAAGCGGAAACCAACAGAACGTGCTCGCCGGATTCACCTATCAGATAGGGAACTTCCAGATTGCCCCGAACTTCTTGTGGCAGAAGCCGCTTGTAGGCCCTATGCCGAACGGAGTGGACGCTCCGGGAAGACTGAGAAACATATTGGACGACCCGTTTGCCGTGAGAAGCAATCGTGAAACGACTGCCGGCGAGTTGCTGCTGACCTACGACCCCACTCCGGGCACATGGATGTACGACTGGGACAATGACGAGACGGAAGACGCTCCGTTTGCAGCTTCGCTCGGATTCGTCTACCGCCATCTTCCTACCGCCCAGGATGCAGCCATCGGTATTCTGGCCGACGGACGTTCCACTTTCGCTTTCGCCAATTCAGCCCCGGCACACGACTTATGGGAAACCAACCTGAAAGTAACGTCCAGAGTAACTAAGGACTTCGGATTTATCGCAAGCGCATACCTCGGTACGGCACAAGCCAACGGCGACGATGAACGTCTGATCAGACGAGGAGGCGGAGACCTTCAGATGATTTACAGGAAAATCAGGCTGAACGCCGCACTGAAGTTCAACGACTGGGGGCCGTATGACTACCACCGGGACTTCAACCTGACTTTCCCTTTCCAGTGCATGGTAGACCTTTCGACCAACCTTTTCAAACCGAAATGGCTCGGCCCGTTGTCCACACGTGTAGGAATCAGGGGCACTTACCGCACGCTTGACCAATATTCCAACCGCTATCTCGCCGGATACGTGTCTGACGGGAACGGAGGCTTCACGGAAAGTGCGGACATCCCCGGCGCACCCAAAGGAAACGAATGGGAAATCCGAACCTACATCTCGTTCAGTCTATTCTAATCACCGCAAACTTTAACAAACTCTTTTATGGACAAATACATATTGAATGCAGCATACGCACTCTCTTTCTCCGCAGTCTTGATGGCGTTGGCGGGATGCGAGAGGGATATAGATACGGACGTATTGGCCACAAGTCCGAATCTGTCTGAGGTCTTCATCGACGGGTTCGCTTCCGGAGTGGACTATCAGGCATGGGGGAAGCCGACCAATCTGAGTCAGGACACCGAAACAAAATACAGCGGCACCGCCTCTATCAGGGTGGAAGTGCCCAATCCGAACGACCTTATGGGGAACTTCGCCGGAGGAACCTTCTTTGCGGAGGCTGGAAGGGACATGTCAGGATATGACGCGCTGACTTTCTATGCCAAATCGACCGTCCCGACAACAATCGTAACGGGAATAGGGAATTACGGGGACAGCCCGGAGTACACGGTAACGCTTTCCGATGTGAAACTGGACGTCAACTGGAAGAAGGTCATCGTGCCTCTTCCCAACCCTTCAAGGCTGACTTCCGAAAAAGGGCTGTTCTTTTATTCAGCCGGAGCGGTGGACGGTGAAGGATATGCGATATGGTTCGATGAAGTGAAGTTCGAGAAACTCGGAACGCTGGCACACACCCGTATTGCGGACACCAGCATGGCGGGCTTCCCCACCGGGGACATCGAGATAAGCGAGCTTACGGCATTCGTCAATCTTCCCAACGGCATGGATCAGGAGATGACGGTTTCCTCGAAATACTTCACCTTCAGCTCGTCCAATCCCGAAGTGGCTACGGTGGAAGGAAACGTAATCTCTTTCCACGGAGCGAAAGACCGGGCGGTGCTCACTCCGAACGAAGCGGAAGGCTCCATCACGATAACGGGTGTCTATGACTTTGCTCCGGAACCGGACAAAGACGAGGCGGACGTGGTTTCCCTGTATTGCGACAATTACGCCAACACCCTTTCATCGCCCATGAACGGCTATTGGGCACCCTATCAGACAACCACAAACGATGAGATAACGCTCAGCGAAAACCATCACATCATGCACTACGGAAACTTCAACTTTGTCGGCATCGTGCTCGACGAGGATGCAAACACCACGGGCAAGACTTGTGTCCATATCGACATCCTGTTGCAGGACGAAGTGGAAGGTGCGCAGATTGACGTGTCGGCGGACATCAATGCAGACGGCACCCATGCCGGGCAACAAGCCGCCGTCCCGCTCAAGACAGGAGAATGGGTTTCGGTAGATGTTCCGCTCAACGGAGCATCAAGCATTCACCAGCTGCAACTGGCCATTACCGACGGAACCCCAAACTATCAGAACATTCTCGTAGACAACATTTACTTCTATTAAAAAGAACTGACCTATGAAACATTATAAGACAATACTGCTCGGCTTCCTGGCCTTGGCGTTGGGAAGCTGCGAGGAAGATACGCCCGAAACAGGCGGGAATCCCGAAGACAACGGATGGGTGCTGGTGTGGTCGGACGAGTTCGACACCCCGACCGAGGACAACCGGCCCAACCCGTCGAAGTGGACATACGAACTGGGCGCGTCGGGGTTCGGCAACGGTGAGCTGCAGAACTATACGGACAAGGAGAAGAACGCTTCGTACACCACCTTCAAGGGCGAAGGATGCCTGAAGATAACGGCCCTGAAAGACGGGGACGGAGCGACCTATTCTTCCGCAAGAATCAAGACCGAAGGCTTGTTCGAATTTCAATACGGACGCGCCGAAGCCCGTCTGACGCTCCCCTATGGCGTGGGTCTCTGGCCTGCCTTCTGGATGCTCGGCGCGGACTATGCCACCCGCACGTGGCCTGCGTGCGGAGAGATAGACATTATGGAGAACAAAGGGATACAGCCCAACATCGTGTCGAGCGCGCTGCACATGCCGGGACGTTCGGGAGGAAACCCCGTCACCAGCACGTTCGGCTATCAAGACCGGCGTTTCGATACGGACTTCCACGTGTTTGCAGTGGAATGGGACAAGGAAAAAATCGTATTCCTCGTAGACGGAACGCCCTACCACCGGGTGGAGAAAGCAGCCGTAACGGACGGGGAATGGGCGTTCGACCATCCTTTCTTCCTTATCCTCAACGTGGCGGTGGGAGGAACGTTCGGAGGAAACCCGACGGACGACACATACTTCCCCCAAAGCATGTACGTGGACTATGTAAGGGTCTACCAGAAACCGGAAGACATCGACCCGGATGCCAACTACGGAGACCTTTCCTCCGGGAGTTCCATCAACGGCTGGGACTTCAACGGAGAGGATTCCGACAAAGGGCTTCTGAATCCGGAGATGCAATGAGCGGAACGTCCGGAAAGACGGCCGTCCTTGCAAAAAAACGCGGAGGCAAAACAAAAAAAGCGGGCAGGCGCGATGCGGAAACCCGTCGAAAGAGTAAGAACAAACGCTTAAATTGAATAAGATGAACGCTAAAAACATACGAAACAACCGCTTGGGTCTTTGGGCTTGTGCGGTCAGCTTGGGAGTCCTTTCCTGCACGAGCGAAACGGACATTGAGAGCCTGGGCGGAAGCGGAGAAGTCGTCTTTTCCGCAAAAGTGGACAATCCCGTGAGCCGGGTGACGGAAAGCGCCTGGGACGGTGACGAACGGATTGCCGTGAAATCGGGCGAAACCGTAAAGACCTATACCGTAGACACGGAGGGAGTGATGACTACGGAAGAAACTCCCTACGCATGGGAGGGCGAGGCTTACGACGTAACGGCCTGGACTCCATACACAGACAAGGAAATCGACCTGACGAACCAGACCACGGAAGAACTGCTTTTCAATTGCGACCTGCTGGCAAGCCACGCCAAGGTGGAGTCGAAGATTGTGCGTTTCTTCTTCACGCACCGCATGACCCGCCTATGGTGGGAGCTCCAGATAACGGATGAGAATAGCGGATATACCCAGCAAGAGATTGATGCCGCAAAGGTCACCTTCCTCGGTTACGGAGCCGCCACTTATACGGACGGCACAGTCACCCCGGTGGGCGAGCCCGACAAGGAAATCTCCACCCGTATCATGCGGAGCGAATACTATTGGGAAGGCGAAGCGATGATGGTTCCGTGCGAGATGTGGGAGAAACCTCTGATCAAGGTGGAAATAGGAGGAAACACTTACATCTACACCCCAAGCCGGAACAACCCGAACGACGTAAAGAAGCGAACCGGCGACCTGCTTCCGAACACATGGCAGAGGTATTACCTGTCCGTTACCAAAGAAGGGCTGGAGGTGGACATGAAGTCGGAAAGCATCGGATGGGAAGAAGGCGCAACGGAGGGTGTACAGGACGCTTTGTTCAAAGCTATAATCCCCGCCGAAATATCCGGTCTGGCCGATTATGAGGCCGAAGGCTTTGGGAGCGGAACTTTCATCTCCGATGCGGCCGAGGGCTTCTCCATCACTTATACGGAAAACAACGCGAGCGGAGGCATTGACTTCGAAGGCTTGTGCGACAGAGAGCGTTCCGTTTCAGGCGGAAAGGTCACGTTCACGTTCAAGAATATCCGCTCGGACATCAGACTGGCGTACACGACGGAATACATGGAGGTGGGATATTACCTCTACACGGACGGGACTTATGGCGAGACCTACAAGGAGAACGGCACGGCCGGAGTCGTGTTCAGAGTAGGGAAGCACGAGACGGATGATGCGTCCCGTTATGGCGGGAGGCTGACGGCCGTTCATGGATATGCGGTTGCCCTGGGAGATGAAACCGGAGGCGTGGACGGCAAATACAAATGGAAAGACGGTGCCGTGTCGCTGCTCGGCGCAGAATCTCCGGAGAACGCGATGGACGGACAGACCTCCTTATACATAGGTTATCTCCAAACGGAATACCTCTTGGCTCAGGCGGACGCTTCGGAAGGCTCGATGCCTGCGGCCGAAGCCTCCCGCGCTAAGAACCAAAACAATGCGATACCCGACACTTCGGGCTGGTATCTTCCTTCGCATACCCAACTGAAAGATTTGGCAATCCTTGCGGGAGAAACAATCGAAGGCTGCGCGCCCTTGGATGGAGACTACTGGGATTGTTCTTTCGACAACGACGGAAGCAATGCTTACCATGTGACTTTTAGCAATGGAGCGGACACGAACGCGACATTCTGGCAGAGTTCTGCAACGGAATCCAAGGTCCGTCTTATCATCACCTTCTGACAAATATAAAAACGAGTAATCATGAAACTGAAATACATATATCATATAGCAGCCCTCTCAGCGCTGTTTTTCTCGGCCTGCACGCAGGACGACACATTGATGCAGGAAGATATTTCCTCCCCCGGCGCATTCAGCATCCGAAGCGTCAGCGTGGCAGACTTTTCCGCCGGAAGCCGTGTCTCAAACGACGGGGTTACCGTAACTTTCGAGGATGGAGACCGCATCGGCCTCATGCTGGTTGATGCGGACGGGAACGCTACGGAGAATATCCCTTTCGAATACGCCAACGGTGTCTGGAACAATGTGGAGGACGCAAGCTATTCGGGCAAAATCCGGAAGGCCGTCGCTTATTTCCCGTATGTTGAGAATCTAAGTCCGGTCGCTTCGGCGGACGAACTCAAAGGCTTGGACAATTGGGCTTCGGCGGAAGAATTCAAAGACAGGGACTTGCTGGTCTCGGAAATCGAGGTCAACGCTCCCGAACTGACCGTGGATTTCGAACATGCCTTCTCGCTCGTCTCGTTCTCGGCAGAAGGAAGCGTAACGGCAGGCGAAGAAACATACACTTTCCCGATAGACCTTTCCGACGTGTCTTTCTCTATCGGCGACGAGCGGTACGTCCCCGAAGCAATGGACGGGAAATATCTCTGTCTCATGGACGGAGGGGAATTGAACCCGAACGATTTCCGCTATTTCTATACCATAGGAGGTACGACATACGCAAAGACTTTGAGCGAAGCCCTTGCCTTGGAGTCCAATCATTGCTACACTTTTCCCTGTCTCACCTCGGACGGAGAAGAAGCGTCCGTTGCGCCCGGCGATTTCTATTGCGTTTCTGATGCGGGAAATGCGGTGGTCATTCCGGGAAACGCGGCCTCTCTCCCGGCAGGACTCGCCTGCAAGGGCATCGTGTTCCATACGATGGATGGCGAAGAATTCGGCTCTTTTGCTATGACAAACGGTCTGGCATCAAGTGATTACGCCGGGTTCAACGGAAGTCATGGGCTGGTCGTTTCCATTGTAGCCGGGCAAAGTTTTGGCGGTTCGGACGACGCTACGGTAAAAGGGGTGATAAAAGAGGCGTTAGACGGTCTGCTTGATGTAACAAATGAACCGAACGGTTACAAAATAACCCAAATATTAAAGGAAAAAGCCGCAGAAGCACCCGGTTTTCTGTTTGTGGCATTGAATAACCATAGCGAGAAAATTGCTGGCGCGACCGAATGGTATGCTCCTTCATTCCACGAATTGAAGTATTTGATACGGGGTTCCGCTAATCCGGAGGCCGCATCAGCGGACGGAGCTGACCGTATCAACCGACAAATGGGGAAAGTGAACGGGGCAACCTTGACCGGAAACATACCGTCTGTTACCTATCATAGTCCAGAAGTAGGCTTGACCGGTTTTTATCTGATGGCATCTGGTACGGGCAATGACAGCAATTGGTACGGCATAGCTGGTGAAGTATATCACCCTATCTGCGCATTCTGATTTAACGATAACAACAAAAAACAATCGCATGAAAGCAAGAAATTTGATGTTCTGTGCGGCTCTGGCTACGCTTTCGCTGGCATCATGCACGAACAAAGAGATATATAAAGACGTTGAGGCGAGAGTGGATTCCCTGCTCTCCAAGATGACTCTCGACGAGAAGCTGGGACAAATGAATCAGCTCAGCCCTTGGAACTTTGACGAGCTGGCGGAAAAAGTCCGCAAGGGAGAGGTCGGTTCCATCCTGAATTATACGGACCCGGAGCTGGTGAACAAGATACAGAAAGTGGCGGTGGAGGAATCGCGGCTGGGCATTCCCTTGATTGTGGCCCGCGATGTGATTCACGGCTACAAGACCATTTTTCCCATTCCTCTGGGGCAAGCCGCAACTTTCAATCCCGAAATTGTGGAAAGGGGGGCGCGCGTAGCCGCATTGGAAGCTACTTCCGACGGTATCCGCTGGACGTTTGCGCCGATGATTGACATCTCGCGCGACGCACGTTGGGGGCGTATCGCCGAAAGCTGCGGTGAAGACCCTTATCTGACTTCGGTGATGGGTGCGGCGATGGTGAAGGGTTTTCAGGGAGACTCGTTGGACAATCCGACTTCGATGGTGGCGTGTGCCAAACATTTCGTGGCTTACGGTGCGGCTGAGGGCGGACAGGACTACAATTCTACCTTCGTGCCCGAAAGGACATTGCGCAACGTGTATCTGCCTCCCTTCAAAGCGGCGGCGGAGGCCGGGTGCGCCACGTTCATGACCTCGTTCAACGACAATGACGGGGTGCCGGGCACGGCCAACAGGTTCGTTTTGAAAGATATCCTTCGCGACGAATGGAAGTTCGACGGGATGGTGGTGACCGACTGGAACTCGGCCGGAGAAATGATAAGCCACGGCTTCTGCACGGACGGGAAGGATGCCGCAGAGAAATCGGTGAATGCGGGAGTGGACATGGACATGGTGAGCGAGACATTCATCAAAAACCTCAAATTGTCGGTAGACGAAGGGAAAGTGTCCATGCAGGCCATTGACAATGCGGTGCGGAACATCCTTCGCCTGAAGTTCCGTATGGGACTGTTCGAGCATCCGTATGTAGACGTTCCTTCGGTGCCGGTGAAATATGCCGAAACGCATCTGCAAGCAGCCAAGGAAGCCGCAGAACAATCGGTCATCCTGATGAAGAACGATTCACGCACATTGCCGTTCACCGACAAGATGCGCACGCTTCTCGTGACCGGCCCGATGGCCGACGCTCCCTACGAGCAGTTGGGCACATGGATATTCGACGGAGAACAGGAACATACGCAAACGCCGCTGAAAGCCATCAAAGAAATGTATGGCGACAAAGTGAACGTTGTCTACGAACCGGGGCTGGGCTATAGCCGCGACAAGAGCTTGAACGGCATCGCCAAGGCGGTGAATGCCGCACGCCGGGCCGATGCGGTGGTTGTGCTGGTGGGCGAGGAAGCCGTGCTTTCCGGCGAGGGGCATTCGCTGGCCAATCTTGAGCTGCAAGGAGCACAACGGCAGCTCGTCAAAGCCTTGGCCGCCACGGGCAAACCGTTAGTTACAATCGTGATGGCAGGCCGCCCGCTCGTCATCGCTGAAGAAGCGGAAGCGTCGGATGCGCTGCTCTATTCGTTCCATCCGGGGACGATGGGCGGACCGGCCATCGCCGACATACTTTTCGGAAAGGTGAATCCGAGCGCAAAGACGCCGCTCACGTTCCCTCGCATGAGCGGGCAGGTGCCCGTCTATTACGCGCACAACAATACGGGACGTCCGGCAAAACCCGACGAAATGCTGATAGACGACATCCCGGTCGGAGCGGGACAGACCTCCGTGGGCGGGCGTTCGTTCTATCTCGATGCAGGCGCGAAGCCGCTTTATCCGTTCGGCTACGGCTTGTCGTACACATCGTTTGAATACAGCGACCTGAAACTTTCGTCCGACACGTTCGGACCGGAAGATGAAATTACGGCAACGGTGGAACTGAGAAACGCAGGCCGTTATGACGGAACGGAGGTGGTGCAGCTGTACGTGCAGGACAAGGTGGGTTCCGTCACCCGTCCGGTAAAAGAACTGAAGGCATTCCGCCGCATATTCCTCAAAGCCGGCGAGTCGACGGCCGTTTCGTTCACTCTTCCCGTTTCCGAACTTGCCTTTTGGGGATACGACATGAGGTATAAAGTAGAGCCGGGAGACTTCAAGTTATGGGTCGGTACAAACAGTGCGGAAGGGCTGTCGGCAGACTTTGCCGTATCGGTCCGGTAAAGCGCGTTCCGTTGGCGGGAAAACCCGGCGGACTTTGCAGCACAAAGCGGGCGGCTTGTGCGGCAAAGTCCGCCGGGTTTTGCGCAAAAGTCCGTCTCGTTTTGATTTCAAGGGAAAAATCTTTTCTTATTCAGGAATTAGGCGTAACTTTGTGTACGAGAACCAAAACAGAAATGAAACAATGAAAGTAGGATTGTTTATCCCCTGCTACATCAATGCCGTTTATCCGCAGGTGGGCGTGGCGTCATACAAATTGCTGAAAAGTCTGGGGGTGGATGTGGATTATCCGCTCGACCAGACTTGTTGCGGGCAACCGATGGCGAATGCGGGGTTTGAGAATGAAGCGCACGGGCTGGCGAAGCGTTTCGACCGGCTTTTCGGACAGTATGACTACGTGGTGGGCCCTTCGGCCAGCTGCGTGGTGTTCGTGCGCGACCATTATGGGAACTTGCTGGCCGAAGAAAGCCATCGTTGCGCTACGGAAGAGAAAATCTATGACATTTGCGAGTTTGTCCATGACGTGCTGAAACCCGCCTCTCTCCGGGCCTCTTTCCCGCATAAGGTAAGCATCCAGAACAGTTGTCACGGAGTTCGTCTGATGCACCTTTCTTCACCCAGCGAGCTGAACGTTCCTTACTACAACAAATTGCGCAACCTTCTTTCTTTGGTCGAAGGAATAGAGGTGGTCGAACCTGAACGTCCCGACGAGTGCTGCGGCTTCGGCGGAATGTTTGCCGTGGAAGAACATGCGGTGTCCGGGCAGATGGGGCGTGACAAGGTGCAACGCCACATCGACACGGGGGCGGAATACATCGCGGGAGCCGACAGCTCTTGCCTGATGCACCAGAACGGCATCATCAGCCGGAACAATCTTCCGATAAAGACCATTCATGTAGTTGAGATATTAGCTTCAGGCTTATGAGTACGAAACATTCAAGAAATGCCGAAAAGTTCCTGAAAGACAAGGAACAGGTGAGGTGGCACGACCAGACCCTGTGGATGGTGCGGGCCAAGCGCGACAATATGAGCCGCCAGCTTCCCGAATGGGAACGCTTGCGCGACATGGCCTGCGCCATAAAGATGTACAGCAACAGCCATCTGGACCTGCTGCTTCAGGAGTTCGAGAAGAACGCGCAGGCTAACGGGGCGCACGTGTATTGGGCGAAGGATGCCGACGAGTATTGCTCGATTGTGTACAACATCCTCCGTGCGCACAGCGTGAAGCATTTCATCAAAAGCAAGTCCATGCTGGCGGAAGAGTGCGGGCTGAACGAGTTTCTGGAGGAAAAGGGCGTGGAGGTGGTGGAGAGCGACCTCGGAGAGCGCATCCTCCAGCTGATGCACAAGAAGCCGAGCCACATCGTGATGCCTGCCATCCACATAAAGAAAGAGGAAATCGGCGAGCTGTTCGTGAAGGAGATGGGGACGGAGCCCGGCAACAACGACCAGACCTACCTCACTCACGCCGCGCGCAAGAACCTGCGCCGGAAGTTCATCGAAGCTGAAGCGGCCATGACGGGAGCCAACTTTGCGGTGGCCTCTACGGGCGAGTGCGTGGTCTGCACGAACGAGGGGAACGCCGACATGGGCACGTCTCAGCCCAAAATCCAGATAACGGCTTTCGGCATGGAGAAGATTGTCCCCGACCGCGAGTCGCTGGGCGTGTTCACCCGCCTGCTCGCACGTTCGGGCACGGGGCAGCCCATCACGACCTACACTTCGCACTATCGCAAGCCGCGCACCGGAGGCGAACTGCACATCATCATCGTAGACAACGGGAGAAGCCGCATTCTGGCCGACAAGGAGCATGTGAAGACCTTGAACTGCCTGCGTTGCGGAGCCTGCATGAACACGTGTCCGGTGTATCGCCGGAGCGGAGGCTATTCGTACACTTACTTCATTCCGGGCCCGATCGGAATCAATCTGGGGATGCTGAAAGCGCCCCTGCACTATTTCGACAACGTGTCGGCCTGCTCTTTGTGTTATTCTTGCCAGAACGTATGTCCCGCCAAGGTGGACTTGGCCGACCAGATTTACCGTTGGAGGCAGAAGCTGGACGGATTGAGCGTGGCCAGTTCGTCGAAGAAAGTGATGTCGGGCGGCATGAAGGCGTTGATGGAGCATCCCCATCTGTTCAATCTGGCGTTGCGCAATGCGTCTGTCGTGAACGGCCTGCCCCAATGGATGGTGTACAACGGGCTGAACGATTGGGGCAAGGAACACGACATGCCGCAATTCGCCAAGGAGAGCTTCAACGAAATGTGGAAAAAGAACAAAATAAAATAAACCGATCATGAGCAGCAGAGAAGATATATTGCAGAGCATCCGCCGGAACACGCAGGTGCGGTATGAGAAGCCCGACCTCTCGGAACTCGAAAAGGAGGCCGTCGTTTATCCGGACAAGGTGAAGCAGTTTTGCGACATCATGAAACTGACGGGAGGCAGGGCCGTAGTGGTGGAATCGGGAGACGATGTGAACGAAATCATCCGCAGGCAATATCCGGAAGCCAGGCGCATCGCTTCGAACCTGATGTCAATCGTATGTTTGGGCAAGGAGCAGAAGTTGGCCTGCGCCGCTTTCCATCCCGATGATGTCGCAAATCCGGGAGATTTGGACGGAACCGATTTGGCAATCGTGGCCGGAAGGGTAGGGGTGTGCGAGAACGGAGCCGTATGGGTGCAGCAGGATGTGGAGCAGCGTGCCGTCTACTTCATCTCCGAGGCACTGGTGCTGGTGCTCGACCGCAGGAATCTCGTAAACAACATGCACGAGGCGTACAAGCGCATCGATACCGGAGAATACGGTTACGGAGTGTTCATTTCAGGCCCTTCGAAGACGGCCGACATCGAGCAGGCGTTGGTGATGGGAGCGCACGGCGCACGGGACGTGACGGTGTTGCTGGTGTGAGCCGATGCCAACGGATATAAGAGGCGCGGGACACGGAAAGAAACTGTGTTCCGCGCCTCTTTTTATGCCTCTGATGCAGGGCTTCGGAAGAAGTCAGGGATTTATGAAAAAAATATTCGTTCCGATTAGGTAATCCGCCCCTTTGGTTCGTATTCTTCATAAAAAACGAAAAGAAATTATGAAACGTCTGTCTGTTATTTTGTCCATGATGGCTTTGGGCGCTTCCGCGTTTGCTGCTGCACCGGTAGAACTGGAACTGACTTCACCGGGGGGCACGCATCATGTGAGGTTTTATGGAAAGAAATCCGATTCGGGTTCAAACGTATTGTGTTATCAAGTGAACTACAACGGGAAGTCGGTTGTGGCTGAATCTTATGCCGGTTTGCAGTTGGACAACCGGGTGTGGGAGATGGCAATGGGGAAGAGAACCCTTCCCCAGCCGGAACGCTGGATGGACAATATGGAGGTGGACTCCGTTTCTTATACGTCGCATGACGCGACATGGAAGCCGCTTTACGGCGAACGGAGCACGGTGCGCGATCATTATAACGGCGGCACGCTGTATCTCTCCAAGAAGGACGGCTCCAGATACCGGCTGAACGTGGAGGTGCGCGCATACGATGAAGGAGTGGCTTTCCGCTATTTTTTCCCCGAACATCCGGATTTCATCTTCCACAAGGTGACGGGCGACTTGACCGAATACGCTTTTCCGGAGGGGACGATGGCATGGGCGGAGCAGTGGGCGCAGGCTCATTTCGAGCACTTGGACGTGAACGCCATCAGGAGACCCGTAGAGCGGGCCTTGACATTGGAACTTCCCAACGGCGTGTGGGCGGCTCTCGCCGATGCGGACGTGGACGACTGGTGTCTGACGAAGTTCGTCGCATCTTCCGAAAAGCGGAACACGCTGACCTCGGTGATGTATAGTCCTGTGGATATAGTCACTTATTACGCAACCCCGTGGAAGATAGTGATGGCCGCCGACAAGCCGGGCGACTTGCTGGAACATAATTTTATCATCGAGAATCTGAATCCGCCTTGCGAGATAACCGACGCATCGGAATGGGTGAAGCCGGGAAAGATTATGCGCGAAACGACACTGACCAATGAAGGAGCTTTCAAGACAATCGACTTCTGCGCGGCGCACAACATTCCTTATATGCTGTTCGACTGGAAATGGTATGAGCCTTGCACCTCGCACGACGGGGATGCCACGAAGGTGATTCCCCGATTGGACATGCCGAAAATCGTAGCTTACGGAAAGGAAAAGGGAGTGGGCGTGTGGCTCTACGTCAACCAACATGCGCTTCAGAAACAGATGCGCGAACTTTTCCCGCTGCTCCGTCAATGGGGGATTGTGGGCGTGAAGTCGGGCTTCGTGCAGTATGCCAGCCACCGTTGGGCGACTTGGCTTCACGATATGGTGCGCTATGCCGCCGAGAACAAGCTGATGATGAACATACACGACGAGTTCCGTCCTTCGGGATTCAGCCGTACTTACCCCAACCTGCTCACGCAGGAAGGCATCTTGGGCAACGAGGAATTTCCGGATGCCACTCACAGCACCATCCTTCCGTTCACGCGCATGATAAACGGTGCGGCCGACTATACCATCTGCTATTTCGACAAGCGTTTGAAGAACACGCATGCTCATCAGCTGGCGGCATCGGTGGTGTTCTATAGTCCGCTGGCTACGATTTTCTGGTACGACAAGCCGGAACTGTATCACGGAGAGCCTGAAATCGAATGGTTCGAGAACCTGCAGACCGTGTTCGACGAGTCGCACGTGGTGGACGGAACTCCGGGAAAGAACGTGACCGTTGCCCGCCGGAACGGGGACGAGTGGTTCGTAGGGATGCTCACCAACAACGACGGTTCGGACGAGACGCTGAATCTTTCGTTCCTCGAAAAGGACAAGACCTATCTGGCATACATCTATACCGACGGGGGAGAGGATGTGAAGACCGCCACCCGTGTGAAGTGTTCCTATCTGCTTGTGAAAGCGGGCGAGACGATGCGCTTCTCATTGAAGCCGAGAGGCGGCGCGGCCATACGCTTTGTTCCTGCCGATGCGCAGGCTTCCAAGAAATATAAGAAGTATAAAGGACAGACATTATGACAGGTAAAAAGATTGTAACGGGATTGTTTTTTTCAGGCATACTCGCGTTGTCCTTTCCGCAGGACGTGTATGCCCAGTATAAATCAGAGGTTTGGGTGGCCGATTGCGGGGACGGAACGTACCGGAATCCCGTGCTTCATGCAGACTATTCCGACCCGGATGTATGCGCGGCGGGGAATTATTTTTTCATGACGGCTTCCAGCTTCAATTGCGCGCCCGCTCTTCCCATTCTCCGCTCGGAAGATTTGGTCAACTGGTCTATCGTGAATTATGCCTTGAAGGAGGTCGTTCCGACAGACTTCTACGACAGGCCCCAACACGGGAAAGGGGTTTGGGCTCCTTCCATCCGTTGTCATAAGGGGACGTACTACATTTATTGGGGCGACCCGGACTTCGGCATCTTTATGGTGAAGACCGACGACCCTTGCGGAGCGTGGAGCAAGCCGGTGCTGGTGAAGGCCGGGAAAGGAATGATTGACCCGTGTCCGCTTTGGGATGACGACGGGAAGCTGTATCTGGCTCATGCGTGGGCCGCAAGCCGCGCCAAGTTCAATAGCGTGCTGACCGTGTTCGAACTGAACGAGGAAGGGACGGCTCCTGTGTCTGACCCCGTGATGGTGTTCGACGGCAATGACGGGGTGAACCATACCACCGAGGGAGCCAAAATATACAAGCGTAACGGATATTATTACATCTTCGCTCCGGCGGGAGGGGTGGCAACCGGATGGCAGCTCGTGCTCCGTTCCAAGAATATCTATGGCCCGTATGAGTCTAAAATCGTGATGGCGCAGGGAAACACGGACATCAACGGCCCTCATCAGGGAGGATGGGTGGACACTCCGGACGGCGAGTCCTGGTTCTTGCACTTCCAGGATAAGGGGGCTTACGGCCGCGTGATTCATCTGAATCCGATGAAGTGGGCGGACGATTGGCCCGTAATCGGCAACGACCCGGACGGAGACGGATGCGGAGAACCCGTAAGCCGTCATCGGAAGCCATTGGCAAAGAAGCGTTTCCCGATAGAGACCCCGGCAGAGAGCGACGATTTCAACACCCGCCGTCTGGGGCTCCAATGGGAGTGGCACGCCAACTATCAGGACACGTTCGGCTTCACTTCCGATATGGGCTTCATGCGCGTGTACGGACATATCCTTTCGAAAGACTTCAAGAACTTCTGGGAAGTGCCCAACCTGCTCCTGCAAAAGTTCCCGGCGGAAGAGTTTACGGCTACGGCCAAGCTGAAAGTGTCGGCTAAGGACGACGGCCAGAAATCCGGCCTTATCGTGATGGGATGGGATTACGCTTGTTTGGGAGTGGTGAAGCAGGGCGAAAAGTTCGTGCTCGAACTGACCACCTGCAAGGATGCCGAGCAAGGCACTCCGGAAAAGGCTTCCGTACTGGCGATATTCGAACCGAGCAACAAGTACGAAGCGGGTCTGACTCCGAACTACGAGCGTGAGATTTATCTCCGGGTAAGGGTCGGGAAGGGTGCCCTCTGCCGTTTCAGCTATAGTCTGGACGGAAAGAATTTTACGGAAGGCGGAGAGGTGTTCAAGGCACGTCAGGGAAAATGGATTGGCGCAAAGGTCGGCCTGTTCAGCGTGGCTCCTTACGGAAAAGAGCGCGGATGGTTGGATGCCGACTGGTTTAGGATTGAAAAATAACGGATAAACACTGATATGATGAAGATAAACAATGTATTGTGGGGCATAGGGTTGGCCGTATTGTCAGCCTGTGCCGGAGGAAAAAGCGCCCAGCCGTTCGAACGGATTGACGCGGACAAGGAGTTGGCTTATTGCGACGCTCAGCTGCATCGCGCATTGGACAGCTTGCGTAAGGGAGATACCATCGACTATACGATGGAGCCGAGAAACATCTATCCGGGCGAAAGCGCGTGGAACTGCCGTAAAGCGACTAAAGAAGAATGGACTGCCGGATTCTGGCCCGGCGTGCTCTGGTATGATTACGAGGCGACCGGAAACGATTCCATCCGCAAGGAAGCGGAACGCTTCACCGAATCGTTGGGATTCCTTGCAACCATCCCGGCATACGACCATGATTTGGGATTCCTCGTTTATTGCAGTTACGGGAACGGTTACCGCCTGACGCAGAATCCGGAATACAAAGAGGTAATTCTTGCCGTAGCCGACTCGTTGGCTACCTTGTTCAATCCGGCGGTAGGGACGATTCTCTCATGGCCCCGCAACGTGGAGATGTATGGCGGGCACAACACCATCATGGACAACATGCTGAATCTCGAAATGCTTTTCTGGGCTTCGCGCAACGGAGGCGGGAAGCGGCTCTACGACATCGCGGTGTCTCATGCCGACAAGACGATGCAGAACCAGTTCCGCCCGGACTATACCTCCTATCATGTGGCCGTGTACGACACCGTGAGCGGTAAGTGCATCAAGCAATGCACGCATCAAGGATACGCCGACAGCACCATGTGGGCGCGCGGTCAGGCGTGGGCCGTCTACGGATATACGATGGTCTATCGCGAGACGAAAGATACGAAATATCTGGATTTCGCGAAGAAAGTGACGGACGTCTATTTGGAACGTCTGCCCGAAGATTACGTGCCTTATTGGGACTTCAGCGCGCCGGGCATCCCGGATGCCCCGAAGGACGCTTCTGCGGCATGTGTGGTGGCTTCTGCATTGATTGAGCTTGCGGGATATTGCGAGGGAGCGGAGCGGGCGAAATACATCGAGGCCGCCGAGAGGATGCTTGCAAGCCTGAGTTCGGACAAATACCAGTCGCGCGACAAGAACGTGGCTTTCCTCATGCACTCTACCGGGCATTGGCCCGCCAAGTCGGAGATTGACGCTTCCATCATCTATGCGGACTATTATTACATCGAAGCCCTGCTGAGGCTGAAGGCTTATCGGGAGATACATTGACAGGTATTTGGGATAACATAGGAAAAGGGGTGTGCCGAAACTACATTCGGCATACCCCTTTTCTATATTTCTTGGCGTATAGCAGATCCGTCAGTTGCGGAACTTCAATCCGTCGGCATTGCGCTCCACCACGATGGGTTTCGTGCGGTCCACTTCCTGCGCCAGAAGTTTCTTCGACAAGTCGTTGAGCAAGTAGCGTTGGATGGCACGCTTGACGGGACGTGCGCCGAATTCCGGGTCGAATCCCGCTGCGGCCAGAAACTCTACGGCTTCATCCGTCATCTGTAATGTAACGCCATTGTCGGAAAGCATCTTCTGGATTCCTTTGATTTGCAGGCGTACAATCTGCTTGATCTGGTCTTTGTCCAACGGCTGGAACATGATGATTTCATCGATACGGTTCAGGAACTCCGGACGGATGGTCTTCTTCAGCATCTCCATCACTTCCTTTTTCGTGTCCTCCACGATTCGGTCATGGTTCGAGTCGTTGATTTTCTCAAACTGGCTCTGGATGTACGAACTTCCCAAGTTGGAGGTCATGATGATGATGGTGTTCTTGAAGTTCACCGTGCGGCCCTTGTTGTCGGTCAGCCGTCCGTCGTCCAACACCTGAAGCAGGATGTTGAACACATCCGGATGAGCCTTTTCGATTTCGTCGAACAGCACCACCGAATACGGCTTCCTGCGCACGGCCTCCGTCAGCTGGCCGCCTTCATCGTAACCCACGTATCCCGGAGGCGCGCCGATCAGACGGGAGACGGTATGCTTCTCTTGATACTCGCTCATGTCGATACGGGTCATCAGTGTCTCGTCGTCGAACAGGTATTCGGCAAGGGCCTTGGCCAGTTCCGTCTTTCCCACACCCGTAGTGCCGAGGAAGATGAACGAGCCAATCGGACGTTTCGGGTCCTGAAGTCCCGCACGGCTCCGGCGCACCGCATCCGCCACGGCTTCGATGGCCTCATCCTGACCGATGACCCGCTTGTGCAGCTCGTCTTCCAGATGGAGCAGCTTGTCGCGTTCGCTCTGTAGCATCTTGCTCACCGGTATTCCCGTCCAGCGCGATACTACGTCGGCAATGTCCTCGGCGGTCACCTCTTCCTTAATCATGGCACTGTCGCCCTGCTTCTTCTTCAGGTCTTCTTGTATGCTCTTGATTTCGTTCTCAAGTGCCTGGAGCTTGCCGTAGCGGATTTCGGCCACCTTTCCGTAGTCGCCTTCACGCTCCGCGCGGTCGGCCTCGAACTTCAGTTGCTCAATCTCCTTCTTGTTCTGCTGAATCTTGTTCACTAATTCCTTCTCGCTCTGCCATTTGGCTTTGTACGAAGTTTCCTGTTCCTTCAGTTCGGCGATTTCCTTGTTCAGCTGGGCCAGTTTCGCCTCATCCTTTTCCCGCTTGATGGCCTCACGCTCGATTTCGAGCTGCTTCAGACGGCGTTCTATCTCATCCAGCTCTTCCGGAAGCGAGTCACGTTCCATACGGAGCTTGGCGGCTGCCTCATCCATCAGGTCGATGGCCTTGTCCGGCAGAAAACGGTCAGTGATGTACCGGTTGCTCAGTTCCACGGCAGCGATGATGGCCTCATCCTTGATACGCACCTGATGGTGGTTCTCGTAACGCTCCTTCAAGCCACGCAGAATGGAAATGGAGCTTGCCGTATCCGGTTCGTCCACCATGACGGTCTGGAAACGACGTTCCAACGCCTTGTCCTTCTCGAAATACTTCTGATATTCGTCGAGAGTCGTGGCACCGATGCTTCTCAGCTCTCCGCGCGCCAGTGCCGGCTTCAGAATATTGGCCGCATCCATCGCGCCCTCACCCTTTCCCGCGCCTACCAGCGTGTGAATCTCATCAATGAAAAGGATAATGTTCCCTTCAGATTTCTTCACCTCGTTGACAACCGATTTCAGACGCTCCTCAAACTCACCTTTATATTTGGCACCTGCAACCAGCGCACCCATATCCAATGAATAAAGCTGTTTGTTCTTTAGGTTCTCCGGCACATCGCCGCGAAGGATACGCTGGGCAAGACCTTCCACGATGGCAGTCTTACCGGTACCCGGCTCACCGATCAGAATCGGGTTGTTCTTCGTGCGTCGGCTCAGAATCTGGAGCACACGGCGGATTTCCTCGTCACGTCCGATAACCGGGTCGAGCTTGCCGTTCCGGGCCGCCTCAATCAGATTGATGGCATATTTGTTCAGCGACTGGTAGGTGTCCTCGCTCGACTGCGAAGTCACGTTCTGCCCCTGACGGAGTTCATTGATGGCTGCACGAAGCTCCTTGTCGGTCAGCCCCGCGTCTTTCAGTATGGTGGCAACCGTGCTTTTCACATTCAGCAATGCGAGAAGCAATGCTTCCAGCGAAACATATTCGTCGCCCATCTGTTTAGAGTAGTCAACTGCTTTTTGCAGCACCTCGTTCGCGTCGCGGCTCAGGTAGGGTTCCCCTCCCGAAACCTTCGGCAGGGAAGCTATCTGCTTGTCGAGCACCGTCTCAATCTGCTGGCCGTTTACGCCGAGTTTCTGGAAGATGAAGTTCGTCACGTTCTCTCCCACTTTCAGCACCCCTGCCATCAGATGCTCAGGCTCGATGGCCTGCTGGCTGCGGCTCTGTACCAGATTGACCGCTTCCTGCACCGCCTCCTGCGATTTGATTGTAAAGTTGTTGAAGTTCATAAGTAATCTCCTTTCTTTGTTATCCTGTTTTGCTGATGACTTTCCATCAAATAGCTTGCCAGCGGATGAAATCCGTCCGATGCTGACTAATTGACATGTGCGGGGCGGTGAACGGTGAAATTCTGTCAGCCTTCCGTCCGGAAAACGCCCGCGCGTCCGGGCGGCAAGGCGGAGGCGTTCCGGTGAAAATGCGCGGGCGTTTCAAGCAAGAGCGGCCGCGTTTTTTCTGGATTGGCTTTTTTGTATTATCTTTGGACTCGGATTTATATGCTTTTTTACAACAATGACGATACACAAATTAGGACTGGTCTTGGCGTTTGTTTCCGCATTGTCGGGACGGGCGCAGGATGCAGCCGGAGATTATTTCGCTTCGCCGTTCGACTTTCCTCTGCTGTTGAGCGCGAATTTCGGTGAGTTGAGGCCGAATCATTTCCATAACGGGATTGACATCAAGACGCAGGGCGTGGTGGGGAAGCCGGTGCGCTGCGTGGCGGACGGCTATGTGGCCCGCGTGGCGGTGCTGCATGGGGGATACGGGCAGGCGGTCTACGTGAACCACCCCAACGGACTGACTTCGGTGTACGGGCATGTGCTTTCGTTCGCCCCCGATGTCCAGAAGGCCGTGCGCGAGTACCAGTATGCCCATGAGACCTTTGTGTGCGACTTGAGCTTCGCTCCCGGAGAGTTTCCCGTGAAGCGGGGCGAGATTGTGGCGATTAGCGGCAACGAGGGGGCTTCTGCCGGGCCTCACCTCCACTTGGAGCTCCGGCGCACGGAGACCAACGAATACATCGACCCGATGCCTTACTTCAAGCGCTATCTGAGAGACACGAAGCCGCCCGTGCCGAGCTTGGTGGGCCTGTATCCCGTGCCGGGAGAGGGAGTGGTGGAAGGCTCTCCGCGCAAGAAATTGGTGGGCGTGTCCCGGTTGGACAGACCGATTTCCGCCTGGGGAAAGGTGTATGCGGGCATCAGCGCGAAGGATTACATGGACGGCACGTCGAACTTCTACGGGGTGCATTCAGTCACCCTCTACGTAGATTCCGCCGAGGTGTTCAACAGCACCACCGATGCGGTGCTCCCCGACGAGAACCGGATGATCAATGCGTTTACCGATTACGAAGAACAACGTCGCACGCGGAGGCTGGTCATGCGTTCGTACAAGTCTCCGGGCAACCGCCTGCGCCTGTTGCATACGGATTCCGGGCGGGGCGTGGTAAACATCGACGAAGAACGTGACTATCGGTTCGAGTATGTGCTGGAAGACAATTTCGGGAATCGCCGCATGTGCCGGTTTACGGTGAGAGGGTGCAGGCAAGAGATTCCCGCGCCGGAAGAACGCCGGGGCCAGACGCTCCGTTGGAACCGCACGAACGTGGTGCAGCGTCCCGGCCTGGAGTTAGTGGTGCCCAAGCATTGCCTGTATGACGACGTGAAGCTCCGCGCCCGCATCGTGTCCGACAGCGCGGGCATATCCTTCGACTACGTGCTGGATGCCGGATACGTTCCCCTGCACGGCTATTGTTCCCTGTCGATAGGAATGCGGTGCCTTCCCGTGGCCGACACCACGAAATATTATATTGTGCAGAAATGGGGCAAGTGGCGCGCCCCGATGGGCGGAAAGTATGAAGGCGGGTGGATGAAGACCAAAGTCCGTTCGTTAGGCACGTTTGCCGTGGCGCTCGACACCGTGCCCCCGCGCATCGTTCCGTTGGGGAAAAGCGGCTGGAGGGCTTCGCGCAACGTCCGTTTCCGGGTGAGCGACGGGGAGTCGGGCATTGCGGACTACAAGGTCTATATCGACGGGAAGTTTGTGCTTTTCGGCCTGAAGAAAGGAGTGCTCGTGGTGCAGGACAAGGAAAGGATAAGGCCGGGAGTTCCTCACAAGCTCGAAGTGAGAGTGACCGACCGTTGCGGGAACCTCTCCCGCAAGGAGTATGAATTTTGAAGGAAACAACCAAAAAACATCAAGATAAAGATGAAAGCGAAAAGACTGATGGCCGCAGCCCTGATGCTGGCGGCAAGCGTGTCGGGCGGATGGGCCTGCACGAATTTTATAGTGGGTAAGAAAGCGTCGGCCGACGGGTCGGTAATCGTGTCATACGCGGCCGACTCGTATGGTTTGTTCGGCTACTTGTGCCATTATCCGGCGGCCGAGCATCCCGACGGAGCCGTGCGCGACATCTACGAGTGGGACACCGGCAAATATTTAGGCCGGATAAAGGAGGCGAAACGCACGTACAACGTCATCGGAAACATCAACGAGTTTCAGGTGACCATCGGCGAGACCACCTTCGGAGGCCGTCCTGAGCTGGTGGACACCACGGGCGTGATGGACTACGGCAGCCTTATTTACGTGGCCTTGCAGCGTTCCCGAAGCGCTAAGGAGGCCATTAAGGTGATGACCGGCCTCGTGAAAGAATACGGGTATTGCAGCGGAGGGGAATCGTTCTCCATAGCCGACCCCGACGAAGCCTGGATTCTGGAGATGATAGGGAAGGGGCCGGGAGTGAAGGGGGCCGTATGGGTGGCCGTCCGCATACCGGATGACTGCATTGCGGCGCACGCCAACCAGAGCCGCATCCATCGGTTTGATATGGACGACAAGGACAATTGCCTGTATTCGCCCGACGTGATTTCCTTTGCCCGCGAGAAAGGATACTTCAGCGGCATGAACGAAGAGTTCAGCTTCGCCGACGCATATTGTCCGCTCGACTTCAGCGGGTTGCGCGCTTGCGAGGCTCGCGTGTGGAGCTTCTACAACATGTTCAGCAAGACCACGGGGCAAGCCTGGCTCCCCCACATCCAGGGGAAGTCGAAGGAGCCGCTTCCGCTCTACGTGAAGCCCGACCGGAAGGTGTCGGTGCGCGACATCCAACATGCCATGCGCGACCATTACGAGGGCACGCCGCTCGACATCACTCAGGATATGGGAGCGGGATGTTTCCATTCGCCTTACCGCCTTTCGCCGCTGACGTTCAAAGTGGACGGACAGGAGTACTTTAACGAGCGTCCCGTCTCGACCCAGCAGAGCGGCTTCGTGTTTGTGTCGCAAATGCGCGCCAACATGCCCGACGTGGTGGGAGGCGTGCTCTGGTTCGGCCTGGACGACGCGAACATGACGGTGTTCACTCCCGTGTATTGCCAGACTGACAAGGTGCCTTACCCGTATGCACAAGGGAACGGCGATTGCGTGACTTTCTCATGGGATTCAGGCTTCTGGATTTACAACTGGGTGGCCGGCATGATACGCCCGCGCTACAGCATGATGGTCGATGACATGCGCGCCGTGCAGAACGGTCTTGAAGACACCTTCGCCGATGCGCAGAAAGGCATTGAGAGCACCGCGCTGGAACTTTACGGACAAGACCCGCAGAAGGCGCGGAGCTTCCTTACGGAATACACCTCGATGGCGGCGCAGACGGCTGTGAGCAGCTGGAAAAAGTTGGGAGAGTTCCTGATTGTCCGTTATAACGACGGAGTGGTGAAGCGGATGAAAGACGGGCAACTCCAGCGTCCGGCTACGGGAAACACCGCTCCGCTCGATCGTCCGGGATATCCCGAAAGTTTCCTGAAAGAACTGGTGAAGGCCACGGGCGAACGTTACAAGGTTTTTTAGCGGAACGGCATGAAACGATACGCATTGTTGCTTGCGGCATGGTGCTGCATCTGCGCGGCGGGCGGAGCGCAAAGTCTGGAGAAGGCCGTGGGCCAGAGGTTGGAGGCTTTCTTCAGCAATTATGAAACGTCATACGCCGAGATAGGCGCGTGCAAGTTGGAGCGTTTTGAGGTAGACCACGAGCGCAAGACGCTTGCGGTTTATGCCGACGCCGCTTTCGGAGCCCAGCCTTTTACGGAAGAGAACACTTCTGCCATCTACCGCTCTCTCAGGCAGACGCTGCCCGGTCCGGTAAACTATTACGGCTTGACGGTTTATGCCGACGGATGTCCTATCGAAAATCTGGTGCCGAATGCGTTTCGCAAGAAGAAAGACAAGTCGCGGCTTTACGGGAAAACCGATTACGAGGGGGAACCGTGGGTGAGGAACGTGTCGCGTCCTTTCCGCATCAGCGAAGGGCTGCAAAAAAAGCACGTCGCCTTATGGCAAAGCCACGGGCGGGTTTTCCGAAAACGCGCCGGGAAATGGAAGTGGCAGAGGCCGCGTTTGTTTTGCACTTCCGAAGACTTGTTCACCCAGTCGTTCGTGGTGCCTTACTTGATTCCGATGTTGGAAAATGCGGGGGCAGTGGTGTTCACTCCCCGCGAGCGCGACTGGCAACGTCATGAGGTGGTGGTGGACAACGACTCCTGCCCTTCGGGAAGCCGCTATGTGGAGGTTGGCGAAAAGAAGAACAAGTGGGCCGATACCGGACTTCCCGGATTCGCGCAGAAACGCCGCACGTATTCCGACGGGCAGAATCCTTTCGCCGAGGGCACGGCCCGCTTTATCTCCACTAATCCGAAGCCGGAAAAAGCCTTTGCCGAGTGGATTCCAAATATCCCCGAAAAAGGGCGATACGCGGTGTACGTCAGCTATCAGACCCTCCCTCGGAGCGTGTCTGACGCGAAGTATCTGGTGTTCCACAACGGGGGCGTCACCGAGTTCCACGTCAACCAGCGCATGGGAGGCGGAACGTGGGTGTATCTGGGCACCTTCGAGTTCGACAAGGGAATGAACGACTACGGCATGGTGGCGCTGAGCAACGAAAGTTCCGAAAAAGGAGTGGTCTGTGCCGATGCGGTGCGCTTCGGCGGAGGTATGGGAAACGTTAGCCGGGGCGGAGCGACGAGCGGCCTTCCCCGTTATTTAGAGGGAGCGCGCTATGCAACCCAATGGGCGGGGATGCCTTATCATGTGTACAGCAAGAGCGGAGGAGAGAACGACTACAACGATGACATCAACGCGCGTTCTCTTTCTGTCAACTACTTGAGCGGAGGTTCTGTCTACAATCCGGATGAAAAGGGACTGAAAGTGCCGTTGGAACTTTCGCTGGCAGTGCATTCGGATGCGGGCTATAGGGAAGACAACTCGACGGTAGGCTCGTTAGGAATCTACACGACGGGGTTCAACGGCGGAAAGCTCGCTTGCGGAGCGTCGCGCTACGCCTCGCGCGATTTGGCGGATATGGTGCTCACGGGCTTGCAGCGCGACATCAGTTCCCGCTTCGGCGTCAGCTGGACCCGTCGGAGCTTGTGGAACCGCAATTACAGCGAGACGCGCCTTCCGGCCGTCCCCTCGATGATTCTCGAACTGCTTTCGCACCAGAACTTTGCCGATATGAAATGGGGGCACGACCCGGCCTTCAAGTTTGTTGTGGGCCGTTCGCTCTACAAGTCGGTGCTGAAATACCTTGCCGAGATGCACGCTGACGACTATACCGTGCAGCCTTTGCCCGTAAGCCACTTTTCTATTCGTGAAGGGAAGAAGAAAAACACTTTCGAACTGCGCTGGGCGGCAACGGAAGACGCGCTCGAACCTACGGCCAAGCCTGAGGGATATGTGGTCTACACGCGCGTGGGATACGGAGGCTTCGACAACGGGGTTTATGTGCGCAAGCCCGAATATACCGTGAAGGTGGAGCCGGGACTGATGTACAGCTTCAAGGTGACGGCGGTCAACGAGGGAGGGGAGAGCTTTCCTTCGGAGATTCTTTCGGCTTTCAAGGCGAAACGGAGCCGGGGGACGGTGCTTGCCGTCAACGCCTTCGACAAGGTGAGCGGTCCTGCGCGCATTGAGTCGCCTCTGATGGAGGGTTTCGATTTGTATTCAGACCCCGGATTGCCTTATGTGTCCACTCCTGCCTTTTGCGGCTACCAGCAGAGCTTCGACCGCAGCCGCATGGGGGTAGAAACGGAAGGCGGGTTGGGATTCAGCGACGCCGCTCTGGAAGGGAAGCTGATAGCCGGAAACACGTTCGACTATGCGTTTGTCCACGGAAAGTCGGTGCAGCGTGCCGCCGGAAGGTATTCGTTCGTGTCGTGCAGCGACGAATGTATAGAGAGCGGAAGCGTAAGCCTGAATGATTACGAGATGGTTGACCTTATTTATGGGGCTGACGACAAGGGCTTTTCGCCTGAAATCCGCAAAGCCGTGGAAGAATATTGCAAGGCGGGAGGGCGTGTGTTTGTCAGCGGCTCCCGGCTGAAGGAGGGGTTAGAGCGCGGAAGTTTCGGGAGAGACGTGCTGAAATGCGTCAGCGGCGGCACGTTCAGCAACCTTGGCGGGAAGGACGTCTTCGGCGCCGGCGCGCGTTTCTCAATTCAGGGCCGGGCGAACGAGCGGATATATGCGGTGCCTTCCATGCAATGCGTCCTTCCGGCTCCGGGGGCATACTCCACGTTTGTCTATACGGACGGGAACTACGGGACGGGCACTGCCTACAAAGGGGACGACTGCCGCACTTTCGTGCTGGGCTTTCCGTTCGAGTGCATTCCGGACGCAGAAACCAGAGACCGCGTAATGCAGGCGGTGATGAACACGCTGCTGCGCGAATGAATCTTCTTGAAGCGGCGAGAGAAAAAATGCCGCCGCTTTTCGTCCGGTCTGCGCGCGCCTTTCGCTCTTTGCGCCGCCGTCCGTTTGCATAAAACCGGCGAGGCCGTCCTTCCTCACGGAAAGCCGGCCTCTGTTTTATCAAACAACCAATAAGAAATAAGGGATAATCCTAATATAATAATAGAAGAACTATCTGACGAACAATAATTCCCGGTATTTCGGCAGCGTCCACATCTGGTCGTCGACAATCAGCTCCAGTTTGTCGATGTGGTAGCGGATTTGTTCGAGCATCGGTGCGATGGTGTCGTGGTAAGCGACGGCTTTCTCGCGCTCGTCCGAAATCTTGTTGGCAACCTTCCGCGCCTCAACCATCGTGTCTACGTGTTCTTTGATGTAGGTGGTGTGCTCGGAAATCTTCCGGATGATGGCCAAGTTCTCGGCTGAAAGGCGGTTCGCTTCTTCGGCGGGGAACAGGTCTTTCATCTTGTACACGTTGTCAATCAGTTTGCTTTGATATTCGGTGGCCACCGGCACGATGTGGTTCATCACCAAGTCGCCCAGTACGCGCGCCTCGATTTGAATTTTTTTGGTGTAGGTTTCCCATTTCACTTCGTTGCGCGCCTCCAGCTCCTTTTGCGTCATGACGCCTTCCGATTCGAACATACGGATGCTTTCCGGCGTCAGATACTGGTCGAAGATGACCGGACAGCTTGTCTCGCAGTCCAACCCCCGGCGTGCGGCTTCCTCTTTCCACTCGTCGCTGTAGCCGTTTCCGTCAAAGCGGATGGGCTTGCTGAGTTTGATGTATTCGCGCACCACTTGGATGATGGCGGAGATTTTCGGTTCTCCCTGCTCGATGAGCGCGTCGACCTTCTGCTTGAACTCCGTAAGCTGTTCGGCTACGGCTGTGTTGAGCGCAATCATCGCGCTGGCACAGTTGGCTTCCGAGCCTACCGCGCGAAACTCGAAGCGGTTGCCCGTGAAGGCGAACGGCGAGGTGCGGTTGCGGTCGGTATTGTCGATGAGCAGTTCCGGAATCTGCGGAATGTCCAGCTTCATGCCGTGCTTTCCTCCGAGCGCAATCAGTTCGTCGGTAGTGCTGTCTTCCATGTGGTCGAGCACCTTGCTCAGCTGCGTGCCGAGGAAAGACGAGATGATGGCGGGAGGCGCTTCGTTCGCTCCCAGACGGTGCGCGTTGGTGGCGCTCATGATGGAAGCCTTCAGCAGTCCGTTGTGGCGGTAAACGGCCATCAGCGTGTTGACGATGAAGGTGATGAAGCGCAAGTTTTCTTCAGAGGTCTTTCCGGGGGCCATCAGCAGCGTTCCCGTGTCGGTTCCCAGCGACCAGTTGTTGTGTTTGCCGGAGCCGTTGACTCCCTTGAAGGGCTTTTCGTGGAGCAGCACGCGGAATCCGTGGTTGCGCGCCACCTTGCGCATGAGCGACATGATGAGCATGTTGTGGTCGACTGCCAGGTTGCATTCCTCGAAGATAGGCGCAAGCTCGAACTGGTTGGGCGCCACTTCGTTGTGGCGCGTCTTGACGGGAATGCCCAATTCGAGGGCCTGTACTTCAAGGTCTTTCATGAATGCCGCCACGCGGGTGGGTATCGCTCCGAAGTAATGGTCTTCCAGCTGCTGGTTCTTGGAGGCTTCATGCCCCATCAGCGTGCGTCCTGTGAGGAGCAGGTCGGGGCGTGCGGCGTACAAGCCTTCGTCGACAAGGAAATACTCCTGCTCCCAACCCAAATAGGCCATCACCTTTTTCACTTCGGGGTTGAAATAGTGGCACACTTCTGTAGCGGCTTTGTCGACCGCGCGCAAGGCTTTCAGCAGCGGGGCCTTGTAGTCGAGCGATTCTCCGGTATAGGCTATGAATACTGTAGGGATGCAGAGCGTGTCGTCTACGATGAATACCGGCGACGACGGGTCCCATGCGCTGTATCCCCGCGCTTCGAAGGTGTTGCGTATGCCGCCGTTAGGGAACGAGGATGCGTCCGGTTCTTGCTGCACGAGCAGCTTGCCGGAAAATTCTTCCATCATTCCTCCTTTTCCGTCGTGCTCTACGAAGGCGTCATGCTTCTCTGCCGTTCCTTCTGTGAGCGGCTGGAACCAATGGGTGTAGTGGGTGGCTCCGAGTTCGTCGGCCCAGCGTTTCATGCCTTCCGCTACGGCGTCTGCTACGCTGCGGTCAAGTGCAGCCCCATTGTCCATTGCGTCAATCAGTTTCGCGTAGACATTGGAGGGCAGGTATTTGAACATTTTCTCCCTGTTGAACACGTATTTTCCGAAATACTCGCTCGGCCGTTCTTTGGGCGTGCTCACTTCAACGGGCTTCGTCTGGAAGGCTTTCTCTACGACTCTAAATCTTAATGTTGACATAACCTTTTAGTTTAAGTGATGTTTGTATTGCTTTTTGTTTGTGTATTGTTGTTGTTTATATCTTTTTGTTTTGATTTCACTGCAAAATTATGTCTTTTTGTTTTGTCGGCGCGGCGTTTGCGCGCTTTTTCGTTTTTAATTTTTATGATGTTTCATTTTGTTTTTAATTTTCTGAGTTTTATTTCAAATTGAAATCAATTGCAGTGTTTATAAAGCGTATTGAAAGTTTGTAAAAGCCGGGTCGGGAAATAAATAAGGAGCGCCCGCATTCCGGTTAAAACTTGTCGGCGTTTGAGCGAAGCGTCCGCACGTTTTTATGCGGTCTCCCCATGTCGGATATATCGGGAAGTTTTCGTACTTTAGCGGCCGTCATCATTGTCTTTAGCGGTATGGTTAGAAAGATTTATTGTTTCAATCCTTCGCATGATGCGGCGTTGGCGAACAACACGCCCTTTTACAAGCCCTCCGGCGAGATTGTGCGCATGGCATACGATTTGGCCGTGCTTCCCGTCTGGTATGCCGAGGCGGGCGCGAAGGTGAAGGTCAGCGAGTGGAAACAAGTGGAACTGCTGCGTTCGCAGACGGGCGATGCCGATTTGTTGCGGGGGGCGGCATGGACGCTTGAGTGGGAATCGGCCGAATATGTCCCGTGGGGATGGGACCCGGCATTGCTTCATACGCTCCGTCTGGCCGGAGTGGACGAAGATTTTTTGCTCACAGACCCGCAGATGGAACGCGTGCGCCGGTTGTCCGGGCGGCAGTGCAGTGCCGGGGTGCTGGAAGCCTTGAAGTCTCTTCCGGGAGTGTGCGGTGAAGCGTTCGTGTGCCGTTCGTTGCATGAAGCGGAGTTCTGCATGTCCGAGATGGGCGAGGTGGTGCTAAAAGCTCCCTGGTCGGGCAGCGGCCGGGGAATCGTGAAGGTGTCTTCTTCCTCGTGGACGCAGTCGGTGGAGGGATGGGTGAGCCGGATTCTCCGCACGCAAGGCGCGGTGATGGCGGAACCCCTTTACGAGCGGGCGTGCGATTTTGCGATGGAGTTCTTTGCAGACGGTTGCGGGGGCGTGTTCTTCCTCGGCTACTCTCTGTTTGATACGGACTCTCACGGCAACTACAAAGGAAACCGTTTGTGTTCCGACGAACGCATCGAGTCGCTGTTGTCGGCCTACGTGTCGGCGGATGTGCTTCATCGGGTGAGGACGTCGCTTGAGGTGGAGCTTTCCTCCCTTTTGGAGGACGGATATAAAGGATGTTTGGGCGTTGACATGATGGTGTGCCGCGTGAACGATGAATTTCGCGTCCATCCCTGCGTGGAAATCAATCTCCGGATGAATATGGGGATTGCGGCCCATGAGATAAACGCGCGCTTTGTGCATCCTCGTTCCGAAGGCCGCTTCAGGGTGGAGCACTATTCCGCTCAAGGGCAAGCGCTCGAAACCCATCGTTCGTTGAAGGAGCGATACCCGTTGCAGACGGTCGACGGAAAAATAATCGGCGGCTACCTTTCGCTGACGGGAGTGGATGCCGGCACCCGCTATCAGGCTTATGTTTTGGTGGAGCCTTGAAATCCGGAAGAAACTCCCTGACGCTTCCTGTAGAGCGTGCGGGGCGTTTTTTCTTTTGTTCTTTGCCTTTTTCTTTTTTTATACATGAATTTTTCCGTTAACGTTACCAGCGAATCAATTTTTATGTTACATTTGTGCCGTATTGTAATGTGTGGTTTGCAAAATGGCTGACAAGATAAAACATCTGGGTATTGTGGAAAACATAGACGGCCCTCATCTCAAAGTGAGGATCGTGCAGACTTCAGCTTGCGCATCATGCAGTGTCAAAGGGCATTGCAGCGTATCAGACTCGGAAGAAAAACTGATAGATGTTTATAATGACAAGCAAATCGATTGTCGGGTAGGCCAGCAGGTGGTGATAGGCGGAGCGGCGTCTCTGGGGCTGAAAGCCGTGCTGTGGGCTTTCGCGTTGCCTTTTGCGGTAGTGCTCGTTTCGCTTTTTGCAGCCATGCGTTTCAGCGGAGGCAATGAGCCTTTGTCCGCTGTGGTTGCTCTGTGCATGCTCATACCTTATTATATAGGGCTGTATGCGTGCCGGGGACGTTTCAGACGGACTTTTGTTTTTACCTTGGAATCAACAAACAATTAATAAACTAACATCTATTATGAATCTGATTTTAGTGGCGGTGATATCATTGGGCGCAATCGGACTGGTTTCAGCAGTCATATTGTACTTCGCGTCCAAGAAGTTCGCCGTGTATGAAGACCCTCGAATCGGAAAGGTGGCAGAAGTGTTGCCGCAAGCCAACTGCGGCGGATGCGGCTATCCGGGATGCTCCGGATTCGCTTCAGCCTGCGTGAAGGCCGGTTCGCTGGAAGGAAAGCTGTGTCCCGTAGGAGGGCAGGCTACTATGGAAAAAGTTGCGGCCATTCTGGGGCTGGCGGCTGGAGCTGCGGAGCCGAAGGTGGCGGTAGTAAGATGCAATGGCACATGTGCGAACCGTCCCAAACTGACCGTGTACGACAGCGTCCGTTCGTGCGCGGTGGCAAATTCCACATACGGCGGAGAAACCGGGTGTACGTTCGGTTGCTTGGGATGCGGCGACTGCGTGTCGGCATGTCAGTTCGGGGCTATTCGGATGAATCCGGAAACGGGACTCCCTGAGGTGGATGAGGCAAAATGTACCGCTTGCGGCGCTTGCGTCAAGGCTTGTCCGCGCAATATTATCGAACTTCGTCCGAAAGGGAAGAACAGCCGCCGCGTGTACGTGCAGTGCGTCAACAAAGATAAGGGAGCCGTGGCTCGCAAAGTCTGTACGGCGGCCTGCATCGGTTGCGGCAAATGCGTGAAAGTCTGTCCGTTCGAGGCAATAACGCTGGAAAACAATCTGGCGTATATCGACCCCGCGAAATGCAAATTGTGCCGCAAGTGCGAGACGGAATGTCCGCAAGGCGCGATTGTGGCGGCAAACTTTCCTCCGCGCAAGGCGAAGGCGGAAGAAACATCGAATTAAGAACTTAAAAAATATCGACCGTGAAAACATTTAGAATAGGTGGAGTCCATCCGGCAGAAAACAAGTTGTCGGCAGGAAAAGCCATCCGTGTGGCGGAACTTCCCAAGCAAGCCGTTTTTCCCTTGTCGCAGCACATCGGCGCTCCGGCTGTGCCTGTCGTCAAGAAAGGTGATGCGGTGAAAGTGGGAACCAAGATTGCAGAAGCGGGAGGCTTCGTTTCGGCTGCTGTCTTTTCTTCCGTTTCCGGAAAGGTGAACAAGATAGACAATGTGGTTGACGCAAGCGGTTACCGCAAGCCGGCCATTTTCATTGATGTGGAGGGAGACGAATGGGAAGATTCCATCGACCGGACTCCGTCATTGGTAAGGGAGTGCCGTTTCTCTCCGGAGGAAATTGTAGCGAAAATAAAGGATGCGGGAGTGGTAGGCATGGGAGGCGCGTGCTTTCCGACCCATGTCAAGCTGACCCCTCCGCCCGGATGCAAAGCGGAGTGCGTGATAATCAACGGTGTGGAGTGCGAACCTTATCTTACGGCGGACCATCGGCTGATGCTGGAAAAGACAGAAGAAATTCTGGTTGGAGTGAGCATTCTCATGAAAGCGGTGAAGGTGGACAAGGCATATATCGGCATCGAGAATAACAAGCCGGACGCTATCCGCCTGATGGCTGAAAAGGCGTCTGCTTATCCGGGCATTGAGGTTGTTCCGCTGAAGGTGAAATATCCGCAAGGAGGCGAGAAGCAGCTGATTGATGCCATAATCCGTCGTCAGGTTCCTGCTCCGCCTGCAATTCCCATCAATGTGGGGGCTGTGGTGCAAAACGTAGGAACGGCGTTTGCCGTGTATGAAGCGGTCCAGAAGAACAAGCCGCTTTTTGAACGTGTGGTGACGGTGACGGGCAAGTCGTTGGCGGAACCTTCCAATTTCCTTGCTCGTATGGGGACTCCGATGAGCCAGCTCATTGATGCGGCGGGCGGACTTCCCGAAGATACGGGAAAGGTTGTCGGAGGAGGCCCGATGATGGGGAAGGCGCTTGCTACGGTGGATGTGCCCGTATGCAAAGGCAGTTCCGGCATTTTGGTAATCAATGAGAAGGAGGCGAAGCGCACGGCTCCCCAGCCTTGCATTCGTTGTGCAAAGTGTGTCAGCGTATGTCCGATGGGGCTTGAACCGTATCTGCTGGCCACTTGCTCTGCTCACGGCGACTGGGAGCGCGTGGAGCATGAGATGATTATGTCGTGCATTGAATGCGGATCGTGTCAGTTCACGTGCCCTTCGCACCGTCCGATGCTCGACTATATCCGTTTAGGTAAAGGTAAGGTGGGTGGAATAATCCGCGCACGCAATGCAAAAAAATAACAGAAAAGTCTTATGGTAAATAAATTGATTGTATCTTTGTCTCCCCACGTGCATGGCGGCGACAGCGTACAGAAGAACATGTACGGTGTGCTCATCGCTTTGGTGCCCGCTTTGCTGGTATCTTTCTATATGTTCGGATTGGGTGCTGCAATCGTCACGCTGACTTCCGTTGCGGCGTGCGTGTTCTTTGAGTGGGCGATTACGAAATTCATCCTGAAGCGCGAACGCTCCACTATTATGGACGGTTCGGCTGCCGTAACCGGTATTCTGCTGGCGTTTAATTTGCCTTCCAACATTCCGCTGTGGATTATTGTGATAGGCGCGTTGGTGGCCATCGGCGTAGCGAAGATGACTTTTGGCGGGCTGGGCTGCAATCCGTTCAATCCGGCTCTGGCAGGACGTATCTTCTTGCTCATCTCTTTTCCGGTGCAGATGACCTCGTGGCCGGTGCCGGGACAGCTTGCAAGCTATACCGATGTAGAGACCGCAGCTACTCCGCTCGCGTTGATGAAGCAGGCGGTTCACGGCAATGCGGATGCTTTGAACCAATTGCCCGGTAGCTTCGACCTTTTCTTGGGAAATAATCCCGGATGTATTGGTGAAATCAGCGCGCTGGCCTTGCTTTTGGGCTTGGTCTACATGCTTTGGAAGAAGATTATCAGCTGGCATATTCCGGTGTCGATTTTGGCAACGGTGTTCGTGTTTGCCGGGTTGATGCACCTTGCAAATCCTGAAGTCTATGCTTCTCCTTTCGCTCACTTGTTTACCGGAGGTTTGATGTTGGGAGCCATCTTCATGGCCACTGACTATGTAACTTCCCCGATGACACACAAGGGGATGGTTATCTATGGGGTGGCTATCGGTTTTCTGACGGTAGTTATCCGAGTGTTCGGCTCTTATCCGGAGGGGATGTCGTTCGCGATATTTATAATGAACGCGTTCACTCCGCTAATCAATACATTTTGTAAACCTAAACGGTTCGGGGAGGTAGTGAAGAAATGAAAAAGCTGGATTCATCATTGAAGAATATGCTTCTGTCTTTGACGGGATTCTCAGTCGTGGCAGGAGCGTTGCTGGGTTGGGTCAACGATGTGACGGCCGACCCGATAGCCGAAGCCAGCGCCAAGACGTTGAGTGACGCGATTGCGCTTGTGGTTCCCGGTTTCGACAACAATCCGGCCGAATCGCCTGAAGAGGTAGAAGCGGACGGAGTGACGTATAAGGTGTATCGCGCCACGAAAGGGGGCGAGTTTATCGGGGCAGCGGTCGAATCGTCTGCCAACGGATTCGGAGGCGCGCTTTCCGTGCTGGTAGGCTTCGATGCGGAAGGCAACATCATCGACTATTCTCTGTTGAGCCATGCGGAGACTCCGGGATTGGGTTCGAAGGCTGCCGATTGGTTCAAGAAGGGCGGAAAGGGTGACATCACCGGAAAGAATCCGGGACAGTCTCTGCTTAAAGTGACGAAAGATGGAGGGGAGATTGACGCTATTACGGCATCGACCATTACTTCACGCGCTTTCCTGCAGGCAGTGAACAACGCCTATGCCGTATATATGGAAGGAGAAACTGACGCTTCGAGCGGCGCTTCACGGCAGGCTGAGGCTCCGGCAGAAGTTTCGGACACTGACGCTTCGAGCAGTGCCACCTTATATGCTCATCCTTCGGATACGGCGAGTTTGAATAATCAGAAAGGAGGTGACTTATGAACAATCTGAAAGTATTGCTGAACGGGATTGTCAAGGAAAATCCCACATTCGTGCTGCTGCTGGGCATGTGCCCTACGTTGGGAACAACATCTTCGGCGCTCAACGGGATGGGCATGGGACTGGCCACCATGTTTGTGCTTATCTGCTCGAACGTGGTGATTTCTGCCATCAAGAACCTTGTGCCCGACATGGTGCGCATTCCTATCTTTGTGGTGGTGATAGCCACTTTTGTGACGGTGCTGCAGATGGTGATGCAGGCTTATGTGCCTGCGCTGTATGCCACTTTGGGGCTGTTCATCCCGCTGATTGTGGTGAACTGCATCCTGCTTGGGCGCGCAGAAGCCTTTGCCTGCAAGAACGGGCCGGTGGCCTCTTTCTTCGACGGTCTGGGAATCGGGCTGGGATTCACCATCGCCCTGACTCTTTTGGGGGCTGTGCGCGAATTTCTCGGCACGGGGAAAGTGTTCGGTCTGGCAATCGTTCCGGAGAACTACGGTATGCTGGTCTTCGTGCTGGCTCCCGGAGCGTTCATCGCGCTGGGCTATCTGATAGCGGTTGTGAACCGCTTGAGAAAAGCATAACTTAAAGAAATGGCATTATGGAATACGTATTGATATTTATCACGGCGATATTTGTAAACAACATCGTGCTTTCGCAGTTTCTTGGCATCTGTCCTTTTTTGGGAGTGTCGAAGAAGGTCGAAACAGCGATGGGAATGGGGGCGGCAGTGGCGTTCGTGCTCACGCTTGCAACGATTGTCACTTATGTGATTCAGAAGTTTGTGCTCGACCCGTTCGGGCTGGCCTACATGCAGACCATCGCATTTATTCTGGTGATTGCCGCTTTGGTGCAGATGGTCGAGATTATATTGAAGAAGGTTTCTCCGTCGTTGTATCAGGCGTTGGGTGTGTTCCTTCCTCTGATTACGACCAACTGCTGCATCTTGGGTGTGGCCATTCTGGTCATCCAGAAAAACTTTGACCTCCTTACCGGTGTGGTCTACGCTTTTTCCACTGCTTTAGGCTTTGCGCTGGCATTGGTGGTGTTTGCCGGTATCCGCGAACAGCTCAGTTTGGTGAATATCCCGAAAGGAATGCAGGGAATGTCTATCGCCCTGATAACTGCCGGGCTGCTGGCAATGGCTTTCATGGGATTCTCAGGAGTGGACAAAGGGTTGGCCGTGCTGTTTGGCTTGGGATAATCCCTTTAGGAAAAAACGCGCGGAATTTAAGCCGCAAACCCGTCGGACTTTCAGGCAAAAAGCAGAGACATTTTGCTGAAAGTCCGGCGGGTTTGCGGCTTATGTTTTTCAGGCAGGCAGCTCCGTTCGGGCGGCAGGTTAGGATGACGTTTTTTTGTTTTTTTATTTGTCTGGGGATAGATTTCTCAAAGTTTTTTCTTATATTTGCTCATACGTTATAAAAATCTCATTAAATAGGATTATTAGAAGGACTTTTGCGTTATGAAAAAAAGAATTCTTGTGACAGGTGGAACCGGATATATCGGTTCGCATACAGTGGTTGAATTGCAAAACAATGGCTATGAAGTGGTTATTGTGGACAATCTTTCAAACTCGCGCGCAGATGTGGTCGACAGCATCGAGCAGATTACGGGTATCCGTCCGGCGTTTGAGAAGGTAGACTGCCTTGACTATGAAGGGCTGGACGGTGTGTTCGCCAAGTATCCGGGCATTCAGGGCATAATCCATTTTGCGGCGAGCAAGGCTGTAGGCGAGTCTGTGCAGAAACCTTTATTGTATTACCGCAACAACTTGGTGTCGCTGATCAATCTGCTGGAGCTTATGCCGAAGCATAACGTGCAAGGAATCATCTTTTCTTCTTCATGTACGGTTTACGGCCAGCCGGACAAGTTGCCCGTGACGGAAGAAGCTCCGATAAAGAAAGCCGAATCTCCTTACGGCAATACCAAGCAGATCAATGAAGAAATTATCCGTGATACGGTGGCTTCAGGCGCTCCGATTCATGCAGTGATGTTGCGCTATTTCAACCCGATCGGCGCGCATCCGACGGCGCTCATCGGCGAACTTCCCAACGGAGTTCCGCAAAACCTGATACCTTATCTTACGCAGACCGCAATGGGCATTCGCGAGAAACTGAGCGTGTTCGGCGATGACTACGACACTCCTGACGGCTCTTGCATCCGCGACTATATCTATGTAGTGGATTTGGCCAAGGCCCACGTAATCGCCATGAACCGCATTCTTGAAAACAAGCAGAAAGACAAGGTGGAAGTGTTCAACGTCGGTACGGGACGGGGCGTTTCGGTACTTGAACTGATCAACAAGTTCGAGGCCGCTACAGGCGTGAAGCTGAACTATCAGATTACGGGCCGTCGTGCGGGCGATATCGTGAAAGTTTGGGCCGACCCCACTTATGCGAACCAAGAGTTGGGCTGGAAAGCAGACACTTCTTTGGAAGACACGTTGCGTTCGGCATGGAAATGGCAGGTTCACCTGCGCGAAAAAGGAATAATGTAAGAGATATAACATTGGTGAACGCAAAACGTATTTTCGTTTTGTGAATGCAGCGCATTATCAGCCGCATGATGAGTATGTGAATATACATGGTGCGTGTCCGTTCCGCAAGGAATGGAGTAATGCGCGCATAGTAGTTTTGTCGTGTTTTATTTTGTGTTTGTGTTGTGGCTGTTCTTCGACGTGAGTCGGGGAACAGTTTTTCCGTTCTTGACATAAGGCAAGAAAACTCAGGCTGTAGCATGAATTAACTTCTGTGCATTCTTCCGTTCCGGCGGTTTGCCGTACCTTTGCGCGATTCAACAGAAACAGCTATGTCGTCACAAACCACAAAAGAAATGACGGCAGGACCCAGCCTGCCGCTGATATTGAATTTTACTCTTCCCCTGTTGTTGGGAAACCTTTTGCAGCAAACCTATTCGTTGGCGGACGCAGCCATTGTAGGGAAGTTTCTTGGCATTGACGCATTAGCCTCGGTGGGCGCCAGCACTTCGGTCGTTTTTCTGATTCTCGGATTCTGCAACGGATGTTGTGGCGGGTTTAGCATTCCGGTAGCCCAGAAGTTCGGTGCGCGCGATTATGTCACCTTGCGGCGATACGTGTCGGTCAGTTTGAAGCTGGCGGCAGTGATGTCTGTTGCTGTGGCTGTCATTACCAGTCTGTTGTGCGCGTTTATATTGCGTTCTATGCAGACTCCTGAAAATATCTTTGAAGGAGCATACTGTTATTTGCTCATTACGTTTCTTGGAGTGCCTTGCACGTTCTTCTACAATCTCCTTTCGAGCATTATCCGTGCGTTGGGCGACAGCAAGACCCCGTTTTGGTTTTTGCTGTTTTCCGCCGTGCTGAATATATTGCTTGATTTGTTTTGCATATTGGTGCTGGAGTGGGGAGTGGCGGGAGCCGCTATAGCTACGGTCTTTTCTCAAGGCGTTTCTGCTTTGTTGTGCTACTTTTATATGTATCGCAAGTTCGATGTGCTTAAAACCCAGCCTTCCGACCGCCGCTTTCGCCCGGAACTTGCCAGACAACTGCTTAGCATCGGAGTTCCTATGGGGCTTCAGTTTTCAATTACAGCCATTGGGAGTATCATGCTGCAAAGCGCGAACAATTCGCTTGGAACCGCCTGTGTAGCCGCTTTTACTGCTGCTATGCGCATCAAGATGTTCGTGATGTGCCCGCTTGACAGTTTGGGGATGGCAATGGCTACCTATTCCGGGCAGAACTATGGGGCAGGAAAGCCTGACCGTATCTGGGCGGGAATCAAGTCGGCTGCACTGATGATGGTTGTTTATTCGCTTGTAGTGGCTGCCGTCATTTGGGCAGGCGCCGAGAAATTCGCCCTCTTGTTTATTGCTCCGGACGAGGCTGAGGTCATAGCCGATACGGCTTTGTTTTTGCATGTCAACGTGTCGTTTTTCGTGTTGCTGGGGTCGTTGAGCATTTTCCGCTATTCCATACAAGGTGCCGGATATACTAAACTTGCCATGTTCTCCGGCGTGTCGGAAATGGTGGCTCGTGTGCTTGTCAGTTTAGTGGCAGTTCCTGTATGGGGCTTTTGGGGAGTGTGCTTCGGCGACCCTACTGCTTGGCTGTTTGCCAACATGTTTCTGATACCTGCCTTTGTTCATGTATATCGGCGTCTGCATGTCATTGTAATGAAGGAGCGTGCAGTATCTGCAATCAGTTGCGGACGGGAAGCCGTACCCACAGCCAGCGTGGAATCATCTTCCAAAGAAAAACCAACACCCGGTATCTCCAGTCGATAATTTCTATCCGTTTGCGACGCTCGATGGCGGAAACAATCCGGCGGGCTGCCTTTTCCGGCTTCATAAGCATGGGATAGTGTTTGCCGTCATTCAGCAGGTCTGTGGCTACGAATCCCGGCCTGATGTCCGTAAAGCGGATGCGGCATTTCCGTATGTGCGCCAATTGTTCCAGACAGTCGATGTAGATGTTTTGAAAGCGTTTGGTGGCAGAATATGCCGGTGCCGCCCCTAATCCTTTAGTTCCTGCGATGGAGCTGATTGCGCAGATGTGTCCGCCGCCTTTGGCCTCGAAGTAGTGGAAGGCCGTGTTCGTCATGCGGACAAACCCTTCGGCATTGGTGGCCACTGTGTCCAGCTCCGTTTCTGTGTTGAGCGTCGGGTTCTGGTATCCGATGCCTGCGCATTGGATAAACAGGTCCATGCCTCCCAATTCGTCGATGAGGCCCATAAGCTCGTCTGACGCATTGTTTTGGCAGATGTCGATGCGTCGGATTGCAATCTGGCCGGGAGAGATTGCCTGTATTTCCTTCAGTTTTCCGATGCGCCGTCCGGCGACTCCTAATTTCCATCCTTTTTTCAGAAGCCTTAGGGCGGTTTCGTATCCTATGCCTGAAGTCGCTCCTATGATGATGGCACGTTTGGTTTGGGTTTGTTTCATGGTTTGTTATTTTTATTGGTGCGCAGTTCGTATAGAAAATGGTCGTATGGCGGTCGGGTGTTTTCCCGGCTATTTTCGTAGTACAGCTTTTCTGCGAACGGCATATCCGGATGCAGCGGTTGCAATTCCGGGGTGAGGCGTTTGCAGAACGCTTTATATGAGTGTATGTTGGCGCGGTGGCCGTTGTCGTCGCGGAAGAAAGTTATATAATGGTTCAGCGGATGCGCGTGTATGATTTGGTTCACTTGCAGAGCCAAGTCGTGCGCTTCTTCCGGAGAAAGGCGGTCGAACAGATTGCCGAAGTGGAATATAATCAGTTCGGAAAGCGTGGAATGGTTTGTCCAGAAGTCTCGTTCCATTGCACTTAGGCTGGAGGCAAAGCAGACGGCCGTTTGAGGGAAAATCCTTTGGAAGAACTGTTCGGCCGTTCGCGCCAGTTCCGGAAGAGGGTAGAAGCCCGCAATGGTCAGGTCCGTGTGGGGAAGATTTTGACACAGTTCTGCAAACGCGAGAGCCGACGGGCCGGATTCGCACGAGAAGTCGCAGAACACCACTCGCCCTGACACGTTCTTTATCGCCTGCCGCAGTCTGTTCCCGCATGTCTCAAAGGCTGTTTTGGCTGCCAGATACTGCTTTCGCATGTAATAACGGTTGTATATACGCGTATGGAGGGGCGCGTCTTCTTCTCCAATCAGGTGGAAATCCATCCGCCCGTAAGCGGTCAGTTCCCGACATGCGGTGTCGGAAGCGGGAGAAAGGCCGTCGTCTTCCGTCAGTTCGGAAAAGATGCGCTCGAACGGCTCCGGCAGACCGTATGCAGAAGCCTTCAAGTCCCATCCTTCCTCGTATTCGGGAATCGTGAACTCTCCTTTGCAGAATTGTTCGCCCGTCGTTTCGATATATCCGTTGTGCATACGGACGTATTCCATCAGTTTGTAGAATGTGATGCTGCCTCCCAGCACTTGAGGGTTGCCCGTGAGCAGGAGTTGCTTCCGTGCGCGGGTAATCGCCACGTTCAGCTTTCTGTCAATCAGCAGTTCGCCTTCGCGGAACGTGTTTGCCGTGAGGAAGTTCAGCTGGCTGAGGTTTCTTGCGGTGAAAGAGTAGATGATGACGTCGCGCTGGCTTCCTTGGTAACGTTCCACGGTGTCGACAGATATGCCGAGCAAGGCAGGTATTCCCAGACCGGCGATTTCTTTGCGGATCATCGCTATTTGGTTCCGGTAAGGCACGATGACTCCTACCGTCTTGTTCGGGTCGAACGAGTCGGAGGCAAGGCGGTAAATGCGTTGCAGCAGTGCGGCCACTATGCGTGCTTCGTTGGCGTTCGTTTTGTCGGAAAGCGCGGCGGAATCTTCGGGCGTGTCTGCCGTGATGAAAACGACCCGGCGTTTCGTCAGAAGCCGGGCGATGTTGTCGTGCAAGTCGGCGGCTTTCGGGTATGGATGCGCCCCCGTTTGGTGGGCGAGCGGCACGGGCTCCAGATGTTCGCGGGCATAGAATGCGTGGTTGGGGAAGTCGGAGATGGCCGGATGCATACGCCCCTGCTTGTGCAGCACGCTGCGGAACTCCGGCGGACACCGCTTGTAGAGCCTTTCGAACAGCGAGTTGCGGCAGTCGTTCAGTCCGATTCCCAACAGTTCCGGCTCGGTCACGGAGGCGTCTTTCTCGTTTTGGAGCGCAATGGCGGGCAGCTGCTTGTAGTCGCCTATCAGCACGAATTTGCCGATGGCGTTGCGGTTTTCGCTTCGTGCGGAAAGTATGCCGATAATGTCCGGTTCGAGAATCTGCGACGCTTCGTCAATGAATGCTATGTCAAAGCGTTTGATGTCGAAGAAGTACGGACGGTTGCTGAAAGCGGTGGTTGTCCCTGTGAAAATGCGCGTTTCCGCAATTTTCCGCCGGATGTCCGCCAGTTTAGGGCAGTTGTGCAAGCTGTTTTTGAGCAGGTACGGCCGGAACCGGCTGTCGCACGACAGCTCGTGTCCGATGCGTATGAACGGCGTTCTGTCTGCAATGCCGGAACTGACCAGCATGTCGCATATTTCGTCTACTGCGCGGTTGGTGTACGACAGCAGAAGGAGGGAGGCGTCCGGTTCCGTCAACGCTTCTTCCACCATGTAGCGCAGCGCGCATGAAGTCTTTCCCGTCCCCGGAGGGCCCACCAGCAGGAAGTAGTCGTCGGCTTGCTTCTCTTTCAGCACCACTTCGTTGAACCGTCCGTAATCTCCGTTCAGCGTCCGTTCCGTATGCCGCACGGGTGTCCGCTGGCAGAGCAGCAGGCTTTTCCGATTGTCCGTAGCTTTCAGAAACGCGTACAAGCCCCGGATGGCGTTGGCTGACGATACGTCCGAAGAATCATGTTCGATGCAGTACGTTTCGTCTCCTATGATGTCTTTGTTCTGTTGTCCGTTGCGGAGTTGCAAAGTCAGTCTGTCCGGCTGTAGTTCGACGATGTTCCCTTTCATCAGAATCTGTTTGCGCACGTCCGGTTCGTCTTGATACGCATAGAATATCACGATGTCTCCCGCGCGGAAGTTCGGCAGGAAGTCATCCTCCTGTTGCGGGATGTTCAGCTCCACGATGTCGTATCCCTTTTCCGGAGCGCTTCTTCGTTTGTCCCTGACGGTCAGTCCCAACAAGATGTTCCCGGCTTCCAGTTTCTCTTTTGTGGGGATGTGCCATGTGCCTGCAAACCCTTTTGACGGGTCGCCGTTCCCTCCCGTTTTGTTGAGAGCCGTCTCTTTGGACACGAACGTGAAGAAGCGGTTGAAGTACGCCTTTTCAAGCGGCGGGCATTGCTTCAGCGTGCGGACAGTTGCCTGCAGTTCCGGCTTTTGGTAGTTGTTCCATAACGTGTTGCACGCCTGCTGTTCGTTGAGTGCGTCCGTACTCAGTCTTTCAATGGCTTCGGCTACTTCTCCTTCGGCAAACGCCATATCTTGTGCCGCTACGTAATTTCTCAATCTGATGCTTTCCCTGAACAGTTTTTCGGAGAAATGCTCCAACATCAGTCCGTCTGCATACTTCGAGTACAGCAGAAAGGCCTGCATGTCTCTGGTGCGTTGTCCGAAGTTACGTGCCAGCACGCCTTGATAGAGCATCATCTGCACGAAATGGTCTTCCTTGTGCCGCCGGTTGTATTCGTCGCGCTTTCCCGATTTCTGTTCAATCAGAACCTTGAAGTCCTTCTGGAGCATGTCTGCACGCCCTTGGAGTCCCAGTTCTTCGCAAATGAATGAGGCTTCGAGCAGCGTGTCTTGCTTGTTGAATCCGGGTATGTTGTGCGGAAGAACGTCGCGGACAAACGAACGGATATTCGCCATCTGGTTTTGCGCCATCGCATGAAAGTTGTCCGGCAATTCGCATGCACAGAATTCTAATGCCGATGAAGCGAAGAACTTGTTGACAGATTGGGCATAACTGACCGGCATGTCCGGCTTTTCATTGACGAAATCGTCCAGAAGCTGCCCGGCAAGATTACCCATAAGGATGTGGTGCGTGTTGGGTCTTGGTTTTATTTTGTTGATGAAATGGTTGAACGGATGATGTCCGTACTCGCGGAAACAAGCGGCCAGCGAACTGATGTCGATGAGATAGTCGGGGTGTACTATGATAAGTTTGGGAACATATTGGTTTTCTTCGTCTACTTTTACGTCAAGCAGGTTCAGGGGAAGGTTTTCCCGGAGCAGGTCGCGGATGTAAAGCAGGTCGCCGTTGTATCCGGCTTTCTCGTAGTTGACGATGATGAAAGGTTCGTTTTCGCTGTCGGACGAGGCGAAAATGAGCGAATCGTTCCAGCTGGTGACGTAGGCCCGGACATAGGGAATATGAGCGAGGCTCGCATTGGTGTAGGGGCGATTGGAGCGAGGAATTTCCGCCAGCAGCGAAGCCGGTATGTCTTCGCCGAACCCGACCGATACGAAACGCGCCAATGCGCGGAGGTCGTAGAGGTATTCCTGCATGTCCGGTTGGAAACGGTTGCCCATTGCTTTGTTGCAGTTTCGCCTCATGGTCTGTATGGCATAGCGGTCGGAAGGAGTCATCTTTTTGGCCTTCCCGATATAGTCGAGCCGTGAGAACAGGTTTGCGAAAGCCAGCGTAGCCTCTGTCGTCAATTCGTATGCAGCTTCTTCCAACACCTTGAACAGCAGGATATACTTGTCCCGGATATTCTCCGGAACGGCAGGGTGCTGTCGGTGGATGCGTTCAATTCGGTCGAACAAATCGAACGCTTGGAGTTCGATGCGCCGGCATTCCTTAAAAGACATGGGCATCTTTCCTCTCTTATTCGGCCGCCTTCAGATGATATATCCGGCGCGCTTCCGTCAGTGCGGGATAGCTTCCTTTATATCGGTCTGTCACCACTTCTTCAAAACGGACGCGGCCCATCGGTTGGGGAGATACGACAAACGTATATTTCTCGCCCGCTTCTCCGGCCATTGTCGTTTCGATGCGAAGCTGTTCTTTGCCCGTATTTTCATCGTACTTGCGGGTTTGGGTGAAAATGCCCACTTGATAACCGCCTGTAGCTTCCGGATAAATCTTGATGTCGCCCGACGTACAGTTTTCATCGGAGTAAGTAAGCTGAATGCGTCCGCCAACTTTTGCCGGACTCTCTTGGATGATTTTGTTTTGCAGTTCTTCCGTTTGGGCTTGGGTCAGGTCGCCGCCTGCCGCTTCCGCTTCGATTTTCGTGATGGAGTACGCGGCCTGCGGGTTCTCTACGCTCACGTTCAGCGTGTAGCTGTTTCCCGAACGGTCGGCGATGGTCGATTCTGTCGTTCCTATGCTTTCGGGCCGATAGGTCAGAGTGTCGCCGTCATAACGGAAGTCGAGCACATTCATGTCAGCAACCGAGACGGTGTAATTGCCTTTCCCTCCGCGAATGAGGAATTTCTTTTCTTTATTGAATATGAGAGACAGCTCGTTTCCTTCGAACGTGGCTTGGGTTTCGGCTTCCACCAAGTAGATGGGACTATAGTCATCCTTGTTGCATGATGCGAACATGGCGGCCGCTGTGATGGAAGCGGCAAGCATAAAGGTCTGTTTGATATTCATTGCGTTTGATTAATATTGCTTTTTCAAAAATACGCTTTTTTCTTGAATGCAGAAAATATCAAGATAAAAAAATCAGCCTTTCTCCACGGCTCTTTCATTCAGCATGATATTTTTCAATACGCCATTGGTCCGTAGGGGCGGACCCGTGTGTCCGTCCTAATATATTGGCATGATGTCATCGGGCAGACACACGGGTCTGCCCCTACGGTTAAATGAAAGAGCCGTGGCCTTTCTCCGCAAGCCTGTAGTCGCCCGCTTTTTCATCGATTGTCTTTTGTATTTGTTCGAGGGGGAGCTTCTCTCCTTCGAACTCGACGACGGCTTCCGGCGGAGCGAGCGTCACTTTTGCCGAAACTCCTGGGATGGAGTTGAGCACTTTTTCGACTCGCGTGCGGCAATGGTCGCACATCATTCCTTCTATGGAGTAGACTTGCACCGTCTTGCCGCTCTGAGTTTTCGGCGGAGCGGGCATAGAAACGGAAGGCGTTCCGCCCAACTTTTTCTTCCGCAGGCGCAGGCTGTTGGTCACCACGCTGACGCTGCTCATCGCCATTGCAGCTCCGGCTATCATCGGGTTGAGCAGGAATCCGTTGACGGGGTAGAGTATTCCCGCCGCTATGGGCACTCCGATGAGGTTGTAGACGAAGGCCCAGAACAGGTTTTCGCGGATGGTGCGCACCGTCATCCGCGACAGGCGGACGGCATCGGCGATTTTGTTCAGGTCGGACGAGATGACGGTCATTTTCGCCACGTCCATTGCGATGTCGCTTCCCCGTCCCATAGCGATGCTGAGGTCGGATTGGGCCAAAGCCGCGCTGTCGTTGATTCCGTCGCCGGCCATCGCCACCGTTCTGCCTTCCGCTTGGAGGGCTTTTACGAACGCGGCCTTTTGTTCGGGGAGCATTCCCGCTTTGACGTGGGCGATGCCGGCTTGACGGGCCACGTGGCGTGCGGTGCCTTCATTGTCTCCCGTCAGCATATACACCTCGATGTCCATTTCCTGCAACTGCTCTACGGCCTTGCGGGAGGTGCTTTTGATGCGGTCGGTGACGGCTGCCAGGCCCAACGCCCGGCCCTCGCCGGCAAACCATATCACGGTTTTTGAATCGGCTTCCAATCGTTCCGCTTCCTTGCGCATTCCGTCGGAGGGAAAGATGCCGCTTTCTTCCAGCAGGCGGAGATTGCCCGCATAGTATGTCTTTCCGTCCACGCTTCCGCAGACGCCCCTTCCGGTGACGCTTCTGAAGCCTGCCACAGGCAGGGGCTGCCCTTTCAGCTTTTCGGCTACGGCTTCTGCCAACGGATGTTCCGACATCTTTTCGAGGCTGAAGAATATGTCTTTCAACCGGCCTTCGCCTGCCGTTCCAACCAGGTCGGTCACTTCGGGCCTGCCTTCGGTTACGGTTCCCGTCTTGTCGAGCACGATGGCGTTCACTTTCCGGGCCGTTTCCAGACTTTCCGCGTCTTTGATGAGGATGCCCAGTTCGGCGCCCCTCCCGATGCCCACCATGATGGCGGTAGGGGTGGCAAGCCCCAATGCGCACGGGCAGGCGATGATGAGCACGGTCACGGCGGCAAGCAGTCCGCGAGTGAACCCGTCGGAGGGAGCGAAAGCCGTCCATCCCACGAAAGAGAGCAGGGCGATGCACATAATGGCCGGCACGAATACGGCGGCGATGCGGTCGACCAGTTTCTGCACGGGGGCTTTGCTGCCCTGCGCGTCCTGCACCATCCGTATGATGTGGGCCAGCATGGTTTCCGCCCCCACCTTTTCCGCTGTGAAGCGGAAGCTGCCTCTCTGGTTGATGGTTCCGGCAAACACCTTGCTGCCCGCTTGCTTGAATACGGCCACCGGCTCTCCGCTGAGCATACTTTCGTCTACATAGGAGCTGCCCTCGCTCACCGTCCCGTCTACCGCAATCCGTTCGCCCGGCCTTGCTTGCAGGCAATCGCCTGGGCGCACCTGCTCTGCGGGCACCTCCTTCAACTCGCCCTTCTCATCGACAAGCGCAACCGTTTTGGGCTGCAGGCCCATCAGTTTCTTGATGGCGGCGGAGGTGTTTCCCTTCGCGCGTTCTTCAAGGAGCCGCCCCAGCAGGATGAAGGCGATGATGACGCTTGCCGCTTCGAAGTAGACGTGCGGCTCGATGCCTCTGCTCAGCCAGAATTCGGGGAAGAACAGGTTGAAGAGGCTGAACAGGTAGGCGATGCCCGTGCTGTTGGCCACTAACGTGTCCATGTTCGACGTGCGATGTTTCAGCTGTTTCCAGGCATTGATGTAGAAGTATCTTCCCAACCAGCACACGACCGGGGTAGACAATATCCACATCGCGTAGTCGGCGTATGGCATGTCCATGAAAAACATGCCGATGACGGCCACGGGAAGCGACAGGGCCACGGCCCATGCCGTGCGCCGCTTCAGCTTGCGGTATTTCCTTTCGTGCGCTTCCTCCGCTTCCTGTCCGCCCTTTTCCGTTTCGATAACCAAGTCGTACCCTGCCGACACGACCGCCGCTTTCAGGGCTTCGGGCGAACATCGGTCGGATTCGTACTCTACGGTGGCGGTGGCCGCCGCATAGTTGACGCTGGCCCGGCGCACCCCCGGCTGTTTGTTCAGCGTTTTGTCCACTCGCGCCGCGCAAGCCGCGCAGCTCATTTCCAACACGGGAAACGTTTGTTTTATCACTTTCTTTTCGTCCATACTCGATTCTTTTCTATTGAGAGCCCGCAAGGTGTCCGGCGGAAGCCGTCGCGCTCAGAAAGACGAGCGTCCGTCTTCGGCAAGTTGTGCGCCCGTCTTCGGGGAGATGAACGCCCGTCTTTTCCCGGACGAGCGGCCGCCTTTCAGACGGCAGATGTCCGGCCGGTTGCGCTTGCTGGTTCTTTTTTCGTAAAACCGCTGCAAAAATACAAAACTTTTGTCAAGGTTTTGGCAGCAAATCATTACTTTTGCATCGACCAAAACTGAAGTTAAACAATGTCTCATTTAGCTCCTTTGATAAGCGACTTGGCGTTGATACTGATTTGCGCCGGAATCACCACTCTCGTATTCAAGAAACTGAAGCAGCCTTTGGTGCTGGGGTATATCGTGGCAGGCTTCCTTTGCAGCCCCCACTTCCAGTTCACTCCTTCCGTGACCGACGAGGTGAACATACAGGTGTGGTCGGAAATCGGCGTCATCTTCCTGCTGTTCGCATTGGGACTTGATTTCAGTTTCAAGAAGATGCTCAAATCCGGTTCGTCTACGGTCATTGCGGCCTGCGCAATCATCTTCTGCATGATAATGACGGGCATGTTCGTGGGGTGGACGTTCGGCTGGCAGCGCATGGACTGCCTGTTCTTGGGCGGCATGCTGGCCATGTCGTCCACTACCATCATCTACAAGGCGTTCGACGACATGGGCCTGCGCCAGCAGCGTTTCGCCGGAATCGTGTTGAGCATATTGGTGCTCGAAGACATCCTTGCCATTGTGCTTATGGTGATGTTGAGCACGCTGGCCGTGAGCCAGAACTTCGAGGGCGGGGAAATGGCCTACAGCATCGCCAAACTTGTGTTCTTCCTTGTGCTGTGGTTCGTGGTGGGCATCTATCTGATTCCGCTCTTCCTTCGCCGCGTGCGCAAGCTGATGAGCGACGAAACCCTTCTTATCGTGTCGTTGGCTCTGTGCTTCGGGATGGTGGTGCTGGCGGCGAAGGTGGGGTTCTCTCCCGCGTTCGGCGCGTTCGTGATGGGCTCCATCCTTTCGGAAACCATCGATTCGGAGCATATCGAGCGGCTGGTTTCCCCGGTAAAGGACTTGTTCGGGGCTATCTTCTTCGTGTCGGTAGGCATGATGGTCGACCCTGCCATGATTGTAGAGTACATCGTTCCGATTGTGGCAATCGTGTTTGCCATTCTGATAGGGCAGGCCGTGTTCGGAACGTGCGGCGTGCTGCTTTCCGGACAGCCCCTGAAGATAGCCGTCCAGTGCGGGTTCAGCCTGACGCAAATCGGCGAGTTCGCTTTCATCATTGCCTCTTTGGGAGTAAGCCTGAACGTGACCAGCCATTTCCTCTACCCGATAGTGGTGGCGGTTTCCGTGATTACCACTTTCCTCACTCCTTATATGATTCGCTTGTCCGGCCCTGCTTACAGGTTTGCCGACGCGCATCTTCCCCGTTTCTGGAAGGAGTTGCTTCAGCGCTATTCCACGGGAACGAACACGGAGAACCATCGGAACAATTGGCGCAAGCTGCTGACTTCCATCCTTCGGATTGTATTGATTTATTCGGTGCTGTCTATTGCCGTGATGGTGCTTTCGTTCAACCTTTTCCTTCCTTTGGCCGTGTCTGCTTTGGGCGAGTTTTGGGGCAACGTGGCGGGCGCTGTGGTTACTGTCGTGCTGATAGCTCCCTTCCTCCGCGCGATGATTATGAAGAAAAACCATTCCATTGAGTTTAAGGCGTTGTGGGCGGACAGCCGCTATAACCATGCGCCTTTGATTTCGGTGATATTGTTGCGGATTGTGCTTGGGGTAGGATTTATCGTTTATATCGTGGAACATTTGTTCCAGGCTTCCACCGCTTTGGTGGTCGGCATAGCCCTTATGGTTGTGTTGCTGATGATTTTCTCCCGCTTCTTGAAGAAACAGTCGATTGAACTGGAGAGGACTTTCGTGCAGAACCTCCGGTCGAAGGACGTTCACAAGACGTATTTGGGAGAGCGTCAGCCGGAATATGCGGGACGCTTGCTCGACCGTGACCTCCATCTGTCGGATGTCCGCATTCCGGCCGATTCTCTGTGGGGAGGAAAGACGTTGAAAGAATTGGATTTGGGCAAGAAATACGGGGTGCATGTGGCTTCTATCATACGAGGAACCCATCGTTTGAACATCCCCGGAGGCGACAGCCGCATCTTTCCTGACGACACATTGCAGGTAATCGGTACGGACGAGCAGCTGTCGGCATTCGCTTCCCGCGTGGATGAGGTGGCGAACCGTTATTCGGACGACGACTTTATGAAGCGCGAGATGTATCTCAAGCAGTTTGCGATTGTGGCCGATTCTCCTTTCCTCGGACGCACCATCCGCGAATGCGGCATCCGTGGAAAGTATCGGTGCCTGGTGGTGGGAATCGAGCTGAAGTCGGAAGATTCGCTTCACAAGCCCGACGTGAACCTTCCTCTCAATGAAGGAGACATCGTGTGGGTGGTAGGGGAGAAAGACGATTTGGAGAAATTGTTTGCAGCAAACGAACCGTTAATATTGAAAAAGGAGGATGACGATGAAGAGTGACCCGAAAGATTGTCTGTACTGTCAGAACAACGAGGCTTTACACGACTTGATGATTGAAATCGCGCAGCTGAGCGTTTCGCGCGTGTTTCTGTTCAAGGAGCAGACCTACAGAGGCCGTTGCTTGGTGGCGTACAAAGACCATGTGAACGACCTGAACGAGTTGAGCGATGCAGACCGCAATGCTTTTATGGCCGACGTGGTGCGCGTAACCCGTGCGATGGACAAGGCTTTCCATCCGGAAAAAATCAACTACGGCGCTTACAGTGACAAGTTGTCGCACCTGCATTTCCATCTGGCTCCGAAGTATGTGGACGGCCCCGACTACGGGGGAACTTTCCAGATGAATCCGGGAAAGGTGTATCTGACGGATGCGGAGTATCGGGAGATGATTGAAGCGGTGCGGAAGTATCTGTAACGGAAAGAAAAACGCCTGCGCGTCCCGATTGGAACGCGCAGGCGTTTTTTGTGAATTTCCGCCGCCTTTTGTTGCGGCGTTATCTTAAAAGGTCAGTCGTTGCCGTCTTCATCATTTTCGAAGTCAAAGTCGAAATCGAAGTCGTCGGATTCGGGGGTAAAGAACTCGTCCAAATCCCTTCTGTCTTTCTTCGTGGGACGTCCTGTTCCCTTCGCCCGGTTTATGAATCCGCTGATGCGGCTCATTTCCAGCAGTTCGTATTGGTCGGGAGTCGTCACGTTCTCCATGATTTCGGGCACTAATTTTGCTCCCACCCGCTTCTCAATGGCTTGCAATACCTTGAATGAATAGGTGACGGGCGGTTTCCTCACCTGTATCACGTCGCCCGGCTTGACCGTTCTGGCCGGTTTCGCTTGCGCTCCGTTGATTGAAACCCTCCCTTTCTTGCAGGCTTCCGCCGCAATGGTGCGCGTTTTGAATATCCTTGCCGCCCACATCCATTTGTCTATTCTCGCTTCAGGCATAACGTTTGGATTTTGCTTATTTGTTGTTGAATTGGTTCATTGCGTTGCTGAGCCCTGCTAAGCAGAATGCCTTGACCGCTTCGCCGGCCGTTTCCAAACGTTCGGGCATCAGCTTCAGCTCGTTTTCTCCGAAATGCCCCAGCACGTAGTCTATCTGGCAGCCTTTCGGAAAGTCGTTCCCGATGCCGAACCTCAAGCGGGCGTAGTTTTGTGTGCCCAATGTAGCCGCTATGTGCTTCAGGCCGTTGTGTCCTGCATCGCTTCCTTTTCCTTTCAGGCGGAGCGCGCCGAACGGAAGAGCCAAGTCGTCTACAACTACCAGAAGATTCTCCAAAGGTATTTTTTCTTGCTGCATCCAATAGCGCACTGCGTTGCCGCTCAGGTTCATGTAGGTGGAAGGCTTGAGCAGCACTAACTGCCGGCCTTTCAGCGACATGTTGGCTACGGCTCCGTAACGCTTGTCGCTAAAAACAATATTGGACGCCTTTGCGAGGGCGTCCAATACCATAAATCCTATGTTGTGGCGGGTTTCGCGGTATTCTTCACCGATATTCCCCAATCCTGCAATCAAGTATTTCATTGAAAATCAAAGAGGATTTTAGTAGATGGAAAGATTATTTTCCTGCTGCTGCGGCAGCCTGTGCTCCACGAGCCGCGCGGGTCAGTTTGACAGCGCAAACGACAGCGTCTTTTGCGTTCAGCAGTTCCAAACCTTCGTAGTTCAGTTCGCCTACCTTGACGGTCTTGCCCAATCCCAAGTTCGTTACGTTAATGACGATGCGTTCCGGAATTACGTTGAACAATGCTTTCACTTTCAGCTTGCGCATCTGCAACGACAGCTTTCCGCCGGCCTTCACGCCTTCTGCCAAGCCTTCCAGCTGGACAGGTACGTCCATTTCGATGGGTTTCGCTTCGTCAATCTGATAGAAGTCCATGTGCAAGATTTTGTCAGTAACGGGATGGAACTGGATATCCTTCATGATAGCGTTCGTCACTTTGCCGTCAATGTTCAGGTCAACCACGTAGATGTGCGGAGTATATACCAGTTTGCGCACCGCTTCGTTCGTCACCATAAAGTGCGTGTTGATGACTTTTCCGTTTTCATCCTTTTGTGATCCGTAAAGCACGCAGGGGATGGAATCGTTCTTGCGCAGTTCGCGCGTAGCCTTCTTGCCTGTTTCCGTTCTCAGAGAACCTTTTACTTCAATTGATTTCATGTTTTTAATTTTTTGTGTTACTCTAAATTAAGTTTTGCTCAATTCGCCATCACACGATGTGGTCGTTCACACGATGATTCTAAAAAAAGCGGTGCAAAGTTAGTCGTTTGTTTTTATATCTCAAACACTTTTTCCGAAAAACTAAAAGTCGATGTCGATTTTGATTTCGTTCGCATCGCTTGCAGGGGCTTTTCCGCTAAGCTCCACACAGTCGGCTATGCGGGTTTCTCCGGCGATGGGGCCTTGTTCCTGCTCGATGTATCGGATAGCTTCTTGCAGTCCGTTTACGAATTTCTCGAAGTCTTCCTTATATAAGAATATCTTGTGCTTCTCGAAATTGACTTGCGGTTCGCTGCCTTCGCCGAGAACTATTTTCTTGCTTTCGGTGATGGCCAGAAACATTTCGTCTTTCCGGTTTTTTTTCACGTCAAGATAATAGATGCGTTTCCCCGCTTTGATAGCCTTTGAAAAGACGATTTCTTTGTCTGTCTCGTTTGTTGCTTTCTTCTTCAGTTCTTCCATAGTTTTCATTGCTTAAAAATCGCCTCAAAATTGCTGATTTTTTTGTTAAGCGCAAAGGATATGCAGACTAAAAATCTCAAATACCTGAAAAAAGCCCGAAGCGTTCCGGAAAAAGGCGGGGACGTTTTGCCGAAAACGTGCGGGCGTTTTCCGAAACTTGCGGAGGGGCAAGGCAGGAACTGCAGATTCATAAAAAAAGAAAAAATAAGTCCGGCGGTGGGGTTGCGTATAAGAAATTTGTGTACTTTTGCAGACCTGAAAATAACATTTAGTTTAAATATGATTAATAGAGTTCTTATTCGTCTTAAAATAGTTCAGATAATATACGCATATTATCAGAATGGTGGCAAAAATCTGGATACGGCAGAAAAAGAGCTGTTCTTCAGCCTGTCGAAAGCGTATGACTTGTATAACTATCTTCTGCTTCTGATGGTGGAAGTGACCCGCTATGCAGCGAAGCGTATCGATGCGGCCAAGCATAAGGTGATTCCGACCAAGGAAGACCTGTGCCCGAACATGAAGTTTGTAGAGAACCGTTTCATAGCCCAGCTGGAGGCGAACAAGCAGCTGAACGAATTTGTGTCGTCTCAAAAGAAGACGTGGGACAACGAGCCGGACTTCATCAAGAGCTTTTGCGAGCAGATTATGCAGAGCGATATATATAAGGAGTACATGGCTGCCGAGACTTCTTCTTATGCTGAAGACCGCGAGTTGTGGCGGAAGCTCTACAAGAAGTTTGTGTTCAACAATGCCGCTTTGGACGATGTGCTTGAAGACCAAAGTCTGTATTGGAACGACGACAAGGAGATTGTAGACACGTTCGTGTTGAAAACCATCAAGCGTTTTGCTCCGGAGAACGGGGAGAACCAGGAACTTTTGCCGGAATTCAAGGACGAAGAAGACCAGGATTTCGCCCGCCGCCTGTTCCGTCGCACAATTCTGAATGCGGACTATTACCGACATCTGATCAGTGAGAACTCCAAAAACTGGGATTTGAGCCGCGTAGCGGTGATGGATGTGGTGGTGATGCAAATCGCTTTGGCGGAAATTCTGAGTTTCCCGAACATCCCGATCAACGTCTCTTTGAACGAATATGTGGAAATAGCCAAGCTGTATAGCACTCCCAAGAGCGGAGGTTTCATCAACGGCACGTTGGACGGGATTGTGAAGCGGCTGAAAAAGGAAAACAAGCTGATCAAGAATTGAGAATTGACAGAACAAGTATTAATCTAAATCAAGGAAAAAACGTATGAATTTGTTAACTGTAGCGTTGCAGGCACAAGGCGGGGGAGATTACTCCTTCATCATTATGATGGTGGCCATTTTCGCCATTATGTATTTCTTCATGATTCGTCCGCAGAACAAGAAGCAGAAAGAAATACAGAAGTTCCGTAAAGGTCTCGAAGTAGGCCAGTCGGTAATCACGGCAGGAGGCATCTACGGAAAGATTAAGGAAATCGAAGACAATGCCGTGATTGTGGAAGTGGCTCCCAGCGTGAAAATCAAAATCGACAAAAACTCCATTTATCCTGACGCGCAGGCTCAGGCCGGAAGATAATCTTTCCGATTATGTTCGACAAAAAGGACATAAAGAGATATTATTGTATCGTTTACAGGAGAATCAGAAACTTTCTGCTCAGCGCAGCGAGCAGGGAGTTTCTGGTTTTTTTGTTTTTTGTCCTCGTCGCGTTCTGCTTTTGGCTTTTGCAGACGTTGAACGACAAGTATCAGGCTGAGTTTAAAATTCCCTTGCGCTTGAAAGACGTCCCTAAAGAAATCGTGATGACTTCGGAGATACCTGATGAAGTGAGGGTGAGGGTAGAAGACAGAGGGACGGTGCTTTTGAACTATATGCTCGGTCGCACGTTCTTTCCCGTCGTCTTCAGTTTCAATGACTATAAGGCGGAACAAGGAGGGGGGCATGTGTGTATTCCGACTGCCGATGTGGTGAAGAAAGTCGCTTCCCAGTTGAACAACACGACACGGTTGGTTGCCGTTCGTCCGGACACTGTCGATTTCATTTATTCGCACGGTGAAGCGAAGAAGGTTCCGGTGGCCGTCAACGGAAGCGTCGTAGCCGGGCGGCAATATTATGTGAGCGAGACCCGATTGTCTCCCGATTCGGTAGTGGTTTTCGCGCCGAAAGACATATTGGAATCGTTGTCCGTGGCTTACACCCGCCCGTTCAGTTTGGAGAATGTGACGGATACGGTGAGGCGGCACTTGCCTCTCCAGCAGATAAGGGGAGCGAAATTCGTGCCTGCTGCAACCGACCTTACGGTATATGCCGACATGTATTCGGAGAAAACGCTTGAAATACCGGTTGTAGGTTTGAACTTTCCTTCAGGAAAAGTGCTCCGAACGTTTCCTTCAAGGGTACAGGTGACGTTTCAGGTCGGTTTGAAAAATTTCAGAAGGGTGACGGCTGACGACTTCTTCATTTGCGTTTCTTACGAAGAACTGCTCAAGAACAAGTCGGACAAAATCAGTCTGACTGTCAAGAGGTCGCCCGATTTTGTCAACCATATACGCATGAATCCGGCTTCGGTGGACTACTTGATCGAGCAACAGCCGGGGCATTCGGACAATTCCGGCAAAGATGATTAGGTTGGGAATAACAGGAGGGATAGGCAGCGGCAAATCATACGTGGCCGCCCTTCTGGTGCAGAGGGGGATGCCGCTTTATGACACTGACAGCCGGGCGAAGCAGCTTGCCGTATCGCACCCTCTTATCCGTAAGGGGCTTGCAGACTTGTTGGGCAAGGAAGTCTATGCGCCCGACGGGAGTCTCAACAAGCCGTTGCTGGCTTCGTATCTTTTTTCCGGCGAGGCAAATGCCCGCAAGGTCAACTCTATTATCCATCCTTGCGTGTTCAATGATTTCCTGCACTGGGCAGAATCTTTGGAACGGAAAGGCTGCCTGTTGGCCGGAATGGAAAGCGCTATCCTTTTTGAATCCGGATTCGATCGGGCTGTCGACAAAGTGTTGGCAGTTTGGGCGCCCGAACCGTTGCGCATCCGTCGGGCGATGGAACGCGACAACGCTGCCGAAGTTCAAGTTCGCGCACGAATGGCGGCGCAAGACAGCGATGAAGAAAAGCGCAGGAAAGCGGATTTTGTAGTCGTCAACGACGGCGATGCTCCGCTTGCTCCCCAAATAGACCGCATTCTTCTGTCGCTTGTAGGGAGAAAAGAACTTCGATAGTTGTGTATGTCGTGCGGGCATTGTATTTTTGTCCGCTGAAAAATGAATAAGATTAACCTTTAGAAAAAACAAGATTATGTTGAAGACTATTTTGTCAATCTCCGGCAAGCCCGGTTTGTATAAGTTGATTTCGCAGGGAAGGAATATGCTGATTGTCGAATCGGTGGGCGCAGACAAAAGAAGGATGCCCGTCTATGGAAGCGACAAGGTGATTTCATTGGGCGATATCGCCATGTATACGGATGCGGAAGAAGTGCCGTTGGGAGAAGTGCTTGAGGCTGTGAAGAAGAAAGAGAACGGAGGAACCGTAACGCTTGACTACAGGAAGGCTTCTGCCGCCGAACTTCATGCCTTCATGGCGGAAGTGCTGCCCAACTACGACCGCGACCGCGTTCATTCGAGCGACATAAAGAAACTCATCCAATGGTATAACCTGCTTGCGGAGAGCGGAGAAACGGAGTTTGTGGATGAGAAGGCGGACGAGACCGCAGAATAAAAGGAAAAAACAGTGCGGAGATTTTTATAAACGTCGGGGCGTTTGCTGCAAAATGCCCCGGCGTTCTTTTTTTATGCGCCGCTTTCAATATTTCATGCGCCCGCCTGCCGCAGAGACAGGGGCGTCCGGTCAAAGAAAGAATTCGATTTGAAATGCTGAGATTGCAATTTAACAGTTCGATTTCAATCCTGTTGCAATTTTCTCTTTTTCTATATAATAAAGGTGTCCGGGGGTGATGTTTTAATCAATTTTTATTGTTTTCGTGATGGCCTTTGAAAAGAATTCCTTATTTTTGCATCGCAGTCAGGAAAAAGGACACTGGCTGGGAGACAAGAGAGTGTTTATAAAGTTATTATAAAACCTTTTAAAGTTAAACAAAATGATTAAAGTAGGTATTAACGGTTTCGGTCGTATCGGCCGTTTCGTATTCCGTGCTGCTCAGAGCAGAAACGACATCCAGATCGTAGGTATTAACGACTTGTGCCCGGTAGATTACTTGGC